>NZ_AUIY01000051.1 GCF_000423945.1 Butyrivibrio sp. XPD2002 | reverse complement strand
CCTGAATTATTCACGGCTTAATTACAAAGCCGCATAGTTACTGCATTTAAACTGCATATTGCTTTCACCCAATAAGTGAAGCCTTAGGGGTATTAATAAAGCCCCGATTCTGTTACAATTTTAGGTGTCGAATCCAAAAACATAACAAAAAAGAGGCTTCATATGTCTAGTTTAGATTACACAACCTTAGAAAGCAATAAGCGTTTTAAATTAAATTTTGACGGAGGTGATTTATCCTCCGATGCTGGTCTTCTCCTAATAAAGGAATTCATCAGCAAACTGCACTTTGACAAGCTGATTGACAGCATATTTCACACCAATGATTCTTCAAGCCGCCGGACTCACAAGGACGATGAAAATCTTTTGCAGGTCATCTATCAGATTTTTTCAGCATACTATGAGGATGACTGCGCAGATGAACTTACCAACGATCCAATCCTTACTGCAATCCTTGCAAAGGAAGCATTGGCTTCACAGCCGACGCTGTCACGCTTTTATAACCGCATGGATAATGACACCCTGAGACAGTTTGATACTCTCATGAAGGCAATGCGTAAGATTGTCTATACAATCAAACGTCCTGAATTTATCCTTCTTGATCTGGATTCAACACTGCTTAGCACATATGGCAAACAGGAAGGAGAAGGTTTCAATTATCATTATCAGGAGCATGGCTACCATCCGTTAGTATGTTATGACGGACTTACTGGTGACCTTCTTAAAATACTTCTCCGTGATGGTACAGCTTATTCCAGCAATGGTGTAGCTGATTTCCTCCGACCACTTCTTGAGGAGCTATCATCAATGGAGTTTGCTTCTGAACTTTCGCTTCGTGGTGACAGTGGTTTTGCAACTCCGGAGCTATACGAATTGTGTGAAGACGACAATTATAAAGTCTCCTATGCAATACGGCTTAAGATGAACTCCACTCTGGTAGCCCTTGCAAAAACAGAGGATGAACTGCTCTTCAAAATGGCAAAGGACAATGCTGTTGATTATGCCGTTGTGTATGGTGAGTTTTACTATCAGGCTGGAACCTGGAACAAGCCACGTAGGGTTGTCTTCAAAATCGAGAAGCCTTTCAACCAGATAACTCACATGTACACATTTATAGTCACAAACATGACTGCAGACATTGAATCAATAATCCAGTTCTACTGCGGCCGGGGCAACATGGAGAACTTCATCAAAGAAAGCAAAAACGGTTTTGATTTCGGGGCTGTAAGTAGCCACTCAAAGCTCGTTAATGCAAACCGTGTCCAGATCCATGCGCTGGCTTACAACATATTCAATTGGTTTAAACGGCTGGCTCTGTGTGCTTCCATGAAGAAGCAGTGTGCAGATACAATCCGTTTGAAACTGATCAAGATTGCCGTTAAGGTAGTCAGATCAGGTAGATATATTTATTTCAAGCTGTGTAGCAGCTG
>NZ_AUIY01000050.1 GCF_000423945.1 Butyrivibrio sp. XPD2002 | reverse complement strand
TAAAAAAGTGCCTACGGCACCTCAACTCCCCTGCCCCTCAATCATGAGGGGTGGGGTTGTTTTTTGCCTCAACTCATTCATAATGATTTTTATGAAACGAAACGTACTACAAAATCTGTTCCGCGATCATTACGAAGAAATTCAATATACTCTTCATCCCCGCAAAACTGAAATGGAAAACATCGATAAGATGCTCAATTGCGGAGACCCTGCCTATGGCGGTGCCATGTATGGCTGCCCTGATTGTGGTACTCTCAAATTTATTCCCTTTCGTTGTCATTCAAGATTCTGTCCTACATGTGGTGCCATGTATTCACAGAAACGTGCTCAGGCTATGTCATTTAAGCTCATAAACTGTCAGCACCGACACTGCGTATTCACCATTTCGAAAGAATTACGTCATTACTTTCTCGAAGACCGCAACCTTCTTAACTGTCTTTTCGAAGCTGTCAGCAGTGTTATTAATCGTATGTTCTACAAAATCAACAAAAGTCAGAACTTCACACCTGGTTACATTCTGGTTCTTCACACATTTGGACGTCCCTTGGAATGGAATCCTCATATCCACTGCCTCATATCTGAAGGTGGTGTAGGAGACACCGGCTTTTGGCGCAAAGTAAATTTCTTCAGTTACCCCTATATGCGCCATGCTTTTCAGACTGCTCTTCTGAATCTGATGGAAGCCCGTATTACTGACCCCAATAAGAAATCATTGTTTAAAAAAGAAAAAGCTCTCTCATACAAAAATCAGAAAGAAGGTTTCTATGTCTATGGCAAACCTACTCTCGCTGACAGACGTACTGTTGCTAAATATATAGGCAGATACCTTGGTCGTCCTGTAATCGGTCTCTCAAGAATTGACTCTTATGATAAAGAGCATGATACTGTTACTTTCCACTACAACAGACATGAGGACGAAGTCCTTGTCACCGAAACCATTCCTTCAATAGAATTCATAAAACGTCTTATCCAGCACATACCTGAAAAGGAATTTAAGATGATACGTTACTATGGCATATACGGTCGTCATAGGGAATCAGACAAAAAACTCAACCGACTGATTCATCCTTCTAAAAAACCATTCTTTAAGTCATTCCTGCAATGGCGATCAGGTATCCTGTCAGCATTCGGGTATGACCCATTGAGTTGTCCCAAATGCAATAGCACCATGAAATTTCTCGAGTTGCGCTTTAACCACAAACGTGTTTCTCTCGAAGACTTATATGAAAAGGCAATGGGAAAATGCCGTCCCAAGAGCAGAGCTCCATCTTCAAAAATCAGCAATGTTCCCTCGTATTCCTGTGCATGATAAAATCATGCTACAGGAGGAACAGCCATGGCCAGTAAAGAACTAATTGCAAAGCTTAGAGAGAAATACATCCAAAATCCGCCGGAAGGCATGACGGCGAATGAAATCCGCGAGATGGATGATGAAGACCTTCTCGACATGGATTACTTTATGCATGAAGATGATGAATTCTTTGACGAGGTAGATTGGTAATTTAAAACCAACATACCTCCGCTTTGCGTGGCCCGGTCTTGTCCGGGCCTTTTAATTCAAGTTTTCGCCGCAAGGCGAAATTTCCTATTAAA
>NZ_AUIY01000049.1 GCF_000423945.1 Butyrivibrio sp. XPD2002 | reverse complement strand
TGAACTGCTACCCGTCAAGTAGACAATAGAAAAAACAAAATTTTCTGCCATCAGATTGTTGATCTGGTGGCAGTTTTTATGCTACCGCCAGATACTGCTCGTACTTCTCGAATGGTGTTAAAATCCCAAGTTTTCTCTGTAATCGCCTAGTATTGTAGTATTCTATGTAGTCCTCTATCATTTTCACAAGAGTGTCTCTGTCAGTGAATCGGTTCCCATAATACCGTTCGCGTTTAAGTATTCCCCAAAATCCTTCCATCGGACCATTATCGATGCATTTAGCTACACGGGACATGCTTTGTGTCATTCCAGCAGCTTCAAGCTTGGCGTGAAAAGCGCGGTTGGTATATTGAAATCCACGATCGGAATGGCACAAGGGTGTTGCTCCAGGATTTGCTGCGATGGCTGCATCAAAGGTATCAAATACCAGAGCGTTATTGTTTGAGTCCCTGATAACAAATGATACAATTCTTCTATCAAATAAATCGAGGATTGCACTAAGATAAATCTTATGAACCTCAATGCCGATGTAATACTTGAATTCAGTGACATCTGTTAGCCATTTATGGTTTGGGGCTTCTGCTGAGAATTCTCTGTTTAACACATTTTCTGCGATAAACTGAGGATTTGCCGCTTGTCTGGTGCATCCGTTATTGGAATATTTGATAGTAGACTTAATTCCCTTCTTTCGGCAGATACGAAGTATGCGTTTATCGTTTGCCTTGATTCCACTATAACGTTCCAGATCATCTCGTATTCTTCTATAACCTTTATCTGGACTATCCATGTGAATTTTTTCAATCTCCACAGCAATTCGTTCATTTTCTGCTTCATAAGACGGAATATCTCTGTGAAGCCATTTATAGTATGCTGCACGGCTTATATGCCCCAGTTTGCAAAGAGTTCCAATGGGGTAATTATGTTCTTCATGCTCTTCTTTGATGGCCTGATAGATATGTTCATTTCTGACCAGGCTTAGCCTCGCCTCCTCTCTATTTCGTCGAGTTTTTTTAAGAAAGATACCTCCATTTCTGCCTGCCTCTTTTCAGCTCGCAGAATCCTGTTTTCTGCCCGGAGCTTCTCCAATTCAGACATCTCTTTAATTGGCTTTGATCTACCGCGCCGGTCATTAAGAGCATCTACTCCACCTGCTTCATACTTGACGGTATAACTTCTTGCCTGTTGATAAGAAACACCAAATTTTGCCGCTGTTTCTGTATAATTATGGTCATGTGCAATGCAGTATTGAACAATCTCCACTCGTTCATCAAAAGTAGTTTTTCTCCCTTTAGTCATGATGGCAGTTCCTCCCGTTCCGGAAGCCTTAAGCTTCTCATGACCATTATACTTCTTAACCCATCGTTTTAGTTGTGTTGTAGAACGAATCCGATATTTGATAAGAATTTCTTTAACGGGAAGAGTGTGCATCAGATAGTCTTGGATTGCAGCTTCCTTAACCTCTTTTGAATAGCAAGAAGCTTTGCTTCCTGTTTTCAATCCCTCCATTCCAAATGTTTCGTATAACCTTATCCAGTCTTTTAATGCCTGCTCTGCCATGCCATAAATCCGGCAGAGTTCTTTAAAACCATGAGTACCAGTCTGGTATTCTAGTAAAATCCTTTCTTTTTCTTCAAATGTGTACTTATGTTTAAAAGACAAAATATGCCCCCCTTCCAAGCAGAACAAGGTTTTTATTATTTCTCTTGTCTACCTAGAAGGGAGCATATCAAA
>NZ_AUIY01000048.1 GCF_000423945.1 Butyrivibrio sp. XPD2002 | reverse complement strand
TATTTATGTTATTCCTCAACTCGCATCGGTATCTCTACTCTTAAAAGAGTGGATGATATATTAGGTGTATGAGGAAGATAGATAACATCTACTCCGAAGGGTTTTAGATCCTCTTCGGTCTGTTTCCATCTTGCATCCCCTTTCCAGTCATCACCTATAAATACAGCATCAAATATACTTTTAATTTATCAATCTTATTATGTATATCAGCGACTATGCATTATGCTATATGGGTCCAGAATTATTTATAACGAAAGCCCTCCAGATACTTCTAAAACTTGCCCTGTCATATATTCTGTATAGTTAGAAGCTAACATAACACAAATATTTGCTATATCTACCGGAGTCCCAAATCTTCCTGTTGCTATTCTGCTTAGATATTTTTCTTTTTTCTCGTTGTCTATAGCTTTTAGCATGTCAGTTTCTATCATACCTGGAGCTACAGCATTTACCCTGATATTATATGGTGCCAATTCTTTAGCAGCAGATCGCGTGCTACTTATAACAGCTCCTTTTGAAGCTGAATAAACCATTTGGCCTTCATTTCCATAAATGCCAACTACAGAAGATATATTTATTATACTTCCTCGCTTATTTCTTTTCATAACCTTCGCCGCATATTGAATTAAATCAATCATACTAAATACATTGGTTTCAAATACAGGTATTACCATTTCCCTTTTAATCATCCCAACAAAGGCATCTTGAACAATCCCAGCATTATTAACCAAAACATCAAGTTTACCATGTTCTTTCCAAATCTTAGCAAATACTTCTCCGGTGAGCTTATTATCTCGAATATCAAAATATACAGGAATAATATTATCTTTATATTCCGAATAGGCTGATACATCAATGCTCCCTTCAGAACGAGCATTTGCATATACTATTGCCCCTTCTTTTGCAAACTGCTCAACTATAGATTTACCGATTCCTCTATTAGCGCCTGTCACTAAGCAAACTTTACCTTCTAACAAAATCCCCATGTTATTTATCTCCATTAACCCAACCAATCAAATCGAAATTATTCTCAATAGCTGTATCTTTATTCCATAAGGCAAAATTACGATTTGCAAAGATAATATTTTCACTTTCTACCATATTAGAATATTTGTCCTTATACATAATTATCAGCTTCCGTGACTTAATATTACTAAATTCATCTAATCCTTTTTTAGTAAACTGCATCTTATTATTCGACATACAGCAAATCAAATTATCATAATTGACTTTTTTTCTTAGTATGTTCCATCGATTAATGAACCTTCCGTCTTCATCGCTATGAGCCCAATAAACAGTAATATCATCTATCTTGCTACAAGGTAATTCCGCTTTCCATGGTTTTCCGTTACAAAAACCTATAAGCTGACCATATTCATATTTGGATATTTCTATTCCAAAATAATGCTTTGGATTTTTGCATAATTTAATGAAATCTTTCTCCGTTAATCCGACATTTACTGTAGGTGAAGCCATAGGCATTCCCAATGCTTGATATATTGCACCTGCGGTACAATCATTGCTCAAAATAGTGGGGACCTTTCCTTTATAAAACTTTTTACGAAAATAGCTTAATGCAATATTAATATTATAGGATAATATTTTATTAGAATGATCCATTTCTACGACTTCATAGCCGACAGGCAAATAACATAAACATGAAAAATTGAATTCTAGACTCCATTCAATTATGCTAGTTAATATATTTGCATAATGAACAGAACTAATAAGTATTCTTATATTTTTCCCTGAACACCTTTTTAAATAATCTTGCCCTATAAATATTGGCTTTTCATTAAATAGGCATCCAGGATGATCAACTTTTTGGTCTAAATAGCATACAAAATGAATATCACATAAATTCATATAATATCCAAACCAATACCCAGAATTGCCTGCCCCGTATATATAAATCTCTTCATTATATTCTTCAATAAATTCCTTTAGATTTTTTGTTATTGAGACCATATTATTTACCCATATTTCGTTGTACCAACTTTTCAATAAGCTCTATGCTATTAAAATAATCCGGATCAGCTTCGTCCATTGGAATCATAATATCAAATTCCTGTTCAAGCTTATCTATAAGTTCTATGACATCTGTAGAATCTAGTATTCCCCCATTTACAAGATTGGTTGTTTCTTCAAACTCTTCACCTTTTATACTTTTTATGCACCTAATTATTTTTTCTTTCAATTTACATTACCTCCACTATTTTTTCTAAATTATGCACTTGTTAGATCAAGCCACATTTACAGTTTTTAATTAGCTTTATACAGTTCCAAAATTTTTACTGAATTATACAAAAATCAAGAACATGTCAAATAAAGTTTTCATTTATGAGGCTCCTCCGATATTTATGTCGGATTGCTTCCAAAAAACACCATTTCCTTCGAAAGAAGCGAATACTACTTTCTTTTTATTAACCGGAAATACCCATAATAAACGAAAAAGCAAGCTTAATCGTCTTGCTTTTCTTTTTCTCATCTCTATATATTTGATATCATTAGTATCCAATTATTTATG
>NZ_AUIY01000047.1 GCF_000423945.1 Butyrivibrio sp. XPD2002 | reverse complement strand
CATCCAACAGGGTGCAACCGCATAAAACGGAGCGGAACCGTTGTCAAGGAAAACGTGGAATACCGAAGCGGCAGCGCCGCGAGGATATGCCGCGAAAGTTCCTTGACATAAGGTTCACGGATAATCCTGATACATTGGTCAGCAAGTGTGCTTGCTGGCCTGCTTCCGGCGAGGACGGGTGCGGGCAGAGCCCGCTTAACGGGTCAAGGGACTGGTCCCTTGCAGGTTCTTAGGGCGGAGCCCTAAGCCCTCGGAGAGCTTGTCGGTATCAATATCTACATTTTCAAGGTTCTTTTGAGCCTTTTTTCTTTGGCTCATTTTTCCATAGCAGACTTTACACTATCATTTACCATACGAATTTCAATTGCCCATCGATCCAGCTCTTTTGCTCTGCCTTGTGAATCTCATCCTCAGGTCTCACATTGCCGATAAGAAGCGGCGAATCCGGATCATGCTTTGCATAATTGTCCATTACGGTTTTTTCATCATAATTTGCGTAGCAGTATCTGCACATATGAAGACAGGTGTTGTACATTCCGATATCCCCGCCGAGGTAGCAGGCGCAGGAGGATCTGGCACCCTTCACCTTCGGGAACTCCATGGTGTTGTGAATGGCCTTTTCGTAAATTGGCTGAGTCATACAGCCGCTGCAATCAGCCCCGAATCTTTGAAGCTCTGTGCCTTCACTGCAGGGCCTAAGGACCATCCCATGCTCCTTTGCAATCTTTGCCATGTGTTCTCCAAGATAGAGCCTGTCCTTTCTTTCAACCGCCTTAGCTTCCGGGAAATTCTTTTTTACCTTCTGATACAGATCAATAAAGCTGATAACCGCGGTCTCTGTATATCCATCCAGTTCCCTGGCTATCTTTTCAAATTGCTCGATGTGATAATCTGCAGTGTACTTTTCATCAATAAAAATGGGATCATATCTCCATCCCATGGAGTCTACGCCCGCAAATTCCGACAACCTTTTGAAGGTCTCCACAACCTCCATGGAATCAGGAACCTTAGGCTCTATGTCCCTTCCAAATCCTGTAATCGTCACGTACCAGTACATCCCATAGGGCTTAAGAAGCTCCAAATGCTCCAGCATGGGCTTTGGATTCTTAGAACAAAAGCATATAAGATCCACCACGGAAGGATTCAGATCATATTTAGTTATATAGGTCATATTAAATGGATTTCTGACGTAGACATAGCCTTCCTTTAATCTGTTGGCAAACCATTCAGAATAAAATGCAGGTATGTCCGTCCGAGATCCGGACTGAATTATCATTATTTATCCTCGTTTCGAGCTCTTTAATATATCATCTTTTATATGAATGCTTAGTACATCTCTTTAACAAGAAAGGGAGTATTCCTTTCCTATTACAATCGCCTTCGAATCATGTCCATGCCCAATCTCCCTGGTACATGCAACAGGAAGCTCCTTTGAAATATGCATTTTAAGCAAATCATAAACCGATAAAGATAGACCAGCTTTTTCATAATTTGTAAACGTACCAAGCATAACTCCAGTCACCTTATCAAAAACTCCCATATCTTCAAGCTGCGCAAAAAGCGTTGCTATCTGTCCGCACTCTCCTCCCAGGGATTCAAGAAATAATATCTTACCATTCATATCAGGGAAATACTTTGTCCCGGCGAGCTTGGTAAAGCATCTTATATTACCGCCTACGACAATGCCCTTCATGGCATTTCCCTGTAAAAAGCTGTAGTCGATATCAAAAAGGTCATTATTTTTTCCTAAAAGATAATCTGAGAAACGCTGCCTCTGCATCTCTGCGTATTCCCATATTACATTTTTCACCTGATAAAGAACCGATGGCTTTCCAGTCATCGTATATATGGCATTTATCACGGTTGTCAGATCACTATATCCCCAAAATATCTTCTTTGTTTTGGAAATTGTCTCAAAATCCAGATACTTAAGAACTCCATTTGCCAGGTCACCACCTGAAATATCATAGATAGCTTCTATCTCATCATCTTTATAAAAGCTCATGAGATCAGCAGCTCTTTCCATATCAGTACCACTAAATTCGTCCACAGTTCTTATAATATGCGATGCCGGAACAGCTTCTATTTCCATATCCCTAAAAGCATCTACAAGCTCTGTGATCTGTCCTTCCCACTCAGCTAAATGCCCACTTGAACAGGCTGATAATCCTACTTTCATTTTTTTCCTCCAACAATTAAAACTCCCTCTTACAGGCATTTTTATAATTTACATATTATTCGCCAACATTACAATCTTTTAATATTTACAACTATTGAACTATAGATTGCCTAAAATTAAAATATTTACAAGTACCTCTTTAAAGTTATTTTTGCCTGGAGAATTCCAATGAAAAAATTCCTTGCTCTTTTGGCCAATTATAAAAACTCTTTATTTTTATCCACATGCCTATATGTTCACGTAACTTCATTTTTTACTACCTGTACTGTGGCGCAACTCTTGTATCCACCACCAGATTTAAAAAAGCTTTACTCCAGTTAATAGGTATCCTGACCACTTTCGTTATCTTTTACATAGACATGACTGAAAACGATATTGCAGTATGATGGGGCGGTGAAGAATTTATTCTCTTTATGCCCGGAACCGATATAAACTCCGCTGAAAAGAAGCTGGAAAAAATGCAGAATACTATACGAGAGCATCAGGTTAAGCTTGGAGATAATTCAATAAACTTCACAGCCACCTTTGGCCTTGCAAGCGGTAATGACCTTATGAAATATGAACAGGTGATAAATACTGCAGACCAAATGCTGTACTATGGCAAAAATCATGGTAAAAATTGCATCATCAAAGACATACCCTGATCCATTAATAAATCTACTTCATTAAACCACCATGAAAATAGCATTCATAAACTCTCACAATATCATTACAATAGCTTCGCCGTTTTTATAAAAAGCACTGGTCCTATCGCTGTTAAAGCCATTGATTTTCATTACTGATATCAGCGTATGCATGAAAAACCCGTGTGATATCAACACGCAATCCTCATTTTTTTCGATGATATCCTTTGTAAAACGTTCCGCCCTTTCTACTGTCTGCTTCCTAGTCTCAGGCTGCCTTTTATTGTCAGTCATCCATTGAATACGTCCTAAAAAGTACCAAACCCATATCGGAAGCTTTAATTTTGTATCAAAGGCAGCTTTCATTGGAACTTCATGGATAAGCTCGGATTTGCAAAAATCCCTCTCACCATATAGCATCTTAGCAGTCTGAGTACTCCTATCCAAAGTACTTACATATATGATAGGAACCTCATTAGTAGCTACTCTTGTCATTTCTTCAATAGGCGCGGTGTCATAAAGCCTGCATTCTTCATCAAATTCATCTGAGGAGCAGCTCTTTTTCCAAATATGTTTCACTTTTCCATGGCGTATTATAGTTACTTTCAAATCTGATTCCCCTAATTCTTACTTTTCATACATGACTCATGTCTATATCTAAACACAATGCTCTAGTTTCGAATTTGCATCCATTCACTTTTTAATCGTTCCATATTCCATGCAGCATTGGCAGGACTGGTTGAAGGCAGGCATATAGCCTCTCTTTGTATGAGCTTCTTAGTATATTTTTCATAGTACTTATATGCCGTCTTGCCATTAACATAAATGTTTCTGATATTGGCAGCATCAAGGATAATACTAAGATCATTTGGAACTACGTTTTTTATGCTGGCATCTGATGATCCCACTATATCGCAGGACTTGATAACATCCCACACTGCAATATTATGGCGAAGTAAAAACGCCCTTTTCTCCTCAATTGATTCCGGCATATCATCCTCAAAGATTGAAGCAAGCAGCTTCCAGAACCGATTCTGTGGATGTCCATAGAAAAAACAAGCTTCCCGAGACTTAACAGAAGGAAAGCTTCCCAAAATCAAAACCTTTGAATTTTCATCATAAACAGGTGGTATCGGATGTATTATCATTTAGTGATGGCAGCCTCCATGTCCGCAGGAATGGCCCTCACCATGCTCATGGTCATGATGATCGCAGTTAGCCTCACCGCTTGCATCAAGAGTTCCAGCAATCAGAGCCTCGACAGCTGCATCTGTGCTTCCACTTGCTCCCGCATAAAGTTTGATGCCGGCTTCCTGAAGCGCTCTCTGTGCTCCACCACCAATTCCACCGCAGATAAGTGCATCCACTTTTGCGATATTAAGAATGCCAGCAAGTGCACCACATCCCTCATCGTTTGTGCCAAGGATCCTGGAATCAACTACTTTGTTATCTTCGATGTCGTAAACCTTGAACTGCTCTGTTCTTCCAAAATGTCCGAAAACATTGCCATTATCATATGTTACTGCTACTCTCATTGTCTTATCTCCTTTTTCATTCATGCTTATCTGTAAGCTGTTTCTTTCTGTGTCAATTTCGATATTGCCACCGGCAATGGAAAGTCTCTTGCCCTCTACAACAGCGCTGACAAGTTTCTTCCTTGCATTCTCATACATGGCAGTCACTGTTGTCCTTGCAACACCCATTCGTAAAGCGCATTCTTCCTGGTTTAACCCTTCATAATCCAAAAGCCTTATAGTCTCAAATTCATCCAGGAACATCTCTATTGTTTCAAAGATATCATTTTCCGCATCTTCAGGAATAAAGCTGTAATAATCCGGAAAACGACATATTCTCCTGCACTTTGGTGTTCTTGACATAGCTATCCTCCATTAATCAAAATTGACATATGTCAGATAAAATATTACACCCATTCTGACATATGTCAATATAATGTCATGTTATTCTATTATCATTGAGAGTTTTTTCCCCATGAAAATACCAAAAATGCAACAGCAAGCACTTAGTCCCACATACACTCCTCCAAGTGCGTATGCTTTCTTCTCAAACAGATTAAATGCCTCAAGTGAAAACGTAGAAAATGTTGTAAATCCGCCACATACACCGGTCTTCCAGAACAGAACTGTATTAGGCGTTACATCTCCCTTTTCATCTGTTATTCCTACGATAAAACCTATAAGAATTGCACCAAGTATGTTTGTTACCAATGTCAGTATCGGAAACTGTGTTTTCACAGGTATAAGACTTATCGCATATCGTGCTACAGCTCCCAATGCACCGCCAAGCGCCACAAAGACAAAACTCAACATTCAATCTACCTCTTTTCCATCATCCCTTTTACTATTTCGTATACTTTTTTCATCAGAATAATATAGGTTGCCCCAAAAGCTCCAGCAGCCATTATCCGGGCACATTTCTTTTTCTGAGGATCAATACAGGTGCCGGCTATTACGCCTAAAGAAAACAGGCATATTTTTGTCAGTGCAAAATCTCTCCAATCACTCTTTGCTGCATATTGGTTACCAAGTTCAAATAACTGATTCATTTACTTGTTCTCCATTCTTTCGACAAAATCGTCTATCGCTTCCTCTAAAGACAAATCTGGATTCACATGTATATAATTCAATATAACAAAAAAGAGAAGCGCAATCTACTTACGCTTCTCTCTTCATGCCGGCGACCGGGATCGAACCGGTACGGGTATCGCTACCCACGGGATTTTAAGTCCCGGGCGTCTGCCAGTTCCGCCACGCCGGCGCTTATTAACAAAAAGTCGCTACTACAGCGACTTCTTAAGTGGAGCTTCGGGGACTCGAACCCAGGACCGACCGGTTATGAGCCGGTTGCTCTAACCAACTGAGCTAAAGCTCCTAATGAATGACTCCGACGAGGCTCGAACTCGTGTTACCGCCGTGAAAGGGCGATGTCTTAACCACTTGACCACGGAGCCGTGTTTTTCCTGCCTCGCAGGCTCTTCGATTGTAGAACTCCGTACAACCAGCTCCCCAAGTAGGACTCGAACCTACGACACTTCGGTTAACAGCCGAATGCTCTACCGACTGAGCTATTGAGGAAAATTAAACCATGCGATGCATGGTTTAAACAGTGATCTGAATACTTGCATTCAAGGCACTGTTTAAATCGTGCATCATAGGGCGCAAGCCCGACAGTCGGGATTGCTTGCAATCGCGACGGAGGCATGGTTTAAAACCTAGGCGCGTACAATCACATAACTACTAGTACAATTCCGTACCTTCAAAACCGAACACTGAATTTCATCTTGATCCGTTATCTTTTGTTCTATATCCTTTTTGGACAAGCCCTCGACCTATTAGTACACATCAGCTGAACATGTTACCATGCTTACACCTTGTGCCTATCTACCTCATAGTCTCTAAGGGGTCTTACTGCCGAAGCAGGGATATCTCATCTTGAGGGGGGCTTCACGCTTAGATGCCTTCAGCGTTTATCCCTTCCGGACTTGGCTACCCAGCCTTATGCATCTGGCGATGCAGCTGATACACCAGCGGTCCGTCCATCCCGGTCCTCTCGTACTAAGGACAGCTCCTCTCAGA
>NZ_AUIY01000046.1 GCF_000423945.1 Butyrivibrio sp. XPD2002 | reverse complement strand
CTGTTATCCCCCAGTACGAGGCAGGTTGCCCACGCGTTACTCACCCGTCCGCCACTAAGATTTAACAAGATTCCGCCGAAGCCTCATCAGCGTTAAATCTCCGTTCGACTTGCATGTGTTAGGCACGCCGCCAGCGTTCATCCTGAGCCAGGATCGAACTCTCACGTTTAAATGTATCTCATCACCGAAGTGACTTGATCGTTCGTCTGACCAGAACTTAAGCTTGGCTTTTGTTCTGTCCGTTTTACCTTTAGTTAGGTTGTTTTGTTCTCTGAAATTTCTTTTTGGAATTTTCAGGGTTGCATTACTATTTCATTGTCAATGTGCTTTGTCTTGGCTTGTCAGCCGCAACTCTGATAGATTATCATGTCAGCAGCTTTCTGTCAAGAACTTTTTTAAATTTTTTATAGCTTGTTTCGAGAAATATTATAAGTAGTTATCAGCTCTTAAATAATGCTCTCTCGAAGTGAGCGAAATTGATTATAGCACTCCTTAAATACGAATGCAACTAATAATTTTTGAAATTGTAAAAGAAATTGCCGAGTCGATTTTATAGCCCACTATATGTTGTATCAGCATAACCCACATGTAAGTTTCAATCGCTCCAAAGCACGCTCCGAGAACCTTATTGGCACTGCTTAATATAGGTACTTTTCCGGATCCTTTTGTTCCTTTTGCAATTCCTGTGATAACTCTATATATAGAAACAACAATTGCAAGCTGAATTATTGTTTTGAATATATGAAGATTTTCCCCGTGCATAATCTTACCGATAGTACCGGCCGTAAGGGTAAAGATAACAAAGCCCACTGCCAGGGAAGCGATCTCTATGAGCTCGGATACAAGTCCGAATCTATAGCCTATAGATATTCTCCACAATAATACAATTAAAACCGCAAGTGAAATAATCACCTGCGGCGTTGAAATAAATTCCATTATGTTCATATCTTGCCCTCATCCGTCAGCTTCGCTGACACCTTCTCCCAGAGGGAGAAGACTATATAATTGCTTTGGCTCAAGTGTATTGAGTTCTCCCAGAAGGAGAAGGCTTTATAATTACTTTAGCTCAAGTGTATCGAGTGATCTTTCGGTAACAAGAAGGAACTTACTTCTGACATTAGTAGGTACCATAACCTTTACTGCATGATCGAAGGTGCCTCTGAATTTCTCTGTACCCTTCATATCATACAGGATATACTCATCCTCGCCGTATACGATTATCTGGCCGTTGTCGAAGAGAACATCCACGTATTCCGTATCGAAATATATGGTAGTATCAAGGTTACCGGTCTCACCGTAGATCTGAAGTCTGTATGCACCTTCATCAGTATTATTTACGAAAACAACTCCGACATAGTTGTCACTATAGAATACCGACTTGATCTCCTCATCTCCTGTGAGGCTCTCTGTCTGACTGGTAGGAACCTCTTTTCCTGAAAAGAACATGAGTCTGTCATCAGCAACAGCGAAGATCTTGGAATCATTCATGAACTGAACGTAGGGCACTACTACATCCGGGTAGTCATAGCCACTTGCGTAGTTATCCGCAAGGTTCTGTCCGACGTCGCCGAAATTGAAGAACGCAACACTGGTCTTGAGCTTGCCGCTGTCCGCCTTGAGGTAGGATACGCAAACCAGCTCACCGCTGGGTGATATTGAGATATCAACTGGGTATCCGCTGTCCTGCATGGTGGTCTTGAAGCTGGCGAGCTCTTTGCCACTTGGATCAAAAAGGTATATCCAGGTGACATTCTTGTCATCAAGAACAGCTGCCACAACTCCCTGGGACGCGACACAGAAGTCTCTTATCGGAAGATTGGTGTCAATCTCCCCAAGGGCGCCGCCTGTATTGGCTACGTAGATGTTATGTCCGTTGTAATCGCCGATCGCAACCACGTCCTTACAGGTGTGGATTGTCGGATTCTGCATCTGGTAGGTCTGGTTCCAGAGCTGCTGGCCACTGCCGTCGATGCAGCTTGCACCGTCTTTACTGTAGGTGAGGACGTAGCCAGCGAGGTTAATGGCTTTGGCACCTGAAGCGTCTGCGATTTTCACAGATGAGGTGATATTGCTCTCAGTGAAATGCTTATCCCTCCAGCTGACGTATACGCCTGCTACTATAAGAGCGGTTACCGCAATGACAACCACGGTCCTTATGGCAACTGCGATTCTGTGCTTCCTTATGCGCTCCTGATAGGTAGGGCCTTTGGTAGGATAGCCGTCGTACTCACCTGATTCGGCGATGTCAGGATCCTCATCCCAGTCATAGTCCCTGTTTAACGCCTCGAAGGGATTGTCGTCCCTATCATCATTATTTTTCTTCTGTAATTTTTTTAAATACTTGGTGAAATCCTTGACTTCTGCCATTTAAAACTCTTTTCCAAAATAGATCTGTCTTATAAAAAGCGATATACGGTCATTGAATCGTACTCGCGCTCCGGTCCGAACACTGCATCCGGGAAGTTGCTGTGGTGAATTGCATCCGGATAAATCTGTGTTTCAAGACAGAAGCCTTCTCTATTCTTGTAGACTGCACCGTCTTTTCCGCCGTCTGCATCGAGGCAGTTACCTGCGTAGAACTGGAATGCAGGAAGTGTCGTTGAGCACTGCATTGTAATTCCGGATTCAGGACAGGTTACAGTAGCGAAGGTTCTTCTTGTGCCGTCTGCGTTGTCGATAATAAAGTTATGGTCATAGCCGCCGCCGAGCCTTAGCTGTTCATCATCAGCGTCAATCTCAAGGCCGATGACCTTCTCTTTTCTAAAATCAAAAGGAGTGCCCTCAACGTCAGCAATCTCACCATTGGGGATCAGTCCTTTTCCTACAACAGTAGTCTTGCTTGAATTGAACTGAGCTACATGGTCTGTGATAGTGCCGGCATCGTGGCCGCGAAGATTGAAATAGCAGTGGTTAGTGATGTTGATAAGTGTCTTGGCATCACTTGTTGCATGATAGTGAAGCATCAGTGAGTTGTCCTCTGTCAAAGTGTATGTAACTGAGAACTCTCTGTTTCCTGAAAATCCAAGATCACCATCCTCTGATTTCAATGTGAATGTGACGCTGTTGTCAGTCTCAGCAGCCTCCCATACTCTCTTATGAAAACCGTTGTCGAAATCACTGTGAAGATTGTTAGGGCCGTCATTTACAGCCATTTTGAAGTCTTTTCCATCGATAGAATAAGCTGCTCCGCCGATTCTGTTAGCGACAGGTCCAACCACAACGCCAATAAAGCACGGATTGTCGAAATAATTCTCAGGGCTCTCAAAGCCGAGAACCACGTCTCTCTTTTCACCGTTCTTATCCTTAACAAAAATGTTGCGGATAGCTGCGCCATAGTTCATAAGACAAACCTCCATTCCCTGGTCGTTTGTCATATGATAGCCGTAAATAGGTGCTCCGTCTTTTGTTTCTCCAAGAAACTCTCTTTTCACACTCATTTTGTTTCCTCCACTTCAAGTTGCAGTTGTTTTCTGTTAGTTATAATTCTGTTCTGCCCTCTAAAGCTCTTAGTAACGTTACTTCGTCTATATATTCAAGGTCGCCGCCTACGGGAACTCCGCTGGCGATTCGTGTGACCTTAATTCCTGTCGGCTTTATGAGTTTGCTTATATACATTCCTGTGGTCTCGCCCTCTAAGCTGGAATTGGTGGCGATTATGACTTCCTCAACATTGTCTGTCTGAAGTCTCTGCACCAGTTCCTTAAGTTTGATATCCCCGGGGCCTATGCCAAGCATGGGAGAAATCGCTCCATGTAGCACATGGTAAACTCCCTCGTATTTCCCTGTCTTTTCATAGGCTGCGAGATCCCTGGTGTTCTCAACCACCATGATTGTGCGGTGGTCGCGTTTTTCGTTAGCACAAATTGGACAGATCTCATCGTCCGTAAGTGTGCAGCATTTGCTGCAGTAATGCACGTTCTCCCTGGCATCGGTGAGGGACTTTGCGAGTCTCTCTACTCTGTCCTTAGGAAGTCCTATTATATAAAAAGCCAGTCTCTGAGCCGACTTACCACCAATCCCGGGAAGGGATGAGAGCTCGTCGATCAGTCTGTTGATATGTCCACTGTATAGATCCATTAAAATGAAAGTCCTCCGAGACGTAACTTTAATTAGAACGGAAGTCCTCCGAGACCTCCAAGGCCGCCTGTCATCTTGCCCATGATATCGCCCTGAGCCTTCTCTGCCTGCTCCATGGCCTCATTAACCGCTGCTACGATCATGTCCTGCAGCATCTCTACATCATCAGGATCAACCGCATCCTTAGCGATTGTGATGCCTGTAAGCTTCTTACTTCCTGTAACGGTTGCTTCAACTGCACCGCCGCCTGCGCTTGCCTTAAACTCCTTGGTCTCGAGCTCCTTCTGGCTCTCCTCCATCTGACGCTGCATGCGCTGCGCCTGTTTCATAAGATTATTCATGTTGCCCGGCATACCGCCCGGGAATCCACCTCTCTTTGCCATTTATAATTCCTCCTGTTTCTCTTGTTCATATTGAAAAATGGTTAATAAGCTATTTTAGTCGTCTTCTGTGTCCTTCTCTTCAAAGGCATTCTCATCATCGCTGGCCTGCTGGTCATAGTCAGGTTCCACATAATTCATGGCCTGCTGATCGTAGTAGTCGTCCTCATCAATGCCTGTGATGATATCTCCACCGGAGTTCTCGATGTCGGATTGTTCATCCATAGGTGCTGCTTCTGCCGGGGCTTCAGCTTCCTGTAAGGGTGCTGCTTCTTCCGGAGCTTCAGCTTCCTGCACAGATACTGTCTCTGCCGGAGCATCTCCTTCTTGTTGAGGTTCCTCATTTGGAACTTCTGCAGAAATAGCATTCATTCCACCAAGACTGTCCTCCGGGAATTCCGGCATCTCCACTTCTTCCTCTGTGACAATGTCGAAGTGAATGTTGTTGAGGCTTACGTACTGCTCTGCCATGGGCTTGTCACGATCCGCAAAGCGCATCTCAAACTCTACATGCTTACCGATAGCTTCGTCAATAACTGCAGAAAGTTCGCTCTTTCCGGGCTCATCGTTGTACTTATCAACGCGCTCCTTATTATCAAGCACTATGAAAAGCTTGTTATCATTGCCCTGGGAAAGGACTGCCTTCTCAAGGTACACACGCATGGGATTACCCATTTTCACAAGGATTCTTCCCCACTCGTTAACTACACGCTTTACATCTTCTGCAACCGCAGACTCAAGAACCTTAGCCTTCTGAGGTTCGGGTGCAGCTCCTGAAGGTGCTCCACCGCCGGCAGCTCCGGAAGCATTAACGGTTATCTGACCACTTTTAATGCCGCCAAGGACACCGTCCATCTCCTCACTTCGTTCCTCGAGAATTCTGAGCCTATCAAGAATCGCGCCTGTGTCCTCATCCATCTGAGGCTTGCAGAGTCTTATAAGTGCAACCTCTATAAGGATACGTTTCTGAGCCGCAAAGCGCAAGCTCTGGGACAACTCCGAGAACACTCTGATATATCGCATTATGGTATCGATGTCTGAGCTCTTCGCCAGCTCTTTTAATGCATTCAGATTGTCAGTGGACATGTCCACCGCATCCTCCATATTATCGGAGGTGCTGACAAGCATCAGGTTCCTCAGGTACCAAATGAAGTCGCTGACAAACTGCGTAAGCTCGCGGCCCTGGATTACGATCTCGGATAAGAGATTCAGCGCACTGCTGACGTCCTGAGCTATCAGGTATGAAAAGAGCCTTCCGAAAATCGCGGTGTCAACTGCGCCGAGGACTCCAAGCACCTTATCGTAGGTCAGCTCCTCGCCGTAGTTAAAGGCGATACACTGGTCAAGGAGACTTAGGGAATCACGCATGGAGCCATCTGCTGCCTTCGCAACATAGCGAAGGGCCTTGTCCTCCACCTTCACGCCTTCCTTATCCACGACCTCGCGGAGCCTGTCTGCGATGGTGTCGATGGTGATTCTATGAAAATCGTATCTCTGACATCTGGACAGAATGGTGATCGGAATCTTCTGTACTTCAGTAGTTGCCAGAATGAATATTACATAGGACGGGGGCTCCTCAAGGCTCTTAAGCAGCGCATTAAAAGCGCCGGTAGAGAGCATGTGAACCTCGTCGATGATGTAAACCTTGTATTTTCCAACTGTTGGTGAATATGAGATCTCGTCGATGATCTCACGGATGTTATCTACGCCGTTGTTAGATGCAGCATCTATCTCAATAACATTCCCCATTGCCGCACCGGACTCTATCGCTTTACAGGTAGGGCACTCGCCACAGGGGCTTCCGTCCTGCGGGTTCTCACAGTTAACTGCTCTTGCAAGAATCTTGGCAACCGAGGTCTTACCGGTACCTCTGGTTCCACAAAACAGATATGCGTGTCCAATCCTGTCGGATTTAATCTGATTCTTAAGCGTTGTCACTATATGATCCTGACCTTTGACGTCGTCAAAGACAGGCGGTCTGAACTTTCTATATAAAGCTACGTATGCCATTTAGATCCCCATTTATTTTCATACTTCAACTAACTAATTATACTCAATAACCGCTCCAGCAACAACTGTTTATTGACTTAAGAGAATAGCGCTCGTATAATGAAAAAGCGCGAAAACTTGAGTTTTTGTGCGTTATGGAGTCGTATCAAAGTGGTCGTAATGAGGCGCACTCGAAATGCGTTTGTCCTTCGGGGCACGAGGGTTCGAATCCCTCCGACTCCGCTTGTTCTATGTTTTGGCTCTGCCTGTTGGCAGGGTCTTTTTTATTTCTTCTCAGACTGGTTCCCTGCGGGTATTGCTTTTCGGCGGCCGTTACGTCTATCCGCGAAGAATTGTTCATTCCGATTCCTCTGCGGGTATTGCTTTTTGGCGGCCGTTACGTCTATCCGCGAAGAATTGTTCATTCCGATTCCTCTGCGGGTATTGCTTTTTGGCGGCCGTTACGTCTATCCGCGAAGAATTGTTCATTCCGATTCCTCTGCGGGTATTGCTTTTCGGCGGCCGTTACGTCTATCCGCGAACTTGCTTTTCTATCGGTTGAACTGTAATGTTGTCTTTTTGGAGCACGTTACACCGGAATGTTTTATTTCCTCAATATCGGTTGCACACTCATGCCAGCTTTATTGACACCGTTACGTCGATGTTCTAATTTGTTCGCGAGTTGACGCAACTCATTCCTAGACATTCTTCCCGCACATCAACCGATTTAGGTCCATTAAGTGCTACTGGTTGAATTACAACCTTAACCCCACGCTCTTTATTCATCCTATTTACCATCATTATCTCTTTCCGGTCCAATCGCGGCTAATTTCCCCAGGTGATCATTACGTCTACCCGCGAAGAATTGTTAATTCCGGTCCCTCGCGGGAAATACGTCCCGCTTGCCGTTACGTCTGTTCGCGAACAATTATTCAAACCGGTTGCCAGGCACTTAACACCGCCCAAACCCAATAGCCCAGATAACCCCAATAGCCCCCAAAATACCAAATAGTTCGTATCTACCCAGTTCTTATCCAAATCGAGCAGGCTGACTCCTACTCGATTTCGCACACGAACATTCCGCACTTCGTGCTCCATGTTCTTACAACCGGCAAATGAATTTGTATGCA
>NZ_AUIY01000045.1 GCF_000423945.1 Butyrivibrio sp. XPD2002 | reverse complement strand
CTGTGTGCTTCCATGAAGAAGCAGTGTGCAGATACAATCCGTTTGAAACTGATCAAGATTGCCGTTAAGGTAGTCAGATCAGGTAGATATATTTATTTCAAGCTGTGTAGCAGCTGCCCTTACATATCTGAGTTCTATGAAACACTTACAAATATAAGCAGCTTAAATCCACAGTTGGAATAGCAACTATTGATGTACCTTGATAACTTAAAAGTCTGTATTTCTGATTCATAGGGACAGTCTACCCATTTTTAAGACTGATTCCCGCTTATTCTAGGCATCCATTTCAAAAAATCGGATTATGAGTCTGATTTCAGAGGTTTAAGTTGTCATGAATAATTCAGGGTAAATATACTATGAAATCATTGACTAAAATGCACTACAGGCGGTATATTATTAAGGCTAGCAGAAGTGATGGAATTGGCAGACATGCAGGATTTAGGTTCCTGTGCCGCAAGGCGTGTGGGTTCAAGTCCCATCTTCTGCATGAACCCACAACATCTAGTGTTGTGGGTTTTTTACCCCATATATTACCCCATATTGAAAAGGGCGTTTTACAATAATTAGAAAAGCAGGTTAATCTCTTATGAGAGAAACCTGCTTTAATTTATTTACTGTGCAAGTAAATCTACATATTTAACATCAAGAGATACTTGTTCACCCTTTTCATTAGTGAGAGAATTCTTTGTTTCTGTCATGCCTGTAAAAGTGCCATAAACAGTAATAATATCATTGTTCAATACTTTGATATAATCGGGATCAGATTCATCTCTGTTATCCATTATCCAAACACATATATCGGCATCCCAACCATAGTATTTTGCTTCTTGTATGTCATCTGCCCATCCATCATTTACTGCTTTTTGGGCTTTGTCCATATCAAATGCATAAGTTACAAAGTATTTCTGATAACCTGATAATAATCCACCTTCTCTTACATCATTTACATAGCAAGTGAAATAGAAATTCTGTCCAACATATTTTTCGGGCTCACGAGCTATGTCTTTATAGTTCAATTCAGCACAAGACGCTATGAATTCATCTTTTGTCATAGTTGGTTCTTCGCTTATGCTTTCATTTTCAACAGATTCAGTATTTTCTTCAGATTCCGCAACTTGTTCTTCGTTCGCGGTAGATTCAATGTTTTCCGCAGGTTCTGTAACTTGTTCTTCTTTTTCTGTGCTTTCTGAAGTAATATCGGTTGTTTCTGGTTCTTCCTCAACTGCTTTGGAAGAATCAGTTGCTTCATTAGATTCAGCTATATTAGAAGCTGTGTTAAGTGCGTCATAATTTTTCATAAGCATTTTTGTAGTGGTAATGGATATCAACATCCATCCACCAATAACAAGTGCTGCAATTGTCAATCCATGCTTATGAGATTTGGATTTATCTTTAATTAAGTCAATGATCGCGAGTATGACTCCTATTAGAGCAAGTGGTCCTAGAAATGAAAGAATAAAAGCAGCTATTCCTATTATAGAATGTTTTTTCTTTGCAGAAACAGAGTTTGAATTAGAATGGTATGTTGGTGCAGCATTATTAGCACCAGAAGCATAAGAATATCCTGTTTTGGGAATAGAATTTTGTTGAGGTGATGTTGGTTGCTGTACTGTGGGTTGGGGCTGTTGCAAATCTGAACCACAGTATGGACAAAATTTTTCTGTTGTTTCAGCGCCGCATTTTGGACATTTCATAATGGTTTGTCTCCTTTGAAATAATAATAGTCATATTCTTTGAAGAAAGAATATGCTAAACCAATAGAAAGTATAATATAATTTGTAAAAAAAATAACTATGAATTTTGTAATAAGTTTTTGGAAAAAATCAAGCAATTTTACGATTGCAAATGGAGGCTTAAATTATCTTTAAGTGACTCATGGCAGCTTGTTTTGTGCTATCCATGACATGACCGTACAAATCCATACTCATTTTTATAGATGTATGTCCTAACAACTCTTGTAGAGTTTTTGGTGCGATCCCAGATTCTATACATCTTGTTGCGAAAGTGGCTCGGAATGCGTGCATTGTAAACGGTTCAATTTCAGCCTTTTTGCAGATTCTAAGCATTTCTCTATTAGTTGGTGATGATACTATTAAACCGCCTTCTGGAGCGGTAAAGATGGGCTGATGTATTGAAATTACTTTATCACCACGCAACAAACGGTTTATGTGCCTTTGATGTTCTAAGATTTCTTTGATTGCATCATTAAGCGGAATATTACGTGAACCTTTTATGGTTTTTGTGGTTTCTCCTATCGTCATATTGCCTGTTTCAGCTTTTGTTAGTGTGCGTCTTACATGAATAACACCATCATAAATATCTGATTCAAATAAAGCGCCGATTTCTCCAACTCTCATTCCTGTATTGATCGCGAATCTATAGATATCATAATAAGCTGAGTTTTCAGCCATTTTAAAGAATCGTTCGGTTTCTTCTATGGTTAGCGCTCTATGAAAAGTATCTCTTGCTTCTGGAGTAGTCCTTTTAAGATTCTTAACCGCTATACAGGGGTTATAATCAATACGTCTTTCTTTATATGCATCACTAAAAAGATGGTTTAAAACAGCTAATTTATCATTAACGGTCTGTTCTGAATTGCCGCCATCTATCAGCGCACGTTGTACCGCTCTTAAATCGTCTGGAGTAATATCTTTTAGCTTTAACTCTCCAAGTGTCTTATTAAGGCAATCAATAACGATATCAGCGCATGATTTAAACTGAAAATACTGACATCTAAGAGTAGCTTCTTTTACTGTCCCTTGTCTTGAATCCATCCAACTTTCATAGTATTGATTAAGTGTCGGAGTATCATGTTTTTCCTTGCCATCAATCAACTGATTCTTTTTTACGCGCTCCTTTTCTTCAAGTTCTGCTTTGTTGTGACCGTAGACATAATATCTTTTTCCGTCGTACATAAAAGATTTTTTATAAAGTCCATCAGCGCGCTTTTTAAGTTTACCCATAGAATAATCCCCCTTTACTTTTTATTGGCTTTTGCCGCTCTAATACCTAAAGCGTAGCCATATTTAAATGCTTTGAATATAGCGACGTAAATATCACTCATAGACTTTATTTCAGAAGCTAACAAATCTGCCTCTTTGGTATTCATACAATACCTATTATCAAGTTCCACTTCATCAATAATTTTGTTCATATTTCTTCCCATTTTTGACTCCTTTCATTTGGTTGTCTTGTGTTGTGGTGTATTGTGCGTGTCTGTGTACACATACCATATCATTTACAAATATCGGTGTCAATTCCGTGCGCTGTCTGCTATAGTTATTGGAGTGAGGTGAATTATGGCTTTTGATAAAAACAAGTGGATGAATGAGTATAAAAAGGACACTCTAAAAAGAATCCCTCTTGATGTGAAAAAAGAAAAGTTCATAGAAATACAGGAACATGCCCAGAATGGCGGCGAGTCTGTAAATGGTTTTATTAAACGTGCCATTGATGAAACTATGGAGCGCGATAATAGCCGTAAATGATAGCTTACGATTATTCTATAGAGATTTTATTATAGCGCCTAAAATGGGCAAATATCGCCAAATAAACCCTGTATGTCTATACTTATATTTTGGTATACTTTTTTCTGAGTGGGGTAAAGAATGGGGTAAATCATTTCTAACATCAGTATTTATGAGGATTGTTAGTTTATTTATTATTTTCCATCACCGATTTAGTAGTAAAAAACCATGATGCAGTATTAGATTATCTGATACCACATCATGGTATTTTTATGCCCTCTTATGAGCCATAACAACAATCACGAATATTATCCCATTAGAAACTATATGAAATATTATATTTCAGCGTTTTCCCATATTTGGGGGAAAATTCTTGCGTAAGCATCAACTACGCCGCCATATTCTTTTTGCTCTAAGCATATACGCGCACATTCACGAAGATTTTTAACATCTTCAATTTCAGTTTCGTAAGGTGGAATATATACTGTAGGGGTTAAGCTGATATTATGAGCCTCAGCATATTTATAGGTTAATTGTTCCATAGTTGAGTTGCCTTTGTTCCTGTCTAATATTCCCTGTACATCTTTAGGGCTTAACTCAACGCCGCAATTAAACAGTTTTGCATCATCCGTCAAACTTTCACCTCTGACTGCATCACTATTCCTTAGTTCTTCCATGACATTATCAGCTTCTTTAGATATTTCTTTTAATGTGCGGTTTTTAATGTCCTGTATATTCCATCTAAGGTCTGTTATTTCTTTGTGAATCTCATCAGTACGCTTTCTTGAATAGTCTGGATTCTTGAGGTCTTTTTTCTTGGAGTCCATCTTCTTGTTGATTTCTCCCATTTCAGTTAAAGCGTTTTTAAAAGTTTCCTTTGTGAATTTGAATAGCTCTTTTTTTGTCATGTTTTTTATTCTCCTTTGTTCTTCAATAGTCTAATAAACGGCGTCCTTTGTGGTCAGCCTGTTCGATAATTCTTTTAGCTTCTGCTATGAATTCATCGTGATAGCGATCTTGATACCATCTAAATTTTTTCATGTAGCGTTCATACGTGGATTTATGCATATACTTTGGGCGGTCTGGTATATAGCTTGGAAAATCCCACGGAATAGCATCTTCATAAGTCCAATTAAGCTTTTCTTTGGCAAATTTCATGCCACAATCAAAATATTCAATACAATCTGCGTGTTCTTTTTGTGTGGAGCGATAATTGAGCCGCGCACACTTGCGGCATTTAAAGCCCTTAGTGTACGAGTTTGCATATAAGAATCTATACTTTTTGCCGCAACGAGGGCATACAAAAAATGTCTGCTCGCCTGTAATATTGCTGATTGTTGATGTTTGAATCTTTATGGAGTCATGGAAAATAATATGTTCGCCTGTTTCAGTAAAGGGGAAATACTCACTAACATTTCTGATTGTGCATTTTAAAGCGCCTTTCTTAAGGCTAAAGCTGTCTATAGAAACTGATTCTTCAATTGTGCCGTGTGTTTTAACAGGCTTTGGATATTTTCTCATTGTCACTTGTTTCCTTTTTGCCCTAAATACATGCTGAATCTAAAGTTTTTTCACGTAAAAACTCCTATTTTCGGAGCGCTCGCAATATATAAGCCATAATAAAAGCCGTTTTAAATCCTGTAGTAGATGGTAAATATATATATGTGCGTCTTATAGGACACTTGAAAATGCATAGCGTTATGAAAAGAAGTATGTCCTATAGAACATATATAATTTCTGATGGAGTTTGGTTTGTTGTCCTATAGAACACTTGATAAGCCTTTTATGTGCTTTATAGGACATACCGTAGAATTAACTACCGCGCCAACGGTCAGAATATCTGTATATGTTTTTCTTCTTATGTGCTTTTCCGCTTACTACCTTATCAATGAAGCCTGCATCAATCAGCGCTTTCATGTCGTTATAGAATAAGTGGCTAGATTTAGGGGTATAAAGTCCATACTCAACAGCTAAATCAAAGTTAAAGTAAAACAAATCATCACTAGCTAACTCTGGAACATCTTTGAAATCGTGGCGTGGTTTACGTTTTCCTGTCCATTGGTCTTTACAATAAAGATATAAAACCTTGTGCCGTGGCTTAAGTTTTTTGAAAGCATCAGATTGTAGCATACTCTCGTAAATTCTAACGAATGTATCTGACATAAGAGCGCCGTGAATTCCTATAAACTTTGTGCCGACTCCCTCGAATGATTTTATTTTTGAATCATTCTTTTTTCGTTTTGTCATTCGCCTGTACTTCCTTAGTCTTTTTCTTTTCTGCCTGTTGACGCTTTGTTTCTTCTACCAACTTATTCCACCGTTCAAAACTCATAATCATCACCCAAACAATCTAAACTTAGCTGTCCTTTAATCTGTGAATCATACCTTTTGATTATCTTGTTAGCTTTGCGGATTGTTTCGCCTGTTGTCTTAATACGTCGTTTAACAGTTCTGACATAATCCTTTAGTTCATCCATAGTTTCAGCTATGAAATAGCCGTTATTATTAGCACATATAAGATATCCATGCTTACGTAGGTGTTCTATGGTTCTTTTCCTGTCGCGTTCCTCAGTATCAGCAAGAATATCTAATTTTGTGCCGCTGATTGCTTTTTCATGCCCTTTGGGGATAAGCGATAAAATTATTTCTTCAAGATTCATCATTATCCCCCTTTCTTGCTTCATCAGCTAAAGCTTTGTCTAATGCTTCTGCATCAAATCTAACAGCGCGTCCAACATGAATAGTTATTCCCTTACGGTCAAATTTCATAAGAGTGCTTCTGCAAAATCCTGTACGCTCTTGCGCTTGTTTGTAAGTTTCATATTTCTTCATCTGTATGTTTTCTCCTTTATGTTTGAATCTGTAATACTCTCAGATTGTGCACAAATCTGTTGTTGGTTTTATAATACTGTAGTAGACTGTATTTGTATGCAATACAAATCAACCAATTGGCAAGGTTTAATAGGAGAAATGTATTTATATGGAATACAATTTTAAAAAAATAGGTGAACGAATTAAAAGCGAACGGAAAAAGAATGGATTTAAAAGTCAGGACAGTTTGATAGAGCATTTATCTGAAAAATGTGATTATCCAATCGGGCGCAATAGATATTCTAAAATTGAGAATGGTGATTCTAAAGGATTTGACTTTGATTTGATAGCACATTTATGTAAGATATTTGATTGTGAAATGGGGTATTTACTGTGCGAATATGATTGCAAAACAGGACGGAATACAGATATCCAAAATGAAGTCGGATTGAGTGAATCATGTATAAATAAGTTACGTGTTATGAGTAATGAAAATAAAGCTACAGGATTTACAGATATACTGACACTTCTTATAGATAATGACGATTTCTTGTATTTATTGTCTTTAATTGGTAATAGTGCACAAGGGAACATGAATGCGGTTTCTTTTGGAAATACAATGATACTTCCTGATAGAAAAGCAATTATCAATAGTGAATTAAAAGATACAATTATTAAAATTGCTTCTGATATAAGAAAAGAATTTAAGCAAAATGAGCATAGCTTTGAATATAATTTTTTATTTGGTTTATATCATGAGGGTAGAATAACCTTAGAACAAATGCAAGATATTAAACGAGAATATGATAAAGGGAATTTTGACTATGTTCCTAATGGAATGAAAATAGGTAATGGCAAGATATAAGAGTTTATTTACCCAATTTTTACCCCACACTTACCCCATTTAATATTAAAAAATGGGTAAAACGTTATAGAACATGAAGATATGTAACAATCAAAGTGATAGAAAAGAAAAGTCAGTATTCATCTAGTGTTCGTATACTTCTGCATCACTCTATGAATACTGACTTATATATAGTAGGAAAAAGTCCCATCTTCTGCATGAACACAAGAAAACCAGCTCATATGAGCTGGCTTTTTTGTGTTCACACCGAGGAGTCCCTTGAACCCAGGGTTCAAGGTCTCCTCGGTGCGGAGCACCTCGTCGGTCGGTTCGACGGGAAAAATGTCCCCCGGACATTTTTCTGTTTCCGTCTCACCCCATCTTCTGCAATAAAAAAATTCCAAGAGAGCACAGGTATAATTGATTTTTATAGCGTGAGATAAATTAAACTTAATAGCCAGTTCTTCACTCGTGTTGTATATTATGTCCAACAAAACAATAACGAAACGAACGATACTGACTGGAAAAACCAGAGGTAGCTTGAACA
>NZ_AUIY01000044.1 GCF_000423945.1 Butyrivibrio sp. XPD2002 | reverse complement strand
AGGTAAGCCATGAAATCCCTGTAATCCCAGGGCTCTACATTCAGAATCAAAGGGAGCTTATCAATCTTAAATTTTTGATATTTGGGAGAATGAGAATCCTCATAAGCCCACTGTTTAAGCGGAATATATCTACAGATAAAGTTGATCAACCAGCAGTTTTGTTGATAGAGCTGATGGATGATTTCAAGTAAATAAAGTATAATGTTCACGAGCATTGTTTCCTTTGCGGGATGTTTTCTTGGTCGTTAACATTATACCAAAAGGGAGGTCAATGCTCTTTTTATTTTGAACTCCCGAAAAATAGAGGATTTATAAAGAAAAAAGGAGTGTCGATTAGACACTACCGTTATTGTTTGGGAGAGAACGTTTATGAAAAAGTGGAAGTTTCTTTTGCCTGCAGCAGGTATCGTGGCGATAGGCGCTATTGCCGCAAGCATTTACTGCTCGCAGACAGAATATGGGAATGAGTATATTATCGATCAGCAGGGCAATAAGGTTGTGGATCAGGGCTTTAAGGATGTTTATTACGAGTGGGACTGTCCTGAGAAAAAGGCCCAGTACATGATCAGTAACAGATGGCCCAAGTGGTCACCTTTTTATAAGGAAAAATGGGGATTTATAAATCTCGAGACAAAAACTGTGGAGGCCCCCCGTTTTTCAGACAAATTAAGATATAGAGATGACGGCCTTGCATGGGATTACAAGGGACATCTTATTGATAAGGATGGAAACATCGTCGTCAATTGCAAGTGGTATTTTCAGGATGGCAGATTTTTGGACAATCCCAGAAAGTTTGCTCTTTATGCTCTTAAAAGAAGAATCCTGAACGGCCACATACTAAATGGCGGCTTCCTTGGATTTGGCATATTTGATAAAAACCAGACTCTGCAAAGCTATGATACCTTAAGCGATAAAAATAACAAGCCCTATATCGGAACCTATGATTCATATGGTCTTGTCAGTTATTTTTCGTATTCCGAGTCTGCCCGTGGCTACATGGACAGAGACGGAAACACTGTGATTTCTCCGAAGTTCGCTGTGGCAAATGAGTTTGACGAGAATGGTTTTGCCAGCGCTTACAACAATGCGCCTTTTGAAAACAATGGATATGGGCTTATAAATTTAAAAGGTGAGGTCATTGTTGATTTCGATTATGAAAGTATAGATAAGGATTACGGCGAACTGGGCTATGTTTTAAATGGTTATTATACAGATAGCTACGCCGATAAAGAAGGTAATATTCTACTTGATAGCTACAGAAGGATTATCGCCCTGGGCGGGAAATATATAGCTGCCCAAGAGAAGACTGATGATGCCTATGTTTACATGGATTCCAAATGTCAGCCATTTTTAGAGTCAGAATATAAGCCCTGCGGTTACGATAGTAAAAAGGACCTCTTCATCGTCGAGATAAAGGAAGACACTCAGAAGTATATGGATCACGACGGAAATATTCTGGATGATATCGTTTCTCCAATTGAAAATAGCTACAACGATGATGGAATCGACGACGTCGATCATTTTGAAAGAAAGGCCAACACCATCAAATTTCTCGATGGTACCGAGCTTACGTCCTCGGACTTTAAAATACTTACATATTACGATGGCAAGGATGCATCCGATGTGTATTGCATCGTTGAGTATGGGGAGGACTGATTGCTATGAAAAAGAAATTAGGTTGCGGAATGCTGATATACAGCGTACTTATGACTCTGCTATTTTTAGCTGAATTTGTCATCCCCTATCATCCAGGAAAAATGAGTATCCTGCTATATTCAATTACTCCGGTAAAATTCCTGCTTTGCCTTTACATGATAAATAAGCTTAACCACAGAATAATTCAGGGAGAACCCTTTGGAACCTGCAAAAAGTTCCTTGTGATTTTAGCCTGTGTTTTTGTGCTGGATTTTCTTGTGAACCTGATTTTTACGATTCCTTTCCCCAGATCCTATGAAGCAGCATCCTACGCATTTTTTATGATCATTTCGATGATAGAATTTGCCCTTAATGCTTTTGTGATCTGGCACTACTCCAGAACTATAAATGCAATATCTGAAGCAAAGCTCTGGTTGTGGATCAATATAGCAATTACCATTGTATTTTTCATTATCATTTGTAAAACCTATAGCGAGTATGAAATTGGTGACAAATGGACCAACGCTGTTCTCCTTCTTTTCCTTTGCAGAGAACCGCTAAAAATACGCATTGGTCTACTAAGAGAAAAGGTCAGCGCAGCATAAAGGAAAATCCCTTGGCCATCCTAAGGTCAGGCTCTTTAAAGTGATTGCCCTGATTCCATTCAAGGGTGCAGACTTTTCCCTGTGAAGTTAAATAATCATTCATGGCCCGGATCCTGTCTCCCACAGTGGACATCACAGGATTCCGGGTCTTTTCTTCTTTATCACCAAGACTCAGATAGATTTTGGGAACCTTAATGTCATGCTCCTTCATGTAGTCAAAAAATCCCGGGAACCAGGCTGAAGGTGAAGCTGCTGCCACTCCGCTAAATACATCGGTCTGATAAACAGCCCAGAGTGCAAATAATCCTGCCAGGGAGTATCCGCCAAGATAATAGGTTTTTGATTTATCTTCAGTGTATTTCAATACCTCAGTAAGCGTTTGTTCTGCGCCGTCGCCAAAGCCCTCATCTCCGAAAACCGCAGGTGCTTCCCAGGGTGAAAGGTCCCTGTTCCAATCGTCAACCTTTATGGCTATAAGACGAATATCTGAGGCTTTTTGAATATGTTCAAACTCATTATCAATTGTCTTAAAATCATGACCATCGATGAGCTGAATCAAAACTATGTTACTTTTCGGATTTCCAAACTCAAATTTTTCCATACCAGTATCCTTCCTACTCTTCCTCAAAAATCGAGTAATCCCTGTCGAACAAAACCTCCAGCATCTGCTCCTTCAAAAGCTCCTTATCCACCTTTTCCATCAGATACTTTTTCCTGAACATCCTACTCTTATCGGAGTATTTGTAGAGTCCGTTCTTTTCCTGCAAAACTGCAAGCTCTCTCTTCCAGAGAAGTCCCATCTGGTTTGTCAGCTTAACCTTTGGGCTTTTACCGGGCTTTCTTAGTTCATAAAAATCGAGGCCGCCCTCTTCCTCTTCCACCGTGATGATTCCCCAGTGATCAGGCACATGCTCCTCGATGTGCGCCCCGTGACTTCCCCCAACCACAGCATAGTTATAATCGAAGAACCTGTCGTAGTCCTTCACCTGTCTTGAAAGCCGCTCGTAGGTATCGGCATCGCTTTTTATCTCGGCACCAATAAGCCCATCTTCCGTAACAAGAACAATATCCGCCCTGGATTTGCCCATGGTCAGCTCTTCGAAAAAGCGCACCTTACCATATTTCTGTTCAAAATAATCGCACAGGTCATCCCTGATATCCGCATCCCGTAGCATAAAATTCCACCATTTTCATCAAAACAAACTAAGCTGCTCATAGTCACAGCTCCTATCAAGCTCAGGCATTTTCTTCTTAATAAGGTCGTATGCCGCAGCTTCATCATAAAGATAATCCGCCACATTTTTCTTATCTATCATCACAGGCATCCTGTCGTGAACAGGCCGCATGGAGTCGTTCGCATCAGTTGTGAGGATCACGAAACGGTCCTCGTTATCACGAAGATCGTAAAAGCCCGCCAGATACATTGGCTCTTCATCAGGCCTTTTGAATGTAAATTTTGTCTTATCCTTATTCCACTCGTAAAAGCCGCCGGCCGGAAGCACACATCTTCTGCTCCTGATACTATCTGAAAACATCGGCTTCCGGACAGCCGATTCAGCCCTGGCGTTTATGATCAGCTTACTGTCTTTCCCTGTAAGCCCCCACTTCATATTGTAGGCCTTCACCCCGGCGCCGCTTCCTTTAATAAGAGATAATCCCATCATGCCCGGCGTGATATCACCATAATTATGGGCGCAGAATCCCTCCGGAAGCTCCATATCCTCCTCGACCCTGCGAGCTATTCTGTCAGCATAATAATATCTACAGCACATATAAAAAATGCTCCTAACTGCTTTTTTACGCCATTTTCCAAAGCTTTATATCCATAATTTTATAAAGTTTTTTCCGAAATATCAAACTCATGTGTTGACACGTGCAATATTATACGCTATATAATATTGTATCAGCGCAAAAGAAAGGAGCGGTAGCATGACGTATCAATTAACAGCACCGTTACTGGATGCCTGCGTTCTGGGAATCGTACGAAGCGAGGATTCATACGGATACACGCTGACACAGAAGGTTCGTCAGGTTGTGGATATTTCAGAGTCCACACTTTACCCTGTTCTCAGAAGGCTTCAGAAATCAGGGTGCTTAAGAACCTACGATGCTCCCTACCAGGGACGAAACAGACGGTACTACGCCATCACAGAGGAAGGCCTAAAAATGCTGAATTTCTATGAGGGCGAGTGGAATGAATACAAAACTAAAATCGACGGACTTATAAGAGGGATCGATTCAGAAATTCCGCAGATTTCTGAGAAGGGGATGACATAATGAACAAACAACAATTTTTACAGGAGCTCGACAGAAGGCTGAAGCTCATTCCTGCAGATGACAGACAGGACGCTATCGAGTACTACGACGGATACATATCTGATATGGAGCTTCCCGAGGGCACCGATGTGGTGGCAAGTCTCGGAACTCCCAAGGAGGTTGCAAAGAACATCATCGAACAGTGCACGCAGAAGCACATCGAAAACACCGCAGAGCAGAAAACCGTTAAGGGAAAGGCCACAGTCGTATGGCTGACAATCCTTGGAGTGCTGGCACTTCCGCTCTCACTCCCCCTTGGCATCATGGTGATGGCTATCGTATTTGCAGTTCTGATAACAATCGGCGCAGTGGTTTTTGCACTTATCGTTTCAGCTGTGGCAATCGCAGTAAGCGGCTTTTTTTCAATCTTCTGGGGATTATTTGTTCCCGGATTTGCTCAAAAGTTCTTCACCATAGGTGCAGGACTTATGATATCCGGGCTCAGCATTTTACTGGTATATGGACTTGTCTTACTAATCAGGACAGTAAGTCATAACATTTATAGAAAAAAGGAAACGGAGGGAACTGGTTATGAACAGTAAGGTAATCTTATATTTGGCATTGGGAATGTCCGCATTTGGATTTATAATTATGGCAACAGGATTTAAGTTAGGAGCAAAGCCCGTGATTTCAATTGGTAATAGTAAAGTAACAGAAAACAAAACATCAGAAGAATGTGGGGATCTTGTGACAGGCTCCATGGAACTGTCCGCTTTTGATGAGCTCGACGTAGACATCGCTTCAATCGGCGCCTATCTCGTTCAGGGAGATTCCTACAAGCTTGAATATCAGGCATACGAAGAGAATGTGCCCAAGGTTACAGAGAGCGGCCACAAGCTGACAATTAAGCAGCCCTCTCACAAAAGCTTCGTCTTCGGCTTCAATCTCCTCCCCCGCGAAGATGAACAGTATTACAGAATCACCGTTCCCAAGGATGCAGGAATCATCGATGTTGACATGGATGCAGCTTCAGGTGTGCTCAGCGTTGATGGCGTCAACATCAAAGGAAAGCTGGACATCGCATCAGGTCTTCTCGAAGTAAACAATGTTGAATCCGAGAAATTAACCTGCTCTGCTGCTTCAGGAAAAATCGACCTCAAGGACATCAAGGCTGAAAAGCTCACACTTGACCTCGCTTCAGGACTTATGAACGTAACAGGCTGCACAGCCAGGGATCTTGATACCGAGCTTTCAAGCGGCACAGTCACAATCGACGAGATGACAGTCGATAACGCAGATTTCGATATCACCTCCGGAAAGGTCTCACTTAACCTTGTTGGTAATAAGGATGATTATTCCTATGATCTCGATGCAACATCAGGAAGCATCAAGGTTGATGGAGCCTCAACCGAGAAGAAATTCAAGGCTGACGGAAATACGGATAAGAAAATAAAAGCGGATCTTACAAGTGGATCTTTTGATGTGACTTTTGGGGAATAAAAAGGATTTTAATGAGTTGAAAATATCTCTGATATGCTATTATTCTATTAAAGGTACTGCCGATAACGGTCAGTCCTATTTATAGTTATTGATCAAAAATGACCGACAACTTTTGCTAGGAGCTGTGGCGGTCATTTTTGATGTTTCAAACACCTATCTCAATGAGCCTTTCCCTTTATTTTCCATAATGATCACCTCCGGGATCGGAAGTTCTCGGATTACTCCGGCAAAGGACTGACCGCTACCGTAACAAATGGCAGTACCGTTTAGCAGTATAACATTATGTTATTATGTATGTATCGAACAAAAGCTTAAGATTACATTTGGTTATTTCGGTCTGATAGCACAGGTGCTAATCTTTGCTCAGCACTATTGTTTTTTAATTTAGCACCACCGATCTGCAGCTAAGCCCCACAAAGGGGTATGTTATACTTAATAATGCAAACAGACATTATCTTCGGTTTAATGAATTAGTGGGGATGAAAAGTGTAACTACACGTCGAATGCCACAAAACAAATAAGGTCAAGTAGCATAAATTGCCATTCAGGCAATAACTACGCGAAAAATGGTCAAACAGGGATTTCTCGCGTAGGAAATGACCACCTAAAAGCAATCGACTACGTGAAAATTGCTTAGGAATAGATAAGACTCGTAGGAAAGACCTAATACGAAGGCAAGAACTACTTGATAAATACTAAAACCCAGGCAGGGACAAGTAGAAAAGACAATATTGCTGCTAAATCCTACGCGAAAATAGTCGAAAGTAAGTATTTTTCAAGTAATAACGACCTTCCGGGAATGTTTCCCAGAAGAGTTATAGATGGAAATAATATCGCAATATAATTTCCTGAAAAACAAAGTGGTGTTATTGCGTGAACAGATGGTGCTCAATTGAGAATTGGGTGGGCTCACAGTCCGAAATATTCAACATTAATTCATAAAAGGAGTCCAGTATGAAATATAGTGTAAATATAAATGGTATTGATGTAGATGCAAAATATAGCGAATACTCTGTGTCGAACATCTTTATACCTTTAATTTCAAAACTATCATCACTCCAAAGAGCAAAGGGTAAGCGCATTCTGGTACTCCTTGCTGCACCGCCTGGAGCAGGCAAGAGCACATTATGCAGCTTCCTGCAGAAGCTCTCAGAGGGACATGACGAATATGCAGATATACAGGCCATAGGAATGGATGGTTTTCATAGAAGGCAGGAATATCTCTTAACCCATAATGTCATGCGTGATGGACAGGAAGTACGAATGGTTGATATCAAAGGTGCTCCAATTACTTTCGACCTTGAGCTTCTCAAAAAGCGCATACAGGATGTTCTCTCTTCCGAGGTAACTCCCTGGCCTACCTATGACAGACATCTGCACAATCCAATAGATAACGCGATTACTGTAGAGAAAAATATAGTGCTCCTCGAGGGCAACTATCTCCTGCTCGATGAAGACGGCTGGCGTGAGATCAAAGACTATGCCGACTACACCATCTCCATCACCGCTGATGAAAACATGCTTCGTTCAAGACTCGTGGACAGGAAGGTTAAGAGTGGAAACACCTTAGAAGCCGCTGAGAAATTCGTTGACTACAGTGACATGGCTAATGTCAGGCTCTGTCTTGAAAAGACCATGAAGGCAGACCTTGCACTGCGTGTTAATCAGGATGGAGATTGTCAACTACCACGCACCTAAAGGTACGTGGCTTGCGACTCCCCTGTAGTTCGTTGCAATAACTCCTACATTTTGTCGGTGTAACTTCCGTGGGGTCGCATCATGGGACGGTTGACACCGCCCCTTACGACAAAGATTTACTCTGCCGTAACTGTATCAGGTACTTGACTATCTTCAAGATAGTTGATTCCCATGCGGTACAGATTCATAGCTCCAATGCGGTCATCGTTTGATTTATAGCCACAGTTCTTACAAGCAAACAGATGTATCTTCTTGTTACGGTTAGCTTTTTCAATGTGACCACATACAGGACAACACTGACTCGTATAAC
>NZ_AUIY01000043.1 GCF_000423945.1 Butyrivibrio sp. XPD2002 | reverse complement strand
AGCTTTGGTGTCAAGCTTTTTTGCAGAAAAAAAAGAACCCTATACCATTTCTGATATAGAGGTCTTAGTTCGTCATCTTATCTTAATGACATTGGTCCATCTGCCCCTCCTATTTTAGTTACATCACTGGTCATTACCATACTCCTTGCTTATGAACAATTTAGATTTTCCAATCTTTCTCCGGTATATCTTTAATAGCAACAGAAACGCTTGACGTCTTGCAGCCTAATGTCTCTGCTATTACCAGCGCAATTTTTCCGCACACTCTGTTTTTTTCTGTCAGTTCTTCCCTCAAAACATTTGATTTCTACGTGAGGCATAGTCTGTCACCACATCCTTATCATCATATTTTGCTCTGCTTATTCAGTTCACACAGTCTCCGATATCTTTCCGTTTAACTTCCCGTATCATCCTTTACCCCGTTCCATATACTTGTAAACATGAGGATCTTCCCCTAACGCAATGACATGCTCAGGCATCTCTTTTGCTTCAAACCCAAGTCGTTGATATAGGGAAATAGCCTTAGCATTTTCCGGGTGCGGATCAACCCACACTACTTCTGCACCATTTTTAAATGCTTCTTCAATAGCATACGAATGGCCTGTGTTGCTATTCCACGACCTCTTGCGAATTTAAGTAGCTTAATATCAAGAGAAGCGCTACGATGGTCCTCATCAATTCTATACTGCGTTTCGCCGCAATACTTTCCATCTTCAAAAATAGAATAGTGATTCTCCTTAGGTTTCAAAATGCGAAATCTATCTAGCCACTCCTGTATTGCTTCTTCTGTTTCATGCAATCCATCAGGGAAGCCTATATATTTCATAACACCCCCATCAGCCCAAAGCCTCTGGATATTATTAATATCTTCTGTTGTTGACTCCTTAATTGTAACCATCTTTGCTCCCTTCGCATGAATATCCACAACGATCATATATTTTTGCAACGCTTGTTGCAGTTTTCTAAATCATCAAATCTTATTCTTCAAAAATAAGCCACTGATCCATTCCGGCTCCCAGTTTCTCATTAGGACGTTCATCAAAACCAAACTTCTTATAGAATAGTTCCTTCCCTTTGGCTGCCATCAAGCACATCTTAACCTTATAGCCGGGCTTAGCATCAACTTTTATTCTATCAATACAGGTTTCAACAAGCTTCCTTCCAATGCCCTGTCCCTGATATTTCGGATCCACGATAACATCCGATAAAAAAGCTATATACCCTCCATCCCAGAGAAGCCTGACAACACCTATCGCTTTTTCATCATCCCTGACACACCTTATCATATATGCATTATCAAGCCCTGCCTGTGCTTCTTCGAGAGGAAATTCGCACCAGCCAACTTTTCTGCGTAGCTCCATATACTCTTCAGTTGAAATGTCATCTGTATACCTAATCATGTTCTATCTCCATAAACATTTATAATTTACGTTTTATCCTCCATTGAATGCCATTGGGTATTACTTCAAATCCCAACTTCTCATAGAAGCCTTCTTTGCCCCTAGCAGATACTCCCCCGATTGTTGTAATTTTCCCGGTAGAGGAATTCTTCACAGCATAGTCCACAAGATGATTAACAATCATTGTCCCTATTCCGAGTCCCTGATATTCCGGCAAAACTATTATTTCCTGCAGGTACCAGTACATCGCACCGTCACCCACAAGTCTGCCCATTCCTATCAGTTTTCCATCTTTCACTGCAGAGACATTTAAAAGTCCATTTTGAAGAGCCTTCCTTGCATGTGGGACAGGAATATCAGCAAAGCCCGTAGTAACCCTAAGCCTTACAAAATCCTCCGGAGTCAGTATATTATCAATAAACTCTATCTTCATAGTCATTCCTCTAATAGGGCAGCCCAGTATCCATCTATTACTGCTTTGTTATCATATGAACTAAGTGCCATAAGCAAAAAGAATAATTTACTCACTTCATCAAACGACGGCATCTCACAATATGTCTCATATCCAGCCTTGAATTCATACCAATCCTCAACCTGGTAATGAAGGAAGCTAAGCTCCCATTCTACAGGTCCAATCACATACGCATCCAGATCAACACACGCTACAATATTCTCATCGCTAAACAAAAACTGATCTGCGCATATGTCGATCATTATTAGTGAATTCCCACAGCTTGAAAGCTGTTTATCCTTTATCTGCTCGTAATAACCCCTGACCTTTTTATCTGCATCATCATCCCCGCTCCAATGCTCACTAATACAATCTTCAATATATCTTCTGGCATTTTCAAAAAAGAAATCTCCCTTTGAAGTGCCTAAAAGTCCAGAATAATTGTACTTTGTCCGATGATTATATCCAATAAACTGCCCCAAAGTATAAGAATTGTTTTTCCCCTTTGGAAAAAAATCATCATCCCCTGGTGTTCCTTCAACATACTCAAAAACGCTTGCTTCTCCATTTGTTGCTACAAACGGAGCCACTTTTATATGAGGATTATCTTTCAAATCCCTGTAAATATTATGTAAATTTGAGTTCTGCTCCTTTACTGAATAACCAAACACCCTCTTCATCATTGTCCAGAAAGGTGAAAAATCATCTCTTGTCATTAAGGGAGTCTTTAAAATATATCTTTTTCCCTCGTATGTAAAAAAACGAATTTCATTGGATGAGACTCCTCCCATCTCAAACGAAGATTTATTCCTTTGGGCATATTCCAAAATCGTATTCATTCCTTACTCAATGAGTCCTCCGTGGAAATAGCATTCGTAAATGATTTTTTCTTTATAGCTGATTGTTTCTTTGCCCTGATTAGGAAATCTATCATCTGTTTATTCATTTTCTTATATTTCCTTTCTCATATATCCACATGTAAATGGGAAAAAATCAAATTTCTTTGTCCCTACATGAACAGCACCATTTTGCTCATACCATCTCCGCAAAACTACATTCTCCTGCATCAGCAGTGTCTTCACGCTTGACTTCTCGTATCATTTGTTCTCCCCTAAATATCTATAATCTTGCAATCACACATTGTCCATTAGCATATGCGAATGTATTATTCTCTATGCTAAAATGCGTTTTTTAAACTCAGCCACAAGCGTACGCATGAAAAAACCATGTGTAACTACCACACAATCCTCATTCTTTTCCGTAAGCATCTTCACAAACTGCTTAGCTCTTTTCTCTGTCCGGAGTCTGCCTTCCTTCTGCCTGCTATTATTGAAATACCATTGCATCCTACCTGTGAAATACCAAAACAGTATTGGTAATTTAACTCTTGTATATAAACTTGCTGATATTGGGACTTCGTTAATCAGATCTGTAGAACTATAATCCTGATCCCCAAAGATATTCTGAACTGTTTCCCTGGTTCTCGGCAAAGTACTTATGTAGTAAGCGGAGTACTTCCCATCTGGTATAGAATAGCCCGACTTCATGACAGGAGCATGATCATATTGCCTGCAAGCCTCATCAAACTGATTTGCTGTATACCAGGATTTCCATCTATAATTCACTTTACCATGCCTGATAAGAACAATCTTCACCTAAACCCTCCGGTAAAAAACATATTTCTAATATACCATAAAAGGTTCCAGCAATCTGCCAGAACCTTTAGTTGCGTTAATTTAAATTTGTTTATCGCAGCTCATCAACAAGAGCCGTTGAAAAGTGCTTCTTGAAGACCCCGGTAATGACATCTTCAATATCGTCCTCATTCTGAGCCACTTTTTCAAGTATGGTATCCAAGGCTGCAGCAATGACTGAGGTTTCTGATATTGCTGCCTCTTCTCTTTCTTCAGATTCAAGGATTGAAACCTGTGCCCAGTCTATAAGCTCTCTTGGACCGCAGACACCGCCCGTGATATCCTTATCCCTACAGTACTCATGGATATCAACAATAGTCTTAGCCATTTTCCTAAGAAGGCCGTCATTGTAAAATCCGGTCTGAGCCTTTGTGCGGGCAAACAGTTCAGTTTCTGTAGGTTCAGGAATCTGCATAACAAAAATGATTCGTGAGTACACAGCTTCCTGCAGGTCATTACATCCTTCATAGTCCCTGTTTATTGTAAAAGCTATGACACAGTCGGGATCCATACCGCTCTTTCCTTTTTCTGTGTTCGGGATAAGCTGTCCTATAAGGTCAAACTTATCATCATCAGCAGAACAGGTAATAGTGTAATATGGGAGCCCTAGCATCTCTGCGATTGCCTGTTACCCTTCTGTCTTACCGGTTCCTGATGGTCCGTAGAGGAGGATGTTTCCGATTGATTTTCTAAACTTCTTTGATGTTGATATCCTCTTTGCCGTCTTTTTGGACCACTCCGGGACAACATACCACTCTCCAAGGTCTGGAACTCTTTTCTCCTCTTCTTCCGTAAGGACCCTCTCGGTATCAAGAAGGTACATATTCCTTAATTCAGATGCAGATGATGACGGGATATCCACCTCTTCATCGAGATCTTCTAAAGGGAGTACAGACAATCTTGAAAACACCTTTGGTACTCCGCAGAAGATTCTTCCTATTTCAACCCTGTCTATATCATTCTGGGATATCTTCTTCGGCTCATTAACATATGTAACGGGCGAAGTAGATTTTTCATCCTTGACGCGATAATAGATATTATTGAAGAGTTTGCACATAGCCTTTGAGTATGATTCATCCTCCACCCTGAAAGCATGAAGGTCACTGATACAGATGGAAGCTTCTTTATCCTCTGCGGTCTTAGGAAACATATCCATTACAAAAATAGTTCCTTTATGTCCAGCATCGTACTGGGAAAGCACTCCTGTTTCCTCTGAAATACATCCGGTCTTAAAGACAAATGAGCCTCCGGTAACAGCCCCGATGCATATCTGTATCTCATCCTTTCCAGGCTTTTGATACTCTGCCACATACTGATTCTTGGTTGTCTTACCCACGAAAAGATGCAGCGTATCTACGGTTCCCAGATAGTTTGCGATAGTTTCTGCAAGGTAGGTATCTGTTTTAAGGTCAGTGATCCTTGAGTGGACTGAAGTAAAGTACATGGTATTCACTTCTGCGATTGGATGACTCTTTGAAAGGCTCTCAAGCTCCGGTATGAACTCCCCGTTGAAATTGAATTTAATTAGTTTATTTGCCATTATCTGTTTCTCCTTTTTTACTTTGATTTAAAGTTGCTTTTATATGATCAGGCAGTGCCTGGGATCGTAAGTAAATGTATATAAAAAGAGCCAGGGCTCTTTGAATTTTAAGAGACCCAGCTCTTTGGAAAAATAAAAGCCCTGGATAAACCAAGGCTCTACAAACAACAATATTAACTTAAAAAATAACTACTAATAACAGTTAAACTATATCATTTTTTACTAACAATGTAAAATTAAAGCGTTTCCTTCCTCATTTATTGTTTCCGCTGCTTTTTCTCGCTGTACATAGCCTCATCTGCCCTCTCAATCAATCCCCTTAGGGAATCTCCTTTCCTGAAGACCGCCATTCCGATACTGACTGAAAGTTCAAACGGAAGATCTTTTTTTGCAACCATTTCAGTAAGGCTCCTGTTTATCTGTTCCTTTACTTCATCACATACGCCCTCACTATCGGTGATCAATAGAACAACAAACTCATCTCCTCCGTATCTTGCCATAACAGATTTTCCTGTAATATCCCTGCAGCCAACGTTTATTGCTTCTGCAATGGTAATAAGCGCAACATCTCCCTGTGCATGACCATATGTGTCATTTATATGTTTGAAATTATTTGCATCCATAAGAAGTATGCAAAGCTTTTCCGTTTCACCAAGGCTTTTATTCCACTGTTTAAAGGATAGCTCAAGCTGCTTCCTGTTATTTAACTTTGTAAGAGGGTCAACCGATATCAACTGCTCTGTCCAGTTAAGATAAAGCACGAGGGTTGCAATCGACATGGCAACACAGGCAACAGGTACATGCGGATAGAAAAACTGAATTATGCCGGAAATCCCGGGTGCCACAGGGAAAAAGGCAAGCAGTATCTGGGACTTCCTGTTTAGCCTGTTATCTTTTTTTATGATATCAATAACAATCCTAAGCCATACAACAAATGCATATGAGTATGGCAGGAGATAGTTCAGTATGAACAGTGGTCCCCTGCAGTAACTTCCATCAGGCAATACATAAAACAGATATTTCCCAGACAGGTTTCCAATAAGGAGCAGCCCAAATATCCAGATTCCCAACGAGGATAACCGCACTTTTCTCCTTTCCCTCACAAACAAGGTTTCCCTCAGATACTCAAAGTACAGGAACCATAAAAAGCACATCATTCCCGTTGAGAAAAAATAGACAGTTTTGCAGACCAAAAGGGCAGAATTTGCCCCAGGAATCGTCCTACTTCCGATAAGAACACCCAAAGTATCAGCCACAAAGAATACCATCTCTGAAATGATACCCATCATGAATGTTTTCTGTTCCACCATCCTTGAAACGCCCTGAGTTCTTCGAAGGACGATCATGACCAGCAAAAGTGAGAACAGATTTATCTCCACGTATAGATTTACATATCCTGTCGTCATAAACAAAAGCTTTTACCTCTGCTTGCTACCTATCCTCAGATATAGAAGATTTTCTTATATTCCTTGCAGGTCATTTTCCTGCTTAACCTTGCATATAACAATTATCCTCTACCTAAAGCGCAAATTCCATTAAATAACTCTTAAGTTTTATACAAAAAAGGCTCCAGCACTTTGCCAGAACCTTTCGCTATCTAAGAATAATCACAAAATTTCAGCGACGTACCTTTCCATCATCATAAGGCTTAAAATAAGCTCCCTCTCCTCCAGTTACTTGATCCAACTCTGCTTCTTCCAGCACAGTACCTGCTTTGTTGATATCTTTATTGGTTTTAACACCCTCAATTGATAATACTTTATCAGACTTCTTTTTTAGTTTATCCGTAACTTTCATAAGGAACCTCCTTCACATAATTAAATTTCCTCTATCCGAGTATTTCACCTCATTTTACTATTATCATTTATGGCATTTCACAAAGCAAGCCTTATAAGGAAAAGAGTTCCTCTTACGCAAAGCTCAATACACATGGCAATCCACGCTCCCTTAGCTTCATTCAAAATTCTCCACCTTATTTAATGCTTCACGAATCATAATAAAACCTATGATTGAAAGGACCAGCATGATATCATCCCACGAAAAAAGCACCTCCGAAGTGAGATGCTTTACAACATTTATTTTTTTGTTTCATGACGCAAAACCATCTTTCTGATTATCTAATTCCTTAAAATATTCCAATAATGCATAAACCATATCAGAATGCAGATAGTTCAATGATCCCAGCTCACCTAACATTGAATTCGCAAAATCGGCTACTACATTTGCAATCACTACGTAACCAATAGACATCAACTTTTTTAAAGCATCTAAATAATTGGCAATTCCCTCAACCGGAGGATCTATTCCCGGAACAAAACATAAAAAACTGATTAGAAACAGATACTGAATCCATTTTATATATTTATAATATACAGATTTGACATCCTGATAGGCAATGACATCCATAAAAGCATATTCTTTAGATATACCATGCTTATCCGCAAGTTCAGTTAAAGCTTCAACCCAACACTCTTGCTTGAATTTCGTCAGCTCATCTGGTTCGGACTTTCCCATAACCATCTTGCTGTTCTTGTGTCCTTTTATCGCAGCAATTATGACGAATATTGTTAAAAAAGCAGTCGATATCAAAAATAAATAATTCATGATAGGAAATGCTATCGTGGTCCTGTCACGAGCGGTCATAACACCTAATGCACTGACTACAAATATAATAGCCGTGAACACCAACGCAGCTGCAAGATATATGATATGCTTATAATCCTTCAAAGCCTTCTTTTTTAATCTCTTTAAATCTACATCATCTTCCGCATGTATCTTATTTATCCTTTTATAAATAGCTTTTAATTCAGGCCATCTGTCATAGTTCTTAACCTTACCTCTTCTGTTATCCCCTGTTCCTTTCATACCCGGCCTCCTATATATTCAATATAGGAAGTATTATACGATTAGGATGCAAAGGCATCAATTCGATAATTCAGATTTTCAGTAATCGATACCTGCCAATTCTCTGGCATCCAGTTCCGTCAAGAAATCCATAGCAGGATGTTTCCTATGGATTTCCTAAACCTCCTTGATGATGCTATCCTCCTTGCGGTCTTTTTTGACCACTCGGGGACAACATACCAGTCGCCAAGGTCTGGAACCCTTTTCTCCTCTTCCTCTGTAAGGACTCTTTCCGCATCAAGAAGATACATGTTCCTTATTTCAGAGGTGGGTGATGAAGGCAGGTCAAAATCCTCTTCGTCATAAACATCAAATGAAACGTCCGACGGTCTTGAAAATACCTTTGGCTCTCCGCAGAAGATACTTTCAACTTCAGCCCTGTCTATATCAGCCTGGAAAATCTTCTTTGGCTCCTTGAAATAAGGAACTGGCGAAGTTGATTTTTCATCCTTGACCCTGTAATAGATGTTGTTGAAGAGCTTGCACATAGCCTTAGAGTATGATTCATCCTCAATCCTGAACGCATGAAGATCGCTGAGACATATGGAAGCCTCTTTGTCCTCTAAAATCTTGGGAAGCATGTCCATTACGAAAACTGTTCCCTTGTGTCCTGCCTCATACTGGGAAAGAAGTCCTGTCTCTTCCTCAATACTTCCGGCCTTAAAGACAAATGAACCTCCGGTAACAGCCCCAATACAAATCTGAATATCATCCTTTCCAGGTTTTTGGTACTCTGCCACATACTGATTCTTGGTTGTCTTACCCACGAAAAGATGCAGCGTATCTACGGTTCCCAGATAGTTTGCGATAGCTTCTGCAAGGTAGGTATCTGTTTTAAGGTCAGTGATCCTTGAGTGGACTGAAGTAAAGTACATGGTATTCACTTCTGCGATCGGATGACTCTTTGAAAGGCTCTCAAGCTCCGGTATAAACTCCCTGTTGAAATTAAATGAAATAAGTTTCTTTGCCATTATTTGTTTCTCCTTTTTGCTCTGATTTAAAGTTGCTATATATGACCAGGCAGAGCCTGGAATCGTAAATAAATGTATATAAAAAGAGCCATAGCTCTTATTATTTTTTAAGAGCTATGACTCTTTGCGCAAAATAAAAGCCCTGGAAAATCCAAGGCTCTACTAACAACAATATATGAAATACTACAAATAACAGTTAAAATATACCATTATTTATATACATTGTAAATAATTACAATCAGTGCAGACCTGCAAAAACAGAAGCCAAGAGAACAGTAAAAATACCTGATACTGCAATAGCAAGGCCACTCATTGCGCCTTCTACATCACCTATCTCGATTGCCTTAGCTGTTCCAATGGCGTGGGAACTTGCACCAAAAGCCAGTCCTTTTGCTATAGGCTCCTCAATATGCGCAGCTTTGCAGATGAATTCTCCAAACATATTTCCAAGAACGCCTGTTATTATTATGACAGCAACAGTAATGGTAACGTAACCGCCTAATTCTTCAGAAACACCCATTCCAATAGCTGTTGTAATAGACTTTGGTAAAAGTGTCACATATTCTTCATGAGACAATCCACATAACACAGACAGTACTAAAACTGTTGCTAAACTTGTCACTGTACCTGCCAGCAGTCCCAGCAGAACAGCCTTATAATTTTTCTTCAGTAATTCAAACTGCTCATAAAGAGGGATTGCAAGGCAAACTGTTGCAGGAGTAAGTAAATAGCTTAGGTATTTTGCTCCTTCGTTATAAACTTCATAATCCACTTTTCCTATTACTAAAGTACCACAGGACAGAATAATAGCTATAAGCAGCGGATTAAATATTCCAAGTTTAAACTTTTTCTTTAGGGAAACTCCTATCATGTATGAAACAAGACTTAATGTAACTCCTGCGAACAGGGAATTTTGAAATAAAGCGTTCATCTTACTTTTTTGTCCTTCTGATAATAATCTGTGAAATCCAACCGGTAGAAAGCATTACTGTTATAATCGTTACAACAGTAATAATGCTAACTGGTATAAGAATCGGTTTGAGATTAACCCAGCTGTTAACAAGACCCACACCTGCAGGAATGAACATAACAGGCATTATCTCAATCAAAAAAGATCCTGCATCCTTAACATCTGTATACTTCACCACTCCTGTAATCAAGGCAGTAAATAACAGTGCCATTCCATATATACTTGCAGGAATTGGGAACGGTAGAATGAGCTTCAAAAGTTCACCCGTAAACGAAAACGCAAGAATTACCAAAAACTGTTTTATATACTTCATAAAAACATCCTCGATTCTACAGCAGACACTATCTTTTGCCATACCATCTGCAAACATTGTGTATTCTACACCAGGGATATTTTAAAATTCAAGAATAATATCTCACAAAAAATTTAATGAAATGGTCGATTGAATTAGACTTAAAGTTATTTTATCTGAACAGGCAAAGCCTGTAATCGTAAATAAAAAAGAGCCCGTATCATTGCCAATGTCATTAAGATAAGATGACGAACTAAGACCTCTATATCAGAAATGGTATAGGGTTCTTTTTTTTCTGCAAAAAAGCTTGACACCAAAGCT
>NZ_AUIY01000042.1 GCF_000423945.1 Butyrivibrio sp. XPD2002 | reverse complement strand
CCCTGTAATCCCAGGGCTCTACATTCAGAATCAAAGGGAGCTTATCAAGCTTAAATTTTTGATATTTGGGAGAATGAGAATCCTCATAAGCCCACTGTTTAAGCGGAATATATCTACAGATAAAGTTGATCAACCAGCAGTTTTGTTGATAGAGCTGATGGATGATTTCAAGTAAATAAAGTATAATGTTCACGAGCATTGTTTCCTTTGCGGGATGTTTTCTTGGTCGTTAACATTATACCAAAAGGGAGGTCAATGCTCTTTTTATTTTGAACTCCCGAAAAATAGAGGATTTATAAAGAAAAAAGGAGTGTCGATTAGACACTACCTTCTTATCTGAGGGGGATAAAAATATGAGAAAGAACATTTCAAAAATCGGAATCGCTTTTACATTTGCAGCAATGCTCGCTATGACAGGATGCGGTGATGCATCAGCTACAACTACAATCAATGATGCAGAAACTCCTACTTCTGCATCTGCTGATGCAGGCTATGTAGATGCACTTAATGAAGAGGCAGCTACTGAGGATGTTGTCATAAATGACGAAGAGTATGTAAATGCTAATAACTGGTCAGTAAGATATGATCCTTCCGTTATCACAATTAACGAGGGCGGCCCTGTAACTACCTTCGTATACACCGGCGACTGTGCAGGAACATGCATGATCACAACTACCTATGGTGTAGACAATGACGGAAAAGGCGCAGCAGAGGACCTTGCTAAGTCATGGGGAGATCAGGCAACTGTTTCTGATGTAATCTTCCCCGGAACAGAGGATGTTCAGGGTTACTACGTTGACGCAGTTCCAGGACAGTTAGGACCCGGAATGTATCAGTCAGCTTATGTAAGAGATTACATGGATGGATATCTTATCTTTGAGTGCACAGATCACATGAGCGGTGATGATGAGATTGATATCCCGGTATCTGATTCACTTGCAGGAATTATCGATTCTCTGAAGTTTAACTAAGGAGATGATATAAAAATAATTATGAGCAGTGTACAAATTAAAGTACACTGCTCGTTTTTATGTTCGTATTGAAAGTAATTACAGTTTCGGATGAACCCGGAATGGGAATCAAGGGCTTTGAAGAGGGACGCCTTATTTATATTTGGTAAATAATTCATCTAAAAAAATGTCGGATGTTGTCAAAGATATTACATGGAGACATAAAACATCCGATGATATTATTCCCTTATCCAGTAAAACACATTGTAATAAAGGAGAAGGACAATGGGGAATAATACAATGGCAAAAACTAAAAATACTTCGGAAGTGAGCAAGGCCTTTAGCTGGTTCCATGCTACTTCAGTAAATGGCGGAGCAATGATGATAGCTGCAGTTTTGGCGAGCTATCTGTCACCTTTCATGACGGATAATCTGAAAATACCTGCAGCTACCTGCTCGCTTATCATGTTCATCGCAACATTGTGGGATGCGATAAATGATCCTATCATGGGCGTAATCGCAGACAACACTCACACAAAGATCGGTCGCTACAGACCTTATTTCTTATTTGCACCGGTACTGCTTACTTTTTTTGCTACCATGGTTTGGATAGACTGGGGATTTACAAGCAGTGCTGCAAAAGCAATCTACATTCTTGTTATGTACATTGGTTACGGAATGACAGTTACAATGTACACAATGCCGCAGATGGCAATTCTCCCTGCTGCTGTTAAAAAGGATCAGGAGAGAAACAAGATCATTACCATGGGTGCAGGATGCTGCGCATTCGCATTCACAATCGGTAATACCTTCACACAGAATATTACAGGCTTCTTTAACGGACTTGGATTTTCAAACGGATATATTCCTTTCATGATCGTTTGCGGAGTTCTGGCATTTGTATCCTTCTGGGGACTTTTCAAGACATCAGAGGGACAGGAGAGATATCTCTCAGCGCCTGAAAAAAATCCCATGAAAGGAATCGGAATGGTGCTTAAGCACAAGGAGGTTTATCCCAACATCATCGCCTGGGTTATGGCTTCAGTTGGTTACGGACTTATGTTCGCATCATCTGTTTATTACATGATGTACTACTATGAGAGACCTGATCTCATTCCTGTATACATGGGTGTTATCTCAATCGGTGCTCTTATTTCAATGGTAGTTGCAATGCCTGTCGTGCTTAAGATTTTTAAGACAGGTCAGAGAGCTCTTTGCTTCTCACAGGCAGCAACAATCGTGACTTACCTGATTTTGTTTTTCTTTGGAAAATCTAACTTTGCGTTCCTGTGCGTACTTACATTCATTGGTTCAGTTACAGGCGCTATGCAGAACGCACTTGTCAACATCCTTGTAAACGACACAATCGACTTCATTATGTACAAGGAAGGAAAGTCAGCAAACGGCCTGGTTTCATCAATCAAGGGCTTTGCTCAGAAGTGCGGTAACACAGTAACTAATTCAGGTATCCTCGCAATACTTGCTATGTCAGGATATGTGGCAGGAGCTGTTGGACAGCAGCCTGAGTCAGCAATGTTTGCACTTAACTTCATCAAGTTCGGAGCTCCCTGCATTACAGGTCTTATCGTAATCGCATGCGTAGTTTTCGGACCTATCAAGAAGTACAAGAATGAGATCGAAGAGATGAAAAGAAAAATGCATTCAGAAGAAGTAGTTAATAAAGAAGCAGTGTGATAAAAATGTCAGCAATAAAAGTTGCTTGCAGCACGCAAAATAGCTGCAGGCAACTTTTTAATAATATAAGTGAGGTTTAAAATGAGAAATTCAGATTTTTTAATTGGTGCAGCAACTGCGGCACATCAGGTTGAAGGAAATAATACAAACAGTGACATCTGGGCTATGGAACAGATGAAGTATGGTGGATATCCTGAAAAATCCCTGGACGCTGCAGATCACTACAACAGATATAAGGAAGATATTTCTTTATTAAAACAGGCAGGGCTTAATTCTTATCGTTTTTCCTTCGAGTGGGCAAGGATTGAACCTTCAGAAGGTATTTTTGATGAAAAGGAAATGCAGCACTATCTTGATATGGTTCACTTCTGCAAGGAAAACAAAATTGAACCTGTGATAACACTTCACCATTTTTCATCACCCAAGTGGCTTATTGAAAAGGGTGGCTGGGAATCAGAGGAAGTGATAGATGCATTTGCCAATTACACCAGGTATGTTGCCAAAAATCTGTCAAATGAAGATATCAAATATATCTGCACCATAAATGAAGCCAACATGGGTAATCTTATTTCTATTTATATTCGTCAAGCCATGGAACAGCGTGAAAAACAGAATGAGGAGCAGACATCAATACAGATAGGATTAAACATCGAAGAGATGAAACGAGAGCAGGAGGAAAAGGTTAGGGAAAACTTGGAAGTATTTGGAGTTGAAGAGCCTGCAGTTTTCGTATCGCCAAGATCTCCTAAGGGTAATCAGATCATAATGGATGCACACAGGGCAGCGGTAGATGTTATCCATAAAATGCTTCCGGACACTAAGGTCGGATTATCCCTTAGCCTTCGTGATGTTCAGTGCGTTGAAGGCGGAGAAGAGAGAGCAGAAAAAGACTGGCATGATGAGTTCGAGGAGTTTCTTCCTGCAATTATAGATGATGATTTTCTTGGCGTTCAGAACTACACCAGAACCAGGTTTGGAAGTGATGGTGAGCTTTCACCTGAGGAGGGAGCTGAGCTCACTCAGATGGGCTACGAGTTTTATCCTGAAGGACTTCCTAATGTAATTCGCAGGGTACATACAGCATTTAAGGGTGATATACTTGTAACAGAAAATGGAATTGCAACGGATGATGACACAAGGCGCGTAGAATTTATTAAGAGAGCCTTTGCAGGTGTCAGGGACTGCATAAACGATGAAATTCCGGTGAAGGGTTACATGTACTGGTCACTTCTTGATAATTTTGAGTGGCAGAGTGGCTATTCAATGCGCTTTGGACTTATAGGTGTGGACAGACAGACCAGGGAGAGAAGTGTAAGGCCCAGCCTGCAATTCCTTGGAGAACAGAAATTAACCGATTATAGAAAGAAGAAATTTGCAACATCAGCTATGGCAAATGGAAGGTGAGAGCAGGATGAAAATTACCAGAACGAAAATTAATGGCGTGGTTAATCCCTTGGGATTTAGCTTTGAGAAAATAATTGCAGCATGGAATGTGGAGGATACAAAGGCGGTTTCTCTTAAAAATGGAGTGCTTGAGGTTTCTGCTGATGGAGACTTTTCACAGATTTTATATAAAAAGGAATCAGCTGAGCTCGATCAGACAGGTGAAGCCATTGATATAGAGCTTAGCCCCTGCACCAGATATTTCTGGAGAGTTACTGTCGTAGGCGACAACGGTGAAACTGCCACATCTGATATTCAGTGGTTCGAGACAGGTAAGATGGAAGAGCCCTGGGAAGGAAAATGGATAGCTGCGCCTGAAGGTGAAAAGTGTCATCCCGTATTTTCAAAGGAGCTGTCACTTAAGGATAAGCCTGTCAGCGCAAGGCTCTATGTGAGCTGCCTGGGTGTGTTTGAGGCATATCTTGATGGGGAGAAAGTCGGTAACGAAATCCTCACTCCCTACATCAACGATTATGAGACAGGAATGCAGATTATTGCCTTCGATGTTACTGAGCAGATAAAGGCTGATAGCAATCTCAGTATTCAGGTTGCGAAGGGCTGGTATATGAGTAACTTCGGCCTTGAGGGTGGTCATAACTTTGGAGACAGAATGGCTGCTATTGCAGAGCTTCAGGTTACCTATGCTGATGGAAGCAAAGATGTTATCGGTACAGATGGCTCATGGAAAGTTTCTAAAAATGATGTGACAGATTCCGGTATCTATTATGGTGAGGACCTGGACAGAACAGCAGGTATCAACGAAATCGGTAATGCGGTAGAAATAGAAACAGGCAAAAAGCTTCTTGATAGATACAGCATTCCGGTTGTGGTTAAAGAGGTTCTTGAGGCAAAGGAAATCATCCACACTCCCGCAGGTGAGACTGTAGTTGACTTTGGGCAGAATCACGCCGGAATCATGGAGATAGATGCAGATTTTCCTGCAGGAACGAAGATCACTGTTTCCTGCGGTGAGATTTTGGTTAAGGGGAATTTCTTTAATGAGAATTACCGCGAGGCACGCTCACAGTTTGTATATGTTTCAGATGGAAGAAAGGAAACCGTGCACCCCAGGTTTACCTTCTTTGGATACAGGTATCTGAAAATCGAGGGATGGCCGGAGTCGATAGAACTTACGACTGATAAGATCCGTTCAAAGGTTCTCTATTCAGATATGGAGAGAACAGGCTTTATTGAGACCAGCAATGCTAAAATAAACAGACTTTATGAGAACTGCATCTGGGGACAGAAGTCCAATTTTTTGGACATGCCAACAGACTGTCCTCAGCGAAATGAGCGCCTTGGCTGGACCGGAGACGCCCAGGTATTTTCACAGACAGCAAGCTACAACATGGATACGAGAGCTTTTTATAAAAAGTTCCTTAGAGACCTTGCCCTTGATGCAAAGCGTCATGATGGCGGAGTTGCAAGCTTCCTTCCAAACACAGCAGGCAATCTTGCGGGAGTAGGAAGTGTCTGGTCAGATGTGAGCACGATAATACCTGAGACTCTGTACAATACCTATGGCTCAGCCGCAGATATCGAAGAGCACTATGAGATGATGAAGGGCTGGGTAGAGTACATGCACCGCAACGACATGGAGCATGGAGACAACGGAACCTTTTCACTTCCTTTCCAGTTCGGAGACTGGCTTGGCCTTGATGGAATTACCGAGAAGAGTTTTAAAGGCGGAACAAATGATGATTATCTTGCCTGTGTTTATTACTACAGATCCACAATGATAACGGCCAGGATGGCAGAACTTCTTGGTAAAAAGGAGGATGCTGAAGGATATGCCGCCTTGGCTGCTAAGGTTAAGAAGGCGATTTTACATGAGTACTTCACACCTTCAGGAAGACTCTCCTGTGATACACAGGCTGCGTATGTAGTAGCGCTCGCATTTGATATCTTTGTAGACAGAAATAAGCTGATAGAACAGTTTGAGGACAGACTTAAGAGAGACTGCTATCAGATAAAATGCGGTTTTGTTGGAGCGCCGCTCCTTTGCATAACCCTCGCTAAGATTGACAGAATGGACCTGGCTTATCACTTCCTGTTTAACGAGGGCTTCCCGGGATGGCTTTACTGCGTAGATCTCGGAGCTACCACAATTTGGGAGAGATGGAATTCAGTTATGCCTGACGGCACACTTTGTAAGGACGGTATGAATTCCTTAAATCACTATTCCTACGGAACTATAGTGCAGTTTATGTATGAATACATAGGAGGCATAAGACCTGCTACTCCAGGATTTAAGAAGGCTGTTATAGCTCCAAAGCCAAGCATGAGATTCAGATTCTTTAACACTGAAATGACTACTGCAGCTGGAAAATATGTATCCGATTGGAAAATTGCAGAGGATGGAATTTTCACACTTAAGGTTGAAGTTCCCTTTAACGCAGAGGCTACGGTCACACTGCCACGTTTTTCAAGAGACAGATTGTGTGTAGATGGTCTTGCCGATTCTGAAATAAAGGATGATGGTACGGTTACTCTCACAGCAGGAAGCTATGAGATAAGCTATATGCCATCAAGGGATTACAGATGTGTATATGGCCCCGAAACCCGCCTTGGCGAGCTCGCAGGAGATGAGGAGATCATGAAGCTTCTTGAAAAAGAACTTCCTGTCGCTTATGGGATGATCAAGGGTGGTGATAAGGAAAATGCAAATCGCACACTGAGCGAACTCCCCTTCCTGTTCTTCCTCGGAATTAACCCCGATGCCGCAAAGCCAGTAATTGAAAAAATATGTAATACCATGAGATGGTAATATGCTGAAAAAACCTCACTCCACTGGGATGTATCCTGTGGGTGAGGTTTTTTATAACATCAAGCTTTTTCGCCGCTTTCTGATTGGAATGGTATGAAGGGGCTTTCTTTTTTGTTGTGTTTTCTGTAGTCCGCGGGGGAGATACCGAAGGTCTGTCTGAAGACTCTGGAAAAATGGTCAGCGCTGTTGTAGCCAGTCTCTTCTGCGATTTCACCAATTTTCTGATTGGTGTTTAGCAGGAGATTCTGAGCATCCCTCATGCGCAGATTCTTTATGAGCTCGGTGTAATTTCTGCCTGTGTTCTGCTTTATCAGTGTACTTAGATGAGCCTCACTGTAATGGAAGAATTCCGCAAGAGCCGCCAGGGTCAGGGTTTGATAGTTGTGCTGAATGTACTGCAGAACCAGTGAGAAATCGGAGCCCAGCTCATAGTTGTAGAAGGCGATGGTCTTACTGTAGTTTCTAAGAAGGTTAGTGAAAAACAGATTTATGAGTGCGACACTGCAGCTGTTGCTGTACTCATCTGGATTTTCTGACTCTATGAGAAGCTTTCTTAAAAAAATCCGGCACTCCATGTTGTTGCCTGTAAAGAGCATCAGATAGTTACTTTGGTCATCATCTCTTAGAATCTTTCTGAAAAAGCCTGATACAAGATCCTGATGACTCATCAGGGAAACGAAGGTGCTCTCGAAGGTGCTTTTTCTGATACAAATGGTATAAACGATGGAGGTTTCGTCCTCGATAACAAGGTCATGGTTGGAGCCGGGGGCAACAATGCAGACTTCTCCCTCATGCATGATGTGCTCGGTATTTTCAAAGATGAAATGGGCTTCTCCCTTAACCACAAAATCCATTTCAAAGTAATTGTGTCTGTGCGGATATCTTCTGGTGAGACGTGGATGGCGTATGGTGAAAACGTCATAGAACTGAGGAATGATTTTTTCTTCTCCAACCTCGGTATGGACAGGGGTGTTGAGTGTGAAATTGAGAGGAATGTTATCAACAACCCTGTCAAAATCATCATCATTCATAGCCATGGCATCTTCGGGGATATGCACGCGGGTAGGCGTTTTATCGAGAAGACCTTTTTCCTCCATGCGCTGGATCATTTCGATAAACTGAAGCTTAGATCCTGTGCGCTTGTAGTAGGCGTTCATTTCTTTCTGGAATTTTCCGTAGGTTGTATATGCTTGCATAATATTCTCCGGTGTTGTTTTGTTGTTTGTTGTAGTGGACCAGGAACTCCGTCCCTTGGGACCATCGTGTTTAGCTTTTTGTATTCTCTTGGTGAGCAGCCATATTTCTCCGAGAACTTTCTGTAGAAATATGCGCTGTTTTCGTATCCGATTGCTTCGATGATCTTCTCGGTTGTGAGAGTTGTATTCTCGAGGTAATAGGTTGCCTGCTGAAGCTTTCTGGTCTGAAGCAGCTGCTTGAAATTGCTTCCGGTGTTGCTTTTCAGAAGCCTGCTCAGATAAGCTGTGGAGTAACCTGTGTTTGCAGACAGTTCTTCAAGGGTACCGTTTTTATAATTGTGATCTATGTATTCCAGGGCCTTGATGGTGACCTGCTGGGACTTAGTGCTCATGTCCTTAAGCGTATCAGAGGAGAGAGCAGACAGGTTCATCAAAATCAGATCCATTGTGGAATTGATTATCTGATTCATGCCACTTGAATCGGAGGTCAGAGTCCAGATCAGGTTCTCGAGGAGGTTCTCAACAGTGATCATACCCTTCGTGTGATAGAGGAGATAATCGCTGTATCTTTTCTTTTCAGACAGGGACGAAATTATGAAATCCCGCAGAACATTTTCTCTGTCGTAAGCGATATCGTTTCGTGAGAAAAATTCCGGAAGGATTATGATGTTTACGGCGATATCATCTCTGCCGCAGGCCATTATCTCGTGCTTCGCATGGCGGTTCATAAGAAGGATGTCCCCTTCTGTAAGAAACAGGGTGTCGCCGTCCACGATTTTCGTAGTGAGCTGGCCCTTTACCATCACCACCATCTCTATGTAGTTATGTCTGTGAACTGGAAAATAGGCAAATCTTGTGTGTGGCCTGATGGCGATGTATTTGCCTTTTTCCAAAAGTCTTGCACTGTCCACGATAAATTCATCTTCTGAAGTGTACAGCTCCTTTGATATGTCAGATTTTCCATTTAAGAGCTGCTCTTCTTCAGGAGTGAGTGCACTGATTTTTTCTAATATTTCTTCTCTCATAATCTATGTCAAATAAGGTTCTATTTTAACTAAAGTGACGTTCTAGTTTACAACTCAGATATCCACTATTATAGCATCGTTAGTAATAAATGTATTGGAGTTTCGATATGAATAAATATTTTCTTGCAATTGATATCGGTGCATCAAGCGGACGCCACATCATCGGATGGGTGGAAAATGGGCGAATGCAGCTAAAAGAGGTGCACCGGTTTGAAAACAGACAATTACAAAAGAATGGTCACCTTATCTGGGACATGGACAATCTCTGGAAGGGAATAATTGATGGACTTAAGGCCTGTAAAAAAGAGGGGATGATCCCTGAAACCGTGGGCATTGACACCTGGGCGGTGGACTATGTGCTTTTGGATGCAGACGGGGAACTGATCGGCGATGCCGTGGCATACAGGGATGGCAGAACTGAAGGAGTTGATAGCGAGGTGTATAAGCTCGTTCCGGAGGAAGAACTCTACAGAAGGACAGGAATACAGAAACAGCCTTTCAACACGATTTATCAGCTGATGGCTTTGAAAAAAGAAAAGCCGGAGGAGCTTGAAAAAGCAGAGAGTCTTTTGATGATTCCTGACTATTTCGGCTATAAACTTACCGGCGTGAAAAAGCAGGAATATACAAATGCCACAAGCACAGGTCTTGTAAATGCGAAGGATAAAACCTGGGATATAGAGATTATAAGAAGACTTGGTTTTCCTGAAAGATTATTCGGGGAGCTGTCAGTTCCGGGAACTGTTGTTGGAACTTTTAGCGAGGAGATATCTAAGGAAGTTGGATTTACTTCAACAGTGATCTTACCTGCGACACATGATACAGGCTCAGCATTTCTTGCGGTTCCTGCAAGGGAAGACCGGTCGGTATTTTTATCAAGCGGAACCTGGAGTCTTCTTGGTATTGAAAACGAAGAGCCCATAACAACTGACAAAGCCAGGGCGGAGAATCTTACAAACGAAGGCGGTGCTTTTTCCAGATACAGATTCCTCAAAAACATCATGGGACTGTGGATAATTCAGTCCATAAGGCGTGAGCTTAACGGAACTGAATATGTGGAGGGTGTAAAGAGTAAGTACTGCACAGGCAGAACCTACAGCTTCCCGGATCTCATAGATGAGGCGAGAAAGAGTGAGGGTTTTGAGTCATTCATTGATGTTAATGATGAGGCGTTTCTTGCTCCGGTCAGTATGATCGATGCGATCAAGGACTATTGCAGGGAAAACGGTTGTCCGATACCTGGGACAGTTGGTGAGATTATGCAGATGGTTTACAGGAGCCTTGCAAAAAGCTACGAGGTGGCTGTAAGAGAAATTTCCGAGATAACAGGAAAACGCATGACTTCCCTTCATGTGATCGGAGGCGGATGTCAGGATGCGTATCTTAATGAACTGACGGCAAAGGCCACAGGGCTTCCGGTTTTTGCAGGCCCTATCGAAGGAACGGCAGTTGGCAATCTGGTAATTCAGATGATTGCAGGAGGTGTTTTTACGGATCTGTCAGAAGCAAGAAATTGTATTTTTGAGAGCTTTGATGTTAAGAAATTTGGAATTTAGATAGTGTAAAGTCTGCTATGGAAAAATGAGCCAAAGAAAAAAGGCTCAAAAGAACCTTGAAAATGTAGATATTGATACCGACAAGCTCTCCGAGGGCTTAGGGCTCCGCCCTAAGAACCTGCAAGGGACCAGTCCCTTGACCCGTTAAGCGGGCTCTGCCCGCACCCGTCCTCGCCGGAAGCAGGCCAGCAAGCACACTTGCTGACCAATGTATCAGGATTATCCGTGAACCTTATGTCAAGGAACTTTCGCGGCATATCCTCGCGGCGCTGCCGCTTCGGTATTCCACGTTTTCCTTGACAACGGTTCCGCTCCGTTTTATGCGGTTGCACCCTGTTGGATGTTGAGAATGGTC
>NZ_AUIY01000041.1 GCF_000423945.1 Butyrivibrio sp. XPD2002 | reverse complement strand
AAGCAGTGTGCAGATACAATCCGTTTGAAACTGATCAAGATTGCCGTTAAGGTAGTCAGATCAGGTAGATATATTTATTTCAAGCTGTGTAGCAGCTGTCCTTACATATCTGAGTTCTATGAAACACTTACAAATATAAGCAGCTTAAATCCACAGTTGGAATAGCAACTATTGATGTACCTTGATAACTTAAAAGTCTGTATTTCTGATTCATAGGGACAGTCTACCCATTTTTAAGACTGATTCCCGCTTATTCTAGGCATCCATTTCAAAAAATCGGATTATGAGTCTGATTTCAGAGGTTTAAGTTGTCATGAATAATTCAGGTTAAATATTCTTTCGTGGAATATTTAAAAAATCGTTATAGTTATATACCTTGCAATTCACAAACCTTTCACATTCTACCCTATATCTTTTAGCTTCGCTTTAGGATAATACTCTAAACTTAGACCTATCAAGAGAAGCAAACCTCTTGAGAACCCCTCATAGAAACTTTTCTTCATAACACAAGCTGCCAGATTACTAATAACCTGGCAGCGCCCCTCTAAAATTCAGCTGCAGAAATGCAGCTTTTATATATTTAAAACTTCAAACTGTCTCCAAGTACCGGTACCTTGCTGGCAAAGAATGAAAATTCACCGCTATCAAGGAGATTTCCATTATCATCTGTAACTCTGATATCGAATACCAGGATATGCTTTCCTGTCTTGAGTTTCATGCATTCACAATATATGTACTCAGTATTAACTGCTGGCAATAAGAAATTCAGATTAGCCGAAACCGTTGTAACATAGTAACCGCTCATACTTCCTGTAGCACCTGCCATAACATCAACAAAGGAAAGCAGTGCTCCTCCATGAATACTTCCATATGTATTGTGAAGCCTTTCATCACACTTGATCCTTGATTTACTATAAGTAGGACTAAGTTCCATTACCTCGAATCCAATAAACTTGTTATACTCATTCGCGTAAAGTTCAGCGAGCATCTTCTCTCTGATTGCATTTTCTTTTTCTGTTCTTGCTTTTCTCATGTAACTGTATCCTCTAATTTATTTTTATGTAAAACAACAGGGAAGCCGTAGCTCCCCATTGCCAATTATATCACTATTTTATTTTGAAATGACAGACGATAACCTTACAAAAATCTATGCGAACCTACTAATATAAGCAAATGCTCGTCTACGAGAATACCAATGATCGCATTTTCCGCAGAGCCCTCGCAGATACATGCTTTATACTTGCTAAGTTTTAATTCCATTCGCAGCCTCCTTTATACATACGCTGCGATGCTTTTCTTTAGCTGCATGTATGCTTCATATGCAGGAGTAGTACCATCAAGAAGTCCACTCTGATAGGCTTCACTTCGCTTAATATCATTTCTGCTAAGGACTTCTGTCAATCTCTTCAGTTCAATTCCATCACGATTTCTTGTTATATAGATACTGTCATTCCTGTCATACTCATCAAGCAATTCCGGATAATGTGTTGAAAACACTAATACTGCACCATTTTTATTAAGCTTATTGTCCATAAAAAATCTGATAAGTGTAGCAACTATTTCTTTATTAAAATGGTTCTCTACCTCATCAATGACCATATATCCGCCAAGACGTAACACTTCCATTGCCTTGCTAAATGTTATGATGCCTTTTATGGTTCCAGAAGAAAGATAGTTCTCAAGTTCGCGAGCATTATTTAATACAATCTCATCCTGCCCCTTGAATACTAGACGAATAAGCTCCTTGCCATTTTGTCTCTCAAATGAAAGCTCTTTTACAGTCGGATCTAAAAAAGAGATTATCGACAGGGGAATCTCATCCGATATAGGCAACACATTTATATTCGTAAATGAAAGCATATCTTCAACAAGCATATGCTCTTTATTCTTCTTATTGTGCGCTATAACGATGCTTACGTCATCTGATAAAAACTCCTCATCCTGTTTACGAGTAGTCATAATCATTGAGTCATCAAACTCCAACATAGTCTTTCTTGACTTTACATCATTTACCGACTTTCTCATTAGTACTTCATCAGTAATTATGTATCTGTCATCCTTAAAGCTAATCTTTGTTTCAAGCTTATACAAACTGTCATTTGAAAAGAAGACTGTGCTTATCGCAACTTCTTCAGATTTGCCTAGAATATCCTTAACTCCAAGATGATTTATGGGTTCATTATTTAATAATCCAAGCACTAGTAGCACTACTTTAAGAACCGATGTCTTTCCAGACGCATTGATTCCGATAATTGCCTCTGTGGGATTCAGGTAAATATTATTGAACAACTGAATCAGAGATCCCTTATCATCATCTGATACCCTCTGAGTTACTGTAAAACCTATATTCAATTCATTTTTAAATAGCGGAAGTCCCTCTGCATGTATTCCTATAATCTTCATATAATCACCCCGAATTATTATTCTCGGATTTTGTGTTTTTAATCATCTAATAATTTGATTATATAGTCATTTTAGTGATTTATCAACGTGTTTTCCGTTTTTAATATTTTTGATTCGCATCTTAATGTTTTCACGTTCTTATTCTCTCGTTTTTTCGTTTTATAAATTACCCCACCATATCTTGCCATACAAGCGCTTCAGCTCCTCTCATTTTCAGAGTATTATCTATATTATAGTTGGGAGGAGAACTTATTATGTGGGATCAAATTTGGGATAAAATTTTCGATAATTCATGCGAAATTGTGCTGGTATTATTTCTGGCCTACCTTTTATGGCGCATGTCAGCAGACCTTATCGGCATGATCAATTATTATCGCGCAGATGTTTATACGGGCCAGGTGATCAAAAGTCTTGGAAGCGTTAAGGAAGCGACCTACATCTCGGGACATTCCCCATGTTATCAGACGTTTGAAAAATACGAGGTAGAATACAATTACAATGGTCAAATGCTCCGCGGGATTGTTCTATCGAACAAGAAAGATCTTCAGGCCGGGCAATATCTTGACGTTCATGCACTTACCCGCAATGGTGTTCCTGAGATTCAGACAGATAAATGCGGCGCGAAGCTCAGATTCTTTGCAATAATAATGCTTATCAGTGTTGCCGGAGCCACAGCTCTGGTTCTCTTTTTTGCATAAGAATCTGATTTGAGAAAATTAAAAAAGCTTCTATATCACCGATGTTCCGGGATATAGAAGCTTTTGTCTATTTTAAATCACTATTATTCAGTTATCTCTCCACCTGCTTCACGTAAATCGAACAGTGAAACAATTTTCAGATCCTTCTTCTCAGGATCAATATCTCTGAACCAGATGTTTCCGTTATCGATACATGCTCCCTGCCAGTTAGCCCACAGATCAGCGTTGTCCCATGCAGCAAGAGAAGTCATGCCTTCCTCGCTAAAGCCTGTGCTGTTAGCGTATGCAACAAACTCTTCCTTATTGTTGCAGAGGTTTTTGTCTTCCTCTGTGCCGATCGGATACTCGATCATGTCTCCGACTGTTTCCCAATCCTTTGCAAGTACGGCATCAACTACCTTCTGAGCAAAGCTCTCTACTTCCTCATTGCTGGCATCTGTGAATACGACATACTTGGCATCTGCATCGCCGCCCTCGGGTGCTGCAGCATCAGTACTGTCAGCTGTTGTATCCTCAGTAGCGTCTGTTGCCTCTGTAGCCACCCCATCCTCTGTAGTTGTTGTAGCCTCAGTAGCTGCTGCATCTTCCTCTGTAGCTGTGTCTGCTTCAGTTGTTGTCTCCTCTGTAGCTTCTGTAGCCTCAGGAGCAACTACATCTTCGTCAACTACTGTTGCTTCAGATGTTGTGTCAGCAGTGGTATCTGCTGCGCCTCCACAAGCTGTTCCTCCAACGCAAATCATAGCCATAACTAATAATGCCACAATTTTCCTCTTCATATCATGCCCTCCATATTCTGTAAAAATTTTAAAATACAAGTCGCCATGATAACATGAGAATAAGTCCATTTTGTGAACTGTCTGAAAAAAACATACAATTTAATAAAATCTTAAAAAAAATCTTCCCTATGCTTTTCAAAGAACTCGAAATAGGTCCTGACACCCTCCAGCTCTGTCCATTTCTTGATATCAACCGGGCTCTCATCCAGGTCATATATGAGCGCTCCCTTTAGCGATAACAAAAACGGCGAGTGGGTCGCAATTATAAACTGACAGCCAAAGAATCTGGCTGAATTCTGGAGAAATTCAAGGAGTTCAAGCTGTCTTTGCGGGGAAAGCGAGTTTTCAGGCTCGTCTAAGAGATACAGACCATTGTCCTTTATTTTCTCCGTAAAATACTGCAGTGCACTTTCTCCGTTGCTGTGCTCCACGATATTATTCCCAATAGACTCCCTGACGTACCTTGACTGTGTCTTGGAACGAGCGGCCACAACTTTTTTCAGCTGCTCATAATCATCCAGTGACTTCATCTGGAATTTGGAATGCCTGTTCTCGATCCACTCATCAAAGACCTGCTCTCTCTTCCTGTCAACGCCATCATTTAATGCCCTCAGATTCAGCATGAAATCAAACACGTCATCGCTGGTGATCATCCTGATCTCCTCAGGCTCCCCTTCATAGGTCATCTCATACTCGCACATTCCGATGTAATCGCCAAAGAAGGCGCTTTTGTTAAACAGTGTATCTCTCCCAGCCTTAAGTTTCTCCGCCATGAGATTCAAGGCCGTGCTTTTTCCCGAGCCATTATTTCCATATAAAATTGTTATTTCCGAAAAGGTCAATTCCCGAAGCAGATTCTCTGAGAACACTCCAAATGGATAAAAAGAGGCATAGCATGTTCTTCGTATATAGTTAACGAACTGCTCCTCAATCTCCACTCCCGGAAACCGAAAGGAGTCTATGTATCTCATTCCCTCTTCCTCCTTAACGCTTCGAGTATCTGCTCCTTATAGGATACCGGAATGTCCTTAAGATTCTTTGGAATCCTTAGCGCGATTCTTATCATGATGCTGTTCCTTTTTCTTCCCGTCTTAATGAGTCTCATCATCTGGGCTGTCACCTTCACCTCGGGCTCCTCCAGGAGCGGTAGCAGCACGTAATAAAGCGCATCATCGTCAAATGATATATCTCCAAGAAAAGTGCCTGTCACCGGATTCTGCGCCACTGCCCTGTTATCGGATAGGAAAATATCAACCGGTTCGCCTTCGTGGAACACTTCTACACTGCTCCTTGGATTTTCCTTGATATATCCTGAAAACTGGTACTCCTCCGTATCCTCTGTAGCACCGACAGGTTCACCCAGTTTTCTTGCTGCATCCGCCGGGAATATATACTCCTGCATCATAAGATGGAAGACTCTCATGAGGCTCTCTTTAGAAGGTGTCTCTCCCGCTCCTGATACGACATCCTTTGCAGCTTCAAGAACGCTTTTTGTGAAAAACGGAAAATCCTCAAGATCGGGATCCCAGATATATTTACCCTCAGCCACTTTTGACAGCGGGAGCTCTTCATCATCATAAATCCTGTACTGCACGTACACCGACCTGTCACTGAATGCGCCTTCATTAACCGCAGCTTCCCAATCCCAGGTATCTATCTCTTCTGCGCCGGGTTCCAGATTCTCCCTGACCGTCTTGTAGGCCTCGATGACCTTGGTTATCATCCCGTCATCCGAGGTTTCTCCCCTGTGCTTCTTAGCGTCCGGGTGGTGTAGGAAAAGAAGTCTTTTATACTTTTTCTTTATTGTGTTTTCATCGTCGCTCCTTGATGCACCAAGGATGCGGTAGGCTTCATTTATTTCCATAAGTACTCTTATTTTTCCTTGTTATTCCATCTTGCTCAAGATTCTTCCGATCTCCTCATCAGCGGTCAGGTCGTATACCATGCGGTAGCAGTCGAGCGCCTGCTGCCTGTCCCCGGCTTCATCTGCCTCCTGTGCAGCCCTATATAAAAGCGCCAGTGTGACCGGGTTTGCCTCTGTCGGGATGTCATTTTCCTTTAAAAGCTTTTGTATTTCACCAATGTCCTTATTGGACACCTTTTTCCCGGTGGCTTTTTCTAAAAACTGAAGCTCCGCGTCGGCCTGCTGAGACTCTCCAAAATATTTACTGTACAGATAGCATGCTGATGCGACCTCAGGTTTATATTTTTCCAGATAATACCAGCCAAGGTTCCTGTAATAGGCAGCAAGCTCCGCTCTGGTGCAGCAGTAATTATAGGACTCCGTCGTGTAGGAGTACTCACCTTCAATATCTCCAAGCTGCTTGCAGCACAGGATTATCCCAAGGACCGCTTCCATATCCACAGGATTCTCGAGATGGGCACTGATCCATTCCTGCTGCGCCTTCGCATAATCTCCCGCAGCAGTCAGTTCTTTCGCCCTTGCCTTATAGGGCGTCAGCGTGTCCTCATCCGTAATCTCATATTCATTATCGCCAAGGCAGTAGTATTCATATAAGAAAACCTCTGAAATGTGCCCAAGACATACTTTAATTCGTGCCATTTTTCCTCCGTAATTTTACCAAACATTCCTATTCTAAATCTCTTTACAGTATAAGAGCGGTACCTTTTCGTACCGCTCCGATGATTCTTATTTCTTAAATAATCCGCCCGCGAGATCCTTGATATCATTAAGATCAAGCTTTCCATCTGCTACAGCAGCCTGCACCTTCTTAATATCTGACTCGTCCACATCGATGTTTGCTTTCTTTAAAAGCTCCTTGGCCTGAGTCGGATCCGCCTTGGCTATCTGCGCCATTAACTCTTTGTTACCACTAATCTGTTTGAGAATTCCTGCTATGTCTGCCATTTTGCACCTCCTCCAACGATGTATGTAATTTCGATAAAAACATTATACTACTAATCGGGTGCGACAAACACTACAATGCTCATGACATCTATCTTATTTATTTTTCACAAATACGATCTCTGTGTCATCGGAAAGGTCGTCCCTATAAGCATATCCAAGTCTGTCGAACTTCCTGATATCTCCCGGGTCCTCGATCTGGTTCTCAGCCATGAAACGAACCATTTCTCCTCTGGCCATTTTGGCGTAGGTTCCCTTCGTTACCAGCTTGTCACCGGACATCTCACAGAAGTTAACGGTGATGTAGCGGTCGTCTTCCTTCAGATATTTCTCAATACATTTGGAATACTCCTTGGATGCAAGATTTATTATTACGCCGCTACCATCGCTTACTTCGTCATAAAGCCTCGCTCCCCACAGATCGTATAAATCCTTGCTTCCATCTATGCGAGCCTTGGCCTGCATCTCAAGCCTGTAGGGTGTGACCCCGTCCATTGGCTTTAGCACTCCATAAAAACCTGACAAGATTCTAAGATGTTCCTGAACATAATCAAAGCTGCTGTCCTCAAATACCGCGGGCGCCATATACTGAAACGCAATGCCTTCGTATGAAAGTATCGCAGGTGTCAGCCTTTTATGAAGATCCATCTTGGCTATACGCTCATAGTTCTGCTCCGCAATCTTATCATTGCAGCCCCAGAGCTTCTGCAGATCGACGTGCGACTGCTTTCTAAGCCAGTCCAGTATCTTCTCTGTCTGCTCCAGGAAAACCGGCAGCCCTTTATATTCAAGCTTGTCAGTATCAACATTCATTTTCTTTGCAGGTGAAAGGATTATTCTCATTGCAGCTCTCCCTACTTTTTATTCTTGAAATATGGTTTTTATTTTTGCAATATCTCTTTTTATTCTTGAAATGCTGTTTCGTTATTTTAGCGCCAAGCTAAGGCTGTTTGTTATTCCTCTTGGTCCTCTAATCGCAGTAATTCCATACTCATTCTTAAGAACTTCAAACGTAAACTTATCCGGTTTATATCTCTTTTGCAGCTGGATTTTCATCAGCGCCTTGATCGTAAGATTCTTATCCGAATAATCATAGGGAATATCCGTCTCGATAACCTTACACTTGTACATAACTGCTGACACCGGAGCTCCCACATACATGAAAACCGTATCTCCTTTGATTATGCCGGCTCCCTGCTTCCAGTCGATGATCTTTTCAGTATCAAAAGCATGCACTATATCATAGTACTTGGGATTTGCAGGGATTATCCATTCTTTGGGTTGCCTGAATTTCTTCTTTTGCCCTGCTGACGCGGTCATTTCAAAACTGGCATCAATCTGCCTGCATATTTCCTCAAACGAAACTGTTCCGTCCAGCACGATCGTGATCCAGTTGCGCTTATTCATATGATATCCCGGATAAAAACCTTCCTGCTGCAACAAAATATCCCGAAGCATCAGGTCATCAATTTTCACATCAATAATATCCACGCGCTCAGTACCGGGTCTCCCGATCTTATCGGAGTCCACATCCATCACAATTGCAAACCACTTCCGGTTATCGGAATGTCTGAAAACAGAGTAATTAGGATAACTTCTCCACAATTGTTCCGGATTCGAACCATATTTCTTTTGAATGTACTTCTCAACGTCTTTTCTCATCCCTACCCCCCTAGTCTCTCCAACAATTCTATGTTACGCTCCAGCATATTATAATCTAAATTGAGAAAAATAATTGTTTTAAGTTCGTTTTAGGTTCACCTGATAATATAAGTCCATCGGGAGGTGAAAACCTTCTGGAAATCGAAAGCAACACACTTTTCTTCATTTACTATACGCCCGGAGCTTACCCCAGTTCCGGGCAACTCCAAAAATAATGCCGCAGCATTGGTCTAATTGCCTTCAAAAGACCAACTACTGCGGCTTAATTATTGTCATTTATTGTATTTGGCTTACCCGTCCTTTTGTCCGGATATCAACCATCAATATGAATATTCTCAAAGCAATGTGTGCACTCAACATCATCCTGCATCACATCCACTGTTGTGTATTCATGGCAGTGAGGGCAGTTGATTTCCATCATCTGTGTCTTTGCTGCTTCCGCTGTCATATGTCCGTTTACACCGGCACCTGCTACAATTGCAACTGCTGCAATTACCATTGCTATTCTCTTTACAATCATGATCCCCTTTGCCATTTTCCACACCTCTCTCAAATCTATGTTTTTGTTTCGTTGTTATCTTTGTGATGAAGTAATCATATCAATCCTTCTATCACAGTTTTATCACTGCCTGTCATCCATTAGATATAACGAAAGAAAAGCGCCAAAATCTTCAAAGATTTTGACGCTTATTTTTCATGGTTTGCACCTTCCGCAGGGCTTAAATCCCTGCCCTATCACCTCGTCTCTGGTTGCATCCTCAAAATAGACTTTATTTTTCTCCTTCATATCTGAGACGCTATCGCAGTCGGGGTTATGGAATACATGGGAGTTTCTGTTGCCGATATAGGAATAAGTTTTTTCAGAAGATGATCTGGAGATGTTTTCTGTATTCTTTTTGGCATTCTTTTCTGTATTCGTTTCGGTTCCGTTCCCCACAAACTCATCCATAGAATAGGTGGTTAGACCATTTTGACTGCTGCTAGAATCCGCATTGTAATTCCTATCCAGCTTATTTGAACCATCAGTATAATCAATGATCACACCAGGCTGCACGTTGTAACAAAAGACATTGAAGCTAACACCTTTACCATTATCCTCAACAGACAATGCCTCGATCTTCACGCCATCACATAAGAGATTATTGCCATCAAACACAGGTGTAACTCTGTACATAACATGATTGCCGGTGCTTCTGATATATTCCGCAACCTCGTTCTCATAAGGCAGCATTCCTTCAACATTCATGTACCTGGTACCGGTTATGAGATTCTGCTCATTAGCATTCTCTCCTGTCAGTTGGAATCCGATCATATGGCATCTGTTATAGAGAAACGGAGGATCAGAATCAACCAGTCCCGGATATTTCTCCTGCTCCCAGCCTGTGGGCTTCACCATGCTTATGGACTCGCGGTCCTTAGTTGGCATGAGGTCCTTACCAATACACGCCATGGCGGGAGTGCATCTACCAAGCTCATCCAGCTCACCATAACTTTCATACGATACCTTTGTTATCTCACTTTTTGTAAACTCAGGCTTATTATCATTTATCGTGATCGCAGGACTACCGCTATATGAAGGTATCTCTCCGCCCACAGTTTTCCTATTGGCGTAGGCTCTGCCACTTGTGATACATGCACCAATGATGACAGCTACAAGTATAAATAACCATATGAAATTGTCCTTATTTGCCTTTCTCATAACCGGCTCCTACCCTTTTAAACTCCAATCAGATGTCATCCTCATCATCGTCAGCACCCATGGCCCAGAGCCATGCCTCTTTATCAGCACGATCTTTTTCCATCTCTTCCTGTCTGCGATAGAATTCCCTTTTCTCTGACCAGGACATATTCTTAGTCAGCTTCTCTATCTCTCTATCAGTTAATCTTACATCATGTTCATCATCATCAGAAAATAATCCAAATAATCCCATAGTAGACCTCCTTTTGTTACATCAACCCTAACCGGAAATCAAGCGTGTAAATTCTGTTTCCCAATCTCATCAAGGAGCTTCTGAGTTATCTCTTCTACCAGTACTGCACAAATAAGTATTGCTATTAGTATAATACTGATTATCCTTATTCCCAGCTTCTTTGATTTTTTGAGAACTGTCCCTTTATTCTTTTTTAGATACCTATAAGCCAATACGATAATTGTGATGAAAAAAATCAAAATACTTTCCATAACATCACACCTTTCATTTTGGACTTGTCAGTCGATATCTCCGTAATATCCGGGCATTGTATAGCCATCCTCACCTTCAGGAAGCCCTATTACATGAAGTTCATCTGATGAGTATACCCATCCTTTTCCTTGTGTTGTTCCTGATCCACCACTTTGTGTATTGCTCTCGCTACTTCTGGATTTGTGATTAGGTTTTCTTGTGCTATTTGGTCCATCCAATGCATCGATCGCATCCTGCGTCAGGTTACCTGCTGCCTCCAGCTCATCCAGAAGCTTCTGGTTATATTCTTCATTCATACGATCCATCTTCTGTCGCCATGTTTCTGCGTGAGCCGTTGTGCCAATTGTTCCAACAATAATTCCAACCATTAAAAAAGTTGAAAATGTAATCATAGTCTTTTTCATCATCATTACTACCTACCTTTCAATGAAAACGATAATTACATCCCCAACAATTCTTTTTTCATGTCTCCAACTCGTATTTAATTTGTTTTCTATGATTACACTTTACTCCTTTTGGTGTCCAATAATCACACCTGCACACACGAATATTATTAGAATTTGTCGACCTATTTGCAATGCATTTATTTCAAATACCTGTTGTTTTTTCAATATTTCTCGATATCAACAGGCCCAAAAGCCAAATTTAGCATGTTGAAATTCCATTTTTCATTATTCCAACAGTCTCCAAG
>NZ_AUIY01000040.1 GCF_000423945.1 Butyrivibrio sp. XPD2002 | reverse complement strand
TGTCCTATACACAGTTGAGATTTCCTTTCCAAAAGATTATATTAGTATTATAGCATAATTTCCAAGAGTAATCAAAACATTTGTTCTTTTTAGATGGAGTTTTTATGGATAACTACAGAAGAGGTTCACATTCAGTTTACCTGCTTACCTATCATATCATTTTTGTCACTAAATACAGGAAAAAAGTGATAACCGATGAGATGGGGGATTTCATGAAAAATCACGCCGCTTATCTGTGTGGAAGGATGAACTGCGATATGCTCTCAGCTGAGACAGACGAAGACCACATACACATGCTTATCTCCATGCCTCCGGATGTTGCTCCGGTAAAACTGATAAACACCTTAAAGTCACAGCTCTCTAAAGAAGTCAGGATCAAATATCGTGAGCATCTGGAAAAATTTCTGTGGGGAGATGCTCTTTTCTGGAGCAGGAGCTATTTTTGCGCCACAACCGGATCAGTTTCACTTGAAACAGTGAAAAAATATATAGAAAGCCAGCGCACGGATGACCACAAAAGAAAATATGAAAAGACAGGACGATATAGTAAATCAAAGCGCTGAGGGTCAGCGATTCATCCCCCACCGACTATGTCGGAAGGAGTTTTCTCGCTGATATATCATAAAACAATATATAGAAAATCAGGAAAACAAAAATGGCACATAAAACCACAACAAGAAACATGACAAGCGGCTCTATATTAAAGCAAATAATTGCTTTCTCACTGCCGCTTATGTTCGGAAATATTTTTCAGATGTTATATAACACCGTGGATTCAATCGTGGTGGGCAATTTCGTAGGAAAAGAAGCCCTTGCTGCAGTGGGCTCCACCACCATGATTGTAAATATGCTGGTGTTCTTTTTTAATGGCTTCTCAATAGGAGCAGGAGTTTTAATCTCAAGATATTTTGGTGGAAAGGACTTAAAAGGTCTCCACCTTGCTATCGAAACAACAATTGCAACTACGCTTATCTTCTGCGTTCTCTTTACAATAATCGGAAGTATCGGCGTTACACCTATGCTTAAATTTATGGCCACTCCTGAAGATGTTATGCCGGATGCTACTACATACCTCAGAATATATTTTCTTGGTTTTTCCGGTCTTCTAATCTACAACATGGGAAGCGGAATACTGCGAGCTGTGGGCGATACCACCAGGCCTCTTATGTTCCTCATTCTGACAAGTCTTATGAACATCGTTCTTGACCTTGTCTTCGTAATCGGTCTCCACGCAGGAATTGCAGGTGTTGCCTATGCAACCATCATTTCCCAGTTTATTTCAGCCATTCTCACGCTGATGCTTCTTACAAGGACAAACGATATCTACAAGCTTGTCTGGAAGGATCTGACACTTGATAAAACTATCCTTAAAGGCATCTTCATGGTTGGCCTCCCTGCAGGAATACAGTCAGTCATCACTGCTTTTTCAAATGTATTCGTGCAATCCTACATAAATCACTTCGGTTCAAGCTGTATGGCAGGTTGGAGCAGCTACAACAAGCTCGATACCTTCATAATGCTGCCCATGTCCAGCTTTGCTATGGCTGCCACAACGTTTGTCAGTCAGAACATCGGCGCAGGAAAAGAAAAACGAGCAGAAAAAGGAACCAGAACAGCTATACTTCTGTCAACCTTTGTTACCTTTGTTATTGCCCTCATGCTTTACATATTTGCAAGACCTGCAATAAGACTCTTTTCATCAGACGAGTCGGTTATCGAATTCGGAGCACTTTTCATTCAGACAAACGTGTTCTTCCTTATTGCAAACTGCGTAAACCACACTCTCGCTGCTGCCCTTCGCGGACGCGGTGATTCCAGAGGTCCCATGGTCATTATGATTGCAACCTTCGTTGTGGTAAGACAGATATATCTCTTCGTACTAACTCATTTCATAGTAAATGACCCGAAGTGGGTAGGATTTGGTTATCCCGTGGGTTGGATGTGCTGCTGCGTGGTAGAGCTCATCTACTACAACATTAAGTGGAAGGGCAAAGCTCAAATAGTAAAGAATCCTGATATCATCAATTACGCATCCGATGAAAAAGAGCACAAAAAGGCATGATTATCAGAAAAAGAACACACAAAATGACATTGTTGCCCAAAATCGATTTTGCTATAGTACTTTGAGTAACAAAATATGACTTCTTCCGCTTTTGCATACATGAAGTCATCGTAATCTTCTTTGGAGGAATCAATGTTAAAAAAGATTGACGCAGAAATGAAACGTCGCCTTGCCATGACCTTTGGAGGCGTACTTATATCAGGTTTTTCCGTTGGAATGTTCCAGTTTTCACTTATGGGAATGGATCCGTTCCAGGTATTTGCCCACGGAATCTGGACACAGCTCCTGCATATAATGACTGATGGAACACCAAGGTTCTTTACAGAATTTGATCCGGCAAACGCAGTCATCGGCTACGGTATCGTTTATATGATAATCAATATGGTGCTGCTGGTGTTTGATTTCTTTTTGGATAAAAAGAAGATAGGAATCGCAACCTTCATCAATCTGTTTCTGCTTGGTTATGTGGTTGATTTCTCCTATAGTATTTGGATCAGGCTGATACCCGAGCCGACATTTTTAATAAGAATTGTATTCCTTCTCGTAGCGATTGTAATCATATGCTTTGGTTCTGCATTATACTTCACAAGTGACCTCGGTGTGTCAACCTACGACGCAATAGCACTCTCTCTGTCCGAGCAGAAAAAATGGGACTTTAAATTTGTAAGAATAACCTGTGACCTCATCTGCACAGGACTGGGATTTGTGATGGGTGTTCTCCCGGGAATAGGAACCATTATTACTGCATTTTTCATGGGACCTCTCATCGAGTTCTTCAATGTTCATGTAGCAAGACCTCTAAGATATGGCAAGAACGCAAAATAATAGTAAGAATACCAAAGGCTATGGAAGATTGATTTTCCATAGCCTTTTTTCAAAAGAGTTTATCTATATTTAATAAACCTTTCATCCTTACCTTTCTTAAAAACCATATAATTAAATATATAGATGTAAAAAACTTACAGCTTTACAGATGATTTGAATTGATTCATCTCTTTTTTTGCAAGGAGTTTCCAAATGAAAAAAATCATTTTAGCAATCCCTATTACCGCCATAGTTCTGGCAGCCACTTTATTTTTTTCACCTGCAAGTGCTATGACCAACACAGAGATTTCTCTAGACGAAGCCACACAGATTGCTCTTCTGAATGCAGGCTTTAATGCAGATGAGGTCGTTATCATAAAATCTGAAAGAGAAGTCGAAAATGGAATTGCACAATATGATATAGGTTTCGTTGTAGAACCCGATGAGTATTATTACGAAATAGAGGCTTCTACCGGTAAAATACTCTATTATATGTACTATGACGAGAAAAAACGCAAGCTCAGGGAATCCAATCCTGTTCCATCTCCGCAGGAGATAACCCCTGATCAGGCTCTTGAAATTGCTCTAAAGCACGCAGGCTACACCGCTGCTGAGACCACCGGCTCTGAAGTCAAAAACGACTACGATCAGGGTGAAAACATCTATGAAGTTGTATTCTATATTTATGGAAAAGAATACCAATACGATATCAGAGTATCAGATGGACAAATTCTTGATTATGAGATTGATCATTAATTCAAGGCTGCTGCAGTCAACTGCAGCAGCCTTTACACTCTATTATAATAATATTTCTAAACCTATCATTTTCTTTAAAAATCTACTTACTTCTTTATCTTCATGGTAAGTCCGATTCTCTGCTTCTTTACATCAACCTCGATAACCTGGACATCTACGATATCTCCAACGCTTACTGCATCGAGAGGATGCTTGATGTAGCGGTCAGTGATCTGAGAGATGTGCACAAGTCCGTCCTGGTGAACACCTATATCCACGAAAGCACCGAAGTCTACGATGTTTCTGACTGTTCCCTTGAGAACCATTCCGGGCTTTAAGTCCTTCATGTCCATGACATCACTTCTAAGAATAGGAGCAGGCATGCTCTCTCTGGGGTCACGGGAAGGCTTCTCAAGCTCTGAGAGAATATCTGTAAGAGTGATCTCACCAACTCCGAGCTCCTCAGCGAGCTTCTTCTTATCGCCCACCTTATTAAGGAGGCTTCCACCGGCAAATCCTGCACCATTACCTGAGCCTGCTTTATTGCCGGATTTACCCTTAGCAGCGCCATTATCAGAAGCTGACTGTGCGCTATCTGCAACAAGATTTGCTCCGTTTAATGCTGCAGCAAGTGCTGCTCCCATAGCGGTACTGGTATTCTTAACAACAAATGTCTTTTCCTTCTTGGTATTCTTACCCTTATTTCTGTCAGAATTACCCTTAGCTTCTGCCTTCTTGGCATCAGCCTTGGCTTTGGCTGTTTTCTTCTGAGCCTCTCTTACATCATCCATGGTTAGACCAAGCTTATCCATAAGCTTCTCTGCTGCCTCGTATGACTCAGGATGCACGCTTGTGTCATCAAGAGCATTCTTACCGTCATGGATTCTGAGGAATCCTGCGCACTGCTCAAAGGCCTTGGGTCCGAGCTTCGGAACCTTAAGGAGCTCATCCCTGCTCTGGAACTTGCCGTTAGCTTCTCTATAATCAACAATATTTTTGGCAATAACCTTGCTGATACCTGATATATAAGTAAGAAGTGGAGCTGATGCTGTATTAAGATCAACGCCCACCTTGTTAACGCAGTCTTCAACTACACCTGAAAGAGCTTCTCCAAGCTTCTTCTGATTCATGTCGTGCTGATACTGACCTACACCGATACTCTGTGGATCAATTTTAACAAGCTCTGCAAGAGGATCCTGAAGACGTCTTGCTATGGAAGCCGCACTTCTCTGTCCTACATCAAACTGGGGAAACTCCTCTGTTGCAAGCTTACTTGCCGAATATACTGAAGCCCCTGCCTCGTTTACGATAACGTACTGAACCGGCTTATCAAGCTCCTTTATAAGCTCTACGATTACCTGCTCTGATTCTCTTGAAGCAGTACCGTTACCAACTGAGATAAGGTCTACGTCATATTTCTTTATAAGCTTTTTGAGCTCTGCCTTTGCTTCCTCAACCTTGTTCTGAGGAGCTGTGGGATAAATAACCTTTGTATCAAGGACTTTTCCTGTAGCATCTACGATTGCAAGCTTACAGCCTGTCCTGAAAGCAGGATCCCATCCAAGTACTGTCTTACCTGCGATAGGAGGCTGCATAAGGAGCTGCTCAAGGTTCTTACCAAATACGCCAATAGCGCTGTCCTCTGCCTTCTCTGTGAGTTCATTTCTTATGTCTCTCTCGATGGCAGGAGCAATAAGTCTGTCATAGGAATCCTTGCAAACAGCCTGAAGTACAGGTGTTGTCTCAGGATTTTCCTTTGTGATCGTCTTCTTTTCAAGGAAACGAAGGATCTGTTCCTCGGGAGCTGTGATCTTAACTGTAAGGAACTTTTCAGCCTCGCCGCGGTTAAGAGCCAGGACTCTGTGTCCGAGGATCTTGTTTACAGGCTCCTCAAAGTTGTAGTACATCTCGTAAACGCTCTCTGCCTTCTCGTCCTTTGCAGTTGATGTAACAAAGCCCTGATTCCAGGTCTCCTCACGGATGTATGTACGGTAATCGGCATTATCAGAGATCTCCTCGGCAATGATGTCCATGGCTCCCTGAATAGCCTCCTGAATGTTCTTAACCTCTTTCTCCTCATTTACATAAGGAGTAGCTTCCTCAACAAGAGTCTTTGTGGTCTCCTGTGCACGGATAATATCTGCAAGTCCGTCCAGGCCCTTCTCCTTCGCAACAGATGCTCTTGTCTTTCTCTTGGGTCTGTAAGGTCTGTAAAGATCCTCAACTGCAACCATTGTCTCAGCAGCGATGATCTTCGCCTTAAGCTCGTCTGTGAGCTTACCCTGCTCCTCTATGCTGGAAATAACCTGCTCTTTCTTCTCCTCGAGACCTCTTAAGTAGGTGAGTCTCTCGCCCAGAGTTCTGAGCTGCTCATCGTTAAGAGAACCTGTTACCTCCTTACGATATCGTGAAATAAATGGTATGGTGTTGCCTTCATCAATAAGCTTGACTGCAGCCTCAACCTGCCATTTCTGTACACTAAGTTCTTCTGTGATCTTCTGTAAAATATCCATACTGACTGTAAAACTCCTTGAATTTATTGGCTTATAAGCCTTCAAAATCAATGCTAAAAAAGCATGCACATTGTCTATTTTACTATGATGTCACCCACTTTTTCAATCACCCTGATATTTCATCAAAATTTAATACACAATACCCTGTTTTTGCGGTAAACTTAAGGTGAAATAATGTTATCTTTTGATGACAGAGGAGGAAAATGTAATTCAGCTTCAGACTGATTTACAACTAACTGATAATGACTGAAAGTTTTGAGTATAACCAGTCTCGAAACCCTCTAAATCCCAGGGTTTCCATGGCTACCATAGCCTCAATAACAGGTCTGGTTTCAATAGCACTTTTACTTAGCGTCTATCTCTCCATTATTCTCGGAGGAGTCGCTGTAACGCTTGCTCTTCTTACACGTGATAGTAACGGCAAGCTTTTCCCGCAGGCCAAGCGTGCAATTGCCTTTGGTCTTGTAGGATTATTTGGGGGATATGCACTGATTGTTACATCCTTCGTGACGGTTTTCACCGATCCCGAAGCGCACAGAATGGTGAATCAGTATTCCGAGGCAGTCACCGGCAGAAGCTTTGACGCCATGTTTAATGAGATCACCGATAATCTCGGAATAAGCTTCGACATTCCTGCAGAGAATTAAAGAGGATGTGCTTATGAGTGGTATCAGTGGAATTGGATTTAATAGTTCATACGCATCAGGGTTCTTTGGTCCTGCCTTTAATAACGGCGGCTCCGGAACAGTTTCAGAGGCAGCGGCAGGTGCAGGTCCTGTCATGGGTGATGGCAAGGTAAGCCTTAATCCCGGAGAATCCGTTGAGAAAAAGCCCGGCATGCGTTCATCACCGGCTGAATGCGAGACCTGTAAGAATCGCAAATATATAGACGGTTCTAACGAAAACGTATCCTTTAAGAGCGCAGCTCACATATCTCCCGAAGCTGCTCCCTCAAGAGTTCGCGGTCATGAGCAGGAGCACGTATCCAACGCTTATAAGGAGGCAGCCGAGGGCGACGGCAAGGTTTTACAGGCTTCTGTAAAAATCCAGACCGCAGTATGTCCCGAGTGCGGACGCACCTATGTATCCGGCGGACTTACTACCACTCAGATAATGTACAAAAATGAAGATAATCCATATCAGAAAAATAAGAAATCAGCTGACGCAGCCAGTGGTCTTATAGGCTCCAGCTTCGATGCAGCCGTTTGATTTTCACCTGAGAGGTGCACTGATCATTATATAAGGTGAGGCCTTAGCGCTTCGCCTTATTTTTGGGAATGGCATATTCCATTTCACAATAAAAAACACAAGAGGAAGCTATGAAAAATTTCAACAAAACATCCGCCCTTAAAGCCGCAGCAAGAGACAGGCTCATCGGGCACTATGGCACAACAATTTCCGCAATTATTCTTTACAGATTCATTTCATTTGTAGTCGTTAACTTTATAGTCGGTTCTATAATTCCAAGTAGCCTTATTTCATATTTGGTATTTTTCTCAGCTACAATTCTGGTAAACCTGTTCCTGGGTGTATTTGATTCAGGACTCGCTTATCTTTTCATGAATATCATATATGGGCAGTCCGTATCGGTTGGGGATCTGTTCCACGGTTTCAAGAATCACCCTGACAAGGCAATTAAGCTCCAGGTTCCCATCGCAGTTATGGATACCCTTACAATGATTCCGATTCAGGTGCTCTCAGTTGTACTCGCCAGAAATGCTAAGATCACAGGCAGTATCGAGCCCCAGGTGACCTACGCAGTTATCGCAGTAATCGGTATCCTCGCTATTATCAATCTTTATGTTCGTCTGACTTTCTCCCAGTCCTACTACATTCTTCAGGATTTTCCGGACAAATCGGCGACTTCCATTTTAAAGACAAGCTCAAAGCTCATGAAGGGCAATAAGAGAAGACTCATTCTCCTTTACCTTAGCTTCATTCCACTTGGGCTCATTGGTATGCTTGCATGCTTCGTTCCGTTTTTCTGGGTAACAGCTTACGTTGCGGCTTCTGATGCTGCTTTCTATCAGGACCTTGTAGCTGTATCTGCACAAAACACTAATTCATAAGAAGGAAAACTATATGGATTTAATAGATGCAATTAACGCGATAGATAAGACACACGAAGACGACGTACTGCACAGATTGACAACGGTCTGGGGCGATTCTCTTGATAAAGAGAATGTTTTACAGGAATACCCTCGTCCGCAGTTCGTCCGTAACAGCTATATAAATCTGAACGGAGAGTGGGAATACGCCTTTTCAGGCAGCAATGCCCATCCCCGCAAGATGGATGGAACCATTCTGGTTCCTTTTTCACCTGAGGCAATATTGTCCGGCGTCGAGAGACAGCTAAAGCCCGATGAATACCTTTGGTATAAGAAGGTGCTTCCTTCAATTAAGCTTCCTTCAAAGGATTACCGTGTGCTTTTACATTTTGGTGCCGTGGATCAGCGCGCCATCGTTTTCATAAACGGTGCCCCCGTTGGTGCTCATTCCGGCGGATATCTTCCCTTTACAATTGATATAACTGAAGAATTAAAGCAAAAGAGCCCCGAGGATGAGCTTACCCTTGAAGGCACTCTCACAGTCTGCGTACAGGATGACAGCGATTCCTCCTACCACAGCAGAGGTAAGCAGACACTTAAGCGCGGCGGTATGTACTATACTGCCCAAAGCGGTATCTGGCAGACAGTCTGGATGGAGGTAGTACCGAGAACACATATCACAGCCTACAGGATCCTTCCGGATAAAGCTCTGGACATTATCTATGTAACCGTCCACACCAATCACAAGTGTCCTGTTTCCATCAAGATAATGGACTCCTCCAAAGAGATCCTCATTGCAGAAAACGAGGGCCTCACAACAAGCAGAAATGACAAAAACCGTCAGCGCTTCGAATCAGAGGATTTCCGCGATTCCTTCAGCCATCAGTCCGATGAACTCAGTACCTTCTCACCGGATATTGAAGCCAAGCACAAATCCCGCTATACATATTCCTGCAAGATTACTATTCCCAAGCCCCACCTCTGGAGCCCCGAGGATCCTTATCTCTATCAGGTATGCATAAATGCAGGTGATGACGAAGCCTGGAGCTACTTTGGAATGCGCTCCTTCACCAAACAGTTTGATAATAACGGTAACCCCGTATTTTTCTTAAACGGTAAGCCCTATTTCCTTAACGGTGTTCTGGATCAGGGCTACTGGCCAGATGGTCTCTACACCGCACCAAGTGATGAGGCCCTGATTTTCGATATTACTGAGATGAAAAGGCTCGGCTTTAATATGCTAAGAAAGCACATAAAAATCGAAGCTGCAAGATGGTACTACCACTGCGACAGACTCGGAATGATAGTATGGCAGGACATGGTAAGCGGAGGTTCATCCTATGCAAAGCCTGTAGTCTCCTACCTGCCTACACTTTTCCCGGGAATCTTCGGACACATGCCAGACGGTCCCATCAACTATCACATATTCTCGAGAGAATCTGCTGACGGCAGACGGGAATGGAACCATGAGATGAGGGAGACCATCCAGCACCTTATAAATGTTCCCAGCATTTCGGTATGGGTTCTCTTCAACGAGGGATGGGGACAGTTCAATGCATCCGCCGCAACAATACACGCAAGGCAGTTTGCTGACAACAGGCTTGTCGACCAGGCCAGCGGATGGTTTGATGAAAATGGCGGAGACTTCAGAAGTGTCCACAACTATTTCAGACCGCTGAATGTCGTTGCAGATAAAAAGCACCGCGCCTTCGTAATCTCCGAATATGGCGGCTATACCTGCTATATCAAGAACCACAGCAGCGTGGACAGAGTTTTCGGCTACAAGAAATTCGATACTCCTACCGATTTTCAGAAGGCCTATAAAACGCTTATGGACGAGACTATAGAAAGCCTCAAACAGAAGGGCCTTGCAGGTGCGGTTTACACCCAGCTCTCAGACGTTGAGGAGGAAGTAAACGGCATACTGACCTACGACCGCAGGCATAATAAGTTAGAGATGAAAAGATGATGAAAAATAACAATCTTTATGACAAACCAAAGGAAATTAACAATTTTCATGAGATAGAGGACTTCTCTGAGAGAAGAGCCCACCTCGAGTACCTGAGCGAGAATCAGGAGGCCTCCGGAATCTGGAGCGACATAACTCCTGAAGATGCAAAGCGCTACTTAGAGCTCTTCGACAACAGATATGAGAAGAAAAACAACCAGTGGGTGGATAATTACATGCGCGCCTTCATGATGCTAATGACTCTTAACAGGGCATCCGCCATATCCTTCTTAAACGGCAGAAGACGCAAGGAGATTGAAAGCTATCTAACTGCACTTGGTGCCTATAGTGACAATATCGACTCCTATCAGCTTGAGGAATGGAAGGACTTTGCAGCCTGCTATATAACCTCCTGCACCTCCAGCAAGACCTACGGCACAGCTTTCCTTGGCATAATACCCATGCCTGATAAAAACGTAGGCCTTAAAATCGCAGGAGATATCGATACCGCACTCCACGAAGTCCCTGAATCCTACGATCTTTTTGAAAAATCCAAACCCATATACAAGATTTTCAAGGAAACTTATTGCATTCTTTTACAAAATGGGGAAAAGCTGTGGAACGAATATATGGCCACACGCTCTAATTAACATCATATAAGGTATCCTACAAAACCAATATATGGTAAAATGAGACATATTTTTATTAGCACAATCGGGAGGAAACGCAATGGAAAACAAGAAGGCCGTTGTATCCCTTGGACACGAAGCCCTCGGATACACCACCAATGAACAGATGAAAGCCACAAAGGTAACTGCAAAGGCTCTTGCTGATCTCGCAGAGGCAGGTTACCAGCTTAACATAACACACAGTAATGGCCCCCAGGTAAGCATGATACACAAGGCCATGACAGAGCTTCGAAGAATCTATATCGACTACACTCCCGCTCCCATGAGCGTATGTAGCGCAATGAGCCAGGGTTATGTCGGCTACGATCTGCAGAATTCCCTTAAGAGCGAGCTCACAAGCCGCGGAATATCAACTCCTGTCAGCACAATTCTGACTCAGGTTACTGTTGATCCCTATGATGAAGCCTTCTATGCTCCCACCAAGGTTATCGGCAGATACATGTCCAAGGAAGACGCTGATAATGAAGTTAAGAAGGGCAACTTCGTACAGGAAGTACCCGGAAAAGGATACCTTCGTATCGTTGCAGCTCCCAAGCCTATAGATATCGTTGAGATTGATGCCATCCGTGCACTTTCTGACGCAGGTCAGATAGTTATCGCCTGTGGTGGTGGCGGAATCCCTGTAATCCAGCAGAACCACGTACTTAAGGGTGCTTCTGCAGTTATCGAGAAGGATGCTATCGCAGGAAAGCTCGCCGCTGATCTTGGCGTAGACAGACTTATCATTCTTACTTCTGTTCCTTACGTTTACACAGACTTCGGTAAGGACACTCAGGCTCCCATTGAGCGCATGAACGTATCTACTGCAGAGCAGTACATCCGCGATGGCCAGTTTGGTGCAACAGATATGCTTCCCAAGATTGAGGCTGCTATCGAATACCTCAAGAAGAATCCTTCAGGAAGTGTTCTCATCACTTCTCTTGCAGAGGTTGGAGACGCTTTAAAAGGAAAAGCAGGTACCTTCATTACTGCATAAAATATCCCGAATATCAAAAACGCTGCCCTTTACGGACAGCGTTTTTATTATGAATTTTCTACAGATTTCACAGGAATAGCCTTCGGTACTTCCATGGTCCTAAGCTCAATTCTGGGACCACCCTTTCCTCTGATATAATCTCCTGTTATCGTTACATTTCCGATGTTATCATCCTTCGGAATCTCATACATGATATCCAGCATGAACTCCTCAATAATGGCACGAAGAGCTCTGGCTCCCGTATCCTTTTCCATAGCCTTCTCAGCTATTGCTTCAAGTGCATCATCATCGAATTCAAGGTTAACCTCATCAAGAGCAAGGAGCTTCTGATACTGCTTAAGTATCGCATTCTTGGGCTCCTTAAGGATCTGCACCAGCATCTCCTTGGACAATCCCTTCAGAGTGCATACGATCGGAAGTCTTCCGAGGAACTCAGGGATCATTCCAAACTTCTTAAGATCCTCAATAGTAACCTTGGTGATAAGATCAGGATCCTTATCCCATTTATCCTTAAGATCAGCATCAAAACCGATGGAGGTCTGCTTATTCAGTCTCTGCTTTATGATCTCTTCAAGATCCGGGAAGGCACCACCACAGATAAACAGAATATTTCTGGTATTAACCGTTGCCATGGGAACCATAGCATTTTTGCTACTTGCTCCAACCGGAACCTCAACATCTGATCCCTCAAGGAGCTTCAGCATTCCCTGCTGAACTGACTCTCCGCTTACGTCTCTTGAAGTAGTATTCTTCTTCTTTGCAATCTTATCGATCTCATCTATAAAAATGATACCCTGCTGGGCTCTGTCGATATCGTTACCGGCTGCTGCCAGAAGCTTACTTACAACGCTCTCGATATCATCACCGATGTAACCTGCCTCTGTAAGGGATGTAGCATCAGTGATAGCAAGCGGCACATCAAGAAGCTTAGCCAGTGTTTTTACGAGGTAGGTCTTACCACTACCTGTGGGTCCGATCATGAGAATGTTTGACTTTTCAATCTCGATGTCGTCCATTGTGCCTGTCTTAACTCTCTTGTAGTGATTGTAAACAGCCACAGAGATTATCTTCTTAGCCTGCTCCTGGCCGATTACATAGTCATCGAGCTTGCCCTTTATGATGTGAGGCGCAGGAATGTTCTCAATGCTAAACTCAGGCTTAACCTTGATATCCTCTTCCTTCTTCTTTTTGATCTTCTGTGAATTAGGGATTCCGCCTGAATTCATGAAGTCACCAAAGTTCATGAAATTAAGCCCCGGCATTCCGTTGTGCTTATTAAGCTCATTCATAAGGTCGGGATTGTTCAGAAGGTTCTGATAATCAAACTGGCTGACTGTGTCCATGGTCTTGTGCATACAGTCATCACAGACGCATATTCCGTTAGGAAGGTGAAACATCTTGCCTGCCTTGCTCTCAGGACGTCTGCATATAAAGCACACATCCTCGTAATCACTCTCCTTATTATCCGTTGTATCGTTATTCACCTTACTTTCAGCTTTATCACTTTTGATCTCGGATTCCGGAACCTCTCTGAAATCCAGATCGTCATTATTATTATCGAAATTGTTGCCCATAAATTTTTTTACTCCACTTCTAATGCTTATATCAATGCGACCAAATTATTCCAATTCGCACCATAACCTTTTAATGTCATCATCTTATTATACATATCAGGCAATTTGCTTGCAATTTTCTTGTATGATATAAAAAAGTGCCTACGGCACCTCAACTCCCCTGCCCCTCAATCATGAGGGGTGGGGTTGTTTTTTGCCTCAACTCATTCATAATGATTTTTATGAAACGAAACGTACTACAAAATCTGTTCCGCGATCATTACGAAGAAATTCAATATACTCTTCATCCCCGCAAAACTGAAATGGAAAACATCGATAAGATGCTCAATTGCGGAGACCCTGCCTATGGCGGTGCCATGTATGGCTGCCCTGATTGTGGTACTCTCAAATTTATTCCCTTTCGTTGTCATTCAAGATTCTGTCCTACATGTGGTGCCATGTATTCACAGAAACGTG
>NZ_AUIY01000039.1 GCF_000423945.1 Butyrivibrio sp. XPD2002 | reverse complement strand
AGCATCCCTTGCAGCAGCTGCAGCAACAGCACAGACTACCACAAGTGTGCGTATGACAATCACTGTTATCGTCGTACTCCCTATCATGCTTGTGTACCCGATCTTCCAGAAATACTTTGTAAAGGGAATTATGATTGGTGCAGTGAAGGGCTGACCATTATCACTTAGTGAGGTTCTTTCGAACTTAGTGAGAATGGTCGTTCCGGCGAGCGAAGCGAGAGCGGAACTTCCTTAGCGAGAGCGGAACTTCCTTAGCGAGAGCGGAACTTCCTTAGCGAGAGCGGAACTTCCTTAGCGAGAGCGGAACTTCCTTATGAAGCTGGAATTATTATTGTTAATTTACCCTGTCTAAGGGTTTATAAAAAAGGAGGAATGAAAAATGAAACTTAAAAAACTTTCATCTCTGGCACTTACAGCAATGCTTACTGTAAGTATGCTTGCCGGATGTGGCGGTAGCACAGGTGCTGACCAGGCCGCAGGCGGTACTGACACAAAGACAGAGACCACAGAAGGTGGGGAAGCTACTGAGAGTGGCGACAGCGCAGAAACTCCTGCTGCAAGCCACGACGAGACCTACACAGTAGATTTCTACAACGTAGCAGCTAACTTCCAGGGTATTCAGCCCGGCTGGTACGGCAAGATCGTTAAGGACAAGTTCAACATGGACCTTAACATCATCGCACCTCAGGTATCCGGTGATGGCGCAGCTCTTTATCAGACAAGATGCGCAGCTGGTGCACTTGGTGATCTTATCATCCTTGATAACGCTGATGCACAGGAGTGCGTAGAGTCAGGACTTATCCATGATCTTACAGATGTTATCGAGAAGTATCCTAACCTTGCTAAATACATGGAGCAGATCAAGAAGTTCAACGAGCAGATGGGTGATGGCTCCAAGATTTATGCTATTCCGCTTGAGATGAACCTCAACGGACCTACAGATTACAAGCAGCTTCACGTTTATTCTTATCCTCGTATGGGATGGGATATGTACAACGAAGCAGGTGCTCCCGAGCTCAAGAACCTTGATGACCTTCTTGCATGCTTAAAGAGCATTCAGGATGCACATCCTACAAACGAGAATGGCGATCCCGCTTATGCAATCTCACTTTGGAAGGATTGGGATTCACAGTACATGGAGAACGTAGCTCAGCTTACAAAGTGGTATGGCCAGGAAGTAAACGGCTCCGTACTTATCGGTACAGACAATAGCATCGCTCCTATCACAGACAAGGACGGCGCTTACTACAAGATGCTTAAGTTCTTCTATCAGGCTAACCAGATGGGGCTTGTTGATCCCGATTCTGCAACTCAGGACTGGAATGCAATCGTTTCTAAGATGCAGGAAAAGAGAGTATATCTCTACTGGTACAGCTGGCAGTATGGTTTCTGGAACAGTCCTGCAAAGGGTGAAGAGGGAACAAACTATGTTGAGATCCCTGTAGCTGACACAAACCTTTACCAGCCATCTGACACCTACTATGGAGATGGTCGTGTTCTTTGTGTAGGTTCTCAGGTTTCTGACGAGAACTTCAACAGACTTATGGAGTTCCTTGACTGGTACGCTTCACCCGAGGGTGTTCAGATCCAGCATGCAGGTACAGAAGGTCTTACATACACAGTTGAAAATGGCAAGTACAAACTTACAGAAGATGGTCTTAACAGATTCTCAGCAGAAGTAATCGTTCCCGAGGAACTCGGTGGCGGTAACTGGAACGATGGTAACAACCAGATCAACCAGTGGATCGTAGCTTCATGCGACATTAACCCTGAGACAGGTGAGCCTTATGCTTCAGATATGTGGTCAACATCAATCGAGATGAACCAGACAAAGACAACTAAGGAGTGGTCTGAGAAGTTTGGTGCAGCTGACGATGTTGAGTACCTCAAGAAGAACAACATGATGACAGTTGTTCCTTCAATCAACATCGCTCTTGCAATTGATACTACAGACATCAGCCTTATCCGTAAGCAGTGCGGCGACGTTATCAAGGATTCTTCTTGGAGAATGGTATTCGCTAAGGATGATGCAGATTTCGATGCACAGTGGGATGAGATGGTATCACAGCTCGATGGTCTTGGATTCCAGGATCTTGTAGCATTTGATACAGAGAAGTATCAGCCTATGCTTGATGCAAGAAAAGCAGCTCAGTAAATCATATTTACCTTAATAAAAAACATATAAAGTTCACCCTGATGGTATTTAATACTGTCAGGGTGAATTTTTTCATATAGAAAATGAAAAGCTTGTGATATATTAAATATGTTGCGCTTTATTTAGTTACACGCGAATGTTCGCAAGAGGAATGAAAATGATATTACTTGAGCAGATGTTTGTCCTGTTTGTACTTATGCTTGTGGGGATAATATGCAGGAAAACCGGAATGATGAATGATAAGGTAAGTAAGGGAATGTCCGGAATAGTTGTCAATATTGCAAGCCCGGCCTTCATCATATCCGCAGGATTAAACAATGACGAGATAGTTTCAAACAGGCAGCTCCTTACATGCCTTTTGACATCTGTTTTCATATATATGGGACTTATACTGATAGCGATCTTTCTGCCTCGCATTATCAAGGCAAAGAAAAGCCATTACGGTACCTACAGAGTAATGACGATCTTTTCCAATATAGGCTTTATGGGATTCCCTATAGTATCAGCTACCTATGGAAGTCTTGGACTTTTATACGCAGCGTTCTTCCAGTTTCCCTTTAACCTGCTTATTTATACCTATGGTATCCGTGCCATGCAATATGGAACAGAGGAGGAATCCGAGGGCGGCTTTTCATGGAAGCTTGTCATAAATGCCGGAGTAATTGCGGTTTTCGTTTCTGTGGTATGTTACCTGACTCATATTCATGTGCCCGGACCTGTTGAAAGTGTCATAACGGGACTTAGTGGCCTTACAGTTCCCATGAGTATGATGGTAATCGGATATGCTCTTGGCGGAATGAAACTTAAGGACCTGTTTTCAGATTACAGACTGATGCTGTTCTCGGTCATAAAGCTTATAGTTATTCCTATAATCGGTGTATTTATCCTCAAGATATTCATCAGAGACACAACTCTCCTTGGAGTGTGCTTTATTATGATAGCAACACCGGTAGCAAGTATGACTGCTATGCTGGCGCAGTATTACGGCGGTGATGAGGAGACTGCATCCCGCGGAGTGGCGCTGACTACGCTTCTTTCCGTAATAACAATTCCGCTTGTTGGTGCAATTTGTCTTAGGTAGTAGAGTTTAAATTTTATAATTTCTTTATGCATTCTTGCCATCTGCTTCATTGAGTGCCCCTTTTCGCGGTGATAGAATTAATCTGTAAAACTGTGGTTTTATGTATTTTTGTTGCGTTTAAAAATGCACGAGCATTTATTTTCTTAACCGTAGTATTTATGAGGGGATTTGATGAAAAAAATGAAGAGGTGGCAGACCTACGCCCTGATGGCTGTCTGCATTCTCATCAATCTCATAGGTAGAAAGGCAGCAGCCACATTACAGCTTCCTTTCTGGCTGGATGCAATAGGTACTCTTATTGCGGCTATTCAGCTTGGTCCGGTATACGGAGCTGTTTGTGGTGCTGCGCTTAATATTCTTTTAGGTATAGGAAGTTCTAATCAATTGGCTAATTTTTCCTATATCATAGTTTCTGTCGGCATTGGTGTTTCTGTGGGAATGTTCTACCCTAAAGCCGGTTCCCATAACATGTTCAAAGTTCTATCCACTGCAGTTTTTGCTGGATTTATAGCGGTTATTTTGTCCACGCCTCTCAATATATTCTTCTATGACGGAAGAACAGGTAATGTTTGGGGAGACGGTCTTATAGCTATGCTATCCAGGGATATTAATGTTCCGGTTGTCTGCACATTTTTGGGAGAAGCCTTTGTCGATATTCCGGATAAGGCTTTAAGCGTAATTGTAGCTACAAAGCTTATTCACGCATATCATTTTTTGACAAACAGAAGGGAAAAGGGCTTTAGGAAAAAAGCCATGCTATGGATACTTGTACCTCTGGCATTTATGGCTGTTCCCTTTGATACAAAGGCCAGGGACATGGCTTCTGAGTACGCTATTATCCAATATGATACGGATGATGGTGTTGCTTCCATGGAAATAAATGCCATAGCCCAGACCAAGGATGGATATATATGGGTCGGAACCTATGCCGGTCTATACAGATTCGATGGATATAGCTTTGAGACCGTCAATATTGATGACAAGATAAGCAATGTAATGACGCTTTTCGTAGATAGAAGAGGGAATCTTTGGATCGGTACCAATGACAGTGGAATAGCCTGTTATAATCCTAAAAATAATGATATTGCCTTCTATACTGCAGAGGATGGTCTTCCTTCCGATTCAATAAGAGCAATCTGTGATGATAAGCTTGGCAATATATATGTGGGAACAGCTACGAAGTTCTGCATTATCACAAGGGATAAGAAAATTAAAAACTTCCCTGAGGATGAGATATATGGAGTAAGATCCCTGTCCTGTAATGTGAATAATGAAGTTGCAGGAGTCACAAATTCAGGAACCCTTTTCTTTATCAAGAATCTTGAATGTGTAAACAAAACTGTTCTTGACGATGAGCACTTCGTATATTGCGCAGTAGCAGCCACAAATCATGAAGAATTTCTTGTGGGAACAAGCTCAAATTACGCGATATATACAACTATCAAGGACAATAATATTGTTATTGGAAAGAAGCTTTATATAGAAAAAGGAGAGTATTTTAATAAGCTCATCTTTTCAGAGCAGAATAATGGATTCTTCTGCGCCCTTGAGAGCGGAAACGGATTCCTTACAAGAGAAGGTAAGTACACAGATATGTCCACAGCGGACTTTAATAGTGCTGTGAGCGATATCATAGTAGATTATCAGGGAAATATATGGTTTGTTTCCAATAAACAGGGCATAATCCGATATACCTGGAATCCTTTTATGGATGTATTTGCCAGAGCGAAGGTGCCGAATGATGTTGTAAACGCAACCATGATCAAGGATGGCCTTTTGTATGTTGGAACAAACAGCGGACTCTACACTATTGATCTGAAAACCTACTATTCTGTGCCAATAGATCATCCTACATATCTTAAAAATGTCAGAATAAGAGATCTGATGGAGGACTCCAAGGGAAATGTATGGGTAAGTACCTATGGAAAGAGCGGGCTTATCGAGCTTAAAGCGGATGGATCATTGGAGAGCTTTAACATCAGGAATAATAATACAGAGGGTGGAAGATTCCGTTCGACACTGGAGTTATCAGACGGTACTATTGTTGCTGCAAGCAGCACGGGTATCAGCTTTATTAAAAATGGAGAAGTGACCAGTACCATCGGTGAGAAGGAAGGACTTACAACCCAGGTCCTTAGTATGATCGAATACAAAAAGGGAGTAATTGTAGCAGGTACCGACGGTGATGGCCTTATAGTAATTAAGGATGGGAAAATTGAAAAGAAATTTGGCAAAGATGAAGGTCTGGATTCACTGGTTATCCTGAAGGTAATTCCCTGTGGTGGCGAGGATTGCATTTATGTAACAAGTAATGCTCTCTATAGATTTGATGGAAACGAGGCAACAAGGCTCACAAATTTCCCATATAACAATAACTATGATGTATTTTTTACTAATGATGGGAAGGCGTGGGTTAGCTCCAGTGCCGGAATATATATTGTAGATAAGGAAGACCTCATAAATAATACAGACGACTATAGCTATTCACTGCTTAATAAGGCGAGAGGACTGGATACATCTCTTACAGCCAATTCAAAAAATGCTTACGACGGGACATATCTGTATCTTAGCTGTATAGATGGTGTAAGGAGAATCTCGGTAGGCGAGGATAACTTCGTTGACAGGGATTACTCGATCAGGATAAGTAAGCTCGTTGCAAATAATGAGATCATTATGCCAAACGATAAGGGAGAATATATAATTCCTGCGACATCAGGACGTATTACCTTTAATATCGCTTCCCTTAATTTCACACTTTCAAATCCTATGATGCACATTTTCCTGGAGGGCTCCGGAGATGACGGCATATACTGCCATCAGAGGGAGATGCAGGCGCTTAGCTACATTAACCTTCCTTATGGCGATTATACCCTGAGAGTGCAGGTCTATGACTCTGCCGGAAGGAATATCGTTAGAGAAGAGAAATTCCATGTAATGAAGGAATCGCAGATATTTGAGAGACCATATTTCAAGATATATCTTTTTACGGTCTGTGCCCTGTTTATTCTGTTCATAGGCTGGTTTGTCGGCAATATCAGAACTGGTATCACGAATATTGAGAGATGGCAGAAGGAAGCCAAGATCGATCCCATGACGAAGTTCTGGAACAAGGGCTTCACAGAGCAGTTTTTACCTGAAGTATGCGAGCAAAATGAAGGCATACTGATGATGATCGACCTTGATAATTTCAAGCTGGTTAACGATGTTTTTGGACATGATATGGGCGATAAGGTGCTTATCAAATTTGCAGAGCTGATAAGAGCCTGTCTTCGTGATGACGATTTTGTTGGCCGTGTTGGTGGTGATGAATTCCTGGCATTCATTCTTGGAACTTCATCGGAAAAGGCTGTGGCGGAAAAAGAGAAATTCCTTAACGAGCAGATACTTATCGCCGGTAAGGAGCTCATGGGTAAGGAGATGAACATTCCTCTTGGTGTGTCCATCGGAGCTGTGGCGACAGCGGAAGAAGGCGGAGACTATAACGAGCTTTTCAGAAAAGCGGATAAGGCTCTGTACAACGTAAAGCAGAACGGAAAGCATGGTTACTTCATGTACAGAACGACCGGATATGTCACCGGTGATGAGGTAGAGGCTAACGGTATTGCAGGAATCAAGATGATACTTGAGGAGCGTGGAGGCGTCCATAAGGGAGCCTACATGGTCGATTTTGATAAGCTTCAGATGATCTACAGACTCTTTGCGAGAATAGCAAAGAGAACCATCGTTAATATCTGGATTGTTCAGTTTGTTTTGAGAAAGGATGATGGCGGAGAAGTAGAGAAGTCTGTCATGGATGCTTTCCTGGATCTCTTGGGAGCTAATCTTAGAAGCAACGATGTAGTGGCACTAAACGGCAAGAATCAGGCGATACTGATCCTTACTGATGTGGCAGAGGGCGAAGAAAATGTGCCGATAGACAGAATAATAGCTCAGTGGAATGCCATTGAAGGCCACGAAGGTTATACACTAACGTATGAGACGGATGGAATGTGATGATATTAGTAAACACACCAATACAAGGTGTCGTTGTCGAATACCAGCTGCTCTGATGCATCAAAAGAGCTCCAGTCCTTCCCCTTGAAGTGCTTTTTGTAAATAGCTTTGTCCATCTGGACTTTCTGATATTCCCTGCCATCTGACACATAGGTGAGCAGGGAATACGCTACCAGAGGAAGAGTTCTTTCGTTAATCTGTCCGCAGGTATAGTAGATTCCTTCGTTTACAAGAAAAGTGTTTTTATCTGTGGCCCAGGCAACCTTGGTAATTGTGTTGCCGGTCTCTCTTTCATAGTTCAAAATTTCAGAATATACGCTTCTTGCATCGGATAAGTCGATTTCATTGCTCTTGTAGTGGTTCTGGGCAATCTTGTATATAGATATTATCTGAATGTAAAGAAAAGCGCAGAGCACAAGAATCATGGGTAGCATGGTTCTTTTTCTTTTGGAGCCGACGATAACGGAAGCCATTAGTATTACTGCAAGAGCGGCGTAAAGACCGCCGAGAAGACGCGGTGTTTCTGAACCTCTTGGAAGAATCATGGCTGTTCCGAATACAGCAATTATGATAAGAAAAAGGCTAAGTGACTTTTTGAGATTAGCTGATGAAATGACAAAAACCAGAACTGCAAATATGAGTATGATAAGCAGGAAATATGCGGGAGGCAGCAGCCTGTAGCCGCTCTGGAAAAAGAGCAGCATACCATGAATGATGTTTTTAATCTCACCGCGGATTCCAAGGAAATTAACCGCCTTTGGAGTGTCGCCAAGAAGTGCGGCAAAAAAGCTGCCGGATACGGTTGTCAGAAATGAAATTCCTGCTCCGAATATTATGAAAAGAATGCCCTCTGCCACAAGCTTTAATGAAACGATCATGTCATCTTCAAAATACAGATAGCCAATGATGCAGATAACAGCGATCATAACGGGAGCCTGATAAAAAAGCGCAGATATCAGAAGGGTAAGGAGTCCTTCAATGAGTTTTTTTCTTGATACAAGGTAAGCACCTATGGCTGAAAATAAGTATGCCAGAGAAAAGCCCGGGAAACATTCGGGAAACATAAAGCTCTCGCAGAATAAGCCGTTGATAAAAATCAGGGAAGTGGATAAAACAAGAGGAATGAGCTCCTCAAAGAATTCCCTGAACATACGCTGATATACGGAAAGCGCAAGGGCAGTATTTACTATGAACATGATGTAGAAAATGTGGTAATGCTCTACTGCGTTGATACCAAGCTCATAAAGTCCCATGCTGAATAAATACGCAAAATATCTTCCGTAAGTAATCCAGGTCTCGATGTTGATAAGGGGGATTGCATGCTGAGAAATGGTGTCAGCACCAAAGCCCTCACGGTAAAATACACCGTAAGAGATCACAAGTAAAAAGATATTTATAAAAAACAGTTTTATAAAGGTTGCGTGTTTATCAGTTTTTAAGCCCATAAAAATGAGACCTCACTTAGGTTGATAGCATCAGGACTTACGTCCGAATTTCGAGCAAAGAGTGATGGCTGCATAGGGAATAAGGCTGTATGCATACATGTAGACATACTGACTCTTTGTCTCAGAAATAAGATGGAATATGAAACCGCCCAAAAAGAGAAGCAGGTAGAAAAGCTCGGAGTCATCCCCGCTCTTTTTAGTAAGGTTCATAAAACACCATGCTGCTGCAAGCAGATATATACTAATCATAACAAGATTCATGTATTTCTCAAATACCATCGCCACATGGCCACCAGTAAACAGACTGTGAAGAAGCTTGTCCGTAACGACCTGGTCGGAATCCTCCAGAGGACCTGACCACAGTGACTGAAACAGCGGATCGTTCCAGGTTGAGTGGATCTTATCTATGAAAAATTTCCTTGCAGCGGCTGAATTGTTTTTCCAGTGCTCTGCAAGATTTTTCATATCTTCGAAGGCAACCTTTTTTGATGCCTCTATATCATAGTTATTAAGCTCAAAGGTGTCGTAATTGTAGCCGTTATACCAGCCTCCAAGTCTGCCCTTGCCCATTTCCTCCGGCTGAAGGCCCATGGTGACATTAAGAACATAGGGAGCTCCGCCGTCAAAGTCTACGCCGCTGATATTTCTCCACATCTGAAGGAATGCCTTGTTAGGAGCGATGGATAGAATAATGACGATCACAAGGATTACAAGCTTTCCCTTTGAAAAGCGCTTTAGCAGATCCATGAAAATGATAATGGCACAGGCCACTGCTGCAATCAGGTAATTGGGCTTAAATATAACTGCAATTCCAAGACTCAGTCCGCAGAAAATAAAGCTTAAGGGTGAGTGGTTTTTGATGTGCTTTATAAGAAAATAGTAGCCCAGACATAGGAAGAAATGACCGGGAATAGTTCCGTAGGTAAACAGGATATAGAACAGCATCGGAACAAAGCCGAATGACAGGGCGATGCTGTAGTTAATAACCAGCTTGTTCTTACTTAAAAGCTCTGTGATCCTCCACTGAAGGAAATTGATGCCGAGAATCAGGATGAGATTAGCTATGAAGAGAATACGGGTACTGTTCCAGATGGATAAAAGTCCCATCTCAAAGGTCACCATGCCCAGCTGATAGGGGAAAAAGCGGAGATAATAGCCCCCAGTCAGTCCCTCATAGTCAGCATCAAGGAACTTTTTAGCATATTTGTAGATCATGTAGGGATCGCTTCTTATTGTATCCGGAACTCTGAAGGTCAGGTACAAACCAGCAATAATGTAAATAAGTGAGCAGATTAAAAAGAGCTTACCCGGTGTGACCTTTTTAAGTAAGTCTCTGAACTTCCAGAGGGCGAAGAAAAATACGGGAATGAGAATAAAGAAGACCATGCCGTTTTTATAAAAGACCATTCGCTCCTGACTGCTGCTGTACAGATGTCCGTAAATGAATATGCTGGAGACTGCAAGTATTAGGAGAAGTGCCAGCCCCAGTATGGTTATGGATTTATAGCAAAATGAATGGAAGCTTTTCATTTAAACATTCCTTTTTATCAGCGTTTTTGAAAGCGGAATCGCTTTACCTACCAATATATCATATTGTTTTAAGATTTTATAACAAAGTGGCAGTAATTGTGCTAAAATGATTTCTGATGTTTAGAAGTAACAATCAGAGTTACTAGTAGTTTAGTAAGGAGAAATTTTAAAATGCAGTCACGTACACATACATGTGGTGAGCTCAGAGCTGAGAACGTGGGTAACAAGGTTAAGCTTGTAGGCTGGCTTGAGAACCTTCGTGAGGTTGGCGCAGAGCTTGGCTTTGTGGTATTGAGAGATTTTTACGGAACAACCCAGATCGTCATCGAGACAGAGGAGATGATGAAGGTTGTTAAGGGTATTAATAAGGAATCAACTATTTCTGTTGAGGGTACAGTAAGAGAGAGAAGCTCTAAGAACCCCAAGCAGGCTACAGGTGATATCGAAGTAGTACCTGAGAAGATAGATGCTCTTGGCCGTTGCAGATACAACGAGCTTCCTTTTGAGATTAACAGAAGCCGTGAGGCTGATGAGACAGCACGTCTTAAATATCGTTATCTTGATCTTAGAAATCCTGAGGTTAAAAAGAATATTATTCTTAGAAGCAATGTTATTGCTGCTCTAAGAAGCTCAATGATCGAGCATGACTTCATGGAGATCACAACACCTATTCTTACAGTTTCATCTCCTGAAGGTGCAAGAGACTACCTTGTTCCTGCAAGAAAGCATCCCGGAAAGTTCTATGCACTTCCCCAGGCTCCTCAGCAGTTCAAGCAGCTTCTTATGACATCAGGTATCGACCGTTATTTCCAGATCGCACCCTGCTTCCGCGATGAGGACGCAAGAGGCGACAGATGTCCCGGTGAGTTCTATCAGCTCGACATGGAGATGGCATTCGCTACACAGGAGGATGTATTTGAGATATGTGAGGATGTTCTTCCTCCTATCTTTGCTAAGTATGGTACATACGACAGAGCATCAGGTGCTCCGTTTGCAAGAATTCCTTACCGTGAGGCTATGGAGAAGTATGGTTCAGATAAGCCGGATCTTCGTATCGACCTTACAGTTCAGGATGCTACAGAGGTTCTTAAGGATTGCGGATTTGGTCCTTTCGCAACCAAGGCAGAGGACGGCAGCGATACAGATGTAAGAATCAAGGCTGTTGTTATCTCTGACTTCAAGGAGAGCCGCAAGTTCATCGATAAGACTATCGCTGACGTAGAGGTTCAGGCGGGTGTTAAGCCTTACTGGTTCAGAATAGATGAGAATAACGAAGTAGTTGGCGGTATCGCTAAGTTCGTTCAGGAGAACAAGGACGCTGTTATTTCAGCTCTTGGCCTTAAGGCTGGTGACCTTGTTGTTCTCAGCTCAGGTAAGCTTCTCCAGGCTCAGAAGACCGCAGGTGTTGTTGTTAAGACTTTTGGTGCTGCTGTTCCCGGACACATGGATAAAGAGCAGTACTCATTCTGCTGGATCGTTGATTTCCCTATGTACGAGATCGGCGAGGAGTCAGGTGAGCTTGAGTTCTGTCACAATCCTTTCTCAATGCCTACAGGCGGAATGGAGACACTTCTTAAGGCAGAGCGCGGAGAGATGGATCCTCTTGATATCATGGCTGACCAGTATGACCTTGTATGTAACGGTATCGAGCTTTCATCAGGTGCTGTTCGTAACCACGATCCTGAGATCATGATCAAGGCATTCGAGCTTGTTCGCCTCGGTGAGGATGATGTTAAGGCTAAGTTCCCTGCTATGTACAATGCATTCTGCTACGGCGCACCGCCGCACGCAGGAATCGCTCCCGGAGTTGACCGTATGATCATGCTCCTTTCAGGTGAGCCTACCATCAGAGAGGTTATTCCTTTCCCGATGAACAAGAATGCGCAGGACATCATGATGGGTGCTCCCGGTGAGGTAACAGAGAAGCAGCTTGAAGAGCTTCATATCAAGACTGTTGTAGAAGAATAAAAATTGGATTTTATGCCCCTTGGATTTTTCCAGGGGGCTTTTTAGTACCATAAAAGTGTAGTTGTTAGAGAGTAATTAACTCTGACATCTGCACTTATTTTTTATAATAAGGGGAGTAATTGGTCTGACGTGCGCTTTTTTGGATCATAGCATCCGTCAACAAAACCGTTAACCAACCCCTTATTATAAGCATTCGCTTAAGCAGGTAGGGAGAAACACCCGTGTAACCAACTAAACTGAATGGTAATAAGTGTGGCTGGAGCAATTACTAATTACAGTTGGAGGAGGTTCAGAATGATAAGTGTTGGAATTGATGTTTCAAAAGGGAAAAGTACTGTCTGCATACTTAAGCCATATGGCGAAATTGTTTGTAGTCCTTTCGAAATGCAACATGTTGAGAAGGAGTTAGAAGGACTGGATAGTATTCTTCAGAAATTGGATGGTGAAGTACGTATAGTCATGGAAGCAACAGGCATTTATCACCTGCCAGTATTGACATATCTTTCTGAGAAAGGATATTTCGTATCTGTTGTAAATCCTTTTGTGATGAAAACATTTGCAAAGGATAACAACTTTAGGGGAGTTAAGACTGATAAGCTTGATTCAATCATGATTGCTAATTATGGAATTGAAAAGTGGTTTAAACTCCAAAAGTATGAAGGTGATGAAGAGGTATATGCTGAACTGAAGCTACTTGGACGCAGATATAGGTATTATATGGAACTCCATGTAAAGGCATTACTAGAATTAACTCATATCCTCGATTATGTCATGCCTGGAATCAAGAAAAAGTTTAATAGCTGGAATGAAGCAAACAACAAAGATAAGCTAAGTGATTTTGTGGAGAAGTTCTGGCATTATGACATGATTACTTCCATGAGTCTTGAGGAATTTATAGAAGAGTACCTTCTCTGGGCAAAAGAAAAGAAATATCACCGGAGCAGATCCAAAGCTGAAGAAGTTTATGAATTAGCATCCGGTGGTATTCCCACACTATCTTCCAGTACCCCATCGACCAAAATGTTAGTACAGGAAGCAGTATCAGTGTTAAGAGCAGTAGACAGCTCCCTGGCTACTATATTAGCACGAATGCAGCTTCTTGCTAAGTCCCTACCAGAATACTCTACGGTTAGAGAAATGGGCGGTGTAGGCGATGTGCTTGCGCCAAAGCTAATCGCTGAGATAGGGGATGTCAGAAAACTACATAGCGCAAAAGCTCTTATTGCCTGCGCCGGTATAGATCCACCACCTTATGAGTCAGGACAATTTGTTGGTACAAATCGAAGAATGACAAAGAGAGGGTCAGCCACTCTAAGGAAAGTAGGATATGAAGTCATGCGAGTGCTTAAGAGTCATCCGGCTCCTAAAGACGCAGATGTATACAACTATATCATCAAAAAAGAAAATGAGGGAAAGTGTAAAAGACACGCCAAAATAGCGGGATTAAATAAATTCTTACGTATTTACTACGCAAGAGTGACTGAAGTTTATAAAAAGTAAGTATCCAGAAGCATTTAGGAAGGCTGGACAAAGTGCCCAGCCTTATTGTGATGCTCTTAATTAGAAAAATAAAATCATGCAGAAATCATTCATTCACCTGTTGACATTTGTTAGCAGGTTTTGTTGCACAAGACCGGCAAGCGAATGGATGCTTGCATACAAATTCATTTGCCGGTTGTAAGAACATGGAGCACGAAGTGCGGAATGTTCGTGTGCGAAATCGAGTAGGAGTCAGCCT
>NZ_AUIY01000038.1 GCF_000423945.1 Butyrivibrio sp. XPD2002 | reverse complement strand
AGTCCGGCGGCTTGAAGAATCATTGGTGTGAAATATGCTGTCAATCAGCTTGTCAAAGTGCAGTTTGCTGATGAATTCCTTTATTAGGAGAAGACCAGCATCGGAGGATAAATCACCTCCGTCAAAATTTAATTTAAAACGCTTATTGCTTTCTAAGGTTGTGTAATCTAAACTAGACATATGAAGCCTCTTTTTTGTTATGTTTTTGGATTCGACACCTAAAATTGTAACAGAATCGGGGCTTTATTAATACCCCTAAGGCTTCACTTATTGGGTGAAAGCAATATGCAGTTTAAATGCAGTAACTATGCGGCTTTGTAATTAAGCCGTGAATAATTCAGGTTAAATAGAGAAATTTAACTATAGATTCCTACTTCTGCGATAACCGTAAAAAGCTTATAATAGACTCCGGCATACTTTAAAGATGATGTCAGCAACTATAAACTACATAAAGGAATAATGACATGAATATCATATTTAAAAGCTTTGGACAATCAGTTGCATTTTTACTATTTGATGCAGCACTTTCCATCCTTTTTCAGCACTCTATTATCTTCAGTGAAAAGCTGATTGATTTTACTATCTTTTTTACGGTTATACTTTTATTTAATTTCATAGCCCCAAAGCTGCGAAAACATATGTGATTTGATTCATAAAAAGGAATCATGCCACAAAGATTATCTATGCGAAGTAAGATTATCAACTATATTATTATAGCAACGCAATGATATACCGGAATTCTATGAAAAATATGCCGGGAAGGGTTTGGGAAACGGGTAAGGGTGCTATGGGGTTTCCCAATTAATTCAAAGGCACGCTTATATTATCACGGATCGTGCCTTCATTTTGAAAAAACTCCAGGGGAAGATCCCCTGGAGCAAGCACATTAATCCCAAAATAAAATTTTAAGGACTATCAATATTATACGCTAAGATCCGCATTAATCCTAGCTCAAGTAATATATTAGATAATATAATACATAAATATAATATATATATGTATTATACTTTGTATTAGAAAGTTCTATTAGAATTTTATTGGTCTGTTTACTTTCCAGTCTGCATACATCTGGAGCACTTCATCAAGTTTGTAAATAGAAAGGACCAGTTCCAGTGTGACACCATTCATCTCAAGCATATTAGTAAAATCAGGGAAATCCTCGTTTGACTGAACCCTTTCCCATGCAGCCCTCTGTATCTCTCCAGATTTTTTACCTTCATCATACTGCTTCATGATCTCTTTAATTCTTGCAGCATCCTCAGAACTGCCCTCAAGAACTTCAGTATGGGTATAATCATCTGTAATACATTTTATTAGCCATCCCACATAATTGTTTATGTATCCCTGCTTATCAGCAAGTGCAATTGCGTCACGAACTTTATTTGCATTAAAATCCGCTTTCTTCAAAAGCATGTCAATATCTTCTTTAGTGAGATCATTATGTCCAACATATTCATCGTATAAAGGCTTATACTGTTCCAGATCGTAAGGCATTTCGAGCTGCCTGAAAGATTCCTGGCTTTCTATAACCTTCTTTTTGGTTATTACTGAAGTAGATGGTTTATTTCTATAAATTCTGAACATTATTTCAGATGTTCGTCTTCCGTTCCTAAGACCTTCATACTCAAACCTTATATCACTTTTTTCTTCGAGTTCCTGCTGGGCTGGTTTAAGCACATTTCTCTGGAGTTCATACCATTCATCGTATTTCCGGTCCTTTTTATCAAGCTTGCTGTAAAGCACATCCCAGTCTATATGAGACCCCATTCGCGCCATTTCTTTAGATACAGCTGGATCATCGCCGTTTGCAAGTCCTATCATGAATCTGAATTCCGAGATATTATATAAGACATCTACTCTTCCACCGTTTACTTCAGGTTTACTCTTATAAATATCTTTCTTTAAAAGTTCATATATTCTGAAAGATGAGTTTTTGGTGAAATCTGTCATTACGGATAATTCCAGAGTAGTAAAGTTTTTCTCAAGTCCCAGTATATGCTCTTTAAGCTCATTATTGAATTTGATGATGAAAACGCCATCCTTATATGTGGCATTAGGAACTACAGAAAAAGCTTTAAAGTTCCCCTTACCATCTTCAAGAAACATAGTATGCCCTGTTATAGATTTGGATAATGCTTTAAGGTCCCTGTAAATATGACGTTCATCACTTACAAGTTTCTTAAGTTCTCTTGGATAAAGACGCGCCTCTAAAGGAGATTCCTTATCTTCATTATTCACTTCTATCCTGGTCAATGCTATAGCCATTACCTGATTTTCCAATAGAGATGATTTGTATTTTGCTGAAATCATCTCGTTGGATTTCACAAAACTAAGGCTATATAAAGGCTCATTTGCTTTATTGCTCATTATTATACTCCAATCTCTACGGATTTAATATTAGGTTAAACCATTTTCTACGGTCATGTCAATATTAATCCGTAGTAAATGGTGTGTAAATTAACACCAATTATTACGGAAATACATAATAATCCGTAGATAATGGTTTATTAACCCCACCATTTATACCGCCTTTGGAAATATGTATATCCATTCTGAAACTACGTAGAAAATGGTTCATAGCTTATAAAGAAATGCACCAATTCCTACGTGATAATGGCTAAAACCGTAAAAATTGGTGTATGCAGATTTATTGTCTTTTTCCATTTCTCGAAAACAATAACCCCAGTAAATATGCGGCTTTAATAAATCCTGTTTTTGTTGACTTACATGGTCATGCACTCTTATCCCGGTATTTTTGGTGTATCATATTCTCATTTTTCATTTATGGCTAATAAATCCGTAGAAATTGGATGTATTCATACGCCAATCTCTACGTAAAATAGCAATGATTCTACATATTTCCGTAGAAAATGGTTTATTTCTATATCACTGTAACCAAAATTTACTGGATCGGATTATTCAGACCTTTTGCATACGCCAATTTCTACGCTTTTAATATGAATACGTAAGAAATGGCATATAAAAACGGTAATTTTGGATGCATTATTTAATGCAAAAAACCAAAATTACCGCTAAATTAATCCAATGACTACGTGATATACAACCAATTTCTACGAGATTAACAACCAATTTCTACGTTTTTAAATCCACAAATGCAGTATCTGTCTGGATTGCAGGACCTCCTAAACAAACAAATTAATTTTTATGTTGTTGACTCTACCTTTTATATCTATTATTTATAGCAATAAAAAACCGTAAAATTTGGTTGTGGATAACTTTATTATAATACCTGTTTTAATATATATTCTAAAAATTCTGAAATAGATACGTTATTCTTTTTAGCCTGATTGGCTAATCTTTCATAAATATTATCACTCAGATAGAAACTACGCCCTCTGCTTTTCTTTTCAACTTTAGCTTTTGACATTTTTAAACTTATTCCACTAAGTTTATTTTCAACCTCATTAGAAGCATTTGTCTCAGCAGTAACCGGAGAAGATGTTTCTATTTTCGCTTCTGTCTCATTCTTACTATCCTTGGGTGATGATTTAGATGTTTGCACAGGCTGCTTAGGAGTTTCTGCCTTTATCTGTGCAGTTCTGTTCTTTAGAACGGGCTTTGTTTCACTGAACATGTCGAGTGCGCTTGTTTTCACAGTATTTTTAGCCATTGATTACCTCCAATAATTCTTTTGTGAATTTAACATAGTCTATAGCTGCATTACTATTTTTGAAATTCTCAAATAATGATCTGTTGGCTACAATAACATTACCCTCATCATCGTATGTATTCCTTATAGCCTGAGCTTTCTTTACGTCCTGGCTTATTCTGATCTGGGTGTCAAACGTCTTGAATCCTTTCTGATCACCGACTTCAGGAAGTACTTCTTTTATACCTACATCCAGGCTGTTGCGAGAATCATATGAAGTCATTAGTACACCATATATTTTCAAGTCTTCATTTAAAACTTCTATTACTTCATTGACTGTATCAATCAATAGTGAAAGACCATCTACTGCATATTGTTCTGCCTTGATCGGGATGATACAGCCATCAGCTGCAGTTAAGGCATTGATCATGTATATTCCAAGATTCGGAGGAGTATCCATAATTATAAAATCATACTCATCATCTAATTCAGCAATCTGTTTCTTTAAAAGTCCTTCTCTTGCTTTCTTTGCATTAAAAGTATTTTCTTCAATTGCAAGTAGACCGTCGCCAGCAATGATGTCTCCGAGTGGGGTTGTCTGTACTGCTTCTTTGGCTGTACAGTCTTTTTTTAATACATCTACTATTGTGTTAACACCATCAATTTCTGCTCCGTATGTGCTGGTAGAATTATGCTGGGGATCCAGATCTATGAAAAGGACCTTGTATTGAAAATGGCTTAGTGCATCTGCCAGATTTATTGCTGTAGTTGTTTTCCCTACCCCGCCCTTTTGATTTGCAATCGCTATTTTTATTGCCATGATATTCTCCTATAAAAATATATTATAAAAATGTAATACAAAAATATAATAGAATAACTAATAGTTGAACTAATAGCTATATATAATATAATAGCATAATGTCATATATAATACAAATATATAATATAGCATATAATATACAAGAGTAATATAATATATAGTATAATAGAAAATATATTATATAAGACTAATACATATTATATTATTGTCATATATATTGCTATGATATAAGTGTAATATATATGAGTGATAGTAATATATAATATATTGCATAATACTAATATATAGTATAATGTATATCACTAATATATAATATATTACATAATACTAATATATATTATAATAGCATATTCTAATACAAATAAATAATAGAATATATATTAACTATTTGTATTAGTGTTTGTATTATAAAATCTAATATAATGAAAAATATTAAAATATACGCATTCAGGATCCTAAAAGATAAAAAAAGCATGACCAAGAAATTATCTATATATTGTTGACTTTATAAACGCAATCAAATATATTATCAGTAAATCTAACGTAGAAATAGATATGCTTTTAGCAGAGAAAAATGTACAAATCCTTCAACACAAATAATCTTTCAAAATAACAGAAGGAGTGTACATAAAATGAGTAAAAAAATTAATATATTCAAAAAAACCATGCGCAAGATAAAAACAGAAAATCATTATGATGATGAGTACGTTACCTGCCTGAAATCTGGAATCTTTATGGCTCATATGATGGGAATGGGTGCTGGTGAAATTATTAGAGGACTGGAAGAAGTAGGTTTTGATGAGCCAGTCAGGTCGGCACTCAGAGAGTATTCTTATAAGATGGACGAGATGGAGCAGCTAGAAGTTGATTACAGCAGGTTTTCAGAACTCCAGGAGGTGAATGCGTGATGAATAGAGCAAGAAGAGCTATAAGTATATTTCTACTCATATGTGTTATGGCTGCAGGATGTGGAAGTCCCGGGAAAAGCACAATAACGGGCAAATATGTAGATAAGAATGGGAATACCATCGAGTTTAGCGCAGACGGAAAGATTGAAGAAATTGCCCATGACGGATCAACTGGGTTAGGTACCTGGGAAAAAAATGGAGACGGAACATATAAGGTCCAGATTGACAAGATACTCGTAATGACGGGAACAATGTATGTTGATGGAGAAGATATATCCATCGATATAGCGGGCAAAACATATAATTATACAAAGGAGAAATGACATGATAGGAATACTGTTAAAAGTCCTTTATATGCCTATATATCTATTGATCAAAATACTGTATACAGCATTTGAATTTCTATCAGGAATATATGGAGTTATTGCATATCTGATAGCCGGATTTTTCGCATTATGTGGTCTAGTATTTCTTATAAGTCCAACAGTCAGTACGAAGTCAGCCCTGATGACCATACTAGCAGGTGTGATCATAGACCTGGTCCTTAAAGGGATATTATGGGGAGTGGGGCAGATATACGTACTGAATGAGTATATTTATGAATCGATTAGTGATTTATAAATATGTTTTTCGATTGTAATAGTAGAACAGAATGGTAATAAGTGATTGAAGCAAAAGGGGCTGTGAAAAAATGAGAAATCATTTTTTCCAGCTCCCTTTTATTGCTATTATTCTATATTTATTATTTTTAATAAAAAGAACCTGATTATTTAAGCGGTGTTTTATATATATCTGCGATAATTAATAATAGTGATTGGCTTAATGTCAAAGAAGAGAAGTAAACTGTTTCTTATAAGGAGGTTTTTATGAAAGTGATTGAAAAAAGAGTATTTTCAAGGCTGCTAAGCTATGTGCTGGCAGTTGCACTTATGGCGGGACTTATGCCGGGAGTTGTGGCGAAGGCGGATACACCATCAGTTCATGTAACTCTTGAAAATGGTACTGTTTTAAAACCTGGGGATACAATAAAGCCAAATACTGAGGGAATACAATTATACTATCTAGAAATAAATGGACCGAATTATAAGCAAGCTACTTTGACACTTGAAAAAGATGTGGATTACCTTTTCTCGGTGGTCCCCGATGGGGATGATGTTGATGTACAACACCCATACGCATATTACTTAACGAAAGTTGATCCTGGTGGTTATATCAAATATTTGTTGTTAAGGACAACATGGAGCGGAGGAGTGAAACTTGGAAAGGCTACTAGTAGCAGTCCGTTTGGTTATAGCAATCCTGATCCTGACCAACCAAGTGGATCAGATGAAGATGAGTTTAATGCTGAGAAAGAGGCTCAGAAAAAAGCTGCAGATGGGCTCCTTAAATCCGATGACAGCGAAGCCTGCAAAAAGCTTGTAGAAGATGCAAAGAAAACTATTGATGAGACAAAGTATGATAAATCAAAGGATCTCGATGCAAACAAGAAGGGACTTGCTGATATCGTCACAAAACTTGAAAAAGACCTTGAAGAACAGCGTAAGAAAGACCTTGAAGAACAGCGTAAGAAAGACGCTGAAACAGCTGCAGAAGATCCCGACACTGTAGTTCATCCTGACGGCTCAAAGACAGTAACAGAAGTCAAGACAAGTGGTAATAACACAGAGATTACAGTTACAGATTACAACAAGGATGGTTCACAGCTTGCTCAGTATATCTACAATGGTGCAAGTGGAGAAAACCTTGATCTTAGAACCATTAATTACAGCGGTAAGAATATCGTAATTCCAGACACAGTAACAGGTGGCGGAAAGACCTACAAAGTAACAAGACTTCGCAAGAACTTCATGAAGAAGTGCAAGAAGGCTAGAAAAGTTGATGTCGGTGAAAATGTAAACAGGATCGATAAGGGTGCTTTCAATGGCGGAAAGAAAGTTAGATACATCACAATCAGAGGAAAACTCAAGAAGGTCGGCGCAGGCGCTTTCAAAGCCTTGAAGAAGGGCACCATCAAGTTTAAGACCAGTAAGAAAGTTTATAGACATAACGTTAAGCTTGTTGAGAAGTCAGGACTTAATCCTAATATAAAAGTTAAGAGGATTAAGAAAAAGTAAATAACCGAGGGTTTAGAATTTTTCTGTAGATGTGAGAACTGAACCCGGAAAAACTAAATATTGAAAACAGCAATAAAAGGGAGCTGGAAAAAATGATTTCTCATTTTTTCACAGCCCCTTTTGAATTGTTCTTATTGTTTACACCATAAGTATATACAGCAAAACGTAAAGCATCCTGCATATACTTTCTGCCATCTTCAGGTAAACATTCCATTAATTCAATGAATTCATTCGAATCAGTAAATCCTTCCAATTCTGGAACAGATACACGAAAAGCTTCTGCAAATTTTAAAATCTTTGAATATTGAAGATCAACTTTTCCCTGTTCGATATGAGTGATCATTGTCCCGGTATTATAACCTACCAATTTTGCAAGATCTGTCATTGTTAGGTGGTTGTCTCGCCTAAATTTCGCGATGTTTTCATATAGCTTATCCATATGCCCTCACAAGTTAATATAAATAATTTTTTTATTATTATAACACACGAAGAATAGGAAATAGTGCAACTGAAAAATATTAATTTTACGTAATATTTTAATGCTTTAAATTAGCAGAGACACGGTTTAAAAAGTATTTATTTAATCTTATAGCGATAAATAAAACATGAATTATATTCATCTTTATGTTGATAAATCACAACAAAGGTGTTATATTTGCCTTATTGAAAGATTATTCGTGTTAATATTTAAGAAATGGAGGATTAAAATTAATAAATTACGATTATGTGAAGTTGATTACGAAATGTTACATTCTGTAATTAAAAAGTCAAATATACCAATTACAAAACTTGCAGAATGCTGTGGAATGAGCAGATATGCATTTTATAAAAAAATAAATGGGGAAGGAGAGTTTAAAATTACTGAATATATAAGGCTTTGTGAAACTATAGGGATAGATATTATGGACACGATAACGAAAGAGGGAAACGTTAATTAAAATAATATTTACAACATGGAGAAAACTGATGAATGAAGAGGAAACATTATTTGGGGAACAGTCTTTTGGACACGAAGGTAAGGCATCATTAAAAGAAATGGGGCTTTCTCTTCACAGCTATATGGGACAAGAAATTTTCTACAAGATAGTAGAAAAATCAGAATCTGAGATTGCAATAAAAAAAATGATAACTGATTCAGGTATTCCGGATCATGAAAAAAAAAGCCTGATAAACCATATGGAACAGATCATGAGGTGGTGGAAAGATGAGAGAAGAGGATGCAAGAATCTTTACAAAAACCGCGTCCAGAAAGGGAATACATCTAGCAGTAAGAGTTACGAATAGCATTACAGATAAAACAGGAAGAATAACTGCCATTGGAATAGGTAAAGCGTTAAAGATGTATGAAAACAGGACCAGGGTATTTAAAGGTAATAATGCTCTAAAGGACTTTTTAAAGTTTGATTCAAAAAATAGAGGTCCAGTTGGAAGGATAGATGTGAGCTCATCGGACTTTAAGGAATTTGGAGATATATGCAAAAAGAACGGGGTTGATTTTGCTATAGTCAAAGATCATTTTGATGAAAATAAGGTACATTTCTTTTTTTCAGGGAAAAATGCAGAAGTAATGTCACACCTTTTTGAAGATTATGCGAGAAATAAATTTCAACAGGACTTAAAAGAAGACTGTTTTGGAGAAGAAAAAGAAAAAGGAATAGATAAGGAATTATCAGAAAAGTCCTTAGCAGCAGGTAAAGAAAGGAGACAGGAAGAAGCGAAGAAGAAAGCAGGAGAAAAGGATAAAAATATAAAACAAATGGATGATATCAAAAAAGAGGATAAAGAACCTAGTTTAAACGGAAGAACTGTTTCAGATATTATTTCAGGATTTGAAGAAAGGGAACAGGAACTTGAAAGATGATTGATTCGGGAAAAATCATTAGTACGTTGCCGTATATCGTAGTGTTTTACATTATGGATAAATTTTCATATATGTATAGGGCTGTAGATGGTTCAGTATCTGACAAACTGAGTTCGATGAATGTTTCTAATCTTTTAGGGTTCCCAATAGTTTCGGTAAATCCTATAGATATGATGATGGGTCTTTGCGGATGTTTAGGGCTCTTCCTGTATGTCCTATATAAAAATTCTACGAGAAAGAACCTAAGACCTGGCAAAGAGTATGGGGAAGCGAGGCTTGGTACAGCAAAGGATATAAAACCTTTTGTAAATCCTACGTTCAGATACAATTGCATCCTTTCTAAGACTGAATTTCTTACGATGCAGGAAAAAGTAAAACCATGGTACATGGGGAGAAATAAAAATGCTGTATTTTATGGTGGATCTGGAGCAGGTAAGACATTTAGTGTGCTCCTTCCTAACCTTCTGCAGTTTCATTCCAGTTATGTGATAGTCGATCCGAAAGGAACACTGATCCAAAGCTGTGGGTGGCTGATAAGGAAAATGGGATACAGGATAAAGGTATTTAATACCGTAGATTTTGGTGCATCGATGGGGTATAACCCTTTTGCTTATATAAAAAAGGAGACAGACGTTTCAAAACTTGTTTCCACGCTAATGGAAAACACAAAGGAGCCAGATGAAAAAGGACAGGATCCGTTCTGGCCAAAGTCTGAGAAGCTTCTTTATACAGCGATAATCGCCTACATCATGGAAGCATATCCCAAAGATGAACAGAATATGCTTACTATGATAGATCTGATAGATGAAATAAAGGTTGTTGATAAAGTGCCTGGAAAACCGGAGGAAAAATGTGAGGTAGATATACGTTTTGAAGATCATGAGAAAGAATATGGAAAAACATTTGCTGTCAGGCAGTATAGAAAATTTGAGAAAGCTGCTGGAAAGACAAAAAGAAGTATCCTTGCATCAGTCGGATCAAGACTTTCGCCGTTTGATATAGATGAAGTAAGAAGTGTCATGGAGTTTGACGAACTTGAATTAGATAATGTGGGCGATGAAAAGACAGTTCTGTTTTTTATAATTGATGATTCAGATACAACATTTAATTTTATGGTATCAATGGCTCTGTCACAGATGTTCAACACGCTTAAGACAAAAGCAGATCTAAAAGGAGGACATTTAAAATATCACGTAAGAGTATTGTGGGATGAAACCTACAACACGGGACAGATACCAAAACTAGAACATCTTATATCGCAGCTTAGATCCAGAGGTATCTCATTATGGATGTTCTTCCAGGCAAAAAACCAGTTGGTGGACCTGTATGGAGATAAAAAAGCAGAAAATATCGAGGCTTCATGTGATGTCAAGAGCTTCCTTGGAGGAAATGAATTTACATCATGGAAAGATTGGTCTGAACTATTGGGACAAGAAACGATCGATGTTATGGATCAGAGTGATACGTATGGCATGAATAGGAGCTTTGGCAGTAATTATAAGAAAACAGGAAGAAAATTAAAGAGCGTAGAAGAGATTGGAAACATGCCAGGGAATAAGTGCCTTGTAAAGCTCCGAGGAGTTCCGGCATTTTATTCAGATAAATATGACAGTACAAAACACCCTTTATATAAATATACAGTAGATGCGGACAGTAGTAAGAAATTTGATATATATGTGTATCTTGACGAATTTAGGAATTCATTTTTGTGTGCAGATGAAAGATATGACAGTTATGAAATAGATCTTACTGAAAATGCAGTATAAATCCAGCGATGAGCTGCGTTTATAAATATAAAAAAGAAAGGAGGAGAATCCCACCTAAAATATGCATTTATGTGAGCGACAAAATAGCGACAAATCTATTCTTGGGTTTACTTGAAAATGCAAAAAACCGACAAATATGGGCTATTAAGGGATTGGGATTCAGGTATCAAAATGGAGTTTTTTAAAAGTGGAGTCGACCTTCTCCAGACGGTAGTCACATTACTTGGAGCGGCTGCGATTATTGGAGGACTTGTAGAAGTAGGAAAGTCTCAGGCAGACAATAATCCGGCTATCAGGGCAACAGGAATCTCTATGTTTGTAGGTGGTGCAATCATCATTGCAGTTGGGTTGACACTTGTGCCAAAGCTCAAAGATATGGTTAATGGTACAGGAACAGATGCTACAAAGAAACCTCAGGCAGGATATATCGTGACTGCTCCACTGGTTCCGGGAATTAGAAAGTAGTTTTTGTTAGCAGAAAGGGCTTAGTGCCCTTTCTGTAAGGAGCTGAGAAATGGAATGGTTAAGTAGTTATTTTCAATCTGTGCTGCTAGAAATGTTAAAAGGTGCAGCTGCAGGATTTTTTGATTCATTAAATGGGCTGACTGGATCCATAACTGAACTTACAGATGTTAATCCGGGGACATATGATGCATCTCTGTTTGAGATGATCAAGAAAATATCAGATGCAGCGATAGTCCCTGTGGCATGTCTGGTACTTGCATATTTAATGACTATAAATTTCATAAAGATAATCCAAGATAGAAATACATATAAAGAGATGACGTTCATGCCTGTATTCAAGTGGATACTGTTCACATCTATAGGAATAGTTCTTGTGACAAAGACATATGACATTATACTGGCGATATTTGATGTTACCGGTTTTATCCTTGAAAAGGCAGGTGGAGCTATGGCGGCATCAAATGTGAGAAGATAATTAAGGATAAGGTACGTCTGATGTTTCTGACCAGTTCTGAAAGACCGTTTGCGACCAATAATTCATTTGATGCAATCAGAAAGCAGAGAAAACTTGAAGAAAAATATGATCAGATGGTCAGAGATGAGAAGAAGAGGCTGGAAGAACGTAAAAAAATCAGCTCAAGGCGTAAGGAAAAGATAAAAAGAATCCTGAGAATAAATAGTAAAAAGGGTATGACCAAAAAGGATGCATGAGGGATAATTCATGATTAAAAAGAAAACAGTTATAAAAGGTGCTAATGCACCAATATCGATAAAAGACAGAAAACGCATGGAAAAGGCAATAAAGAAGGCAAAAAAGGACGGAGAATTTCCGACGACTGCCCAAAATACAATCCCTTTCAGGGCAATGTATAAGAATGGTCTTTGCCAGCTTGAAGGATACCGCTTTTCTAAAAGTATAAATTATGATGACATCAACTATGTATTAAAAGACAGTCCAGATAAAGAGACAGTTTTTCGCAAACTATCAGACCTATACAATTTCTTTACAGAAGATGTTCATCTTCAGATGACATACATGAATACAAGGATTACCCAGGAGGAACTAAATAAGGCTCTGATCATAGAAGATACAGGAGACTCTTATGATGAATTGAGGGATGAACTGACAGATATTCTTTTTGACAAGGAGCGCAAGGGTAACAAGGGAATCCGGAAGAACAGATATCTTACATACACCATAGAAGAAGACAATCCGGTAATTGCAGCTAAAAAAACAAAGGACCTTGATGAGGCTATACAGGCAAATCTAAAAAAAGCCGGGCTTAAGGCAGAGAGTCATGTCTTAGATGGTACAGAAAGATTACGGGTACTTCATGCAGCAATGCATCCTGAGGGAAATGATAAATTCAGATTCAATTGGAACCTTCTTTCGAAAAATGGATTATCAACAAAGGATTTCATAGCACCAATTTCTTTTAGATTTCCTGTCAATGGCAAATATTTCAGGATGGGGGACATATATGGTAAAGTATCGCTTCTCTCATTAGACTGTCCCCGTGTAGATGACAGACTGATAACGGATCTTCTTTCTATAGACACTCCGATAATTGTAAGTATTCATATAGACCCTATAGATAGGGTAAAAGCAAAAAAATATATACAGAAAAGAAATATGCAGCTTAATTCCACAAAAATAAAGGAACAAAAGCATGCATCTAATAACCAAGAAAATGTCATTAATGAATTTGAGTTTGATAGCCAGGATATGGAGCGATAGTTAAATGAGCAGAAATAACAGACATAGAAATAAACCTATTTTTGTCAGGGTCACAGAAGAGGAAAATGTCCTTATAGAGGAAAGGATGAAGGCTTCTCATATAACTAATAAGAGCTCATATATGCGCAAAATGGCAATAGATGGATACATAATCAATGTTGAGATGAAAGAGATAACCGAAGTCATAAATCTGCTCAGATATTCTTCAAACAATCTCAATCAAATAGCCAGACACCTTAATGAAACAGGAAGTATCTATAAGGAAGACATGATGGAAATTCAAAATAATTATAAAGGGCTGTGGGCGGACCTGAAGGAAGTCCTAAACAAAATAAATATGATAACAAAAGTGTAAAGGCAGGTATTCACCTGCCTTTTTTAGGAGGGAATATGGCAACAACAAGAATAATAGCTATGCATGCGCATGGTGGAGAAAGTGTTTCAATGTCATTGGGGTTAAGAACTGATTATATAAAGAATCCAGATAAAACAGAGGATGAAAAATACGTAAGCTCTTACTTATGTGATAAGGAAACCGTTAATGAAGAATTTACTTTTTTACGTCAGATGTATGATCGAAACCATACAAGAAAATTAGGAAAAAATGATGTGATAGCTTATCAGATTCGTCAAGCATTTAAGCCAGGTGAGATAGATCCCGCAACTGCAAATAAACTGGGATATGAACTGGCTATGCGATTTACAAAAGGACGGCATCAATTTATTGTTGCAACGCATACTGATAAAAAACATATCCATAATCATATCATATACAATTCAGTGAACATTGATGCTTCAAGAAAATTTAGGGACTTTCTTGGTTCAGCAAAAGCACTTAGAAAAGTCAGTGACATAATATGTCTGGAGAATAATCTATCAGTTATAGACAATCCTAAAAAAGGGAAAAAAACATATGGCAAGTGGCTTGGAGATCATAAAAAACCAAGTAAAAGGGATTATATCAGAGCTTCAATTGACAAAGCATTTTTAGAAAAACCACGAACAATGGATGAACTCCTAAGAATACTAAAAAACCAATATGATATTGATGTAGATGCAAGCGGAAAGTATGTAAAACTAAAAAAGGCAGGAGATAAAAAATATGCAAGATTGGATTCTTTGGGTGAAGGCTATCGTGAAGGAGATGTAAAAAAGAGGATCAGAGGTGAATATGCACAAACAGTAAAAAATCCTTCTGAGAATTATGAGTCGATAGCAGGTCGTAGAATAAAAGATATCACTCCAAATGGAAAATCCAAGGAAGAAAAGCTTGGACTTCTAATAGATGTTCAGAAAAAGATAAGTGAAGGAAAAGGACCTGGATATGAAAAGTGGGCAAGATCATTTAATATGAAGCAGACAGCTAAGACGCTTAGTTTTTTATCGGACCTGGGAATAATGTCATATGAAGATCTAAACAGAGTTCATGGGGAACACTATGAGAAATATAATGCATTGAAATCGGATATCATCAAAATAGATTCAAAGATGGAAAAGATAATTGCATTGCAAAAGGCTATTATTTCATATGCTAAAACGAATGATGCATATCAGAAATATAAGAAGAGCGGGTATAACAAAAATCTAAAAAAAGAGTTACTCGAAGAGATTACTGAACATGAAGAAGCAAGAAAATGTTTTAAGGAATATGAAGGTGATAAGTCTGATTCCTGTTAAGACTTATTTTCCGATATTAACTCTGATTACAAATATCCTCGGTGCCATACTAATTGGATTCGTTGTTGGAATTACCAGTAACCGAGAAAGTGTATCTGATAATACCATTCTTTTCTGGAAGACAGGGGTGTGTGGAGGTTTTACCACATTCTCTACATTTTCCCTTGAAGCTTTTAATTTGTTTGAGAAGAAACAATATATGAATGGCGGATTATATGTGGTACTGAGTTGTTGTTGCTGCATATTTGGAATTCTATGCGGAAAGAAACTTGCGACGATAATAAAACTTTGAATTTCAGGATAATGAAATAAGCAAATCGGGATTAGTGGAGTAGAACATGGATAAAAAAAGGGCTTTGTCTGGCGCCATAATATTTATAACCCTGATGGGAATCGTAAGTCTGTTTTCGGACATGACTCATGAAGGCGCCAGAAGCATATTGGGCGAATATCTGAACCTCGCAGGGG
>NZ_AUIY01000037.1 GCF_000423945.1 Butyrivibrio sp. XPD2002 | reverse complement strand
GGCATTTAACCTTTTGCTCATATTTATAATATTAAGATTTTTATGGTATTTTCCCTCTTATTACCTTCATCTGGATTTTTCTCAGAACTACAGAAAAGTGGAGGGTTATGAAGACATAGTATTTACTTGCAATGATAGCGCATACAGTCGGACATTCTGTGGGCTTTCAAAAAATGCCATCGATGTAACTGGACTGGAGAAAGAACAACACGAGTCAGATGAAATATATGAAAAGCTTAGGAGCCTAGTAGGCGATGATTACTATATCGACCAGTACGTTCTGTCTCCTGATGAAGATCGGATTCTTTATGAGGAGATGCATCCCTGGGGAGCAGGTGCTCCGACAGATGATGAGGATATCTATTTTAAGGTTGTAGACCTTAATGATGGGAGCATAGTTACTCTATTTAAAGGACCTCAGCAGTTTTTCGATATTTATTGGAAATGATATAAAAAATCCTATAAGAAAATTAGCACTCTACTTGACAGAGTGCCAATTTGGTGTTATACAATATATAGAACAAAGGAACAGAGAAGACCATAAGGACTTAGGTTCCCTAGATCTGAACCCTCCGTCCCAATGCTCAAAAATAAATGTTTTTGATGCAAAGGAGGAAAAAACTATGTTAGCACCTAGTATTTTTGAAGAAAATCTTTTTGACAATCTGTTCAATTTCCCGGATTTCAGAGAACTGAACAACATGGAGCGGAAGCTTTACGGACGTCACGCCGACAGGCTGATGAAGACTGATGTTAAGGAAGAGGATAACCAGTATGAAGTTAGTGTTGATCTTCCTGGTTTTGCCAAAGAGGATATTAACCTTGAACTGAATGACGGATATCTTACAATCAGTGCTTCAAAGAACATGAACAATGACAAGAATGATAAGAAAGGACGTCTGATCAGGCAGGAGCGATACAGTGGCTCGATGCAGAGAAGCTTCTATGTAGGCGACCAGATCACAGAAGAGGACGTAAAGGCAGCCTTCCATCACGGAGTTCTGACACTTACCATTCCTAAGAAAGAACAGGAAAAGCTTCCTGAAAAGAAACATATCATGATAGCTTAAGAGCCAATAGGCTCCACATAATAAGAAATCTCCTAAAAGGCATCCCGAGACCAATCACCTCGGGATGTTTTTTGTATTATGATTTTCACGACAAATCAGCGCAAGAAAAGTCGGGTAATACTCATATTCTCGGATTAAACTAATAATATAAATATCAGAATGAGGTAGGAACATATGAATAGACCAGTTACAACATTATTTATGCTAATGTCAGTAGACGGAAAAATCAGCACCGGATCAACTGATAACATGGATGTGGACAGGGATTTTCCTGAAATGGAAGGACTAAAAGAAGGACTGCATCAATATTACGAAATAGAGCAGACTACAGATTTGTGGTCATTTAATACCGGGCGTGTACAGGAAAAGATGGGAGTCAATGAGAAACCTATGCCCCCTAAAACACCTGTATCCTTTGTGCTTTTTGATAATTCCCATCTTACTGAGCATGGAATCAAGTACTTTTGTGAACTATCAAAACGGTTCGTGTTGATAACAACAAACTGGGAACACCCTGCTTTTAAAGTGAAAGCAGATAATTTGGAGATTATCTTTCAGGAAAACTTTTTCCTTGAAAAGGCTCTAGTGGACTTAAAGGAAAAGTATGGATGCGAAAGGCTTACTGTTCAAAGCGGCGGTACTATGAATGGGATGTTTCTTAGAAATGGGCTCTTTGATTTCGTGGATATTGTTGTAGCACCGGTCCTTATTGGAGGGAAGAATACCGCTACACTGATCGATGGAGATTCGATAACAACGAAAGAGGAACTTGGCAAACTCGGGATACTTAGGCTTACCAGCTGTGAAAAGCTTGAAGATTCATATCTAAGATTAAAATATGAAGTGGTGAAATAGCCTTGGACAGGCAGATTAATGAGGGAATCCGGGTTCTTGTTAACAGAGACTGGCGAGACGACAACAAGGACGCTTTCATCGAATATAGCAAAGGATTATCCATACCTTGAAGCGCAGAAAAGAGCCTTTGACAGGGCACTGATATCCTTCCTGCAGCTGGACATAGGTGAGGGCAGGGTATTTGCTGACAGTGAGGCGCTCCCTCAGACATGATGAGCCTATATGGGCAGTATAGGAGCTGAGAAAATGGTAATGATTTTCTATGAAAAAAAGAGAGAAGTAACTGGCTGTTTCAGCTAATTACTTCCCTTTTTTCATGGGCTGACTATTTCACAACCCCTTTCTTAACGATTTTATAGTAATTCCCAGGTTTATTTGATTTTAACGCGTTTTACTCTGCTCCACTTAGAATATACTTTACCCTGATCAGAGTTCTTATAGGATCGAATTCTGATATAGTAAGTCTTCTTGGATTTTAATTTTTTGACGGTCAGGCTGGTCTTTTTAGCACCTACCGTCTTTTTCTTTGCCGATTTAAAATCTTTGCTTGTTCCATACTGAACTTCATACCCTTTAATCTTGGAAACCTTCTTAAAGGTTACGGTAAATTTCTTTTTTTCAGCTTTGACTTTGCTGATTTTAACAGCTTTGATGGAATTATCAATTTTATCTTCTTCTGTTTCGGTAGAAGAAGTAGCAGTTACAGTACTGGAAGGGGTATTTTCAGTTGATGCCGTCTCACCAGTTGAAGGGCCTGTTTCACCGGAAGAACTGCCGGAATCTGTCGGATAATCCCTCTCTTTAAAACCATCAACATCTTTTGAATTAGCTTCCAGATAATCCCAGCAATTATCCGGATTAAAGGTATAATCTGATTTTGCATATTTTAATCTGATTCTATAAATATGCCCGCCATTTTTCGCAGTTATAGTCCTGCCTTTGGATAAAAAATTAAGTGTCCCTTCCCATTTAGTCCCTGCATTATCGGTATAGTCACCATACAGATACATTTCGCCCTTGTTTTCACTATTTCCAGCGATATCATTGCATGTATAATTACCTTTAACAACAACTCGGCCACTTTTATATACACTAAATATAGTGTGTGGGTGGTTGTATCTGCTTTTGCTTGTGTGATATATTAGCAAATCTCCATTTACTATAAGATCACCATAAATCATTGCAGGAGAATCATCGATAGTTAAATTACCATTAACAATTAGAGTTTCCTTATCTCCAATTTCAAATTGAGAAGTTGTCAGGTCACCATCAATTATTGTTTTACCATCATATGCCTTAGCTATTCCAAACATAGATGAGTACAGTTTTTTTCCAGGACTGGATAGTGTGACTGTCTTTTGACCTAAGAGCCCTGTGGCATTTATATACTTTGTAAAGATTATCTTATTACATTTTTCTAGATGTATAGTATGTATACGGGTCTCTTCATCAAGATCCAGAGTCTGAGTAGTTGGACTTGTTAAATAAAGATCGCCAAAAATTATTTCCTTTTTAACCTTAATATTGCCGTTAACATGGAAATTTGCAAAGAACTGCTGAATTGGAGAGTCTACAACTAAGTTTCCTGCTATAGTAGTACCAGAACCAAAGGTGGTATATTCTGCAGAAGATGTAACATATTTACCAGAAACCAGTTTCTGTATCCTGAAGTCTTTTCCTACGCTAACCTGAGAATTCAGGCCAGTATTCATTTTTCCTTCTTCCAAACGCAGATTGCCGTTAATATCAAGCACTGCATTATAATTCAGGGCAACATTACCTCTGGAAATAAAATCCTTCTTTACAGTTAGTTTCCCGTTAATTTCTACCGTGCCTTCCACCGTCAGATTGTCAACTTCCTGGACTCCGTCAACCTTCCAGGTCTCACCTTTTTTTACAATCTTGTCTGCCGCTTTAACATTAATGCCTGGTAACAGGCACAAAATAAACAGCATAGATAAACACAGTAATAGCTTTTTAATCATTTTCCCACTCATAAAACCTTTTTCCTTTCTCCCTTTTTGTGAAATTTGAAAGCTCCCATATATTTAGGAACATTTTACACATAATAAGATTTTATTACTGTAAAAACTGATTTACAAGTGCATTGTGGGGTGGTGTGTTAATTCACATTGCCTTTTTATTAACGGCTTTTTTGTCATATTTGGAATAGATGGTTGCAGTTTTTTGGAATCAGAATAAGGAGATTCAATAAAAAGGCCCTATAATGATATGATTAGTGATGAATCTGTGATTATAACTGAAGAAAATATAAAAGACATAAAGATAATTTCTGAAGGAGATTCTTATAGATTGGTTCTTTTTCTTGACAGCGAAGGTACAAAGAGGATTTATGAGGCAACAAAAGAGCTTTCAGAAACAGGTGGAAAAATAGGAATTTGCGAAGGACCATATCTTTATGCGGACCTTAATATATTCTTCGTAATTAATTCAGACCAAATAAATGTATTAACATTTGAAACCCTAGAGGAAGCAGAAGAACAAAAAATGTATATCTTATCTGGAAAATTGCCTTATGAGCTAGATGAAATAGAATCATATTCATATAAAAGGTAGAAGGGGGAGTAGAGATTTACGGGAGTCAACAAGGGTACATGCAATGTTTATGTTTATTCGATGAATGGGCTGTGTAAGAAAGTAGCTGTAACGGTTAAATAAACCTATAAGTTATTTTATTGAGGATGAGAAAATATGAATAAGGTAAACCTCAAAATAATATCGATAATAATGATGTGCTGTATTTTCTGCTGCTTTTTGACAGGATGTCCATCCCCTGCGGATGAATCCAAGGAAGCAGAAGGACATGTTAAGCAAGCGTTACCTATTGTAGAGGAAGCGCTTAATCAGGCATATCCCGATGCTGTTCTTGATAGAAAATCATTTCACGGAGTTAGTGGCATAGAAATCGGACCGGATCATGGTCTGACAGACTGGGTTGAAGGTCAGTATAAGGATGGAGGAATCGAAGATGTCCTGATTAATGTTAAAACTCGGAAAATATATACAACAGAAGACCAGGTTGCAGTGAGCATATATGCAATGAAACGGGCATATGGACTCTATAATGCTGATTCAGGAAATATGTATGGAAGTGTCGAATTTGATTTTGAGGCTCCTTATTGCAGTGAGAGTGATAAATACGGTAATTTCCCAAATCATGAATATGCTTCCGATTGATTCAGTTGTAGATGATAATTTCATGGATGAGCTACTGGATGGCTCGGAATATCACAAAACATATAATTTGCTTGTTGATGAAGATTTTGATATGAGAATCTTTGAAGAAACCGATTTTAGTCCGCTGGGGAAAAATGTTCGGGTTTATGTTGAGCAGCATGACAAAGAGTACCTTAAACAAATGAATACTCCGGGATTTACATTTGAACCAGGAGCAGAAGAGCCAATAGCTATTTTCGATTCAGATGATGATAACTGAATGGAGAAATCATTATATCCATTCGCAATTATATGTTCCATTGGTGGCATGGAGCATTAAGTCGAAGTAGTTCACTAAAATTTTAATAATCGTTTCACCGAATATGTCTATAATATAGATATAAAAGATTTTTATTTACTCCCTGCTGCAGCTGAAATGTGCTGCAGACCTGTCAAGCATACATCTCCTGTCCCGTGTTAACGGACAACAAACCTCTGCTAGGAGTTAAAGTTATGCGGCGGGGGAATCGTCCTCAGCGTTACTTTTCTTCTTGAACCGGCTGTCTATATAGCAGCCGGTTCCAATTTTTTAAAGCAAGAAGGAATTCGAAAAAATCTGCTAAATTTAAGCCTGCACTCTTCATATATAAATCACTCTTTCAAAACAGCTCTTATGTGTATATAATATCGATAGTATTTTTGAAATTCTATTTTTGGAGGGGTGTATGAAAAATAGTAAATCAATTATTTCTTTTATTCTTGCTGTATGCATTTCTTTATGTATGCTGTCTGTTCCGATTCCGGCACGTGCCGCAAGTTACCCGGCTAATCACTTAAACTGGCTGCAGAACCAGTCTGACTATCCGGCGATGAGAAGTGGTGGCTGCAGGGTATGTTCATATGCAAAAATTTTGAATGAACTCTTTGGCGGACGCCCGAGTAACGGACACTGGATGTACAATGGAAGGTATTTCGATCCGGATGTCCTGTTTGAATGGGCTGTTCAGCATGGCAGGATAACATCTTTATCAGATGTTACTGAAAAATCCCCTGTCGGGCAGACTGTGGTAGATTTTGCCGAGGAAGTTTTCTGTAAAAAAGCATCAAATGAGCTGATCCCGTTAAGTGGTAGTAACGAGAATAAGCGTACAAAGATTATTGACTATTGCAACCAGGGTTACAAAGTCGTCCTTGAGAGTGATCCTCATTTTACGTACGTAAAGCTGAACAATGGTGAACTATATGCTGCCGGTTCAGGTAATGGTTATAAAAAAGTAACAGATAAGGCGGATGGCTATGACCTGTCTTATTATGACTACATGAGGGTGTTTAAATTTGAGGATCTGAAACCTTCTGTTTCAGATGTTAGGGTTGAAAATATCACAGAGTCAGGGTTTGACGTGACATATAAGTTTACTGTTCCTAAATACGCAAATGTAAAGGGGATAGGTGTCCATATTGAATTCTATGCTGATCCCAATGAGGTTTCATACGGGTGGGCTGATTCTGAATGCAAGAAAGTTAAATTCAGGGTCAATGCAACCACCCTTTTAGACCAAGATTACAAGGAATCAAATTACTCTATATCCGGCGACAAGGCAACCGTTCATTTCGACCTGGTTGACGATTTTGAGAATTATTCACATATATGGCCTCAAGATCTTGATGGTAATCCGTATGGGGAGTGCTACTATAACAAGCTTCCAAAATCAGGCATGATTAGTACGCCTTACATTGCAACTATAGGAATTGATTACGAAAACCAAGCCCAGAAGGAAAACGGAGGTTGGTATTACTGTTGGGGGCCTGAGATTGAAGAAGGTAAATTTCCTGTAGATCTGAGCCGTGTGCTTGATGATCCAAAAGAAGATGAGGAAACTACGGAACAGGAGTCAGGTGATAAGCCAAGTGCTGATGATGCGACTCCTGTTGGAGAAGACAGAAATCCTGCTTATAACCCTCAGCCTGTCGAATCAGCATCAGAACCTTTGCAAATGAACCAAAAGACACGTTATTCCAACGTAGAGTACCGTGTATCAGGCGACAGGGAACTATCTATCGTGGATGTTTCGGGTAAGATTAAGAAATATCGGGTCCTGAGTGCAGTAAACATTGATGGCGTTACATACAAGATTACAGGAATCGATGCTAAAGCATTTAAAGGAGACAAAAATCTTAAAGAGATAACAATAGGAGAAAATGTTGAGGAAATAGGAGCAGGCGCTTTCAGTGGTTGTAAAAACCTTTCGAAAATAAAGGTTAAATCCAGACACCTTAGAAAATTACATAAAAACTCTTTTGCAAAAACAAGTAAGGACATGCAGGTCTGGGTCAGATATAAGGATAAATTGACCAAGTATAAAAAGCTCATCTCGAGGTCAGGTGTTTCATCAAAAACAAAATACAGCTATAAAAAATTCTAACAAATAGAAAATAAGCTGGTGATTATAAGAATTGCATTGGGAGGTAACCTTCTGATGCAATTTTTTATTGTCGTAATTGAAAAATATAAATGTTTATAAAATTATAATCTATGCACCTTAAGGACTATGGCTTATGGAAGTTATACGCGCTCTGATTTTCAGGATTTGTGCGGGATTTTAAAAATAGTCGGTTTTTCTGCTCATAATAACTTATTGCGTGGAAACCAATCGTATGAATAGCAAAACATATTATTATCTTAAATAGGTGTATGGTGTTATCTCCTTTTTAGAGGACTCATATATAGCAAATACCAAGTGGTATTTGGACATCTATGGTACGGAGCTAATCCAAATTATACCAAGACAGTAAATGAAGATTCCAAGGCGTTCATAAATAATCCGCAAATACAAATAAACGATTATCTATTGCAAAAATCTAATATGGGTCACTGCCGACTTGTTAAAGATGGAAAGCGCACTGCGCATGGCTGCGAAGAGTTATTTGTATCTACTATCTACAATAAAGCCTTGGAACGAAAAATAATAAATAATTTAAGCAACAAGGAACTCGGAATCGTTTTTTCCGGTGGAGCAGCTAGAGGCGCGTATGAAATAGGTGTTTGGAAAGCCTTAATTGAATTGGATCTTGCTAATAAAGTGACTGGGATTTCAGGAACGTCGGTTGGTGCACTTAACGCATTACTCTTCGCTCAGGGTGATTATGATGCTGCCGCTAACGTATGGGAACAGGTTCAAAAAAGAGATTTAATAAAACCAAGATTTCGGCTTAAGGAAAAATCAATAAATACCTTACAGCAAAATACAGAGCGTGCAAAAACGCCTGATGAGGTAGTGACAAATTTATATGATTGGATTAGGCAATTTTCAATCAGTCTAATTGATAATAATGTACCTAAGTTGATTGATCAGAGCATAAAGGATTACTCCTTCATGACAAACAAACTAATCTACACGTGTTTGTCCCTAAGAGGATGGCCTGTATTTCAAAATGCAGACAATGAATTAGATCCTGAATGGCATAGAGAATGGTATGTTCCATTAAATATTCTTGATAATACAGATTTAAAAACGATTGTTACAGCATCGACAAGGATTCCTGTTGTTTATCCCAAAAGCAGTATCAATCATATGTCGTTCGTTGATGGGGGAGTAACAGACAACACGCCTGTTAAGCCCTTACTTAACGCTGGCTTTAAAAAGATAATTGTAGTCCATCTGGATAATAGACAATATCAAGAATGTAATATTATCCATAAAGAAAATTCTACCGTATATAATATTGTTCCTTCTGGAGATCTGAAAGGATATTTATCAATTGATAGAGGCCTTACGCTGGGGAGAAGAGAAATGGGTTATGAAGATACAATAAGATTTTTAGGCTTTTTTCTTGAAAGAGGAATGATTTGATGATTTTAATCAGCAACTGGAATTGATAAAGGGTATGAGTGACTCGTTTGCAGGAAGAGTTTACATAATGGACTTATCAGATATGAAGATGAGGAGTTCGCTCAAAATATTACTTAAAATATTGCTTAATATAATGAGTAATGTTAAAATAAGAATGAAAGCGAGGTATTGATATGGCAGTAATTAGTCCTGTTTCAGATCTTAGAAATTATAATACTGTTCTGGAAAAGGTTGAATATGGTTCTCCGGTATATCTTACAGTAAATGGTCGTGGAAAATACACTATTAGAGACATAGAAGAAGACGAAGAAATAGAAAAGACTAAGGCTATGCTTCGTCTTATGTGTGAGCTCAATAAGGGACGACGTTCCGGAGAGGAAGAGGGATATGTTCCGGCAGCTGATGTCAGGGCACACTTCCGTAACAGACAGAAATGATTACTTATGACATTGATTATTCACCACAGGCCATAAGAGATATGGATGATATTTTTGATGATGTACTGTTGGTTTCATGCGACCTTGATATAACACACAGATATCTTGATGATTTGCAGGATAAGATTGAATCGATGTCCAAACACCCAAAAACAGGAACACCTCTGTATTATGAGGAATTGTTCACAGGGTATTATTCAGTAAGGTTTAAAGAGTATCTGGCATTTTACAGGCTTGAAGGAACCATGATGTATGTAGATAGAGTTCTACAGAGGAAGCGTGATTATATGTCAATTCTATTTGGTCACGTCAAGGATGAAGATAAACCTTTTTGACATAACAAGCAGAGAACTACCAGATTTTTTCAAGACTAAGCGCTTACTTTCCTCAGTTTAACAAATACTATTCATTAAAACCATGTCCTTAAGAATTAGCAAAACGACCAATCTAATATCAGACTTTAGATTGGTCGTTTTTAATTGACAAACTTTCATGAATAATCCCAAACCTATGAATTATATTTATACTGACATCATCGTCATAACACAATGAAAACCCTGCAAATAAGCCAATATGACACATTCGTCATATTGGCTTATGAAATACTTTAATACTTCACTGCGACACCGCGTAAAATTTCTGCACTTCGAAAAATTAGGATTTAACGGAATGATTTCGTATAACAAAAATTCACGGTGTGGCGTGTATTTACTATCGCTCTACCGTGAATCGTCTTTCCTTTATACTACCATTTTCCCTTATGGAAATCAATATAAAAATAATCAGTTACATCAGATTGATTCCACTCATATATTTACAACACATCTGGTTTCCCCCAAAAAACCTGCAATATCAATAATATAATAGGGACAAAAAAGAGCCCCATACAATGTGAGATAAATATTTCCTGTAGCGCATAGCTTTTTGCTGTATTCGATACAGGATAAATATCACCATATGCAGCACCAAAATAAGTCACTGTACTCAAATAAAAATGCTCATTGGTCCATATATTGCTTGTCTTCTCACCTGTCTGTTCGTTTATTGAGTTCTTCAAATTTATACTGCTTATTGGTATGTTTTCATGATTATAATTGCTAACATATATTTCTTTAGGATACAATTCACGATATCCATACTCATTCTGTCCGTATGTCCCACAAATTTCTGTTCTGCTATTTTCATCTTGGATATCTATAATTTTTATATTATTCTCATCTCTCTTTACTGTTATAGTAACTTGATCATATTTTTCTGAAAGTGGTATATCCTCATCTAGTATAGTAGCATTATTATTATTTCCACCAGATGGAACCTCGGAATATGCTAACACTTTTGCATATGAATTAAAATCCGAATAGGATTCATCAAATAATTCAGTAAAAATTGATATTACTGAGAACACAAGAACAAAATAGCTCATTAGAATTGCTGCTGAAAACTCCCATTTAATTATATTTTTATTTTTCTTGTACCTTTCCAATCCCTTATAAGAAAGGTATAGCAAGAAAGTTCCTTGAACAACGATAATGATAGCAGGAAGACTTTTTGCAGCCTTTGGAATAAGCCATGAAAGCGGAAAACCTATTATAGTCGGCGGAAACAATTGCAATCTAGTAATTATGTTATGTATTGATGACATTAGCACATATAACATTAACGCTGAATTAAGAGTATATAGGAAAATCATTCGTGGCTTATACACTCTCTTTTTTAGCTTAAAATACAGCAACCAACATATCAAAGTCACAAAAAAACATATCGGATTTCGAAATTCCACAGGACATATCCGGATTAATTCAAGAGTTATCCAGACCAATGGAATAGCAAGAATCACCGCTTTAATGGCATTGCAAATCTTTTTGATATCTTCTCCAAAAAGGGTATCCTTCTTTTTCTTATCTATAATGGTTATTTTACCAGAAATGTAATTGTCACTTTTTATTTTATCTCGAAAATCAGTTAATAACCGTTCTACCTTGCATTTTTCTGATGGTGAAACAAGATAAATATATACCTTTTTATGATAATTAGGCATAGCTTGATCCTTTATTATCATAGATTCAATCTTTAAACTATAATCTATATTATTATCGTCAAGAAATTTTGAAAATAATTTATGTTCCTTTTTCCCCTCTGTCCAATAGTAATCCATACCTAATCCCCACTATCAAATCATTATTATTTATAGAATGCAAAAACATATCCTGTCCCTTCTTACATAACAAAACACTATTTATAGTAGTGACATTAATTCTTTCGCATCCTCATTGTTAGATTAACATAAAAATGTAAAATATTTAAAGATAGCTTAGAAAACGGGATGTATTATTCAAACAAAGACCCTGCCGCTTCTGCAGCTTCATCAATCCTTGCTTCCTTATCTGAAATGTAGTGCTTGGAAGTATCGATAGTACTGTGATGAAGAGCATCCTTTATTGCATAGATATCCTTGGTTTTTGAGTATACTTTTGTGGCGAAGGTTGCACGCATCTTATGAGGTGAAATGTTGTCAGGAAGCCCAGCTTTTTCACAATATTTTTCCAGCATTTTCTGTATGGCATTTACGGACATACGGGTTCCTCTGGTTGAGATGAAAAGAGCATTTTCCCTTGAAGAGCCCACCAACTGAGGTCTTGATTTTATCAAATAGTCGGTTATTGCATCATAAACTGGGGTAATAACGCGTACTTTGTCTTCATCGCCACCTTTTCTTACAATACGCAGATATATTTTTGTTTTATCAGTTTTGTCGATATCGGAAATGTTAAGCCCGACAAGTTCGGAAATACGCATACCGGTTCCAAGCAAAGTCATCATTATCGCAAGATCTCTTGAAACCATGCGCTCATTGTATTTAACTGCATGCTCAGACATTTTATCCTGACTTTTGATAGCGGTTAAAAGCGCCGATACCTGAGAATCTGAAAGCTTTATTACATCATGTGCTTTAATCTTTGGGCCTTCTGTCAGAGCTGTCGGATTTTTAGTGATCATTTCATTGCCAATATAATATGTATACAACGTCCTGAGTACTGAGAGCTTCCTGCATTTCGCATTATTTGACAGTTCCTTGCCGTTTTCAGACTTTGCCATGTAGGATTCGATGTTGTTCTGGCGCAGTTTTTCAAGATCAGTCACTTCAAGGTGTTTTACCGAATCTTTTTTGGCAATTACCTGCACAAATCTAAGAAAAACATTTATTTCATACATATATCCAAGGATTGTGTTTGTTGAACGCCCCTTGGCTACCATGTGGTCATAGAAATACTCGACAAATTCTGGCATTTCATTTAAAAGCTCATTTATTTTCTCATTGTTCTTTATATCAAGCTGATCTCTGTATTCGTGGCTCATAATCATCCTCCCATCAAATTATAGCATATCTTTTGACAAAACTCGCATTTAATAGAAAGATGTATTGCCTGAATAATAACATTTCTTTTTCAATTTTTTACACGTGTCGGTTTAAGCTAAACTTGTAATATGTTTAAAGATAGGAGTGTAAAAAGTCAAAAATACGGCTTTTTACACTTTTTAACTTAAAAAAATAAAGCTTGAAAATATAAAAAGCCGTACTTTTAAAGAAAAATCTGTAAAAAGCCGAATGGATTAAAGCTAAAATTGTAAAAAACCGGGCACTGTAGTGTGTGCAATTTAATCATTATCCTGGTTATCATCAGTTCCATAAACGTCTACCTGGGATGCCTGCCTTTTATGTTCTTCTTCTATAGCAGCATAGTGTTTAACAGTTGTATTTACGTCTTTATGTCCCAGAACATCAGCAACCATATAAATATCACTTGTTCTGTTATAAAGCGCTGTACCATAAGTTCTACGGAGCTTATGAGGGGTGAGCTTTTGAGTAAGTCCTGTGTTTTTTCCATATTTTGAAATCATATATTGGATGCTTCTTATCGATAAACGCTTATGCTGAAGAGATATGAAGAGAGCAGGTTCTTCAGAATCATTGAGTAGGGTAGGGCGTTCATGATTGATATAATCCCTCAGCGTATTCCGGATAATCTCGTTTATGTAGAGATGATCTTCATCGCCGCCTTTTCTGACGATAGTAATTGTATTTTCATCAAAATTTATATCTGAAAGATCAAGCCCTGCACATTCTGAGACGCGGATTCCAGTATTTAACAGAAGAGTTACAATTGCCAGATCTCTTTTTGCAGTAGGTTCAGACATGACTTTGGAATGGTAACTTGCAGAATTCACAGCTGCGACAGAATCCATTAGAAGCTGAACCTGGTCAGGATACAGCCTTCGGATATCTTTCTTTACCTTTTCTTTCTTTTTTACAGCAGCTTTCACTGTGGGATCAATCTTAAGATAGTCATATTTGATCAGATATTTATAGTAATTCCGTACAGCCGCCATTTTTCTTGCAATTGCACGTTCTTTAGCAGGCTTTACATTGCCTTTTTTATCCGGTTTGTGGCCTGATGCAACATAATTTTGGAATTCATTGATGTCCTGAGGACCAAGATTTTCGACAACTTCAAAGGGGATATCTTTGATTTCAAGATTCTTGCACAGGGGATTCTTTTCCTTGAGAAATCCGTAGAAAAATAGAATATCCTGCGCATAATTTAAAGCGGTGCTTTCCTGATATTTGAGAAGACATTCCTCAACAAATCCATGTGTATGCTGAGGAAGAATGTTTTTAATGCTTTCAGTATCTTTACGGCGTTTCTGCCTCAATGAATTGTAATATTCTGAATTTTCACCCATGACTTCACCCCTCAGCTTTTTCTAAAATAATCGTATCACAAAAGGGGAATTTTGTGCAATGATATTTGCGTTAGCAACGCGTTCCTGTTAAATGAATTTTTAAGTGCACCACTGCAAGACATAACGCACACCCATGCAGTTACCTTTGCAATATATGATTAATTAGGCGATAATTGTTTATGTTCTGCAGATTGATTACTTCTTGAATATGGGAGGTAATCAGAAATGTCTCAATATAAACATTTAACGTTCCAGGAACGCATTCGCATTGAAGAACTTCTTGAGAAAAAAGTCTCTATCAATATGATTGCTAAAGATCTAAAGAAATCCAGATCCACCATTGCAAGAGAAATTCAAAGAAATCGTTATAAAGTATCTGAACCAAGTTATCGAATTCATCCATGTATCCATAAAAAAAGCTGTGAAAGAATGCATGTTTGTGGGGATGAATCATGCCGTAGGCATTGTAATACTTGTCTGGGTACTTGCAACACAAATAATTGTAAAGATTATGTACCACAGCAATGTCGATTTATCGAGAATTCCCCTTTTGTATGCAATGGTTGTGACAGAATTGACATTACCATGGGGGATAATGCCTGCCGGTATATTAAGTTCAAATATCAGGCAAAACGTGCCCAATTGTTGTATGAAGAAAAACTTACTGAGTCCCGTTCAGGGATTTCCTTTTCTCCTTCTGAGGTAGCTGAGATAGATAATCTCGTATCTCCTCTGCTACTTAATGGTCAGTCAATTTCCACTGTTTTCTTTAATCATCAAAAGGAACTTCCCTGCTGTGAAAGAACACTTTATAACCTTGTAGATGGCTGCTATCTTACTGCCAGAAATATCGATATGCCAAGAAAAGTGAAGTTTAAGACTCGCTACAAGCATGGTACTGGGCGAAATCATGATGTGTTTACATTTGATAGAACATATGCTGATTTCAAGAATTTTCTTATAGAAAATCCAGATGTTTCGATCTGTGAAATGGATACAGTTATTGGTAAGGCTGATGAAGGTCCCGTCATACTAACACTGATGTTGCGAAGTTGCCATCTTATGCTAGCCTTCTTGCTCCCTAACAAGACTCAGAGCTGTGTCATCGATACTTTAAACAATCTATGCAAAATGATAGGAATTGAGGCCTTTAGGCGAATTTTCGGGGTAATAATCACAGACAGAGGTACGGAATTTTCTAATCCACTGGCACTTGAATGTGATCAATATGGGGAAATAAAAACAAGGGTATTCTATTGCGATTCCTACTGCTCCTGGCAGAAAGGAATGATCGAGAAAAACCATGAGTTCATCAGGTATGTTATACCCAAAGGGACAAGCTTTTTAAACCTGTCCCAGTCAGATATAACGCTTGTCATGAATCATATCAACAACTATCCCAGAGCTTCATTAAACAACTGTACGCCATTCGCACTGGCGGAAATGCTTGTTGATAATAAGCTTCTGGAAGTGCTTGGATATCACAAAATCTTGCCGGACGATGTGATACTTAAGCCGTCATTGATAAAAAAATAAATCAATAGAATTATAACAGAAATCAATCTGCAGGACTAAGTGCATAGTATTTAGAAAGTGGTGTGAAGTGACCGCTTAGTCTTGCAATAAATTGGTCAGTTCTCTGTTTTCTATGCCTTTATAAAAGAAAAGCCGCATAAAATCTAGCTTTTCAAGATTGAATAATGCCAGATCTTATGCGGTTACTTTTACATTTCAAAGAAATTTCAAAAGTGTGCACTAACCTTTTCTAGTAACGTAGCAACGCGTTCCAGCGGGAGGTGGACCCCCTGTCTGACATCGTTCTTTATTGGCTTTATTTCTTTGTTGGATATGCCGTTAATTCTTCAAACTCATCTACCGGCATAGGCTTGTAGAAATAATATCCCTGCATTTCCTCACATCCAAGACTTCCGAGGAAATCAGCCTGTTCCAGTGTCTCAACACCTTCTGCGATAATAGAAGTTCCAATAGCATGGATCATCTGGACCATGTAGCTAAGTATTGTCCGACCCATCTTTTGGTCACCTGAACCGGTAATAAATCGAAGATCAAGCTTTATGCGATCAAGGATAACTTCTTTTAACATATTCAGTGATGAGTAACCACTTCCAAAGTCGTCCATTTCAACTTCAAAGCCTGCTTCACGAAGTTTGGTTGTTGTTTTGATGATGGTATCGGAGTTTTCGACATATGCGCTTTCCGTTATCTCAATACGAAGTTGACCAGGCAATAGGTTATAGAACTCTTTTAATGTATTAAAGTGGTCGGCTACATCAGGGTTCTTTACTATATCAAGTCTTGATAGGTTTACTGATACACACAGTTGTCTGCCCTGATCATTCCATCGCTTCAAATCCTTACACACAGTGTCCCAAACGTGACAGTCAAGATCATAGATAAGCCAAGCATCTTCCAAAACCGGAATAAATTCTCCCGGAGAAATGTTTCCATCCTTCTTGCTTTTCCAGCGGCAAAGAGCCTCTGCACCAGTTATCATCCCAGTCTTATAGTTGACCTGTGGCTGATACCATACTTGTATTTCCCCAGACTCAATAGCTGCAGGAAGGCGACTTGCGATACCGGCACTTTTCCTTCCCATGTCCCACTGCTTTGGGTTATAAAACTCAAATCCTTCTTTCTTGGATTCTCTGACTTTTCTTTCTGCAATGCGGGCATAATCAAGCATCTTATCCACGTTTATGTCTTTATAGTCATCAGGCATAAGAACATAAATACCAGAGCAGAGCCTTACAACAAAGTCTTTTCCACGATCGCTAAAATAATTGCGAACAGGAGTCAAAATATATTTTTCATCCTGAAGAATCTGTTCATTGCCGCCAATACATCGAAGGATAACAAAATGATCTCCATCATACCTTCCTATAGCTTCTTTATCGGTAAGTACTTCAAGGCTTCTCTCAGTCCAAAATTTTAACAGCTCATCTCCGGCCTTCCAGCCAAAGCTGTCGTTGATGAACTTAAAGTCTTTTATGTTGTTATAGGATATCGTATACGGTGTATCAGGGTTGTTAGTGAGTAGTTCCTCAACTTTTTTACGGAATCCATTGTGGCTGAGCACACCAGTGAGAGGATCGATATCCTCCATTATCCGCATCTTTTCCTTCTGCTCTTCAAAATATGCTTTCTGTCTTAGGACAAGCATTATAACAAGAGCAGCAAAAAGGATAGTCCCAATAATAAGGAAGTACTTATATTGGTAGAGATAGTCTTCAAAAGTATATACATAAAGATCTCTGGTAGTGTAATCAAGGGCTATAGCCTGTTTTTTGGTTTCAGGAATAGCTGCAATTCCTTCGTTCAGAAGTTCAATTCGTTTTTTTCCCTCTGGGGTTTCAAGAGTTCCGGCACGAAAATCCATTGAAAACATGGCAGAAGGCTGTACTTTAAAATCATTATAGGATGGCTTTTGAAGCACATAGCTCCACGCATATGAGTTATGTAAAAGTGCATCTACCTCTTCATTTCTAAGCGCTTTAATGCAATCAGCCATGGAATTGTAAAGGTTTATCGTTATTCCAGGGTATAACTGCTTTACAGTTTCTGCTACTCCGCCCTGTGATTTTAGCATGCCTACTCTGATGGTATTTATGTCAGAAATAGAGTGCTTATCTGTAGTCACAAGGGTAAATGGGGTCTGGATGAGATTGTCCGATACGATGGTCGCTTGACCAGATGCACTTGAAACAGCACTTCCAAAGGGCATAACAAGATCGTACTCAGTACTATCAAGGGCTTCCTTAAGATTTGATTCACTTATAGCTTTGAATGCGACATTGAAACCAGCTTCTTTGGCAGCGGATTCCATAAGATCAACGCCGATTCCTGCAATCTTGCCGTTGTCTTTATCAATGTAAAACATAGGACATCTGTCTACAGGCACACCGACTGTAAATTCTGTAGCAGGAGAATCAGACGAGGCATAAACAGGCGTCAAAAAGACTCCCAGATAGATTACCAGGAAAAGGAGGGCTATGCTGATAGTAGTATGGATCCTTTTTGATTTCATGATACACTCGCCTTATTGTTTGTTCTTTGCTTTAGATACTCACACTTCATTCTAACATTATTATGTTAAAATACGATAAATAATAAATAACAAATCGATAAAGGCGACTTCTAGTATTCCGGCATTGCTAACTTATGCGCATACGGGACTTGAACCAGGGATTCACGGAGCACCATTAGAACATAAAAAAAGTGTTCCGACGCTATATGAGTCATCGGAACACCATAGACCGACGCAGCATGGCATTTCCATCCTTGCAATAGTAACATCCCTTATGTCCTTGTTACTGATAACTTCTGTCAGTTTCTCAGTGTAATCTCCCTCATCCGGTTTGGGACATCCGATCATTGTAAACCTGCCTTGCATCAGAAAAAGAAAAGTATAAAACTTTATTCGACAGGGTAAATGAAACAACAATACTATAAAATTCGAGGCATTTAAGCTCTCTTATGTTTAAAGTGATGCTGTCTGGGTTTGTGCTTAAATGCAACTATGTTTAGAGGCTTTTCATCCTTTTTTGCATAATTCTCATATGCCTTCTTATAGTGTTTCTGTCCGGCCCAGATATCGTCAGCTACAGGCGCCCACTCTTTTGCGTAATCATCACACTTTGCACACAGATGCTCAACACTTTCTTCGGATTCTTCATTTGTACCATGAGCTTCTGATCTTTCGACCATATCCCTTAAAAGAGCCGGATTTTCAAGCATAGGGCACGGTCTTAAATGGTTCTTATTGAAAGGCTGGCCCTTATGGTATTCCATGAAAAGAGGACTTTGAAGCATCTCAAGTATTGAATGTGTATGTATATTGGTGTTGGAGAAGTGGACAAATACGCATGGTTCAGCATCTCCACTTGAATTGATGTGGAAATAGTTTCTTCCGCCTGCGATGCAGCCACCGACAGCTTCACCATCATTCTGGAAGTCCATAGGGAAGAATCCCAGGTCACATTTGACGCTTCTAAGGAACCTTATCTGATCCACCATCTTCTTTCGCTGCTCTACTGTAGGCATAAGCTCAGGAACAGCATTGTTTCCAACCGGCATGTAGTGGAAGAAAAATCCGAATCTAGCACCTTTTTCAGCAATGAACTCGATGAACTTGGGATCAGTCACTGCCTCGATGTTGTTTCTTGTATAGCAGATGGAAGTTCCATAAACTATTCCGTACTTTTTGAGTAGATCCATGGCATTCATTACTGCATCATAATGACCAAGGCCACGTCTTGCGTCATTAGTCTCAGGAGTTCCCTCGATAGAAAGCTGGAATGTGAGATTTCCAAGCCTTACAACTTCTTTACAGAAATCCTCATCAATAAGTGTTGAATTGGTATAGATAGAGAACTCAACATCATTGTGCTTTTCTGCCAGTTTCAAGATATCTTTCTTCCTTACAAGAGGTTCTCCTCCTGTCATCATGTAAAGATATACTCCCAGCTCTTTTCCCTGGGTAACGATTTTGTCCATATCTTCAAAAGACAGATTGTGCTTAGGTCCATAAGTACCTGACCAGCATCCCGCACAGTGCATATTGCAGGCGCTTGTAGGGTCAAAAAGAATAAGCCATGGGATATTGCATCCGTATTTTTCCCTGTTTGCCCTGATCATTTTTGTGCCTCTGAAAAATGCCTCATAGCCAAGATTGAGCATCATCATCTTTGCAACATGCGGATCTGTCTCATCTATTACTTTATTCAAAAACTTAACCCATCTGTTATCCGGATCTTTAAATGCCGCTCTTACTTTATCAAGGCTTTCTTTTCTGGCTCCATCTTTACCCCAGAATTTCTCTGCCTGGTCAACAAGCTTAAGATAAGTAGCAGTCCTGTTCTCCGTTTTATCGAGATTTGCAAGGAACCTGTCAATCAGTATGCTAAAAGCCTGTCTTTGTACTTTGTGAGAAATGTTTTTTGCTAATTCCATACTTGTTATGCCTCCCCAAACGATGCTACAATTATTCTGATGTAACAAGTGTAACGCCACAGCATATTAATAACAATGGCTCTACCATCGGACATGACAATATTTCGTTTAAGTGAACCGATGTTACATTCTTGCATTTTTTGTAACGTCGAGAGGGAGAAAAAATGAAAAGCTCAAAAGAATCTTTAACAGAAATGCAAAAAAAAGAAGTTCTGAGGATGAATAATAAGGAGTCCAATCAGCTGACAAGAGAGTGTCTGCAGCTTTCGCTTATGCATCTAATGAGCGAACACCCTTATGAGAAGATCACCATCAGCGAGATAGTACGCCGTGCAGGAGTATCAAGGACGGCGTTCTATCGAAACTATACAGATAAAGAAGATATCCTGCATGAGCTTGGGGATGAAATAATAAAGCGTATAGCGGAGATCAGCGAAAAGCCCGAACTGCACGAAAACCCACATCTGTGGTTCGAAGATATTTTTCGGGCTGTCAAAAACGATAAAGATATAATATCTCTGTTTGACCAAGCCGGAATTCTTCAGAATGAACTCTTTCTTGAAAAAGCGGTCTCAGAGCGGCTCTATCCTACAGCTGACCCAGAAAAGAAGTATCTCAGACTTGCTGCCGAAGCTGCCATTTTACAAATACTCATAAGCTGGTTCAGGGATGGGATGCAGGAAGACGAAAAACAAATGGCTGATATCTGCGTAAATATCTTTGATAACGCTTTGAGCAGACTGCCATAATTAACAAGGACCTCTTCTAACATGAGAAATGATCCTTCCTGGCGTAAACGAAGTAATTCTTGCGCATATGAAGCTTGACCCCGGAATTCCCTTAGCACCAATAGAACATAAAATTCCGATAGAACTAAGTCGCTGCGCGACGGCCTGCCAAGGCTGTGGCGCAGCGTTTCTTTTACTCAAAAAGCAGTAGATAGTGAAACTATGATGATGTATGTTTAAGTTACCACACAAAAACCGAACATTACCAAGACCACTACTACTGCCATGAAAAGCGTATCATTTATCATTACTTCATACAAGCACTTTCATTGGGAACGTCCGCCTCCATGGTTAGGGTAACTTTCAGATTACTACTAACTATGGAGGTTTTTATGTACGAAGAAATTCTAACAAAAATTGAAAAGGAATGCGAAATAAGAAACCTTTCGCCAAGAACGTGTTTTATCTATAAGTTTCATACTACCAAGTTCCTGGATTGGGTTGGAGATAAGCCTATTTCAGAGCTCTCTCTTTATGATGTCCGGAATTACATTCTGGAACGCAAGGATGACGGTGCAACACCCGGTTACTGCAATTCTATGTCTTCTGCGCTCTCATTCTTTTATAAACATCTGCTGCATATCCCGTGGGATCTTGATATCGTTCCCAGAATGAAGATTGATTGGACATTACCACAAACTCTTTCTTTGGAAGAAATTGAAAAACTAATAGACACTGCTGAAAACATCAGGAACAAAGCCATAATAGCTCTTGTCTATTCTTCAGGACTACGTGCAGGTGAAGTTGTCAGGCTTGCACCTGGCGATATTTACATGAGCACTATGCAGGTTCACGTACGCAACAGCAAAAATCGAGGAGATCATTGGACTATTCTTTCAGAAAGAACCTTAGATCTCTTAAAACAGTATTGGCGCTCCTATCCTGTACCGAGGGATTATCTTTTTGTTACACTGAAGAATCCTCATAATCCGCTTCATGTCGGCGGTGTAGAGATCATGATGAAAAGAATAGGTAAAGAAGCTGGTATCAAGCTGCATCCCCACATGCTACGCCATTCCTTCGCCACTCATCTGATTGAGAATCATACTGACAGAGAGTATGTTCAGGCTATGCTCGGGCATAGATCTCCGAATTCTACTCAGGTTTATATCCATGTTTCAAACAAAGCCATCATGGGTGTTAAAAGTCCTTTAGATACTCCCAAGAAAAAGAAGCGCAAGAGAAAGAAAAAGGAAGACTGACATGGATAAAATAACTATTCAGGATGTTTTTGAACAGTTTCTTCCTACGATTGCTGACAGATCATTTTCTGATGAGCAGTTCAGGGCAATTCAGTGCATAAGGTCCTGTCGTACAGCAGCAATGGGTGCCCATGTGAGTGAATGCGAATCCTGTCATTCTAAATTTATTCACTATAATTCATGCAAGAACAGGCATTGTCCTATGTGCCAGGCAATGGAAGTCGATGAGTGGATAGACTTAAGACGTGAAGATGTGCTTGATGCGCCATATTTCCATACTGTATTTACTGTACCTGGACTTTTGTATCCATTAATCTATGCTAATCAGAAGCTTCTTTATGATGCCCTTTACCATGCAACTAATAAAACGCTGTCAGAACTTTCCAAGGATACCAAACACTTTGGAGCAAAGATAGGATATATCTGCATCCTTCATACATGGGGTTCCAAGCTTAATTACCATCCACATATTCATACGATAGTTTTGGGAGGAGGGCTTGATGATAAGAACCATTGGAAGGACAAAGGAAATAAATTCTTTCTACCGGTAAAAGTCATGTCTGCTGTTTTTAAAAAGTACTATCTGGAAGAGCTGAAATCCCTTCATGAATCCGATAAACTATCCTACACAGGAAATGCAGAAGCACTGAGGAATCAGTACGAATTCAAGAGTCTTCTTAATAAGCTTTACGCTATGGATTGGGTTGTCTATTCCAAGCGGACATTTAAAGGAGCCCAGGAAGTCTTTAAGTACCTTGGAAAATATACTCACAGGATTGCCATTAGTAACAGGCGTATTCTGAGCATGGATTCTGATAATGTAACCTTCAGCGCAAAGGACTATCGCACAGATGGTAAATACAGGCCAATGACAATCTCAGGAGAAAAGTTCATATCGCGATTTCTACTCCACATACTTCCTAAGGGATTTGTAAGGATACGCTACTATGGTCTCCTTGCCTGTAGGTGCAAATCTCAGAAAATGACTCTCTGCAGAAATCTTCTCGGATGTGAACAGTATTTATCTAAGCTCAGAGGAAAAACAACTGCTGAAAAGATCAAGATTCTTTACAACCATGACATTTGCAAATGTTCCAAATGTGGTGAGCCTCTCATCACTTTTCGTATAGATGGCAGATATATGCTTTGTTGAATAAGTGGATCTCATATCGATGGACAAGCCTTTTAACGAAGGCTTATTTTG
>NZ_AUIY01000036.1 GCF_000423945.1 Butyrivibrio sp. XPD2002 | reverse complement strand
CGGACTCCGATATCACTCGCAAATCCGACCTCATAAGATTTAATTAGATGCACCTGCTGATGATGAAGTACTTGCTGTAGCTTCCCTGTCCTTTATCATGTGCTGAAGGGTAATGAGAATGGCAACAACAGATTTTTCATGTTCAGGTTTATAAATATCAATGCAGTATTTGTCATGAATGGAAAGCATCTTCTGGGATATAACAGCGATGATCTCTCCATTTTCATCATATAATTCAAAGTTTAGTCCCAGGATATTCCCTTTGAGCTGCCAGCCTAGACCTACGATATTCGTAATATCTTTGATAATATGCAAAATCTCATTTGATATTTCAAAGGATGCCCCATCTGTCATGGTTACAAAGTGGCGCTCATGGAGAGTAAAAAACTTCCTTTCTATGTGGGCTAACCTGTTACCGGATGCATCATACACATCGGTCTTGTCATGAATCGAAGGAAATTTGGTCTCAGCATGATATACCACATTCTGAAGAACACAACTAATAATATGTTCTTTTGTCAGTGATAGCTCTCGGTCTTTTAAACAGTAATATATAACAATTTCTTTATTTTGTAATGAAAGCTTATGATTAGATGTAGCGTATTTCCCAGCACTCGGTGCTCATAACCTCACCTTTCTCTTCTGTGATGAATCCTTTACCCGAACAATACAATAGCATATATGAAACGAGCCCTTGAATTATAAGGGCTCGTTCGCATTACAGATGTTTACTGGTTCTCGGATCCCATTCTGCAGAATCTATTGGGATCAACTTCAAAAGCTTCCTTGATAAACTCTAAACGGATACCGGTATCAGTCCGTTCAACATCATTAACAAACGGCAAAGCTGACAGATCCTCAATAAACTTATCATCCCAGAGGCCTCCTCTAAGTGCATCCTTCCTGAACACATCCTCAAATCTCTCTGCTCCATCACACATACAAAATTACCTCCTAAAATATTCAATCATTAAAAAAAGCATACCACAATCTATGTTTCATTTTCGGTTGGGTTTTTCCAAAGGGCAGAAAGCCGCATAAAATAAGGCAAAAGTCACACTATGTCAAACGCGAAACACCCTTAAAAAAGCAAAAATATAGAGAACTGATGCATTTGTTTCATTTTTGGGACTGACTATGGGCAAATTTTGTCTGACCGCCGCAAAAATACAGAAAAAAAGAGCGCGTATTTTAAATACGCACCCTGATATTAAGTAGATACCACAGGATAACTGATTAGCTGCAACTCTTATGCTTCATATTTTTTTCATTAGCCACGGGTTTTCCCTTGACACTCTCCCCCAAATACACGCCAAACCATTCCCTCAAAAACCATTATATGCGCATAGTTTAGAACATTTTCGAGCGTGATTCTTGAATTTTATCCATATATACTGAATCCATGGCATACATCCCTTCTCACATTTATAGAAAAATATAAATTATTATTTTCCCAAACTGGTTAATTTATTTTCTTTCATTCCCTGCTACTATATAAGCATAGAGGAGGAAACCAAAAATGAATACAAAAGGAAACCTATAAGGTACCGTCACTGTGGCAGGATCCCGGTGGCGGTGCTTTGGGGTTATAGATCCTCTTCTATCGCATCAATTACAAAATCCTTTGCATCCAGCTCCTCTTCCTCACCGAAGATATTGAGCTGCTTTGCAGTTTCTACCATAGTGTTGTATTCAGTCTTTTCAGCTTCTGTCAGTTCTCTTGCCAATTTGGATCTCCTACCTTATATTCTCTCCCATCATTATATGGCATGCCTCATTAATTGGCGAGACCAGACAATACTGGGCATTCGCTCAGCACCGTCTGGCCTCATTTATCCATATTTGAAAGGTGATGTAATTCCTCGTCCTGTAGGTCAATTTTACCCTAAGGGAGTAGAAATTTCCCATCAGCAAATGTGACAAAAACAGCTGTTGTTGAAAGTTATCTTCAAAAAAGCCCTTAGGAAGCAATTGCTTCCTAAGGACTCTACATGTTTACAGCAAATATCTTTACCATAACTCAAAACTTCTTAAATGCATACTTTGTATTCTTTGAAACCCCGGATTTTGCTATTAGCTTTTTATATTTCTTAAGTCTATTTTTGAACCTTACCCAGACTTTCATTTCCTTATTAGTTCCGGCAAAAGAATTCTTGTAAGCAAGACGAAGATTTCGAGCCTTTATTTTTATTGTTTTTAGATTCTTACATCCCTGGAATGCCCCCTTGCCTATGACCTCTACGTTCTCTCCTATCGTAATTTCTGTTAATTTGGTATTGCCTTTAAAGGCTTTCGCAGCGACACCTGTAACCCGATAGGTTATGCCGTTAATTGTCATTTCATCTCCGACATGAACTTTCTTATCCTTTTTGGATACACCTATCAGATATATTTCTCGATCACCAACTACTTTATAATTCCTATATGCAAGATTAAATGTCTCACCAATCTTTTTTGCATGTGAAGTGTTAACTGTAGGTACATTTGCCTGATTATTTCCCGCATTGCTAGGGTCTTTGCTGGCATTTTCATCGCCAATAGGCGTATCATCTGGATTCGTATTTCCGCCATTGTCAGATTCTGTGACCTCTTCACCTTCCTTAGGATCCTTTAATTGAGATCTAATGTCAATAAACATGGATGAAAAATAGAAATCATCCCAATATTGATCATTTCTCCCAGGTATTTTATACCCTAAACTTATAGATTCTAAATATGGTCCGCGCTCTATACCTGTTCTTGGTAAACATAAAAAGCGTCCATACCACCTACCATCTATTGTAATATATGTTGGCGTCAAGTCATCCCCAAAAGCAAAATGAGCATACGCAATGTTTTCATCGTACGAAAAACTTTCATTGTATACAAATGTTAAATCACCTTTCCATGAAACATCACTATCACACCATATTACTAAGCAGCAATTGCACTGCAAATCTGTACGCCCCGAAGCATTTTTTAAGTCAAATGCTATATCAAAACCGTCTGAATTTAGATTTACAACTCTCGGATTTGAAACTTCTAGCGAACCTAAAATGTTTTCAGCTGTCTCAGCATCCCAAATAAATACACTATGTTGTCCTGCGCCCTCTGCGAAACCCTCGTATGTATAATATACTAAATGTGTTCGTGAGCCTTTGTTTTCCCAAAATTCAAGACCATAAATACCATTATCATCACATGCAAGAAAGGTTACGGAGTGTACATCGCTAATTACTATATGTTCTCCAAACTGAGCTTTCTTGGTAATCAATTCTTTTATTCCTTCTGGCGTATTCCATCCTCCAGAATTCTTTTTAGCTGATGAGCTTTGTTTGCCAGTTCCACCATGGACTACGCAATTAATAAATTTCGAATATGCATAGCAGCCTTTTTTCCAGCCAATGCTATAAGTATATTTACCATCACTTATAGTATCGACATTACTTCCAGCATTCGGATATGGGAAAACCTGTCCTGGTCTCCAATCCGATTTTGTCATGAAGTGTTCATAGTACTCATCTATTTGACTTTGCGTTAGTGATGGATGAACTTGCTTGTCTATCAATTGTTTAACAATATTGTAATTCGTAGATACATCTCTTTCTGATCCTCCCATTGCATGCGTATTAAGGGGACATAATAATAAAATCATTCCCACAACAAAAGACATTAAGAATCCCTTTTTCATTACACTCCTCCACAAAAAATTCAAAACTCAACAGTTACTATATAAGTAGGATTTTGGTGATATATCTGACTTAGCAATTAATTAGATTTTTCAAAAAGAAAGACATAACGAATCCCCACTCATCTAAACCCAAATCTCAAAAAACAATTATAAATACTTCTAAAATAATAATCAAAGCATTTTTATTATGATAACTCCGCAGAAAACCACTTCCGACGTAGAGTCGGTGGTGGTAGTTCATCAGTTGAAAAAACCATAACTTCTTCTCAAATTTCTATCCAAAACTATATACACTTACCATGACAATACCACAAATGATTCCTACAAGTAATCCGGCAAAATGGCCAATAGAATCAATCTTCCTGGATGTAGTCATAAGTGCAAGTAAGACCATTGTAGGTATCATTGATTTTAGTCCAGAAAAACCTCTTACAGAAAATGCTATTACCATATATATACCCAGCAGACCGCAGATTACCCCTGATGCTCCTATGCACAGCGTAAATGGCGATATCTTTTTGTGTATCCTTGCTGACATGAATCCTCCGCATAGCATAATCACCGCATAGCATACGGCAAAAAGCCAGGATTCTAACACATGTTCAAGTGTCCTTCCTATATTGTACAGAGAATACATATTACAAAGAAGGTGAAGGAATTCCTTCTGTGTAAATGCTGCCGTCACTATCCTGTAATACTGCTTTTCCTGAAGACTATTTATGTATGACGAACCAAGCCGTGATACATCCAGCTTTCCAGTATTTAAAAGAATGAAAATCAATATGTTTATCGCAATTATCCCATATGTAACAGGATATTCTGCTATTCTGAGGCTTTCCATGACTGTTTCACCGTTTTAACATGGGATTAACCATCTTCTGGAGCATTTCCATGGCCTTTTTGTATGACTCAGCCATCTCATCCGGGTTCTTTACTTCCAAACCTGCTTCCTTAAGTCTGGTATCTCCATCAGAAAGCTCTCCCATATATGTTGCTTCTTTAACGGATATATGCCCTTTCTGACAGTATTCAAGCACAGCTTCAGACACATCCGAATCTGTAATATTTATTGTATCGACAAAAAGCTCTGCGTTTTGACCCAGAAACTGACTGTCCTTATCTGATGCGAGCATGAGTACGACAGATGAGTGGTATCTCTCCTTAAGCATCCTGAGCTGCCTTGTAAGGATATCCCTGTCAGCATCCCCGTAATTTACAAAAATTGTTGAGTAACAATTTGCCGCCATGCTCCATTTTCTCCTTAACCAACTATTCTTTTTAGAACTTCCTTTGTTTCATCACTGAAATCCTTAAGGTCTTCCATAGTGATCACTTTGTACCTGATGAGTGAGATCAGATGATCATAGAAGTTTGACCTGCTTATATCAGTTATGACAACACCGGGATTCCTCTTATCAGCCTTTAGGCAACCTTCCAAAGCCCAGTATTTATCTGAGGCGTTCTGATCGCTGTTAAGAATAGCCTTATATTCCTCAACAAGCTTTTCCATATATCTTTCCTGCCACTCGGGGAGGTTCTCTCTGAAAAGGTTCCAGTCCTTTTTTGATACGTCCATTTGGTTTCTCCTTCCATATAGAACTACATCTCCATCCCCCAGGAAACTCATTTTGATTTTAAAGCGGGAAAACCCTTTTTACAAGGCGTCAAAATGGATAAAAAGCCATGAAAATATGCCTAAAAATCTGCCATAAAATATTAACAAATGCACTCCTTTGCGCTAAAATCATTACTAACCGGGCGCTGGTGCCCAAAATCCAATACTTATGAAGGAGGATGACGGTATGAACAAAACAGAACTCATTGATGCTATGGCAAAAGAGACAGGCCTTAGCAAGAAGGACACTGAGAAGGCTCTTAAGGCTTTCATCGATGTTGTTTCAAAGCAGCTTAAGAAGAAGGACAAGGTACAGCTTGTAGGCTTTGGTACTTTTGAAACTTCAAAGAGAGCAGCTAGAAAGGGTAAGAATCCTCAGACTGGTGCCGAGATTAAGATTCCTGCTACTATCTCGCCTAAGTTTAAGGCTGGTAAGGCTCTTAAGGATCTCATAAACAAGAAGTAATGTTCTAACTGGAAACTATTAACCTGTTTTTAATAAGGAACGCAAATTTTATCAATTACATCATTACAAAAGAAAAGCCCCTTGCCACGAATGGCAAGGGGCTGATATTATATCAGGCCTACAAAAGGTTTTGTCACGAACCAACTTTTTTCTTATTGATGGAAATAATCATAGATGCAGGCCGGACATAAGACTTACATTATTACTAATTACTTTTTGCTTGTTCTGTAAGTAATATCGAATGTTCTTATTCCATATGTCTTTGTAACCTTGTTCTTGTATACAACATACAAAGTTGTTGTAGCCATGTTGTCTTTTGATTCTTTCTTTGTAACCTGTGTGTACTGAGTTCCGCCAACAGGACCAGATGTCTTAGTAATATCTGTCTTTTCCTGATTAGGGATCTTATCAAGTTTGATCTTCTTGTTATTCTTTACAAATGTAACAGTATTTGCGTTAAATCCTCTCTCTTCAATGCCATAAATCTGATCCAGAGTATCTCCATCACCGTTAAGATCTATTCCGGTTGTAGGATTTCTTCTAATCCTGCTTCCTGTAGTTTTATCAATAAAATATTTACTGGAATCATCTGTATTGATGTTCTTAGTGCCATAGGGAGTGCCCTTTACATAGAAAGCTTTTACAAACTTATAGTCCTTTCCTAACTTAACACTAATCTTTCCTGACTTTTTGGTAACATAATTGATACCTTCCTTATTATTTGTCTGGGACTCAAGAATATTACCATTATTTCCCTTTCTGTCCTTATCGCGTGTTTCATCAAGTCTCTTTCCGGCATAAGTAACAGACTGGATTGCTCTGGCGTCGTCAGACACAGTAATTGTAATCTTGCGCTTCTTGCCACCTAATTTGTATTGTAACTTTGCTGTTCCAGGTTTCTTGCCGAAAATGCGATATTCCACAGCATATCTTGTACGTTTAAGTGACTTGTATGCTTTATAGAAATCAGTCGATGAATCATAAGTTCCTACAACATCTCTTGAACCATCATATTTTCTAAAGAAAGCTTGCTTTGTGTTCTCATCATAGACAGGATAAACATCTTCTTCACTGCTTCCGCATTTCTTTATAGTAATTACATCTTTTCCACTCTTGATTTTAACGCTCTCAACTTTCTCTCCCGGATTTCCTTCGAAATGCCAATCAACATATTCGTCGGTTCCTATAGTAGCCTTCTTAATTTCTTTAAAGTAATGCTGAGCTTTCCACTGAGCATCTGTATCTTTAGTAGTAGTTGCCCATGAAGCACCAGTAATTCTGTTTTTATATGTTTCAGATGTAATTTTGTGCGATACTTCGTCGTCTTCATCAATAGTAGATGTTCCTGTGCGGTCTATATCATATACCTCTGAACCACTATAAACCGCTGCATTTACATTAACAGGTACAACCAAAGTAACTGTGAGCGCAGCAGCCATTGCCATTGCGCCAAAACGTTTTAATCCCTTCATAAGAGACCCTCCTTCATAAGAATGAATATACGGTTTTACGTAACCGTTTCCTCGTGACATTTTTCATTCTATCACCCCCCCAAATTTGTCAAGGCGCTCAAACGCTTGTTTTATACGGTTTAATAAAGTTTATAAAATGTTTATAATTTCGTTTACATCTTAGATTCAGCAAGGACACAGTTTTTTCACATTTTAAACGCAATCATATTGAAACGATGAATTTGCAATAATTTATAATTGTAATATTTTTATATATCCCTCTTTTTCATTCAGATGTGCTCTAACTTCCTTTCCTCCAAAAAAGACACGCATCTTTCGATACGTGCCTTTTAACTCAGCTAACAGGTTATCCTTTTCTGAATTTGAAATTTGCCTTATATACAACTTCAAAGTTCTCATACCAGAAATCAATGTTAGCTCCTATACGTAATTTCTCAGTTATATTGCGGTTCAATCCAATATCGAACATATCAAAAACCTCGATACTAGCCTCTACTACTATTTCCATCATTTTTGTTCCCTGATCCATTACAGAGTATAGCTCAACAATCTTGTAATCACATAACCCAAGCTCATACCAATACTGATAACAATAATCTCCATCAAACCAGAATTCTTCAGGATTTTCCCGAAGATACTTGGTTATAGCATCGAAAATTACAAAATAATACTTTCTCTCAATGATATTCTTTGTATTCTCTAACTCGTTCATAAAAAAACTCCCTAAAAGCCGATCATATTATTTTCAGAAATAATATAAAAAAAACAATGTGCCGTTTTTAGCACATTGCATTGGCAGGATCCCGGTGGCGGTGCTTTGGGTTATAAGGGTTCTTCTATTTCCTTGATCTCCGGTATTATCTCGTAATCATCAGTAACAGTAATAACTGCATATGTAGCCTTATCACCTGTAACCTGGGGATAACAGATGCTTCCCGGATTTACAAGAGTGATATTATTTTCTTTGTCCTTCACAATCTCTGCAAAGTGGCTGTGACCAAAGAGGACAAGATCAGCACATCTTGATTTAGCAGCCTCTTTTAAGGTCTTAAGGCTTTCCTCATATTTAACATTGTAGGCATTTCCATGTGTTACCCATACGTTTATGAAGCCAGCCTTGAATTCCTCGTTAAGTGGAAGACTGTTTCCAAAGTCACAGTTGCCGCGGACTATCTTTACTTCATAGGATGGATCATCTCCTGTTATGGAGGAAATAGAATCCTGGATATCACCGCAGTGAACAAGAAAATCAAAGGGAGATTCCTTTTCAATGGCTTTTTTTGCAAATCCCGGATATCCATGTGAATCTGATATTACTAGTATTTTTTTGTTCATAACGATATCTCCGCTTCATTATAATCTGATGGATAAATGATAAAATCCTTTGCATCAAGCGCCTCTTCTTCTCCGAAGATGTTTAGCTGTTTTGCACCTTCCAGCATTTGGTCATATGCTTTCTTTTCTTCATCAGTCAGTTCTCTTGCCACGATATTACTCCTACCTGTATATTACTCTTTCTAATTATATGGTATGGCATATTAATTGGCGAGACCAGACAATGCCATGGATTTCCATAGCACGGCCTGGCCTCTATAATATTTTAAAATCTGCTCTTTGCCTTATTTCTTCTTATACTTCATTCCCTTAGTGGGCTTGCTCTTTTTAATGAGCTTTACATACTTATCATAGACCTTTTTGGGGATCTTTACGGTTGCTTTCTTATCTATGTTCCAAAAAGCTTTCTTTCCGATCTTCTTTACTTTCTTTCCCGCAAACTTGACCTTGCGGAGATTTGTGCAGTCAGCAAACGCTTTGCGACCGATTTTTTTCACGTTCTTTGGAATTGTAACGCTCTTGATATCCTTGTTGTCGCTGTAAGCTTCATCACCAATTTCAGTAACCTCATAGCTGTGCCCATCTACAGTCACATATGAAGGAATTCTGCTACCACTGCCTTTTACAATGCAAGCTTCACTACCGCTTACAGTCACATCCTCGCCGGATTCAGCAGCATATACTTTGCCACTTACAATATTCTTTTCGGATTTATCGTCGGGTACGTTGCTATTTTGAGCCACAGCATTGTTATCTGCGGCCTGCTGATTATTATAAGTAGCGTTATTAGACGAATCTGCCGAAGATGTCTGTCCATTAGTATTTTCCGAATCATTGCCAATTGCATCATTTGGTGTGGATATCGGTTTATACTCATACTTTGTTCCATTTGCCACCGGAGGTGTAATGCAGTAATAACACCCATAAGGATCTGTCTCCTCACGTTCATAATGCACATGATTATGTGCGTTCATGTAGGCTCTATTTTTTAGATAATAGTCATACAAAACAGGTGAGTCATCCCCCCAGTCATCCCAGGTACAATCAACCTCATACCATTCACCATCTTGCAGCTGAACAATATTCCAAACATGCCTTTCAAGCGCCATGCCATCCTGTTTAACACACTCAATATCCGCCATATTGCAAAGAAGATTAAATGCATCAGCATATCCCACGCAGAGGCACTTTCCACCAATCAGAGCTCCATACGCATCTGATGCATGAGAGGCAGTTTTACTATATGTAATATGAGTGACAAGATAATCATGAAAACCCTTCACCTTTTCATTCTTTTCCATCCCCCCAAAAGATGACACCACTTCTGCTGCTTGGCTCAATACTTCATTCATGCAATCAGTATTGAGTTCAAGCTGTGTATGAGAATCATTGATCCTTGTTATTATTGCAGGATGGTCATATCCCAATGCGGCTTCAACGACATGCTGCTCATCTTCTGTCACCTTTTCACTATCATCAGTTATGCCGAGCCTTGCATTAATGTCAAAATAAGTAACGAACCGCACTCTGCGCTCAACCATCAGTTCTGTGTATGCACGATACGCCTTCTTTAATTTGGGGTCTAACTGCTCGTAAAAATATCCAGTCTGCGTAATGTAGGTACTCCATGTTCTTCCATTTGCCATCGCCTCTGCCTTTATAGGATTTCCTATAGTGAGAACCGCAAAGAGCGCACCTACTGCCGTAATAATACTTTTCTTCAACATTTCCTTTCCCTCTTAGTGCTTAATGACCTTACCGCTATATATAAATCATGCGGTTAATTAATGTTTACAATAATAAAGTTGGGCTATATGTAATAAATCATAAAAATAAGCGCAGCAGCACATAATATACTATATATGATTGTGCTTGTAAAGGATTTATTCAATTAATACATGTAAAACTTAATAAATTATTTCAAAGTGTAGAAAATTTTACAGTAAATTTCAGTTAGCAAATGTGATAGTATTATTTTCGTTCATATATAATTTGAAGCATCAATGATTTTCTTTAGTTTTTCTATTTCCCATTACCGATCGTATCTCCCCAGTGAATCCAGAATTTGCTCATCTATCATCCCTTCGGTACACTTCCCTACAACGTTCTTCAATTTCTCTGCATATGCTTTATAATCCGGATCGTTGACTGATTCATAGATACTTGCAAGTCTTGCGCATGCCTTCCAGTAATAGTCACTGCCTGTATTACTATATTTTCTGATGATCTTCTTATAATACTTCTTTGCCTTATTCCAGTCTTTTGTTACACCAAGACCAAAGAAATACATCTCCCCCATGAAGTAGTACCCTGAATCAGAACGTAACTCACCATGGTTAACCTCAGAAGATTTATCTAGCAGTTCATAAGCTTTCTCATAATTTAGGGGAACATCTTCACCTTTGATATACATTTCTGCTATGACCTCATAGCCAAATGTTTCACCACAATTCGCAGCCAGCTCGTAATAATCGATTGCCTTATCTACATCTTTTTCAACGCTTATACCCTGTAAAAAAATATCCCCGAGAAAGATGAAACCTTCCGGTTTGCCTTCTCTGGCAAGAGTATTCATTTCTTTTCTCAATTATTTCAGGATTATCATCCCATTCGTCAGAACTCAGTGTTTCCACAACAAAATCCTGCATAGCACTTATATCCCCTGCATCTGCAGCCGTAATAAGGCTTTCAATACATTTATCTTCATAGCACATCTGGTAATCTCCTATGACTTAATCGTGCCTGCTCTCTCATATATTTGAGCGTCCCAGCCTGCAATAGATTTGATTCACTATATCCAGAAACTCATCCGGTAAGCGAGCTTCGCATTCTTTCTTAAATGCTTCCGGAACCCCATAATATGCTTCTGCAAGACTCCCTGTAATGCATGTCAGTGTATCGCAGTCCCCACCGAGTGAAACGGCATTCCTGATACAGTCTTCAAAATCAGTTCCTTCAAAAAATGCTGTCAATGCCTCCGGAACTGTTTCCTGGCAGCTTTCAACATGATGATAAGCCGGTCTTATCTCATCACAGGTCCGGGAAAAATCATAGCCAAATTCCTTATTTATAAAGCTCTTAACTTCCTCTTTACTCATCCCATTCCGTAACATATATATCGCAGTAGCAACGGATTCTGCACCTTTAATTCCCTCAGGATGATTATGTGATATTTCTGCAGTCCATCTTGCAACCTCACGAGTACGTTCTTCTGAGTCAAAGAACCATCCAACTGAAGAAACCCTCATAGCTGCGCCATTTCCCCAGCTGCCATATGGCTGTGGATTTTCTGTTCTTAACCATATCGCAAATTTTCCGCCATACTCACCCTGAGCATACCGGCTACCTATATCCTGCATGCAGGATATGAGCGCACTTTTCATCGCCAGTTCTTCAGCATATTCCCCGGCACACATAATGGCTTTAGCTACAGCAAGTGTCATGGCTGAATCATCTGTGTATCTTATCCATTTTCTTTTATCAAATAGCTCAAAATCCTTAGTTTTATCGCCACGGTCAAATTCATAAGGGGCGCCTATCATATCTCCTAAAATTGCTCCATACATATATGCATGTTCTCCTTCCTGTAATTCCAAGAAAATACATTGCTTTCTGATACTATTACAATACCAAAAGTGATGTCCATTATTTTGTACAAATCCTTTTCAGTCACTATACCTTTTTCATGTCTTTGATATCAGAAATCATCCTCAAACGTTTTTTTCTGAATTATGAACTTTTATTTCTTCTAAAATAATATCCGTAATTTCATCCCATTCACTAAGATCCGGGCATTCATAATAACCTTAAGAACGATTACGTGGACTCCTTTATCATTGCGGACTGCCTGCGTTTTGGAAGAATCAACAAAGAGGTGTATCTGGATGACTATCGCTACAAAGCTCTCCAAAACCTCACACGCGCACGTTATGTCACTGTTCAAAACCTGACCAAGGAAAAGCAGCGTTTCATGAACGTGTTGTTCAAGAAGTATTCTTCTTTCACACAGGAGAAGGTGTTCTCCGATAAATTCGGAGCTACAGCCTTAGCATTGCTTTTAAAGTCAGTAAATATCAACCATACAAATTGGAAAAAGTACCAGGATGAAGAAAAACTTTCTCAATATAGTGAAATCAACGATGACATAGTCATTACAAAATAGTGAGAAAATTTAGTGAAAATCTAAGATGTGTAAATAACTGCGCATCATAGAGATATTATTTCTGTAGTTTTATCAATTATTAGAAAATTCTAAATGTAATGAACATTTGATTCTTTAATAATCGGGACTTATAATCTCAAATGTTGTAAGAAATAGTTTCTAGGGAGGAGTTTTTATGGGGACTAAATTGTCACGAATTTTTTCTTATTTTGTTTCACTATCGTTAATCATATGCCTATTTGGGCCAGCAATACCTGTCTCTGCAGGTGGGTTCTCCGCTGAACCATATGTTCCAAACAATGTAGAGTATAATGCTGAAGCAGCCATGCAGTATGCATATAGTAACTACAATTCTCTGCCTGACAGTGTACAGTGTGCTGAGTTTGTCACTAAGTGCATGAAACAGGGTGGTGGCTTACCTATTAGTGGTAGTACTTATGTTGGAACCCTTTACAGGGAACTCATAGCATTTGACAGTTTTACGTCTTATCAGCTTGAATGCACTGGTAATTATGTATACGCTAATGGCGCAAATGCTGGAAAGATATCCGTAGGCGATGCAGTATTCTGGCAGCGTGCAGATAACGATAAATATCCACACACCATGATAGTAACAAAGATAGATTCTTCTGGAAAAGTCTATGTTACCGGAAAAAATGGTAACATAAGAGATTGGGCTACATTTGCAGGTCCTCTTAACAGAAGCAAAGAGCCCAATGTAGGTCCTTATAATGGTACGATGAGACTTTATGTCGCTCATTATCAGAAACTTATTTCTCCTACAATTTCCAATCCCAGAGTTGAGAATCTTACGTCAGACGGGTTCGATCTTGTTTTTGATCTGAATGATACCGCAGGATTTGTTATTACTGAAGCTGTTTGCTACTCATATATTTATCTTGACCTTGACTCTGTTTCTTGGGGCAATAAGTTCAAATACGATGGTATGAGCATAGAAAACCGCAATTATAAATACGATGATCATAAGATGTGGTTCCACTTTAAGTTATTAGATGATTATGGACCGACTCCATATAAAGTACAAAATGGAGAAATGACCTATGTATATTCTAATTATGAAGGAGAACTTCCTAATTCCGGTATATCACGTGGACCATATATGACACAGACCAGATTTGAATATCACCTTCAAGGCAGCGATGATATATACAGATTCTCATATAACTGTTTTGATGAGAATAAATATGTTATAGATTTGCATCCTCAGATGATCAATCCTACGGAAGGGGAAGAGACTACAGAAGCAGACAACAGTGACAATGAATCACATGATGACACACCTGTAGGCGATGGTAGTGCTGATAAAGACCAGACTCCAGGTTCTGGAAGTCGAAATTTCGGAGACACTAAAAATACTACCGTTCAGGGCCCCCGCCAGAAACAGATAGGCGAAACCTTTAATGTTGCAAACAGGAATTATAAGGTTGTAGGTGATAAGGAAATCTATTTGACAGGCTTCTCTAAGAAGGACAAGAAATTCCACACCGGAGATGAGATGACAATAGATGGAATCACATATAAAGTAACAGGTGTATCTCCTAAGGCATTTAAGGGAAATACAAAGTTAACAGAAATAACCATCGGAGAAAATGTCGAAGTCATCGGAAAAGCTGCGTTCCAAGGATGCAAAAATCTGAAAACAATAAAGATCAGATCCCGCCGTCTAAGGACTACTTACAAAAATTCATTTTCTGGCACGAACAAAGACATGAAAGTACTAGTAAGGTATAAGAATAAGTTAAAGAAATATAAAAAGCTTATTGCTAAGTCGGGTGTTTCTGGCAAAACAACATATGCATATAAGAAATTTTAATCAATAGCATTTCTTTGCCTAATAGATATACTCAGAAAGGCTGTCACACTAGTGGCAGCCTTTAATAATTTAGTGCGTGCTCAACAATTAATAACCACTGATATTTACTGACTTTGCGGGCAATCCGTGAGATAATAGATGCAAGGAAATCATTACTATTGTTTCAAAAACCTTGCACCTTTCGCGGAGAATCCCATACATATTACTACATAAATCAGAATAGTCTTGATAGCCATTACATTTGACCAAAAGAGTTAAAATTTCTTTGCCAATTTCTCCAATAGAACCTTCCTGATCAATCTGATCTGCAGTAATATCCTGTCCAAGAATATTTGATAGCTCAGAAATCACATCAATATTAGAAATACCCTCTTTTTCCCATTTTGAAATAGCCGCGGCCGTAACATGCATTTTATCAGCCAACTCCTGCTGACTTATACCTTTTGACATCCTTATTTGGCGGCATCTGATTCCACAATTCTGTGATAATGATTTTTTATCTTCCATTTCTATCCCTTTCTGTACAAAAATTTGGCCAATACATGGCGGTTTTACATGGTTTTTGCCAATAGATTCCGATTTTTTTACACGGAATCTGCCAATAGATGTCGATTTTACATGCTTTACGCCAATTATTCCACCTTTGCTGTGAGTATCTTTTAATTTGATAGTCTTGTTTTATCCTTAGTGAAGCTCATGCCACAAGGACTACTTAACTATGTCCCTCATAAGAAACCGCATCCCTTAGGTAAAGCATCGCTACCGGCGCTACTGCCCTAATATCCGTTATTGCAGTACCGGTAACACTCCTTGCCGGACTCCTTATATCAACGAAACGTAAGAAATAACATACTTACAATAAAAGAGGACTGCACAAAAATGCAGTCCGTTCCTTTACCTATGCAGTTGCATATATTAAAAAAAACGGGATACTCCTACTCGCCCCAATAGTCGATAGATTCCTGGGTTCTTCCTGATATGCCAAAAAGCTTTAGCATAAAGTCTTCTTTCTCATTAAACATATTTACTATAACGACAGATGTCTTTTCTGTTCTGTAAATAAAATAATTGTGGGAAGTAAAGAGATACCAGTAGTCAGTATCCACATCATACATTTGTGAAATCTGAATCCCAATCCGGTCATTATCTGAAAGATGATGGATATCTCGCATAATCTTCGTCATAGTATCAACTGATGTTTCTCCACCATACTTCTCTGTAAGTTCTTCCTTTAGGGCTTTGAGCTTTCTTTGAACAACTTTTGAGTACTCTATCTTTTTCAAAGTTTTACCCCCAGCTCCTTAGCCAGTTCGTCTTCAGAAACAGTCCCCTCAGTCTTAATTGACTGTTCCGCGATAGCCATTTCATATTTAAACTTGTACAGAGCAAGCTCTTTCTCAATATCATCAAGCTCTTGCATATCTATCATTGTAATATCACCATGACCATTTTTGGTCAGATAAACCCTATTGCCATAACTGACATCCCGGGTGACTTCCGTGTAATTTCTAAGATCTGATATAGGCTTAATAACTGGCATGATACTACCTCCGCATGCATGGTTTATTAATATCATTATAGGATTCGCTGAATAATTTGTCTACTAATCATTCAGCAAGCCTATCAATACCAGCCAAGAATAACTGGACACAAAAACACTCCCGTAAAATAAATAATGTTCGCGCATCGCTACCGGCGCTACTGTCCTAATATCCGTTATTGCATTACCGGTGATACTCCTTGCCAGGCTCCTTATATCAATGAAAAGAAAGAAGTAACATACTTGCAATAAAAGGGGCTGCACAAAAATGCAGCCCTTTCCTTTGCCACTCACCTGCCAAGCATATTTAAAATCTTACCCTTAAAGGTATTATCTCTTCTTCGCTTTTCTTCAGTAGCGGCTTTTTCAGCCAGCTCCTGTTTTTCCTTTTCTCGTAGAAGTCTCTCAGATTCTCTTTCAAAATCTCTAATTTGACTTTCCAGACCTGATGCACATGAATCTATGCCTTCCGGTATTATGCATTCACTGTCCTTAACTTCTTTTAGAAGCCGGTACATGACCCGTCTTTCAAAGTCAGAAATGATGTGGTAACCACCTACCGGGTAAATACATATCCCCATGTCGGATTGATTAGGCTCATAATATGAGGATATATAATAGTGCGTGCCCTCAACCCGGTCCTTTTGGTAATCAAATAATTCTATGTGGTCACCATCTGAAAAAGCAGTAAAAAGGTATTCCTTATCACTAAATACTGCCACCGCCTTACGTCCTTCTTTAAGCTGTTCCCTGATATCCTTTACTATCCCCAAATCAATTTCTTCACCAGGCTTAATATCGTCTATAGTGAAGTGTGTTGTAGTACCTTCGATTTCTTTTACCATTTATAGTCTCTCCCCATTAGTATTAGTCATAGTCTCAAGATGCAGAGTCATTATAGCATGCAGAAATCCTAAATCCAAAAAAGTAGCCGCCCGGAACAGCCCCGGAACAGATGTGTTTTTCTCACTTTTCTCCATAAACGCTTAACAAATATACAAAAATGCGATAAGATTTTTACATAAGGGCAACAACGCCCGCAAATACCTATTTTTCTTAATGAAGGGAGAATGAACAAGACAGAATTAGTTGAGGCTATCGCAAAAGCAACAGGCCTTACAAAGGCTGCATCAGAGAAGGCAGTTAAGGCTTTCACAGACAAAGTATCAAAGGAGCTTAAGAAGAAGGGCAAAGTTCAGATCGTTGGTTTCGGAACATTTGAGACCTCAAAGAGAGCTGCAAGAACAGGTAAGAATCCTCAGACTGGCGCTGCAATCAAGATTCGAAAATATCCAAGAAATAGATGACAATCTTTTTTGGCTTTTTAAAGAAAGCATCTCAGATAAAGTGCGTATTGCTCTAAAAAAGAGAAAATGGTCAGAAGAAAAAATCAGTGATTTTTTGCTAGAAATAGGCTTATGAAAAGAGCTGTCGCTGAATACCCAGCGGCAGCTTTTTTACATGCCCTATTCTTCTGATGAGCTTTTATCATTGCAAGTTCTAGAGATAGCTTCCAGATGCTTATGAATTTCAGAAAGCTCTACTATAGTTTTATCAGAACTCGTAACACACAATAAAATTGCATGGCAGCTTTCAGAGTCATCTTTAAGAGCAAGACCATATTGGGCATTCTCATTTTTGCTATAGACATAAAAAGAGACCTTTTTGACGATATTTTGTGATATACCATCAAAAAGGTCGCGTTAAGTTTTTCAATCAAGGATGAATGTTATTTTAATGCGTGACTGATAATGTAGCCTGTCGCTTTTGTAAATTCTTCTGTTTCTGTCTCTAAATTTGCTAAAGCTGTGATAAATTCAGAATATTTTGGAGAAAAATCATCAAGCGCTTTATCCGTTGCAGATGTTGGCTTAGGTGGAATACTATCTATAACTTTTTGTAATCTCTTCTTTAGTGTGGCATATTCAGAAGCATCTTCACATAAATCTATGGCTGCGTTATAGTCTGTTTTTGCTTCTTCGAATAATTCCACGCCCTTACACATTTCATCATATATCTCATCATAAGTTGTTCCAGTTCCATATGATATAGCATTTATTCCGGAGTTTACTTTTGAGTTTCCACTTGAAATACAGTCTAAAATGTCTTCGACATCAGTTTTTATTTCAGAAGTCTCATTTTCACTGTCTTTATTCTTAACTGATTCTTTGGAAGACTCATTTGTGGTGTCTTCACTCTGTACTTTTGTAGGGGCATTCTTTGTCCCGCATCCAGATAATACTATCATTGCTACTAAAAATATCGTTATGAACCTATTTTTCATAATAAATCCTCAATACTATTTCTACACTTTACCTTAATCTTATTTGTAAACAATCTTTACGTTCTTATTTGCTTTCTTGGCAGCCTTTTCAATCTGTTTAGCAATCTTTGTTCCCTTCTTCACTCCCTTGATTGTAACTTTCTGAAGGTTCTTGGCTCCCTTAAATGCATTCTTATCAACCTTCTTTAGGTTAGTTGCATCTATAGTAATTTTCTTAACCTTCTTACCTGTTATAGCTTTTTTACCAAGTTCCGTTACAGGATACTCTTTTTCTTTTGCGGTAACCTTAGCAGGAATACTGATACTCTTTTTATTCTTTATTGATTTAATGCTAACTGTAGAAGCATCAGACGAAGCTTTTACTTTTATACCAGATGAAAGGTCTATTTCTTCATTTGTAGAAAGTCCACCAGTGTTTTCGAGTTTTTCCTCATTAACCTTAGCGGAAGTACTCTCTTGTTTTGCTGTTTCTTCTTTTTTGCTTTCAGCGCCCTTATCTTCATTAGGCTTTTCTGGTTCAGGTATATAACCCGGAATATCCTTCCATACAGCATACACATTTGTTTTTCCAGTAACTGAAATCTTATCGCCAGGATAATAATCAAATGAATTGATATCCCAATGGTCAAATTCTTTTCCTTTAGGTGCTGCAAAGCTATTCATTGGAAGAATATAGTCATTGCCCTTTCGAACCTTTGCTGAGATCATCGTCCCTGATCCACCATTTGCATAGAAGGATACGCTTACTTCTGGTTTAGGCAATTCTCTCCATACAGCATAAACATATGTGGGCTTATCGATAGTCAAAACCTTGCCGGGTTCATAGTTAGTACCCTCAATATCCCATGAGTCAAACTCCATACCTTCAGGTGCTGAAAATCTGTTATCTGGTAAGGTGACAGTTTCACCTCCAATAACTTTTATACTTGCCATGGATCCAGATCCTCCATTTGCATAGAAAAACACACTATACCCAGTAGAAGGTTTATCTACCCATACTGCATAAGCTACAGTAGATGAATTAATTGTCACAGCATCACCTACTTTGTAGATTGTTCCATTGATCTTCCATGCATCAAACTCCTTTCCGTAAGGAGCACGAAAACCGTTTTCTGGAAGTTTTATGGACTCTCCCTCACCTAGCTTCAAATCTGACATGCTACCAGATCCACCATTCGAATTAAAACTTACAGTTGCAAGCTTTATCCAGACAGCTTTTAAAGTGAATCTATTATTATCTAGTCTGCCAACATAGACTGACGCTCCATCATTACAGGTGAGATCATCATATTGACCATTACTGATTACCTGCCAATATGCAAATGTATAACCATCTTTCTTAAACTGATTTGTTGGCAAATTAATGCTGGTACCAACATTCCCTTTTATAGGATCCATGTTTCCACTAGTAGCGCCATTTCCATCAAACAAAATAGTAAAATGCTCTTGGAGCTTCTCATAAATTTTTTTTGCAGTATGTCCTTCTTCCAGATAAGTTATGGGCTCTGTTATATCTTCTTCATCGCACCATGAATACTCTTCTAATCCGTAAGTACGGGGTAGCTTTATAGTCGCATGGGATTCATTACATATACTTACCACGTTAGAATTTATAAATGACAATGTGGTAAGATCAATTTTTGAAAAATCACCTTTAAATGTTAGGGATTTTACCACTTTAGCATAATCATTTATATCATCTTCCTCGTATGTAAATTCACCTTGCCCTGAAATAATCATATTTCCATCAGCATCTAAATCGAACATAGCATTGCCAATTGATCCCTTTATAGGACCAATTTTAGATAATATCCATGGAGTATTATTAAATGCAGCTCTTAAATCTGTTGTTTTTAACAATGCATCTGACATAGTTACATTATTTAAACTAGTGCATTCTGAGAAAGCTGTTAGCATCGGGTGATAATCGCCAAATATCATCGGAGAAATTTGACCATTTATCATCGGATTAAAACAGCCATAATTCATCGCAAGAAAATAACCAAAAAGTCATTACTGAACTTATCTTTTGTCCTAAACTGATGTTAGCCAACGCATCAGATAGGAGGAAAATGTATAGAAAAAGCATCAGTAATGACTTACAAGAAATCTTAACACAAGCAGTGGATAAGATGAAACAGGAAATGGGGGATTCTTACAGCATAGACAAGGTCAACCTTGCTGAGTTGGAACGCAGAACTGGTATCAGCCGCTCAAAACTCAGACGTTATAAGAAGGATGGTTTTATAATCAAACCTCATGGTAATACAGGAAGGAAAGCTGAGGTGACCGTCCTTACTGGGTATACCGGTGTTATCGATGAGTATCTTAAGAATAAATTCATCAAAATGCTCATTTTCCATATCTTTGGTCCTCCTTGAATGTTTTTCAAGTAGTAGAATAGCGTAATTTAGGGAAAAAGAAAAATCGTAGAATCTGCCCAATTGATACAAACGGATGAAGGGTGTATTATATAATTACAAGAACACAAGTTCGATTATGCGGTTTAGGAGTTTTATGAGTAAGATCATTGAAGAAGTAGACGTAATATGTGAGCACAAAGCTGATGGCAGCATTATTCCAATGCGTCTGCGGTTTAAAAATGAAGATGGGGAATATGAGACCTACAACATCAAGGGCTACAGACAAGCAGACATTAAGAGTTCCCACACAACAAAAGATGGAATCTTCGTTGTCGGAGAATCCACCTTTGTATTTGAATGTATGATAATTGCTATGAATATGAAAAGAGTTGTTCGCCTCTACTATGATCCCAGGACTAATGGGAAGTGGAAGCTGGCGGTTTAGGCTATTGTTAACCACATTTTCAACTTCTGATCATTATGATCAGAAGTGAACAGATAATTACTTAATTCTGCTGATGTTATTTTTTTCTGCCTTAGTTCTTTTCACTTTTTTAGCTGAGGCTTTCACTTTATCCTTGATTCGGCGCTCTTCTATCTCCTCTTCCTTCAGCCCTTCCGTCCATTTCAAAAGCTTATATGGATCTCCGGACGCTTCATCAGCCAGATAATCATGAATCATCTGATATGTCTCCTTGCGGAGTTTGTTCTTCTGCTTTTTAAGATCTTTCGTCAATTCGACAATGCGCTTATGAAGCTCGATATATTCTTGTTTATCTGAAAGCTGATCTCCATGCATTGCATTTTCTAGATCCTTAAATATGATTTCATCACAATCATTTTCTTTGGCACAAAGTATACATGCTGCAAGATCTTCAGGAAAATAATCAATAGTCTTAAAGAGATTATCCAAACGTTCCAAGAGCCTGTCATCAGCTTCTACCCAATACATCCGGATTCCATTGTCACCGTACTGCACTCTACGTGTATGGGGTACATGCCAATAAAAATGAAACAGTCCCTTCATGGAAATCTCAAGATATTGCTGCGTTAGTTCTGAAAGCTCATTCAGGTTAAGCGTCATCCTTCTGTGACTGTATACGCAATAACATCTATTAAATGCTGCTGATTTCATAGCATTCACAATGAGCCTTGAAGGAATTCTCTGACCTTCTTCATAATTTTGATATGTTCTGGGCTTCAGGCCAACCTTTTTGGCAAAGTTTGCCTGCGAAAGATCAGTTTTTGCTCGGATAGCTTTAACAGCTTTACCGGAAAAATACTTTCTGATTTCAAGATTCTTCATGCCGCCTGAATATATAAAGTAGTCCTCAGTTCCATCATCTTCATGATCAAGACCTCTGATAATGCCATGAATGAGAACCTCCGCTTCCTCCATATCGTCCCCGCATAGATCCGCAAGACAACACCCCTCTTCTCCAAAGAAGTTATACATGGCGTCATTTATCTGCAGATCCTTGTGCTTTCCATGAAGCTTAAGGATTTCCTCTTTACTTAGATGTTCGTATAAATATCCGTACAATCTTGTTCCCTCCAATAAATCCACTCAATTTGCTTAAAAAATATACACTCATTGGGTGTATAGTGTCAAGGAGAGAATATTTGGTGAACTTCTGCTCATCATGATCAGAAAGGTCTAAATTTACGTTCTGAAACAATCATGTTCCGTATTTTTTCAAGCCTTACAGGCGCTGCTGGGGAAGGTTTGGAAACCGGGCGCAGGCCATCATTCTTTTTAAGGCCTGGGGTGTCGGGGGGTGTCCAATAAATTCGGGCGGCGCTCTTAATTATCCCGTTTCCCGCGCCGCCCGTATAAAAGAGATTTGAACGGCTAAATTTTCACGTCCACCGTTCAAATCTCTTTTTGGGGAAGGGGGTCTGGGGGAAAGGGCAGGTTCGGCTCCCCCAGCGGAAAAAGCAGCCAGTGACCAAAAGGTTTTCTGTGATAATTCCCTGCTCTGACTGCTTTTTTGTTCCATTATCCGACTGCTGCAATTTCCTCGGTAGGTTCTACCTGGGACTGCTTAAAGAAAAAAGCCGTTTTCATAAACATGTTGCCGCTTGCATCACTCCTTTCTTCGTTTGCCTTGTTGCTCCTTTTCCATATTGGAAACTGAGAAACGGCTTTTTCTCCATGCCTTACAGTAAAACCTCTCCTTTTCCACTCTGCATAAGTGTGGATCTGCTCTGGTTCTTCTATGAATTTTTTGTTTCCCTGTTCATCCTCTACCGGAATAAGTTTTCCGGTCTTTCCTATGACTCCCTTTTTCATCAACTCTATCCGGTTTGAAAAAATTATATCCTCATTCTTCACTGTGCTCTTCCTTTCCGTAGGGAAAAGCCTTTCGGCTCTTCCCCACTTCTAAAAAATCTATATTTTAGGCTGTCATAAGATATGCTCTGTCAATCAGCTTATCCTCGGCACTTACAGTTGTTGCATTGACTTCTTTTACCATATTTTCAAAATCGTTCATGGTCATGCCCTCAAGCTTGGGAACTAATATACATTCATGGATACTGCTAGGAAGAAGAACAAATTCATGAACGTTCAACCTCTCTGCAAGTTCTCCTATTGCCTTGGTATCAAGGATTGCGCTTGCTCCCTTTATGTTGCTCTTATTTGAGATTACATACATCTGCTCCAAGGGGTTCATATCATCAGCTAATTCCATTCCCATCATATTGCTGATTACCTCTGCCATTGATTTAATAGTCGTTTCCTTGCTTGTATTGTCCTCTGCCATGTTAAAGGCTTCGTCCTCTGAAATATCCCACATTTCAAGCATTTTCGGTGTTACCTTGATAGAAATGCTCTCTCCGTTGTATTCATCTGTCATGTAAAGATATTCCTCTATTCCCTCAAACTGTGTGGGGCGCTTTACCAAGGCTTCTGTTCCCTCTTTCTGTATGCCAACTCTACCATGCTCCATGAAATAATCGGAGTCCATAAGTTTGTTAATATCAAAAGTGAACTCTCTGCTTACTATTTCAACTATTCCGTCAATAACCTCTTCAAGGCTCATATCGTTCTCATAAGATGAGCGGATAATATCCTCTGCATATACTGTAGGCTCAACTCTGTCATCCTCTTCCCTCTTGACTATGATTGCATTCTTCTCGATTCCGTTCTTGACTACAATCTTGGTATCTACAACAAAACCTCTGTTTTCAAGTTCCTCAATAATCATATTTTTAGTAATCATGTTTTAAAGTCCTCCATTAAACTGAATTGAATTTTATTTGGTTTCTAGGCTGACGAGAGCCTTATAATGTGCTTTCAAGATTCGGAACTTATTCTGGAGGGGAGCGCTCCTTATTTTGTGCGATATTTTTCATGCCTGTTTTTTCCTTTCATGTGTTTATAAATGTGCTTTCTGAGTTCCTCGCTCATCTCTCGGGTTTGCGTGCATCTTCAGGAACAGAGGCATAGATGGATTCAAGGGACAAGGAACGAGACGCCGTAGGGCAGCCCTTGAAGACAGATATGCCTCTGTTACGATGCACATCAGCAAGCACGATGAGCGAGGAACGATGAAAGTGCATTTATACATGAAAGGGAAAACTGGCCTGAAAAATCCGCACAAAATAAGAGGGGGTTCCCTTGGGAACCCGTTCGAGGAGGGGACTTAATCATTCATTTCTTGCTGCATCTTTCAGACTGCCTCGGAGGCAGTCAGCAGCATGTGGTCTGGGAGCTCGGGCAGACCTGCGAAGCTGCTCGGAATGGTACCCTTAGACTACGTAAGTGAGCAAATTTACAAAACAGATCAATACCATCAAACAATGTAAAACCTCATCACATAACATTCTTTAAACATGATGAAAATATAAATCCAAAATATCTGATATCAGCATGAAAAACAAAAACCCAAAATAAGTTTTCCTCGAAAAAGCATCATATGACCGCCAAAAACAAAAAAGGATAAAAATCCTTAAAGTACATGAACATCGATGTCCGTATTGAAAAAAAATGAATAAAGGAGCTCTAGCCAGTGCCGAATGATGGCTTGCATGAAAAGAAGTTGATAATGTAAAGGAAACATGGACCGGATAAACGCTATCAGAAAGCTTTCAACAATAGAATTAAACCTGAATTATTCATGACAACTTAAACCTCTGAAATCAGACTCATAATCCGATTTTTTGAAATGGATGCCTAGAATAAGCGGGAATCAGTCTTAAAAATGGGTAGACTGTCCCTATGAATCAGAAATACAGACTTTTAAGTTATCAAGGTACATCAATAGTTGCTATTCCAACTGTGGATTTAAGCTGCTTATATTTGTAAGTGTTTCATAGAACTCAGATATGTAAGGGCAGCTGCTACACAGCTTGAAATAAATATATCTACCTGATCTGACTACCTTAACGGCAATCTTGATCAGTTTCAAACGGATTGTATCTGCACACTGCTT
>NZ_AUIY01000035.1 GCF_000423945.1 Butyrivibrio sp. XPD2002 | reverse complement strand
AAAGGGAGCTTATCAATCTTAAATTTTTGATATTTGGGAGAATGAGAATCCTCATAAGCCCACTGTTTAAGCGGAATATATCTACAGATAAAGTTGATCAACCAGCAGTTTTGTTGATAGAGCTGATGGATGATTTCAAGTAAATAAAGTATAATGTTCACGAGCATTGTTTCCTTTGCGGGATGTTTTCTTGGTCGTTAACATTATACCAAAAGGGAGGTCAATGCTCTTTTTATTTTGAACTCCCGAAAAATAGAGGATTTATAAAGAAAAAAGGAGTGTCGATTAGACACTACCTTTGCCGAAGCGGAGGGTATAAAAATGTTTATAAAGGAACTAAAAAGGATGAAAACCACAACGAGGTTGACTCCGGTAAACCCGGTCGCCTTCAACGCATTTGCACCATTTACGGAAATAAGCGAATCTATATGAGTCCAGGTAAACAGTTTTTGGAATTGAGCACAGAAAAAGCAGAACACCAAAAATCCACCCATTTTTTCCATGTTTTTAACCATAAGCTGATATATGCCCTGAAAGCCTTTTAACGCCCCTGAACCTATACCAAAAACGATTCCGGGGATGGCGAAAAAGAAAAACAAAACAGGAATCAGATTTTTCAAAAGATAAGAACCCACAAATGCTCTTGTTCCAATCTTCTCCTGCCCTACTACAATGCCAAGGGGGCCCCAGATCGTGGCAGCAATGACCACAACAAGATAAACCAGCATTGAGATTCCTGCAAAGAAAAGGGCCTTCCTTTCCTGTGGTGAATACGCTTTTACTTCCCCTTTCTTTTTTCCCAATACATCATAAGGCGCAAGACGAGGCTCAACAAGTTTTGTATAAACAAGCCCGATAACAATTGTACATAAAAAGGTGGATGCAGCCATGAAATACCAGTTGCAGGTAATATCAACGTTAACTACATTTTCTCCAAAAAAATCATTTGCTGCTTCCTGCGTAATAGCTGCAACAAGTCCATCTGTCCCCGCTATAAATAAATTGGCACTAAAGCCTGCGTTGACGCCTGCATACCCACAGATCATCCCTCCGATAGGGTGTCTTCCGGCCGCCAGAAATAGCAGGCCCGCCAGCGGAGGAATAACAATACAGGCCGTATCAGAAGCAAGGTTCCCCAGTATTCCGATGAAAACAACAGCATATGGTAAAAGCGGAGGATAGATATGCTTTAGCTTTTCATTAAGTATCATCTCAATCATTCCGGTCTGCTCGCAGAATCCCACAGCTACGGACATGACCAGAACTATACCAAGTGGAGGAAAAGTAGTAAAATTCGTGACCATGTTGCACAGAAACCAGTATAATCCCTCATTTGAAAAGAAATTATTAATAGGGGTTTCTATCTCAGTAGCAGGATTGTAGACAGAAACATGGAGCATGCTTAAGACCGCCGATAAAACTGCAGTGATCAGGAATAAAAGCAGAAATAGTATCGCAGGAGCCGGCAATTTATCGCAGCCACGTTCTATAAGATTCAAGAGTTTTAATTGTTTGCGTTCCCTGACCATATCAGCCTCCAAGAATTCAAATTACTTCCCATAATGATTATTAGCACATAATGTTGCCATAAGAAATTAAATAATAATAAAATCTAATCTAAAAGAGATGCTGAACTCTCCAAAAGAGCTCAGCACCTCTGTCATGTATTTTGGTGGTATGTGAGAGAAAGATTATTTAACTGTAACCGATACCTTCTTGGCAATGCCGCTTACTGCATATACATAAACCGTACAATTACCGGGTTCTACGCCTGTCACATTACCGTTCTTATCAACAGTTGCAACCGAAATGTCAGATGAAGCATAGCGAAGTTTTGCATCATGTCCTTCCTTCAGCAGCTTCTTCTTACTGTCTTCACGCTTTACTGAAGCCTTGATCTTGGAGCTCTGTCCTTTGTCCACAGTAATGCTCTTGGTTGAGAGCTTAATATTCTTGGGATTTGTAAACTTCGGATTTCCTTTTCCTACAAAATGAGCTGTGATGGTTTCTCCGATTTCTTTTCCTTCAGAATCATATGCTTTAACATAGACCTTTACGTTCTTTGTAAGATCAATGTCCTTTTTCTTGATTTTCTTTATTGTCACCTTGTTGGAAGACGTCTTCTTTGTTGCTTTCTTTGAAAATTTCTTGCCGCAGTATGTAGCATATACTTCATACTTTGAGGCGCCTTCTGTCTTATCCCACTTAACCCCGAGTCCATCCTTCTTCCATTTAAGCTTAAGCCCTGACATGAAAGAATTTATAGGCTCATCCTGATAAGCAATTGCGAAGGTTGATAAACCATCCAGTTCAGTAACGATAGTTTTCTCTGTTGTTTTCGCCAGAAGCTTTGCAACATTGTCATGTACATTGAAAAGCATGAAAGTCCTTTTTACGCCATTACCAGGAAGAAGGCTTTGGGGAACTTCAAATTCTGCAGTAAGCTTTTGTTTATTGAAGTTGGAAACTTTTCGCGCTGCATTTCGTGCAACCTGCAGCCACAAAGATGCATCGAAAAACAGTCCAATTTTTGCATTATTATACTCAGGAAGCTTACCTTCTATCTGTTGTTTATCTCCGTCTGGGATGTTGCTGTCCGTTATCCTAAAGCTGAGTTTTACCGAAGCTCCTTCCGCGACCAAACCTTTCTCATCATCATTTAGCAGGCTCATCGCAAATTCTTTACTCATATTTGCTTTGGGTTTGGGGACATTACCTTCGGTGTTGGTTTCTGTGTCAATATTTCCTTCGTCAGTAGGCTCGTCTTTATTGACGGATTTTACTTCAAATGTCCATAAAGGATACCCACCAATTGGCCTTTCTGATTGAGTATGCTGAACTGTATATTTTCCTGCAGGCAAAGGGAAACAGAAGTAATTTCCTCGACTTTCAGTGGCTTGCTTTCTATCGCCATTAAAGATAACTACAATATTTCCTGATTCGACAGTTCCATAATAAAAATTAGTATCCGCAGCCGCTGTAATTTCTACCGGATCGCTTCCAGCTTCTTGCCCCAGGCTACTTACCAACTTAATATCACTCCCCGATTTAAACTCTAAGGTTGGATAATTAAGATTAATGGCCCCACTCTCTGAAGCATCATACGCATCATAAGCTTCCTCATTGCCAGAACCTAAAATAGCACCATCTTCCCCATCATATGCCACAACTAAATAATAATTTGGTACACTCATTGCCTTTGTCTCCATCCCCGGCACAGCTCCCACCACCAACGCCATAGCCATGAGAAGCGCTGCCAGTCCTTTCATACGACTACCGATTCTTTGAAGAATCATTGATTTTTGTTTCCCCTTCATAAGTCACTTTCCCCTTCATAAGTCACTTTCTCCTTTCATAAGATTACTTTTCTATTTTTAATTGACGTATTCCGTTTTCAAAAACAAAAAGAAGGAATACAACAATTGTGACCATTAATGCTCGATAAGTTATAAAAAAATGTATGTAGGAATGATTCGACAACACTAAGAATCTCAGAAAAGGAATGAGTGCGACCATTCCCATCGGAAAAAACATTGCGCTATCAATCCTGTCATGAAGCAGATATACCACAGCTAATCCCACTAAAATTATTCCGAAGGTTATAAGCCCCACACCTCCAGCCTTCATTTCTCCGCTATGAACAGGATAAAGGCAGGCCAGGTTATGCCAGATGGATCCGCTAAAACGTTCAGCGAAATCCACTACCGGTGCAGTAGAAATGTTAGCATTCCTGACCTCTCCTCCAAGTCTCAAAATACCTTCGTCAAGCGAGGAAATAACAACCTCTTTTCCTGCGACCAGTCCGAGAAGAATTATCTTTGTTGCGAACATGGTAAGATATCCTGCAAGCCAGCAGGCACCATTTTTAATGATTGATACAAACCCCTCCTTTGCAGAAAATGAATGGTGATTTTTTCCACATATGGCTTTATCCCCTTTAAGCATCCTGTCAGCCAGAAGAAGTATCATTGGCAACGTGAAGGATAGCGTCTCAGTAGTAAGGAAGTCCACAAAACATGTGACCACTCCGGTGGCGGCAAAAAATGACATTGTATCAGCATCCTCATCATTTTTCTTTAGCAGTATTCCAAGTGAAGCAACCGATGCTACAAGAAATGCTGTTCCATATTCAAGTGACGACATCAGCATCCATGGATGTATGAGAAGTAATGCCAAAAACCAACAGATAGCAAGCCCTTTATTCTTTTTTCTTATAAGAAGAGCTACTATTATCATTTGCAGGATAAGTGATGCTACTCCGCATAACAGACGTATTGTTTTTATAGGCATTATTGTGAGCAGTGGTCTTATGAAAACAAGACTTCCATGCCAGTATCTGCCATATTCCTGATTAGGCTCTGTTTTCTCAAACACAGTCGCATGATAACCTTCATATGCCTGCTCATACTCCCCCTGCGCAAATTCTGCCCGGATTACCGACGAAAACGGCTGCGCTGTATCTATGCAATAGGCAATATCACAGAGAACCGTATCGGAATAATTGTCCTGCATTGCATTTACATAATCCTTAATCAGAATCTGAAAGGGCTCTCTTTTAGAAAAGTACTCTGCACTGATCTCAGACTGCTTTTGAATCATATCCCTTGGTATACACGCACTCGCTATCAGCAGCAAAATACATACAGCCATTGTCAAAATTATCGTTACCGGTATTCGTAATCCTTTTTTCATTTAAAAATTCCCCTTTCCCCATAACAAAAAACATCACAACCAATAGGGCATTATTTCCCTATATGACGTGATGTTTTTTCAACTCAATTATAGAAAGCACCCTATATCCCTCTGTACAAACTAATCGCATGAAAATCATTTCTGAATTAATTATACAGATTGCTTTCTAAAAATTGGATTAATAATACTAAAATAAATCGTAAATCGATATGAACATGTCGCAATCTCGTAATATTATTGGCATAATGTATTTTCATCAATAATCATCAGAAACTCCAATTTCAACATGATTTTCGCAGGTCAATCTGTTTCCAGAATTCTTTTCTCACTGACCTAACTCCTATAGGACAGCGCCAACTGCAGATGGCCCGGTTATTATAATTCTTCGCTGGTTGACGTAACTCCAACTTAGCAGCAACTTCACCCAATAGCCCAACTAATAAAATTCTTCGCGTCCTGACGTAACTCCTACCTCAACATATTTTCCGCAGAGCAATCAATTTGAATGCTTCTTCAGCAATAGACGTAACTCCCTCACCGCAAGATTTCCACTGGTAGACCAGCTATTACAATTCTTCGCGACTTGACTTATTACCCACCTCCACACGCTTCCCGCAGAGCAATCAATTTGAATGCTTCTTCAGCAATAGACGTAACTCCCTTCTCGCAACAGCTATCTCAGTTGGGACAGTTATCATAATTCTTCGTAGATTGACTGAACTCCTCCTGCATAGTGCTACTACCGTTAGACCAGCAACAACAATCCTTCAGTAATAGACGTAACTGCAACAGAGAAAAAGGTGCTGAGCCTATCAAAAAAGCTCAGCACCTCTATAAACTATATTGGTTATTTATAAATAATTATTCTCACAAAATCAAAACAAAAATAAAGCAAACATCTGTAACTAATTCTACTTTATAAAATTATCTCCAGCATTGCATCCTTCATCTTCTCTGAGATATCCAAAGCACGGACTTCCTCCTCAGTTCTAAGTTCGCCGCGCATGAATCTATCATAGATCCTCTGCTTCATGTCATAGCTGAACTTGCATCTCTTAAGAAGTTTGAAGAGTTCTTTTTCTCTGGCATTACCACTAAGAACTACATTATCGATAGTGAGCTTCGTGCCCTTAAGCCTGTCCACCTGACCAATCTTGATAACAGCCTGCTTGCGGTCTTCATCATAGCTGTAAGAGCCAATGCCTGCAGCAATATTTGTTCCTTCAATATTCTCAACACCGCAGAGAACAAGTGTATATTCTCTATTCTTGGTGATGAGATTGATCAAGCCTTCGACAGCGGCGATTTCAACATGAAGCTTGCAGGTCTCAGCATCATACTTTTGAGTTATGGTGGTAAAAACGCCTTCATCCTCCATGTAGGCATTGGAGTTGCCGTCGTCCTCAAAAAGTGTGTAACTGCCGTCTGCGCCGACTCCCAGATATATCTTAAGTTTTTTAGGAAGCTCATTTACATCTGAAGTATTATCATCATCCATAGGCACGATTCCGCCGGCCTTGATGAGAACCGGCATCTGCTCGATCGGTCTGTAGAGCTTGCGGGTCATCTCACCTTCATAGACATTACCGTTGAAAATATCGATCCATCTTCCTTCCGGAATAAATGCCTGAACCTCTGCCATCTGGAGCTCATCATCAAGAGGTCTTGTGATAGGATAGACCACAAGCTCACTTCCGAAGTAGTATCCATTTCTGCAGTGATAAGCTGCTTCAGTTTCGGGGCTTCCGTAATACAAAGGCTGCATCAGTGGCTCATCACTCTTATAGGCCTCGTAATTAGCGGTGTAAAGGTACGGAATCATGCTGTGCCTAAGTCTCATGAAATCCCCCACAATACTTCTCATGGGCTCCGGAAGATTCCAGGGCTCCTTGAAGAAGAAAGGATTGCAGGAGCTGTGAAGTCTCATGATTGGTGAAAAGACGCCGAACTGCACCCACCTGCAGGTTCTCTCTGTGTCCTCCTCGCCGTGCATATGTCCGCCGATATCGTGGCTCCACCAGCCATAGCCCACGTTTGAAGCTGTTGCCGTGAAAAATGGCTGAATATCAAGACTTGTCCAGGTCGCACAGGTATCTCCGGAGAATCCTATGGGATATCTGTGACTTCCGATTCCTGCAAAGCGCGAAAAGATCATAGCCCTTTTTCCTCTGCGAAGCTGATCAAGATAATGATAGTGATTCAGAATCCACAAGGGGTCTACGCTTCCGGACTTGGCCTTTGTACCCTGCTGCCAGTCAATCCACCAGAAATCCACACCGTCCTCTTCATAGGGCTGCATAACATCCTCAAAATACGCATCCACAAAGTCTTTATTCATCAGGTCAAAATCTACAGGCTCTTCAGACTTTGGATCAATTCCCATGCGGGTTGCAACCTTTCCATACATGGTCTCAAAGGCTCTTATTCCATCTGCGGGATGTAAGTTAAGGGTAACAGCTTTTCCTCTCCTGTGAAGCTCAGCCAGAAATCTCTTATAGTCCGGGAAATAGTCCTCATTCCAGGTATACCCTGTCCATCCGGTTCCGTACCTGGAGTCAATCTCAGTGAGGTGCCAGTCCATATCTATTACTGCAACCGTAATCGGAATGTTTTCCTTATCAAAATTGTCCATGAGCTCAAGGTAGCTCTTTTCAGTGTACTTCTCATATTTGCTCCACCAGTTTCCGAGAGCATATCTTGGAATCATGGGCGCTTTTCCGCAGAGATGATAGAAGTCCTTCAGAGCATCCTTGTAACTCGTGCCATAGCCCCAGAAATATATGTCCTTTTCAGGATTAGTTCTGTCGAAGATGTCCTCACCGCAGAGCTCACAGCTCTCACCATCGTCGAACCAGGAATAGCCTTCCCGTGAAAACAAGCCCTTTTCATATAGAACCACTCCGTTAGTCTCATCAAGGGTTCTTACTGTTCCGAAGAGGTTTCTGCCATTTTCTCCATAGTTCCAGATTATGGAATTATTACTACAGTTCCCGGCATTATTTTTCTCTGAATTACTATCCGATTTACAGTTATCGAAAAGCTCTATCTGAAGGCCTCTTGGTGTAAACTCCTTCTTGTCATAAGTGACTTTCAACTTTGCGGTTTTGAAGACAAGCTTTTCATCGCTGTCTTCGAGAATTTTGTATTTCACCACAGGGAAATCTCTGTTAAGTACAACCTGTGTTGCATTGTCTGTGAAATGTCCGTCTTTTTCATACTCAAGACGGAGCAAGCTATCCGTCAAAACGCTGATGCGATAGCCTGCTCCCTGAATCTGATTTTCGGAAGGACATGTCGGGTTAAAATCAAATGTTTTCATGTGTGTCCTCAAAAATTATTTATTAGCATTGTAAGTATTGTAAGCATCCTGCTGAATCTGGATAAAGTCATTATAACCCATTGTTTCCAATGTTTTAACATAATTATCCCACTGTTCATCAATTCCGCCCTCAGTTACCCATGTAGCCTGGTTAGAAGCAACATAAGCATCAAGGTCTGTGAAGAGTGTTGCAAGTGTGTTCAGCTGATCTGTTGTGTAACTTACGTTAGGGAATGCTTCCTTAGCGTATTTTCCAAGCTCCTTATCAAGAGCAAGCTTAGATGCGTCGCCGTTTTCTGCAGCGTAGTTAACCTTATCGTTGAAGCCCTCCTTTACATACTTGGGACCAAAGTCACGAAGGGACTGGATCCATGCAAAGGTATCAGCTGAGTTGCCATCCTGGGGCTCAAGTACTGTGTATGTTCCATCTGCATCGTTCTTCTCTGTACCAACACCGAATGAGCCATAGAAGTTCTGGATTGAAGCATCCTCTGTGTAGAACTTGTCAACCCAAGAAAGAAGGGGACCGGGATTCTCACAGGAAGAAGTTACAACGAACTCATATCTGCTGTAGTTCCAGTGCTCAGGATCAGATGAGATGTAGCCCTCACCCTCAGGACCTGCAAGTGCAGGAAGTGCAATGTACTGATCTGCGTTTGCACCGAATGTAGAATCTGCTGTCCATCCGGGAGCTGCGCCTACGATAGGAGTCTCGTTCATGAGCTTGGCATCACGCATTGAGGAATCCTCTGTGAAAAGCTCAGGATCGATAAGTCCCTTCTCGAAGCAGTCGTGCATCCACTCAATACCACTCTTATATCCTTCTGTTACAGGAAGGTAAACAGGCTCGCCGTTCTGAATAGCCATCATGTATGTGCCGTCAGCACCGATGGTTGTTCCGAAGGGAAGACAGAAGAACATAACTGAATCTGCATAACCCTGGCCGAAGGGAATCTCATCTGTAGGATCGCCGTTGCCGTTAGCATCCTGCTCCTTGAAGGCTGTAAGAACGTTCTCAAACTCTTCATAGGTTGTAGGAACCTCAAGGCCGAGGTTATCGAGCCACTGCTTGTTGATGAACATCTGGTTTGCAACTGTAGGTCTGCAGGGCTTCTTGGAGGGAAGACCGTAGATGTGGCCGTCTGCTGATGTTGCAAGTGCCTTCATTGTAGGATCGCTCTCGATGATAGCCTTGAAATTGGGCATATACTCATCGATGTAGTCATCAAGTGCGATAAATGAACCTGTATTTGTAAGGATATCTGATTCTGAAAAGCAGATTGATCCCATGAATGCATCCGGAAGGTCACCACCTGCAAGAAGTACAGCCTTCTTATCTGCCCAGTCTGAATTGAGAATGGTGTCCCATGCTACGGAAATTCCTGCCTCGCTTGCAGCGGCGTCGGGAAAACCCGTGTGATAATCCTCACCCCAGTCTGCCCATCTTACTGTAGCAACTTCGTAAGCTGAACCTGAACTTGCATCTGCCGAATCGGTACTTACTGAGCTCTCAGCCTGTGAACTCTCTGTTCCGGCTGTATTAACCTCTGCGCTCTGACCACAAGCTGCCAGTACTGTTGTAAGTGCAAGTACCCCTGCTGTCATTTTAAGTTTCTTTCTCATTTCATTTCTCCTTCTCTTAAAAAAATTGTATTACTAAAGGCTAATAATTGTCGAAATATTTGTCATGAAGAATGGCAGTATTACTTAACCTTTGTAATGTTCTTTATCCCTTCACTGCTCCTATCATTACGCCCTGATTGAAGTACTTTTGTAAGAACGGATACAGGGCCATGATCGGCAATGTAGAAACCACAATTGAAGCATATTTCATCATGTCTGAAAGCTGTCTCAATTCCTGAGCCATTGTTCCTGTCGCTGCCCCAAGGAGTGACTCATTGGAAATGAGGATTCTCCTCAGAAGAAGCTGCAACGGTATCAGGTCTTCGTTTTGCAGATAAATAAGTGCGTTAAACCATGAATTCCAGAGACCTACCGCTGTCCAGAGTCCGACTACGGCGATTACCGCCTTGGACAGAGGCACAGCGAACTGAATGAAGTATCTCATTGTGCTGCAGCCATCAATCTGCGCTGCCTCCCAGAGGGACTCAGGCAGAGAGTTCTGGAAAAATGTCCTCGCTACGATGATGTTGTAAGTGGATACCGCAAATGGAAGTACCATAACGAGGAAACTATCAAGAAGACCAAACTGTTTTACTACAAGGTAGGTAGGGATAAGCCCGCCACCAACGAACATTGGTATAAGGTAGAAAATGTTGATCCATTTTCTTCCGGGCAGGTCCTTTCTTGACATTGCATATCCGGCAGTGATATTAACGAACAGAGCAACCGCAGTGCCGGTGAAGGTATATAAAATGGTATTCCAGTAACTCTTCCAGATCTGACTCTGCTCGAAGAGCTTTTGGTATCCCCTTACATCTATAACCTTGGGCCATATCCAGACCTTACCATTTGCTACATCCGCCGGATTACTAAAGGACGCAATGATTACAAACCATAAAGGATAAATGACCGCGATGATCATCAAAACTGCTATCAGGTGAAACAGGATGTTTACCATATTGTCCTGTGTGAATTTGCTTTTCTTTTTTATTTTTGGGGAAGCATCCGCTTCCAGTTTTAATATATTTTCCATGGGTACCTCCATTTAGAACAAACTGCTGTCTGTCAGCTTCTTCGCAAAGAAGTTAACAAGAAGAAGCACAATTACATTTACTACCGTATTGAACAGACCAATCGCTGTTGAGAGGCTGTACTGCATACTCTGCATACCCATTTTGTAAACATAGGTTGAAATGATCTCACTGCTCATAATGTTCTGTACATTCTGAAGAAGGAATACCTTTTCAAAACCTATACCCAGGATGCTTCCGGCTCTCATGATGAGAAGTACCATGGCTGTGGGCATTATCATTGGAATGTCGATGTATCTTATCTTCTGCAGGGTGCTGGCTCCATCCACTGTTGCTGCCTCGTAATATGTAGGATCGATTCCTGCAAGAGCCGCCAGATAGATGATGCTGTCCCAGCCGAGATGCTGCCAGATGTCACTCCACACATACACGTGCTTGAAGGCGCCTGCACTTGACATCACGTTGGGGAACTCCTGCCCGAACAGTCTGAACAGATTGGCGAAAAGTCCGCTGCTGGGTGACAGGAAGATCAGTACAAGTCCGCACATTACCATTGTTGATATGAAATGCGGAAGGTAGGTCACAACCTGGAAGACCTTTTTAAACATCTTGGTCTTCATCTGGTTACACATAAGTGCAAGCAGGATCGGAAGGGGGAAGCCTACCACTATGCTGTACAAGCTAAGAAGTAATGTATTTTTGATAGTCACCGTAAACTGATATGACTTGAAGTACTGGATGAAGTTTTTCATTCCCACAAAGGGACTTCCGAGTATTCCAAGTGCCGGTGAAAAATTTTGAAAAGCTATAATGATTCCCACCATTGGCAGGTACGCAAAGCAAAACAGTAAAATTGCCGAGGGCAAAAGTAACAAGTATAGCTGATAATACTTTTTGAAATTTTTTAGAATTTTTTCTTTCATGTTTTTTGTGTTCCTCCTTACAAGTACAAATCTTATATTTTTTAAAAAATCAAAAATAGCACTTTTCAGATTTATGGATAGCACTTTTCCGAACAGGAAACCAAAAACGGTGGTCGTATGAAAATCTTTTAATTATAATGAAGTTATGAAAAACGCAAGAAGAACCACAGCATATCCGGTGGTGCAGATTTTAAGGAAAACTCTATGGACAGCGATACCTGTTGTGATCATTTTTATGTTCGTAAGCGGGTTCTCTTTTTGGGAAATAAGAAGACAAAATAATCTGTCACTGGAAAATGCCATAACCATTTATCAAACCGATCTGAGCCACCGGCTTGATGCAATAGCCCACTTCGTTCAGTGGACCGTTGTTCACGATCCCATCCTTGATCCCTTCAAGACAGACGGACATGTGGGGGATTTCAGACAGGCTGGCAATGACCTGCGCCTTAGGGTTAGCGATATGCAGTACTCTACAGGCTCTGAATTTATGTACTTTTTCTACTGGGACGAGGGGGACATTTTCATAAATGCCTCGGAGCTCACAGTGGACTACGAGACCTATAAGAAGATAAAAAAGAAGGTCATAGATGATTTTGAAAACGTGGATAATACAGAAGGCTTTTCATGGATGCCAAGCGTAATAGGAGGAAAAACCTATCTGTACTACTCCATAACCTATAGGCACCGCACCTTTGTATCCCTTGTTTCAATCGAGGATATCCTGGCTCCGCTCTCTAACATAAACCTTGGCTCCCATGGAAATATCAAGTTCCAGAGTCTTGATGGCAACACCTATTATCAGAGTGCTACAAGTCCCGAGGGGCTCCTTAAGCATTACTACAACGAGCTGCATTTTCGCGGAGAGGACGCAGGCCTACCCTTCACCCTCGTTATTGAATCAGACATGCTGGGTAATTACGGAAAAATCTTCCTGCTGCAGTTTTTGGTATTTCTGGCGGCCCTTGCTCTTAGCCTTATAATGGGCAGCTACATACTTGCCACCTATAAAAAGGTCATACTGCCCATAAAGATCTTTTCAAGCAATCTGTCCAGAATGGATTCTCTGTCAGATGCAGAGTCAGCAAACCTCGATCTGACAGATAGCAAGATGCAGGAATTAAACCAGATAAATGACCAGTTCAAGAGCCTCATCCATGAGATAACAAGGCTCAGGATCAACGTCTACGAGGCAGAGCTTGATCAGAATAAATTCAGGATTCACTTCCTTCAGCAGCAGATAAAGCCGCACTTTTACTTAAACTGCCTCACAACAATCGACAGTATGCTGAGTCTCGGTGATGTATCCGCAGCCCAGAAAATGCTGCAGTTTACTTCCAAGTACTTCAGATACCTCTTCCAGGCAGATAAGGACTTTGTGCCACTTAGCAGTGAGATTGCCCACACCGAGGACTACCTTGATATCCAGATGATGCGCCTTTCTGAGAACATAGAATACAGCTGCGATATCGATGACAAATACATGGATGTGATGATTCCGCCGCTCCTTCTTATTACCTTCGTGGAGAACATCATAAAGTACGCAGAGCCCGCAGGTGACAGCCTGCAGATCTCCATAACAGGAAGTGACTACGTAAAGAATGATGCCGATTACATCGAAATATGTATAAAGGATAACGGTCAGGGATTCCCTGAGGAGGTCATCACGAAGATCAGTAACGGCGAATACCTCACCACAGACAGTGGCTCCCATATAGGCATAACCAACTGTATCCGAAGACTTAAGCTCCTATATGGTGACGACTTTGAATTTTATCTTGAAAACAGCACGGCCGGAGGTGCCGCCGTTGTTATAAGGATTCCCAGAAAGGAATAACCATAATGCAAGTTCTGCTTGTTGATGATGACCGCTTTGTTATAGCGGCCCTGCAAAAGGGAATAGCCTGGGAAAGCCTGGGAATAACCGGGGTTTTCACAGCCAATAATATAAATACCGCAAAAGAGATAATGCAGGATAATAAAATAGACCTTCTCCTTAGTGACATTGATATGCCACATGGGTCAGGTCTTGATCTCCTCTCCTATCTTCGCGAACAGGAAAATCCCGTGCCCACGATTTTCCTTACTAATTATGCGGATTTTTCCTATGCCCAGAAGGCAATTGAGCTAAAGAGCTTCCACTACTTCCTAAAGCCAATTGATTATGCAGAGCTTACAAGGATAATAAAAAAAGCTCTGTCCGAGGCACAAAGGATACAGGAAGCCGAGGCTGCAAAGACATCTTCCATTCCGGAAATACCCACGGATTCTGCAGAAAACGAATCCAACATCAAGGCACTTCTTAAGTATGTGGATGAGCATTTCCGCGAGGATATAAGCCGCGAGCAGCTCTCTGTCATGTTCTTCTTTGACCCTGATTACATTACAAAAATCTTCAAGAAAGAGACAGGCATGAGCTACAAAAATTATGTGATTGAAAAGAGACTGTCCCTTGCGAAGGAGCTTTTAACAGAGTCCGATTACCCTATCCACGACATCTCCCAGTACGTGGGCTACGATAACTACTCCTATTTCACAAGGCTCTTTAAAAAGAGCTTTGGCGTAACACCTATTGAGTTCAGGGGAAACGGTCAGGAATAATTTTTACAGATAAATAAATTCGCAAAAATAAAGGTGCCAAAAATTATTTTTGGCACCTTATCTCAGCTATATTAAATTATTTTTAATCAATTACTTAGTATTAAATTATACAAGAGTAAGCTGTGAAAGCTCGCTTGTAACACGCTCCTTGATAGCGTCAAGCTTGGACTCCATGGAGTAAGCCATCTCAGAATAAAGAAGCTTCTCAGCGATTCCGAGGTACTTCTCATCCATAGATGCGAACTTCTTACCCTCAGCGGCTCTGGTAGCCTTGATCTGACGAAGAGACTTGACAAGGCACATCATCTCAGAAGCCTTATTTCTCTTGATAACGTCGACAATAACAGCCTCTGCCTTCTTTCCCTGAGGAATGTCATAAACCTCAAGCTCATCGATCTCATCGATAAGCTCCTCAGCCTCATCGGCATCAATAGCGTCACGCATCTTCTCCTCAGCTCCGTCAACCGGAACATAGAGCACCCCCTTGCTGTCTATGCTGGATACCATGCTGTAGTAGAGTGTTTCGTTGCCTCTCTCGAGGAAAGCCGGAACAAGAATATCCTTTACCTCGCAAAGACCATGGTTACCGTAAACAACGCAATCTCCTCTATTTAGCATATTTAATCCTCCTTTATGCAAAACAAAAAACAAGGGCGACACTAGAATAATCGTAGCAAATAATTAAGTGAAATGTAATAATCAGGAGCCTTTTTTAAGAAAATCTTAAGAAACGAAAACGGTTAAGTTGGTAGCGTGTTAAAGCCCAGTATTCACCGCAAAATCAGGGAAACCGAGGCCGTATTTCAGCATTATTTCTGTAACATAATAAGAGGGCTGCCGGGCAACCCTCTTATAGTGTAATGCTTGTTAATTTGTGTGGCGGAAAGTCGCATTATTTTATAAAGACTGTATAAATTTGTTCGCGTATTTCAGTGCATAAAACCGAATAGTACTCCCGCGAAGCTAAGTCTCCTGCACATTTCCGCATAGCTTTTCAGACTCTGTTCAGTCTATGTGCCTTTTTATCGCTCTGCAGACTTATCGGCTTAAGTCATTTTTCAAGTGCTGTTCAACCAATTCTTCTTTATCTTTACCTACAGACTTCATATCTTGAGCCATTTACCAGGTGCCATTCAACCAGTTCTTCGTTATCACACTTATAGACTTAACGGTTGAAACATGGAGTTCAGTCTGTAGCTGCTAATTCACTCCTTCCGGTCCATCTGCGGGTTAAATCTTCCGGTAGGAGTTACGTCAATTCGCGAACAAATCTTATCACAGACTGAATGGCCTCCGTAAACTTACCCAAGTACGTCAGTCTATCCGGGGAATTCCTGGCAAACCGGATGAAAATGCTTTGCCAACGCCCCACGAAGCGCCACAAATCGATAAGGAAAGCCAAAGGAAGAGCATCTTTTTTTCGCAAAATGCAGACGCAAGCTCGAAAATGCAAGCATTTCCTCGCTCGCGTTGCTCGCCATATAGTAGAGATTGCATTCTTATGCAAGCATAAATGCAATCTCTACTGCATGGCTCTGCATTTCGCGCAAAAAGTCGACCCGGCGGAGGTATACTCTCGTCAGGCCGTCTTTGTGACAATATTTAGAAAGGAAAGGAGGAATAAATTGCATAAGCAAGACAGTCAAATAGTCTCGCCGAGCTTCGTATACATAAATCCTGTTTCCTGGCAGAACTTGTTGAGTTCCTGCCCGAATAGTTTCATATAAGCATCTTCCATATACTGCGCATCATGTGAAAGAAACAGGATTACCTGTCCGCTCTTAATATCAAACTCAAAGTCTGATGTAGGTTCAAGAGCGTGTATGTCCTTGAAGGACAATCCATATTTTTCCCTGCAGTAATCTTCGCGGTTGTCCATCTCCATGGTCTCACTAATGATCTGGTTCTTGAACTTCCTCATGTCGTCAAGCTGATGAAGAACCATGAACTCTGCAACATTGAGGGAAGTAATAGCATATCCGCCAAGCTTCATATCGGAGATAACTTTTCCAAAATCAACTGTTGCTGCTGCGAAGGGATCGATTTTCTGACCACCTACGTCTACACAAAATACAGCATCATATAAGCTCTGATTCATACTAAGCCTCCAACTCATGCCGATTCATTAGTTCCATATGGTTATTATAGCACGCAAAAAAACATTTAATTCTAATAATTCTCTTAAATCATTATGAATTAAATGTTTTTTCGTTAAAAATCTATTACGATATTACAATTAAATTATGAACAAATCAGCCGTGGAACAGCTTCTTTGTCTGATATTTAGGCTCGCAGGTGAGGTTGACACCGAGCTTGTGGAAGGTGGATTCATCAACGGGGGAAAGGATAACCGTTGAGTGAACCTCAAGTCCGCGAAGCTTATCAACCTGCTCAAGTGCAGCCTTGGCATGATCGTCAGTTGCAGCGCAGATAGTGAGTGCTATGAGGATCTCGCCTACATGCAGATGAGGGTTGTGTCCGCCCAGCTGCTGAACCTTCAGATTCTGGATAGGTTCGATGATTGAAGGTGCGATTAAGTCTATATCGTCGGGAACGCCCGCCATAACCTTAAGAGCGTTCATAAGCATTGCACTGGTTGCGCCCATGAGAGCACTTGTTTTTCCTGTAACAACCTGTCCGTCAGGAAGCTCAATAGCTGCTGCGGGAGCTCCTGTAAGCTCTGCCTTAAGGTTAGCTGCCGCAACTGCAGGTCTGTCCTGAATGCTGCAGCCTGCCTTCTGCATGAGGATCTCGAGGGTATCTACTCTGTCCTGAGAGCTCTCACCCTTTCTTACCTCGCAGAGTTCCTTGTAATAACGTCTGATGATCTCCTGTTTTCCTGCTGCCTGAGCTGCCTCATCATCAATGATACAGTTACCGGCCATGTTAACACCCATATCTGTAGGTGACTTGTAAGGAGAATCTCCGTAAATCTCCTTGAACATAGTGTTAAGCACAGGGAAAACTGCAACATCACGGTTGTAGTTAACTGTGGTCTCGCCGTAAGCCTCAAGGTGATAAGGATCGATCATGTTCATATCAGCGAGGTCTACAGTAGCTGCTTCGTACGCCAGGTTAACCGGGTGCTGAAGCGGTATATTCCAAATGGGGAAGGTCTCGAATTTAGCGTATCCGGCCTTAACTCCGTGTCTGTTTTCATGATAAAGCTGTGAAAGACAAACAGCCATTTTTCCGCTTCCGGGTCCGGGTGCAGTTACGACTACAAGTGAATGCTTGGTCTCGATGTACTCGTTCTTACCATAACCCTCTTCACTGATGATAAGCGGTATATTGGAAGGATATCCGGGGATTGAGTAGTGTCTGTAAACCTTAAGGCCAAGAGCCTCGAGCTTCTTCTGATAAGCCACAACCTGCTCTGTTCCGTCATAGCGTGTAAGGACTACAGAACCAACGTACAATCCGTAACCATGAAAGGCATCGATGAGACGAAGAACGTCCATATCATAGGTGATACCAAGGTCTCCTCTAACCTTATTTTTCTCGATATCTCCTGCGTTAATGACTATAACAATCTCAACATCCTCTTTGAGCTGAGTGAGCATACGGATCTTGGAATCCGGCTGGAATCCCGGTAAAACTCTTGATGCGTGATAATCATCGAAAAGTTTTCCTCCAAACTCCATATACAGCTTGCCGCCGAACTTTCCAATTCTCTCGCGGATTTTCTCTGACTGCATCTGAAGATATTTGTCATTGTCAAATGCCTGTTTCATGTTTCCATCTCCTTTTGATTACTTATTATGAAAGTAAGCAAACGCGATCGCCCCGGGCCCCGCATAGGTTCCTATGGTCGCACCTACATGCGCAATCGGTATTTCACTCACATCACCTTTATAATTACCCTCATAAAGGTGTTTACTGTCTTCAATATATTTCTTTAGCATTATATCCGATAGACCGGAATATGCAAGACATATTGGTCTGCTAAAATCGATACCGCCATTTTTTTCTATGAATTGCATAAGAAGATTGTTGCCGTTCTTGGAGCCTCTGGCTTTTCCGACAACAGCTACCACACCGTTTTCAATGGTGATGACGGGTTTGATGGAAAGAACACCGCCCGCCAAAGCAGCTGCAGCTGATATTCTTCCGCCGAGTTTTAAATACTCGAGAGTATCAAAAACCGAGATGACTCTGGCACTCTTCTTTTCCTCTTCGATTATGGAAGCAATCTCAGATGCACTTTTGCCTGCATCTCGAAGTTCAACAGCCCTGGCTACAATTATATACTGAGAAATACAAAATTGCATAGAATCTATTACATGAACCTTCTCTCCTACCTCCTCGGCAGCAAGGCAGGCGCTCTGATAGCAGCCTGAAACTCCATAGGAAAGGCTTATGTAAACAACTTCATTACCCTTATCAACTTCTTTTTGGAAAATTTCCTCATATTCAAAGGGTGGAATCTGGCTTGTCTTAGGCAGAGTATCGCTTTCTACAAGCCTTTCATAGAACGTGGTATAGGGAAGAGTAACTCCGTCAAGAAACTCCTCTTCGCCGAATCTGACCTTTAAGGGTATAACAGTAATCCCCCATTTAGCGGCGGTTTCCTGAGATATATCGCTTGCTGAATCTGTGATTATACTAACTCCCATTATAATTCTCCTGTTTTTACTGACCTGAAAATACTTTAAACATTTTTAACTAATTCAGTATAACAAGGAGATTTACGTAAATCAATTGCAAACGATTTTCCTAAAGTGCGTTTCCACCTGCTGTTATGAATTCTCTTCCGCTATATGTCTTCTGCGAAGCTGTCCGCAGGCGCCGTCTATATCGCGGCCCATCTCTCTTCTGACTGTGGCGTTGATATGGCGCTTTTCAAGCTTCTTCTTAAAGGCCTGGACTCTCTCGGAGGTACTCTCCACGAAGTCTCTCTCCTTAATGGGATTGACAGGAATGAGGTTCACGACGCAGTTAAGCTTACCGAGAATATCCGCAAGCTCGTCCGCATCCTCATCAGTGTCGTTAACTCCGCCCACCAGTGAGTACTCGAAGGTAAGCTGTCTTCCTGTCTTGTCAAAATAATATCTGCAGGCATCAAGAAGCTCATCTATCGAATATTTATTGGCGATAGGCATAAGCTCCTGTCTCTTTGCCTGATTGGACGCATGGAGCGATATTGCAAGGTTTATCTGCAGCTTTTCATCTGCAAGGCGCTTCATGTTGGGCACTATTCCGCAGGTTGAAATCGTGAGATTCCTCTGTCCTAGATTCAGCCCGTTTTCATCTGTGAGAAGCCTTATGAACTTAAGGATGTTGTCGTAGTTATCAAGGGGCTCTCCACTTCCCATCACAACTACTCTTGAGACCTTCTCACCGGTATCTCTTGTTATGGCATATATCTGGTCTAGGATCTCTGAAGGCTCAAGATTTCTCTCTACGCCGTCTATTGTCGATGCGCAAAAACGGCAGCCCATGCGACATCCCACCTGGGATGATACGCACACACTGTTACCAAAGCGATACTTCATGAAAACGCTCTCTATGAGGTTTCCGTCATGAAGTTCAAACAGGTATTTTCTTGTGCCATCGAGCTTTGATTCCTGAACTCTTACGACCTTAAGGGAAACATAACTGCACTCTGAGCTCAGCTTTTCTCTAAGGCTTTTAGAGAGATTTGTCATCTCATCAAAGCTTCTTGCCTGCTTTTTGTGCATCCAGTCATAAAGCTGCCCGGCTCGAAAGCCGGGCTCCCCCATGTCCTTAACCAAATTTGTTAATTCTTCTTTTGTAAGTGATTTAATATCTGTCATCATTCTTCCTTACGTTTGAACTTTGCTATGAAAAATCCATCTGTTCCGAACTCTCCGGGGATGATGCGAATATAGCCTGCACCGGCTGTTGGCATCTCCTTCATTTTTCCGGGGAGTCTGTCCACTATACTAACCGCCTCAAATGGCAGGTTATCAAGTATCCACCTGAAGTTATCCTCATTTTCCTGAATAGAAAGTGTACAGGTGCTGTAAATAAGCGTTCCGCCCGGCTTAACATAATTCCAGACACTGTTCAGAATGTTTCTCTGCTTCTGCTGAAGGTTCATGATAGCATTCATGTCTGTGTTCATCTTGATGTCAGGCTTTCTTCCGATTACACCAAGTCCTGAGCAGGGAAGGTCGCAGTAGAGCACATCTGCTCTATTTTCCAGTGAAGCATCGTGCCTTTCTGCATCATACTCCTGAACAGTAACGTTGGTATAGCCCATTCTCGTTATGTTATCACGTATTAAAATGCACTTATTTTCAGATATATCTCTTGATATGACTTTTCCTGTATTACTGAGTACGTCGGCTGCGTGGAGGCTCTTACCTCCGGGAGCAGCACACACATCTATAACCGTATCTCCCTTGTGAAGCTCAGCCACTTCAGTCACAAGCATTGAGCTTATGTCCTGAACCATGAAGGCTCCCTCCTCAAATCCGGGGATGTACTTTATATTGTCTGTGTGATAAAGGTCCATTGCGTAGTGAAGAAGCGGACTTGGCTTCATCACGATATTGCCGTTATTGGCACTCTTCATCTTAGCCAGAATACTTCGGAGCTGCTCTGCGCTGAACCTGCTGCTAAATCTCACAGTTACAGGTCTTGGCTCTAAGAAAAACTTGAATATCTCAGCAGTCTGCTTAAAGCCAAACTCCTCCATAAACATAGCAGCAAGCCACTCGGGCTCTGAGTATTTTACAGAGAGATAGCTAACCCTTGATTCCGTTGATTCGCCGGGATCAGGCCATACGATCTCGTCCTTTTTCCTTGATACGTTCCTAAGCACAGCATTAACAAAGCCCTTCAGCCCTATGAAATGAAGCTTTTGAGCGAGCTTAACAGCTTCATTAACCGCCGCTGAATCAGGCACAGAGTCCATATAGAGAATCTGGTACACTCCCATTCTGAGAATATACAGAATAGGCTTCGCCATCTTCTTTATAGGCGTTTTGGAAAACTGGCTTATGACATAATCCAGCGTAATCTGGCGTTCAATCGTTCCTTCCGCCAGACATTTTATAAAGGATTTCTGCTTTGCCTCGAGATAATCATACTTGTTAAGCGCAAGCTTGATCACGGCCTTCTGGTGGGATTCGCTTTTACCCATCTCAGTAAGGATATCAAGCGCTACGCGCCTTTCATTGATTTCCCCAGCCATCTTACCTCCTGTTTCTGCTTCCGCCGTTAACTACTAAAATAAGGCGAAGAAGCTGCAAAATAGATGAAGCAGCTGACGCAACGTATGTAAGTGCAGCTGCGGTAAGAACTTTTCGTGAAAGAGCAACCTCATCATTAGCAAGGAAGCCGTAATCTCCAAGCATCACAAGTGCCCTGTGAGATGCGTCGAACTCAACGGGAAGTGTCACAATCTGAAAAGCTACAGCAAGTGCAAATACCCAGATTCCTATCCTTGCAAGGGGTGTCATGCCAATGATCAGTCCCAGGAAGATGATAGGAAGTCCAAGCTTTGAACCAATGTTAGCAGCAGGTACAAGAGCTGTTCTGATCTTGATCGGTATGTAGCCCTTATAGTGCTGAAGCACGTGCCCGCACTCATGAGTCGCAACGCCTATGGCAGCAACGCTCGTAGATCCGTATGTGCTGTCTGAGAGGTTAACCGTGTGGTTCCTGGGATCATAGTGGTCCGTCAGATCTCCCGGCACATGTACTACTGCCACATCTGTTATTCCGTTTCTTCTAAGTATCTCTGTAGCGACCTGTGCTCCTGTCATTCCCGACATACTTCTTACTCTTGCATATTTGCTGTAGGTCGACTTGACCATCGCACTTGCAGCAACGCAAAGTATCGCACCAATCAAAACCAAAATATAAGTCGGATCAATTCCGTAATATCCATATCTGTACATACAAACTCCTCCGTTTATTAAGTAATATAATTTAATTGTAGTAGCTATCATGTGATGGCACAATGAAGAGATTTAGGATTCAAGTATCCTAATTTATCTGATTCAAGAAATTAGCCTAGGTTGTCTCCCGCATTGAGTTTATATCCAACAAGAAATGCTGAGGTTGCCATACGCTTTTTACCTTCGAGCTGTAATTCTGTAATTTCCAGAAGGCCTTCTCCTGTGTTTACTGTGAAGCTTTCTTTTGATATAGCTGCAACGGTTCCGGCATCTCCTGTAGCTTCTCCTGCTACCTTTTTTGCTTTCCAGATTTTCAACATCTTGCCGTTAAGCTTTGTGAATGCGCTGGGCCAGGGATTCATGCCTCTTACAAGGTAGGATATCTTCTCTGCTGAGTCGCTCCAGTTAATGCAGCCCATGTCCTTACTGATCTTTCCACACTTTGTAGCCTCAGCATCATTCTGAGGTGTAGGTGTAAGTTCGCCATTTTCAATCTTGGGAAGTGCTTCTACAATAAGATCAGCTCCAAGATACATGAGTTTATCAAAAAGTGTTCCTGCTGTGTCATCTTCCTCTATCGGAATCTCCTTGGTTATCAGGATGTCACCTGTATCCATTCCTGCATTCATCTGCATGATCGTGACTCCGGTAGTCTTGTCACCGTTCAGTATGCACATCTGAATCGGTGCAGCACCTCTGTATTTAGGAAGTAATGATGCATGGATATTCACGCATCCAAACTTAGGTATATCAAGAACTTCCTGAGAGAGAATCTGTCCAAATGCTGCCACAACAAATATGTCTGCACCAAGAGTCTTAAGCTCAGATACAACCTCAGGCTCTCTTATCTTCTTGGGCTGCAGAATCTTAAGTCCGTGCCCCAGTGCACATTCCTTAACCGGTGAAGGTGCTGGCTCTCCACTTCTTCCCTTAGGCTTATCAGGCTGTGTAACAACTGCTACTATCTCATGACCGGCCTCTAGCATCTTTTCAAGGGGTGGCACCGAAAAATCCGGAGTACCCATGTAAACTATTTTCATTCTGAATCTATTCTCCTCGTTAAATAATATAATGTTTTAATAGGCATTTTCACGCAATACAAAAGCCCAAAACACCCACTAACAGTGTAGCATTTTGGACTCTTTTGCACAACGGCGGTAAATAAGCCGGAGTTTGGAATTATTACTGTATGATCACATACTAATTTTCAATTCAAATCCCGGATATATTCCCACCGGAATGCTCTCGTTGAATGTAAATTCTGCAGTTTCGTTCTTTATAAAATTATAGGTTCTTACCATTTGCTTATCAGGATCCACAATCCAATATTCACGAACACCGGCACTTCTGTATTTAAACAGTTTTATCATGTAATCCATGTTTCTGCTGGAAGGGCTGACTATCTCGATAATAAAATCAGGCGCTCCATGACAGCCTTTGTCGTCAATCTTGTTTTTATCGCAGATTACAGCAATATCCGGCTCAACATAGTTGTATTCGTCATTTCCCAAAAACACAGCAAACGGAGCGAAAAAAACTTCACATTTTCCATTGTTTTTCCGTATATAATTCGTTAAGTCTGCAGACAGTTCACGCGCAATCCGCTGGTGATTTACTGAAGGCGGAGTCATATCATAAATAGCACCATCAATTAATTCAGCACGTTCCCCTTCGGGCAGTGCATATATATAATCTATAGTTTTCATTTCTTCTCTTATTAAAGGCATTGCATCACCTCCGTCATATATATGATAGCATAAGAAAAATCGTTATGACATAACTATCAAAATAAAGCATGGCAAAATAAAAGATTATCCTTTACAACGTTCCATATATTTATATACCTTGGGATCTTCACCTAACGCAATGAATTGAATATCGTTATTGTTTTTATAAAGTAGTCCTGCGGTTTAGATTTCCGTTATACTACGTGTCTCTCTTCTGTTTCTTGATTTTGTCATGTAGTCTTTACACTCAGATTGCCCTAGACTACGTGTTTTTCTTCAACTTCTGGCTTTTCTCGAGTAATTTTGCCACTTAAATTGCCCCAAACTACACGTTTTTCTTTTGCCCCTTTATTTTGTCGCGTAATCTTGCTACTTAGATTGCCCCTAGACTACGCGTCTTTCATCTGCTTATGATTTTTTTCATGTAATTCTGCCGCTTAGATTGCCCCAAACTACGCGTCTTTCTTTTGCCCCTTTATTTTGTCGTGTAATTCTGCTACTTAGATTGTCCTAAACTTTGCGTCTTTTCCCATAATTCTTGCTTCAAGGTTAGTTCAGGACCTATTTTTAGACTCTGTTTTCCATAAACTATTTGAAACTAACATGCTTCAGATTAAATATTTTTGAACTAATCACCATATTGCATCTATTCCATGATTCATCCTTATATGCAAACGCATTCTCTACTATTCTTCTCTCCTTAAATCCAATCTTTTCATAAAACTTTTTGACCCGAACATTTTCTGAAAAAACATTAAGCTGTACTTCATCCGTATCAGGATTATCAAAAGCATCTGTCAGCGCCAGTCTTATCATCTCTTCTGCTATGCCTTTTCCTCTGTACTGCGGATCAACAACTATAAACTTAAGCATCCCTTCCTTAGAGTCATTATTAAATGAATAGCAATAGAAGCCTACAACGCTGCCATCATCTGCAACTGCCACAAATGGTTTATCCTCAAATTTATCTAGCATCTCAGCTAAAACCTGCTGCAGATTTGTTCTATCAAGAGGGTATACCATGCGATTCGCACTCCACATGGCATGCGTTCTCCCATCGGCAACCCAGTCTTTGATAGTGTCAAAATCAGTATCTATATCAAATAGTCTTATCTTCATACGTATTTATCCAATACCTTTTCATCCTACAGCCATCTACTTCTATGATATTTTCGAGCTGTCCCCCGTTTGCAAGTATCGTCTTCTCGCTGGCAACATTATCTTCATCGCATACCACAAGCATTTTCTCAATGCCTGATTTTCCGGCACTAATTACATTCAGCCTGAGCATTTCCGCTCCATATCCTTTTCCTCTTTCAGAAGGTCTGACGGAGTATCCACAGTGTCCTCCCCATGATGCCAAAATAGGATGATTTATATGATGGCGAAGGTCTATCACTCCTACCAACTTATTGTCGCTTTCCCTTATCGCAAAATATGTGGTTGATGGCACTTTTGTACCAGCCTTCTCGCAAGTCTCGGTACTTTTCCTTAAATTGCAAATATCAATCCATTCCTTAGCAGTAGCACAATCCCTTAGTCCCATGCAGCCTGCAAACTGATCATCGCTGTCCTTATCCGCTTCCATAACTTCATCTTTGAACTTTTGAAGTTCGTCTGTGTAATTCTCATTTGCCTCTGTAAGGAAAATAGATGTAGGTCCATCTGCCAATGTCATTAAGATAAGATGACAGAGAAAAATGAATTGAGAACTGATACCAATTAACAAGGTGGTCAGTTCTCTTTTTTTGATGGTAGCAATCTCTTTATGGCATGGCAAACAAGCAGATGTCTATCTGCCACAATAAATAGTATAATTAGTTCATTAAGCTACTCTGTATAGAAAGCTTATGGCAGTCTGGACTTTGACTTTGCGAGGGTCTTTGCGTCCGGGCCTGACCGGAAGAAGCTCTTTACTGATGAGATATTCTACATCAGTAGGAGCTTCTCTCTTTATGGATAGGAAATGACGGCATATATGGATGGCTCGCGTATAATTCAACTGGTAAGAATGCTTTTTATGTCGGGAGCTTTGCCTCACAATAGTGTGCATTGTTACCTCTTCACAAAAGTTATAAAGGATAATCCGGGCCCATACTTCCTGCTTGATATAATTCAGCTTCTTTGCATGAAAGTTTACCAATCCAACCGCGTATTTCAGTTCTCTAAAGGATGTTTCTATTCCCCATCGCATATGATAGAGTTCTTTAATCTTTTCTGGCGGGAACTCATCTTTTGGAAGATTGGTAATAATACATTCATAGCTGTCTTCGGATATAGGAAATCTGACAATCCGCATGTTTATTTCATAAAACTTATTATCATACAAATCCAGATAATCGAAGGGTGTTGCTTTCATGATTATTCGATACTTTTCCGGAGCTGCCTTCACTTCTTTGGTCTGTTTCCTTGTTAAAGTAATTGAAATGTTCTCATCAAAGACATCCTTTTCCTGAGGAAGTAGTGATTTGGCGGAAGCAACAATTCCATTACTATAAAGGTCTTTCACGCGAATAAGGTAGAACTGATGCTTTTCGCTGATATGTGCAAAGATGTTATAGCTCTCATATCCTCTATCCGCAATAAAGATTGCCTTATTTTCACTATCATACCGATCAACCATGTCACACATGGCTTTATACTCATTTTCTTTTCGTGATGGTTGGATAATAGCATCTATATATGTCTTTGTTCTTAGATCATATAGAGCGTTAAGGTGAATCTGGTTAAAGCCTTTTGAGTCAGCCAATGATTGAAAGTATGTTGCTTCGTCATTTGGATTATGTGCAATGTTTAAATCTGATCCGTCACATGCCAATAAACGATATCCCTGATAAAGCTTAGGCTTTGAGACTGCATGAGTAAATTCATTGAAAAGAAACTCAAACGCTTCAGGTAAAATCTGTGCTCGACGCTGGTTAAAAGATGCGCTGGATGGGGTGTTTTTGCTAAAGTCAAAATACTCCAATAATTCATCTTTAAGAGCCTTACCTTCCATAGCCATAATAAATTTCATCATCTCTGAAAATGACCATTTCTTGGTACGACTAAAATCCGATGCAGGGTTCTTTGTAAATAACCAATGAACCTTATCCATCTCATCAATGATGGATAGCAATCTTTTTTTGACAGTTTTTGAATGACTCATACACGTGCCCTCCTTGAAAATAAGATTTGCTCTTAATTTCAAGGGCCGCTTTCGCTACCTCTAAAAATAATCAGTAGCGAAAGCGGCCGCACTTTTTAGCTTTGGTGTCAAGCTTTTTTGCAGAAAAAAAAGAACCCTATACCATTTCTGATATAGAGGTCTTAGTTCGTCATCTTATCTTAATGACATTGG
>NZ_AUIY01000034.1 GCF_000423945.1 Butyrivibrio sp. XPD2002 | reverse complement strand
GGTTCATTTGCAAATGTAAAAGAAGACATGAACTTCAGAAGATATTTGTATAAGGGGACGAAGAATGTTCTTGCACAAAGCGTGTTGCTTGCAATCGGATTCGATATCAATAAACTGCATCACAAGATCATGGCCGGCCGAACAGGAACTCATCTTTTTGAGCTAAAGAAAACGGCATAATTTTTGATCCTTAAAAATCAAACTCCTGTATCTGATCCGAAGATATCTTCGGACTATTAAGTTACTCTAAAAATATGAGATATGAGCAGAAAGCAGATATAAGTACCGATTTTTAGGCCTGAAAAAAGGCCATCGCCTAGATGATTTAATCATCTAATGCGACAGCCCCTTATATTTATAATTTCTTGCCTGTCAGAAGTTCATAAGCTTCTTCATACTTGGCAATTGTCTTATCGATTACGTCCTGAGGAAGATTGTAATCACTTTCCGGGTTAGCCTTGAGCCAGTCTCTTACGAACTGCTTATCGAAAGAGGGCTGTGACTTTCCGGGCTCGTATCCTTCAACGGGCCAGAAACGGCTGCTGTCGGGAGTGAGCATCTCGTCTGCAAGAACAACTTCACCTTCTTCATTAAGACCAAACTCAAACTTTGTATCAGCGATGATGATGCCTCTTGTAAGAGCGTAGTCTGCGCACTTTTTATAAAGAGCGATAGTGCAATCACGGAGCTTTTCTGCATATTCCTGACCGTGTCCGGGGAAGTCTCTCTCGAGTACCTCTACAGAACGCTCGAAATCAATGTTTTCATCATGATCACCGATCTCAGCCTTGGTGGAAGGTGTGTAAATAGGCTCAGGGAGCTTATCGCACTCCTTAAGACCTTCAGGAAGCTTGATACCGCATACAGTTCCATTTTCCTTGTAGCTGTTCCAGCCGCTGCCTGTGATGTATCCACGAACGATGCACTCGATGGGAAGCATTGTCAGCTTCTTGCAAAGCATGCTGTTGCCGGTAAACTCCGGTTTTCTGAAAAACTCGGGCATGTCAGCTGTATCTGTGCTGATCATGTGGTTACTAACGATATCCTTAGTGTAGTCAAACCAAAACTTTGACATCTGGGTGAGAACAGTACCTTTTTTCTCGACCTTGTTTTTGAGAATTACATCAAAGGCGGAGATTCTGTCGGTAGCTACCATGATAAGAGCATCACCTACATCATAAATCTCGCGGACCTTTCCTTCTTTTACCGGACTAAATTCCTGCATACTTCCTCCCTTCGGCGCATCGCGCAATAAACATGTTATATATGATAATTGATGATATCAGTCATCATTATCTTCATCTTCGTTAGTGCTGTAAACTGTACGTTTTCTTGCCATTGCATCACTCTCAAGGTACTCATCGTAAGTAGAGCGCTTGTCGATAAGTGAGCCGTCAGGCAGGATTTCCATTATTCTGTTTGCTGTAGTCTGAACAACCTGGTGGTCACGGCAGGCAAAAAGCTCAACACCGGGGAACTTGATCATACCCTGGTTAAGTGCTGTGATTGATTCCATGTCAAGGTGGTTGGTGGGCTCATCGAAGATAAGGCAGTTAGCACCGCTTATCATCATCTTACTGAGCATACATCTAACCTTCTCACCACCGGAGAGAACCTTTACCTTCTTAACACCGTCTTCACCTGCGAAGAGCATACGGCCAAGGAAGCCGCGGACATAAGTAACGTCCTTGATCTCGGAGTAACCGGTGAGCCACTCGGTGATAGTGTAATCATTATCGAATTCTGCTGTATTATCCTTGGGGAAATAAGCCTGTGAAGTTGTTACACCCCACTTGTATGTACCCTCATCGGGCTCAAGCTCTCCTGTAAGGATCTGGAAGAGAGTAGTCTTTGCAAGCTCATTACCACCAACGAATGCAATCTTGTCATCATGCTGAACAACGAAGGAGATGTTATCAAGAACCTTCTCACCGTTGATAGTCTTGCTGATGCCATCTACTGTAAGAACCTCATTACCAATCTCTCTGTCAGGTCTGAAATCAATGTAAGGATATTTTCTTGAAGAGGGCTTGATGGTATCAAGCTCGATTTTCTCAAGAGCTTTCTTACGGGAAGTAGCCTGCTTACTCTTACTTGCGTTAGCAGAGAATCTGGCAATGAATTCTTTAAGTTCCTTGATCTGTTCTTCTTTTTTCTTGTTAGCTTCCTTCATCTGACGGATCATCAGCTGAGATGACTCGTACCAGAAATCGTAGTTACCTGCATAGAGCTGGATTTTGCCATAATCAATATCAGCAATATGAGTACATACCTTATTAAGGAAGTAACGGTCATGAGATACGACAATAACTGTATTTTCAAAGTTAATGAGAAATTCCTCAAGCCAGGCGATAGCATCCATATCCAAGTGGTTGGTAGGCTCGTCCAGAAGCAGGATATCAGGGTTACCGAAAAGAGCTCTTGCAAGAAGCACCTTGACCTTCTGATTACCGTCAAGCTCCTTCATCATCTTGTAGTGATGTTCAGTTTCAATACCAAGTCCGTTAAGAAGACTTTCTGCATCTGATTCAGCTTCCCATCCGTTCATCTCTGTAAACTCAGCCTCAAGCTCACTGGCCTTAATGCCGTCTTCATCGGAAAAGTCTTCTTTTGCATAGATGGCATCCTTTTCCTTCATGATTTCATAGAGACGGGCATTACCCATAATAACTGTATCAAGAACAGGGAATTCATCATATTTGAAATGATCCTGTTCAAGGAATGAAAGACGCTGGCCGGGAGTGATTACCACGTCACCGTTTGTTGTCTCAAGTTTTCCTGATAATATCTTAAGGAAAGTTGATTTTCCTGCACCGTTGGCTCCGATGATACCGTAGCAGTTACCTTCGGTGAACTTTATGTTTACTTCTTCAAACAGAGCCTTTTTACCGACTCTAAGTGTGACATTGTTTGCACTTATCATGCTTTGGATTCCTCCGAATTGTGTTTCTTCTATAATTATGTAACCAACATGGTATTATATTTGATAGCTTTAAAAAAAGCAATATGCAGAAAATAGACGTTTTTTTGTAATTTTTGGTAAAAAAGTCTTGACATTTAATCTTTTTATACTTGTCAAATTGAGTGTTAGATATTAAAATATCAAAGGCGTTTTAAATAAAGTACGCAGGAAGTCAGGTAATAAGATTGAAGGTTTTTCTGATTGTTGTTTTAATTTTGGTTATTCTTTATCTCTTGGCTATCATGCCTCGCATGATTGGAAGACCGTCTGCCGACAAACTTCTTGTTCAGAATCTTTATGCGCACAGAGGACTACACGACAATAATTCTGAGGCACCTGAGAATTCGATGGCTGCATTTAGGAAGGCTGTCGATGCTGGGTATGGAATAGAGCTGGATGTACAGCTGACAAGGGATGGGGTTCCCGTTATTTTCCATGATTTTACATTGGCAAGGGTTGCCAGATATGAAGAGGACCAGATTCCTGATAACGCAGTCAGGAATGAGGACGGATCCTTCAGAGTTGCAGGTAAGGTAATTGATTACACTTATGAGGAGCTTCAGAAGTTTCACTTACTTGGTTCGAATGAGAGAATTCCTAAGTTTGAGGATTTTCTTAAAATGGTGGACGGTAAGATTCCACTTATCATAGAGCTTAAGATTGAACTTTTTGATACCTCGGTCTGTCCAGTAGTGGATGAGCTTCTTCGCAGCTATGACGGAGTTTATTGTATAGAGTCCTTTAATCCGCTTGGTCTTTATTGGTTTAAGAAGCACCATAAGGAAGTATTCAGAGGCCAGCTTTCGGAGGAGTTTTTCAGAGAACCTGAGAAGTTATGGCATACACCTCTGTATTATGCACTTGCTTTTTTGATTTTTAATTTCCTTACAAGACCGGATTTTGTGGCTTATAACCATATTTACCGGCACAACCTGTCAAGGAAGCTTTGCCACGGTTTGTATAAAAATACCGCAGCAGCCTGGACAATCAGGAGCCAGGATGAACTTGATCTGAATCGCGAGTTCTTTGATATCTTTATTTTTGAGGGATTTATTCCTTCATAGTGAATGATAATTGCTATGTTTCGTCATAGTTAATTATAAAAATAGTAACATAAATGGAAAGGGTTTTACCGAATCGAATAATCGGTAAGAAAGGTAGTGAAATGGCGAAAAAATACGTTTACATGTTCAGCGAAGGCGACATGACCATGAGAAACCTTCTCGGCGGTAAAGGTGCTAACCTTGCTGAGATGACATCAATCGGTCTTCCTGTACCTCAGGGCTTCACAATTTCAACAGAAGCTTGTACACAGTACTATGAAGACGGTCGTAAGATCAACGACGAGATCATGGCTCAGGCTATGGAAGGTGTTAAGAAGATGGAAGAGATCAACGGCAAGAAGTTCGGCGATCTTCAGAATCCTCTTCTTGTATCAGTTCGTTCAGGTGCTCGTGCATCCATGCCTGGTATGATGGATACAATTCTTAACCTTGGTCTTAATGACGAGGTTGTAAATGCAATGATCAAGGGCAATCCTGATCCTGCATTCGAGCGTTTCGTATATGATTCATATCGTCGTTTCATCCAGATGTTCTCTGACGTTGTTATGGAAGTAGGTAAGAAGTACTTCGAGCAGCTCATCGACAAGATGAAAGAGCAGAAGGGTGTTAAGTTTGACGTAGACCTTACAGCAGCAGATCTTAAGGAGCTTGCAGAGCAGTTCAAGGCTGAGTACAAGAATCAGCTTGGTTCTGATTTCCCTTCAGATCCTGTAGAGCAGCTTAAGCTTGCTATCGAGGCTGTATTCCGTTCATGGGATAACCCTCGTGCTAACGTTTACCGTCGTGACAACGATATCCCTTATTCTTGGGGAACAGCTGTTAACGTAATGCCTATGGTATTCGGTAACCTTAATAATGAGTCTGGTACAGGTGTTGCATTCACACGTGACCCTGCAACAGGTGAGAATAAACTTATGGGTGAGTTCCTTATCAACGCTCAGGGTGAGGACGTAGTTGCTGGTGTTCGTACACCTATGCCGATCGCTCAGATGGAGAAGGAATTCCCTGAAGCATACGCTGAGTTCATCAAGGTTTGTGATACTCTTGAGAACCACTATCACGATATGCAGGATATGGAGTTCACAGTTGAGAACAAGAAGCTTTACATGCTTCAGTGCCGTAACGGTAAGAGAACAGCTCCTGCTGCTCTTAAGATTGCTTGTGACCTTGTTGATGAGGGACACAAGACTCCTGAAGAAGCTGTAGCAATGATCGATCCTCGTAACCTTGATACACTTCTTCACCCTCAGTTCGACGCTGCTGCTCTTAAGGCTGCTACTCCTATGGGTAAGGGTCTTGGTGCATCACCCGGTGCTGCTTGCGGTAAGATCGTATTCACAGCTGATGATGCTGTAGCATGGGCTGAGAGAGGCGAGAAGGTTATCCTTGTTCGTCTTGAGACATCTCCTGAAGATATCACAGGTATGAAGGCTGCTCAGGGTATCCTTACAGTTCGTGGTGGTATGACATCACACGCTGCTGTTGTTGCTCGTGGTATGGGTGAGTGCTGCGTTTCTGGATGTGGCGACATCAACATGGACGAGGAGAACAAGAAGTTCACACTTGCTGGTAAAGAGTTCCACGAGGGAGACTTCATCTCTATCGATGGTACAACAGGTAACATCTATGACGGCGTTATCGCTACTGTAGATGCTCAGATCGCTGGTGAGTTCGGCCGTATCATGGATTGGGCTGATCAGTTCAGAAAGCTTAAGGTTCGTACAAACGCTGATACACCCGCTGATGCTAAGAAGGCTCGCGAGCTTGGTGCTGAGGGTATCGGTCTTTGCCGTACAGAGCACATGTTCTTCGAGGAAGACAGAATTGCTGCATTCCGTGAGATGATCTGCTCTGATACAGTAGAAGAGAGAGAAGCTGCTCTTGAGAAGATCCTTCCTTATCAGCAGAACGACTTCAAGGCTCTCTATGAGGCACTTGAGGGATGTCCTGTAACAATCAGATTCCTTGATCCGCCGCTTCATGAGTTCGTTCCTACAACTGAGGACGAGATCAAGAAGCTTGCTGATGCACAGGGCAAGAGCGTAGAGGATATCAAGGCTATCATCGCTTCTCTTCACGAGTTCAACCCTATGATGGGTCACAGAGGATGCCGTCTTGCAGTTACATATCCTGAAATTGCTAAGATGCAGACTAAGGCTGTTATCCGTGCTGCTCTTGAGGTTCAGAAGGAGCATGCTGATTGGAACGTTAAGCCTGAGATCATGATTCCTCTTGTATGTGAAGTTAAAGAGCTTAAGTTCGTTAAGAAGGTTGTATGTGAGACAGCAGACGCTGAGATCGCTGCAGCTGGTGCTAAGCTTGAGTATGAGGTTGGTACAATGATCGAGATCCCGAGAGCTGCTCTTACAGCTGACGAGATCGCTAAGGAAGCTGATTTCTTCTGCTTCGGTACAAACGACCTTACACAGATGACATTCGGATTCTCTCGTGATGACGCTGGTAAGTTCCTTAACGCTTACTATGATGAGAAGATCTTCGAGAACGATCCTTTCGCTAAGCTTGATCAGACAGGTGTTGGTAAGCTTATGGATATGTCACTTAAGCTTGGTAAGCCCGTTAATCCTAACCTTCACGTTGGTATCTGCGGAGAGCACGGTGGAGATCCTTCATCAGTTGAGTTCTGCCACAAGATTGGTCTTGACTATGTTTCATGCTCACCTTTCCGTGTACCTGTTGCTAGACTTGCAGCAGCACAGGCAGCTATCGCAAATAAATAATTTTTGTTTTCTACTGAAAACTAAAGTACTCGGCAAATCAGAAAATCGGACATTACCCTTATGGGTAATGCCCGATTTTTTAGTATGTGTTGAAGTACATGTGGAGATTGTTTATAGTCACATTTTGGATAATATTGATGAACAGTCTTGTATAGATACTACCGGCATATATGGTTTAATATAGGAGATCATTTCGTCTGCCTCAAGCTCCTCAGGATATACGACTCCTTCATTCGGATGCTTGATAATGTACTTTATAGCTGCATATATTGAGATTCCCACGAGAGCAGCAGTTGGTGTACCAAAACATTCATCCTCAAGAAGCAGCTTTGTTCCAATATATCGCGGATGGAAGTTGTCACCTTCGATCAGCATTCCTATGTATTCGCCACCTGCAACCATTTCATCCTTACTTATTACATAGTATGCTTCATCCTTATCTATAAACACGGTTTTGTATGCTAACTCACAAGGCTGATATACAAACATTAAAGAAGGAGCGTATTCAAGGTCGCCCTTTTCATTCCAAACGGAGAAGTAATCTCTCATGGAATGCATTTCTTCGTGATCGTCCAGGCAGCCTTCTATGATCTGATCTTCGACTACCGCTTTTACAAGGGTACGTTTTCCCGGTCTGTTTAAATCCAGTATTCTTGCGTCAGGATCAAAGCTATGTATCTCATCTACATTGGAACCTATTCTTGCAAGCATTTCTGACAATTTTGTGCCGGTACCAACTATTACTGTGGCTCTGTCATTCATTTCGCCATAGAAATCAAATGGATTCCACGTGGAGTAAACAGTACCGGGCTTGATATCGGTAATGTTCGTCTGTGTTGTATCAAGGTCTGATTCTACAAAATATTTGACCTGTAACTCCTTAGCCAACATGCCAAATTCGTTTTTCTTTACAAGTTCCCTTAGATATTCACGGTTTTCTTTAACAAAAGGAGTATCATCCTCTTCAACGATATCTATCAGTGCTTTCTTGGTTAAGATGTTTATCATTCCGGAATTGACACCAAAATTTTCGATTGTTGTAGCGCCATTAGGATTTGCTTTGGATATTTCTCTTATTTCCTGGAAGTGATCCTCGTATGCGAGTTCAACAGGATCAGGGCCGGGAAACCAGCCATCTGCAGCGCACATGAAGTGAATCCCTCTTTTTACACATTCACCGGTCATGACTACAGCATCAAGACCGTTTAAAAGGTTGATCAGAAAATCACCTGAGCCTAAATAGTCAAATACTTTAAGGTAATTAGCTTCGCCAACAGTTATCTGCAAAAGATTTTCTTCTTTACCACCTCGTGATCTAAAGAAGTCCAATGCGTTCTTGCTTTCATCAACCACTATCATGTCATCTATGGAAAACATTTTATCCTTCAAAAGTAAGTCCATAAGTGATTGTGGCACGACTCCCAAGCCAAGAAACATTATTTTTGACGCCATTTTGTTATCCCTCCTCATCTGAGTTATATATTTTTAAATCTGGTGCTATAAAACCATATAATCTTGGTGATACCAGACATAAAAGTCCAAGAAATCCTATTCCAACTGAAGTTGAGATCGCGCACAGCGGTCCCAAAATAGGCCCGTGAAGAACTTTGAATCCGTCCTCCAAAGCGAAATAGTTTTCCAAAACATCTTTTCCTTCTACGTTATCATCAGCAGTCAGGCCTATAAGCCAGTTGATTCTGTGTACCTCTATTATTCTGATTGTTATGCAGTAGATAAACAGAACAATCGTAGCAAACAGAATATTCGGATTCAAAAGAAGAATCATCATTGCAACGCCGAAAACAGAAAAAGAAGTTATCATTGCCTTCAATGGACTGACCTTGTTGAAAAGCTTTACAATACTTTCTGCAAAATACCCGACAGTTATAGAAAAGACAGCAATACTCGTCATTTCAATATCGGTAAGGCCGGCATTTTCGGAAATAAGAGGGAATAAGTACTCATCATAGCCGGTCATAAAGGAAACAGTGAGTACCATCAAAATGATATAGATAAGGGCTTTAGGTTTGGCAAAGGATTTCCAAACGTGTAAAGTTTTGATTTCCTCATCCTCTTCCTCATTTCCGAAGATAATATAACTAAACGGTATTAAAATGATGCAGACTACAACGCCGGTAAGGTACATCATTGCATATCCGAAGGTGGTAGCAATGATACCTGCAATCATCATATAGATAAGAGAAGCGGCTTCAGTAGCGCTCTGGCTTTCTGCAATCTTTTTGTTCCTGTATTCCAGATCTTCAATTTCATAAGGGATGCCTTCGGCCAGTGAATATAGAACACTCTCCAAGAATATTCCTTCAATAAATTTGCATGTTGCGAAGATATAAATATTATCTTGCCAGATTGCAAATGCTATTCCTGCAAAGGTCATAGCGCTTATGATGGATGAGATAACGCCCATCCGCTTTTCGCCAAATCTTCCAAGAAGTGGTGAAGTAAGCATTGAACCGACCCAGGAACCGACTCTGTACGCAGTAACAGGAATAGCAAAGAGGAGTGCCAGGTCCAGCGTTGAGTCTGTCTTTATGCTGGCGATGGCCATGACCATTAGCATACTATCCATATACACAAGGCCGGTGACAAGAAAATCATACGTGTTACTAAGATAGTACTTTGCTTCTTGCGGATTAGTCTTTCGAATTGTTGCATATTCCTTGAGCTCTTTTGAGTATTTTTTCAAAACATCAAGGAGAATAACGAGGAAAACTACTAATGCCGCCAGCTGCATGGCTGCACCTATGACTTTGCGAATTTTGTCATGGCGAAGCTTACCGTATTCGCTTCCCATTTCCAAAAATCCTATAAGGTTGTGATCTTTATCGTAAATGGGGGCGTGGATAAAGCCATAGGTTCCGTCAACTTCCTTTTCCACGGTATAGACCATCATATTTGATTCATCGGGCTCGCTTTCGGAAGAGATGGATAGATCTGAATATAAGGTTCCTACCGGGTACTCATTGTAGGAGTCTGCTACAAGAAATGCGGTACCATTTTGGTCGAAGGCATAAATCTGAGCATACATTCCCATTTCTTTTCCGGTAGCATTACATGCTGCCTGAAGATAATGAACCATCCATTCAATCCAGTTTCGGGATGCTTCATCCTTGTAGTCCTCCGGATTTTTGCCACGCATCACTTCAAATTCATCTGAGGCAAAGTACCGGATTCCGACCATGACAGATTCTGTTGCGGAAATGGTTCGCAGCTTATGTTCTTCATCGAAATCTGAAAGAGTGAGATTGGTGTAATAAATAATTGCTGATAAAAAGACAAGAATAAAGAGCAGGGCTGTTCTGTAACGGTTCAGATAACCGGAAGTAACGAACTTGATAATAGCACACAGAACAGTAATTATCAGGATTATCGCACCCAAATAATAAAGGATATCGGTAACCTTGGTAAAGGTAGAAAAAGTGATTGATACATACGGAATATGGTTATCAAATTTGTTGTATATAGTTTCAGGATGAAAATCAAGTTTACGTTCATTCAGATCATAGTAATAGCATTCTCCAAATCGATTAAAGAGCTCAAGCCTGTTTTCAACCATGTTATATCGTCCTGTTTGAATGTATTCAGGCGCTCTGAATGAATCAATAATCGAGAATTCAGTTTCATCGTTTTCTTTGGGAGGGGTAGTGCTAACCTTGATAAGACTTATGCTATGGTCATCTGTATCTGTTAAGTATGCATAGCCGTCATGAAAAACTGCATTAGTAAGATTATTGGAATTAACAAAAGCGTTTTCGCCGTATTCCTTTCTATACAGTTCACCGAGATATTTACCTGAAAAAGTATATTTCAGAAGCTTTTCATTTATATAATAGTTGTAATCACTATATACTTCGCCAACGATTGCATAAACATATTCCCCATCAGTGACAACTGCACGTGGTTGGCTCTCTACACCGTTTATGTCGGTGGACATGATTTTGACCAGTTTTCTATCAGGAGTCGCAAAAAGAAGCTCCTTATCATAAATCGCAACAAGGCCATTATCAGTATCTATTATATCCAATACATTATACTGATCCAGCTCAATAGAATCCTTAAAAGGATAGTAATGAGTCCGCTGTGTTCCGATAAAAACAAATAACGCCGCCAAAATAGGAATAATTAGTAAAAACTTCTTGTTCAAGAGAGAATCCCTCCTTGTTCACATAGAAGACATTATTTAAGGCTGACCGGTTGTATGTTTATGCCGTTTGTTTGCAAAAAAATATCATAAAATTAATAATTTTTGAGCGTAATATAAAATAATTTTATATCCTGAGGATTTTTCAGTCAATGTTTGAGAAATTATTCCATCTTTTTTTGCATAACATCTAACTTTTTTGATATAGATTCGGATTTATTATAGCTATAATGAATTTCATAAAATGGGTATTAAAATGGAGGTTGTAAAAAAATGGAAAAATGGACACGCGTTAAATATCATCCTAATCTCCCCTTAAGAGAGAACGGGGTAAAGGTTACTGCATCCAAAGAGCACATAGATATCTCTAAGAATGCTGCAAAAGAAGGCATGGTTCTCATAAAAAATGAGAAGAATACTCTGCCTCTTTCCAGAGGAAAAAAGGTAGCTCTTTTTGGAAAAGCTACTATAGATTATGTAAAGGGTGGCGGCGGATCTGGTGATGTTACCGTTCCCTATGTAACTAATCTTGCACAGGGTTTTAAAGCACTTGAGGATCAGGTTGCTCTTTTTGAGGATTCAGTTTCCTTCTATGATGATTATGTTTCAAAGCTTTATAAGGAAGGAAAGCAGCCGGGCCTACTTGCTGAGCCCGAGGTTCCTGCAGAGCTTTTGACTAAGGCGAAGGCATTTACAGATACAGCAATCGTATCCTTCAGCAGATATTCAGGTGAGGGCTGGGACAGAAAAGCTGATAATGATGATGGAAGAAAGCACAAGGACGTTGTACAGGAGCTGGTAGATGAGACAGATAAGCTCTTTGAGAAAGGAGATTTCTATCTTTCCAAGGCTGAGGAGAACCTTGTTAATACTATAAGTGAAAACTTTGAGCATACTATTGTTGTTCTGAATATCGGTGGAATGTTCGACGTTTCATGGATCAAGAGCAATGAGAAGATCGATTCAGCACTTATTGCATGGCAGGGTGGTATGGAAGGCGGTCTTGCTACAGCAGAGCTTCTTTGCGGACTGGGCAATCCCAGCGGTAAGCTTTCCGATACCTTCGCAAGAAATCTTTCAGATTATCCCGGAACAGAGCATTTCCATGATTCTGATGATTATGTTGAATATGAAGAGGATATCTACGTGGGCTACAGATATTTTGAAACCATCAAAGGCGCAGCAGAGAAGGTTGTTTATCCCTTTGGCTACGGTCTTTCCTACACAGATTTCAATATCAGCCGTGTAAAGGTAAGTGAGGATGATGGAGTTGTTACAGTAAAGGCAACAGTGACTAATGTCGGTAATTATGCCGGAAAAGAGGTAGTTCAGGTTTACTTTAGTGCTCCTCAGGGTAAGCTCGGTAAGCCAGAGCGCGTACTTATCGGCTTTAAGAAGACTGCAGAGCTTCTTCCCGGACAGTCACAGAAGGTTGTTATAAAGTTCTCAGTAGATGAGATGGCTTCCTATGATGATCTTGGTAAGATCAAGAAATCTGCCTATGTTCTTGAAAAGGGCAAGTATAAGTTCTTTATCGGAGCCAGCGTAAGAAGTGCCAAAAAGGCTGAGACAGAGTATGTTCTTGAAGAGGATAAGATTGTCTGCGAGCTCACAGAGAAGATGGCACCTGTTGCATTAAAGAAGAGACTTCTTGCTGACGGCTCTTATGAGATGTTAGAGCAGGGAGATGCTTCCAAATATAATGAAAATGTACTTAAGGATATGCCTTTGGAAGATGTGCTTCTTCCCACTCCCAAGGTTCGCGCTGAGGGTGCCAGATGCTGCTTTAAGCCTTCTGAAAAGCCCCAGCTCATTGATGTTTATACAGGAAAAATGACTCTTGATGAGTTTATCAATGCCCTTTCTGATGAAGACCTTGCATGGCTTGTTGGCGGACAGCCCAACGTAGGTGTGGCCAACACCTTTGGATATGGTAACAACAGTGAATATGGTATTCCTAACGTAATGACAGCAGATGGCCCTGCTGGTCTACGTATTCAGCCTCAGGTTGGTGTTAAGACCACAGCTTTTCCCTGCTCAACACTTCTTGCATGCACATGGGATCCGGAGGTTACAGAGAAAGTCGGAATTGCCGGAGGAGAAGAGGTTAAGGAGAATAACATAGGAGCTTGGCTCACACCTGCCATGAACATCCACAGATCACCTCTTTGCGGAAGAAACTTTGAGTACTATTCAGAGGATCCTTATCTCACAGGTAAGATGGCTGCCGGAATGGTTCGTGGAATCCAGAGCAATCGCGTAGCTGCTACCATCAAGCACTTTGCATTAAATAATAAGGAGACCAACCGTAAAGACAGCGACTCAAGAGCATCTGAGAGAGCAATCAGAGAGATTTATCTCAAGGGCTTCGAAATAGTAGTAAAGGAAGCTCAGCCGTGGAGCATCATGACTTCCTATAACATTATCAACGGAAGACGTGCATCAGAGAATGAGGACATGATAAACGGAATCCTTCGCGGAGAGTGGGGATTCGACGGAATGGTTACCACTGACTGGTGGACAAACGGCGAGAACTACAAGGAGTGCAAAGCCGGAAACGATATGAAGATGGGCTGCGGCTATCCCGACAGAATATTGGCTGCTCTTGAAAAGGGTGCCATCACAAGGGAAGAGCTGGGTAAAGCTGCAAGAAACATCCTCACACTTATATTAAGAATTGACTGATACTAAATAGATTTTTCTTTAAGACAAAAAAGCCTTCTCCCAGCGATTGGGAGAAGGCAATATTTACAATTGGTAAAAGTAGCGGAGGATTTAAGGACCTTCCTTAACGACAACCTTGCCGCCGTTTTTAACACTGTCCTGCTGCAGAAGCTCTACGGCAGATGCTGCGATTTCATAGTACATGGCAGCGTTATCTCCGATATCTGCCATTTTTTTCATGTTTGTTTCGCAGAATTTCTTTGCCTCAGCGATATCAGTCTGCGAGAATACCTTACTTCCGCAGTACAAAGTTCCGGTTGAGGGATCAAAATGGGAATCTTTCTTTTTTGCTTCACCGCTCATGCCCATAACACCGGCTAAGGAACGGATCAAATCTTCACGATTGCCTGCCATAACTATCCTCCATTTGTAGAATAAATAGGAACCAAATCTATTATATATTTTCGCATAGAGGTTATTTTTTGACTATTAACTAGCTATAATAAAAATATAAAAACTTGAGAATGGATTGGTGGAACTGTTGGATATAGCGGTATTTAGTGATGTTCACGGAAATGACTGTGCTCTTCAGGCCTGCGTTGATTATTGCATGGGAAAGGGTATAACAAAGTACATATTGCTGGGGGATTATATATCTGATTGCCCCGGAGTCCAAAAGACCATGGAGCTCATATACGTTCTTAAGAAGTATTTTGAGTGTTATATCGTGCGCGGTAATAGGGAAGAGTACATGCTGAGCTATAGGAAAAACGGCCAGACAGGTTGGGATAAGGGCTCAGGCAGCGGATCGCTTCTTTATACTTATGAGCAGCTGACGGAAAAGGATCTGGATTTTTTCGAAAGCCTTCCTATTTATGGGATCTGGAATCCCAAAGGGGGACAGGGCTTTGAATATTGTCACGGATCACCGACAGGCGTATCCGAGCTTTTGTTTGGAGAAAAGAGAAGTACAAAACGAGTACTTAATAAAATGCGGACAAATATTCTCCTGCATGGGCACACTCATGTACAGGAGAGCTTTTCATACAGAGAAAAAAGAGCAGTAAATCCCGGAGCTCTGGGACTTCCCAGAAACAGGAACTGTGATGCGGAATTTGCCATAATCCACAGCGGCAGAACAGGCTGGGAAGAGGAGCTTGTGCAGGTAAAATATGACAGACATGGAATACTAAAGTCATTCCAGTCCAGCGGACTTATGGAGTACGCTCCCGCCTGGGCAGCTGTCACCATGCATACCATCAGGAGCGGAGTAGATCTTAGTGAATCTATACTGCTTCAGGCCATGAAGCTCTGCGAAGAGGACAGAGGTATCGTAAGATGGCCTAATATTCCGGAAATGTACTGGGCAGAAGCTCTGAAACTCAATTATATCGACCTTTCTGGAAAAGACATCCCAAGACCTAAAAAGCGAGTCTGAAAAATGTGAACAATTTGGTAATTAAGCAAATAATACCTAAGTAGGTATTGCATTTTTTAACTTGTGTGGTAATATATTTTTTAGTGATTAGCACTCAAAACAAATGAGTGCTAACAATCAAAAAAGTGAATAACACAATGAAGATATAAAAGGAGGCAATTGTAATGAAGTTAGAACCACTTGCAGACAGAGTCGTACTTAAGGCACTTGAAGCTGAGGAGACAACAAAGTCAGGAATCGTTCTTCCCGGTGCTGAGAAGGAGAAGCCCCAGCAGGCTGAGGTTATCGCAGTAGGCCCTGGAGGAGTCGTTGATGGTAAGGAAGTTAAGATGCAGGTTAAGGTAGGCGACAACGTAATCTATTCCAAGTACGCTGGAACAGAGGTTAAGCTTGATGACGTTACCTACATCATTGTTAAGCAGAACGATATTCTCGCTATTATTAAATAATTAAACTCATAAAAGTCTTCGCCCTTCAGGGAGAAGGTGGCCCGAAGGGCCGGATGAGGTTAGTAAAACACAACGGAGGCAATAAAAATGGCAAAGACAATTAAGTACGGCGCTGACGCCCGCACAGCTATGGTAGAAGGCGTTAATAAGCTTGCAGATACAGTAAGAGTAACAATCGGACCTAAGGGTAGAAACGTAGTTCTTGATAAGAGCTATGGCGCACCTACAATCACAAACGACGGTGTTACAATCGCTAAGGAGATCGAGCTTGAGGATTCTTATGAGAACATGGGTGCTCAGCTTGTTAAGGAAGTTGCTACAAAGACTAACGACGTAGCAGGTGATGGTACTACAACAGCTACAGTTCTTGCACAGGCTATGATCAATGAGGGTGTTAAGAACCTTGCAGCAGGTGCTAACCCGATCGTTCTTAGAAAGGGTATGAAGAAGGCTACAGATGCAGCTGTTGCTTCTATCAGCAAGATGGCTACAAAGGTTAAGGGCAAGGATCAGATCATGAGAGTTGCTGCAGTTTCATCAGGTGATGATGAAGTTGGCCAGATGATCGCTGACGCTATGGAGAAGGTTTCCAACGATGGTGTTATCACAATCGAGGAGTCCAAGACAATGATGACAGAGCTCGACCTTGTAGAAGGTATGCAGTTCGATCGTGGTTATATCTCAGCTTACATGGCTACAGATATGGATAAGATGGAAGCTAATCTTGATGATCCTTTCGTGCTCATCACAGATAAGAAGATCTCTAACATCCAGGATATCCTTCCTCTTCTTGAGCAGGTTGTTAAGACAGGCGCTAAGCTTCTTATCATCGCTGAGGATGTTGATGGTGAGGCTCTTACAACTCTTATCGTTAACAAGCTTCGTGGTACATTCAACGTAGTTGCTGTTAAGGCTCCTGGCTACGGTGACAGAAGAAAGGCTATGCTTGAGGATATCGCTATCCTTACAGGCGGTAAGGTTATCAGCTCAGATCTTGGCCTTGAGCTTAAGGATACAACAATGGATGATCTTGGACGTGCTAAGAGCATCAAGGTTGAGAAGGAAAAGACCACAATCGTTGACGGTCTTGGAGATAAGAAAGAGATCCAGGCTAGAGTTAGCCAGATCAAGAAGCAGATCGAGGAGACAACTTCTGACTTCGATAGAGAGAAGCTTCAGGAGAGACTTGCTAAGCTCGCTGGCGGTGTTGCAGTTATCAGAGTTGGTGCTGCTACAGAGACAGAGATGAAGGAAGCTAAGTACCGTATGGAGGATGCTCTCAACGCTACAAGAGCAGCAGTTGAGGAAGGTATCATCTTCGGTGGTGGTAGTGCTTACATCCACGCTTCTAAGGATGTTGCTAAGCTTGCTGATTCACTTGAAGGCGACGAGAAGACAGGTGCTAAGGTTGTTCTTAAGGCACTTGAGGCTCCTCTTTTCCACATCGCTAACAACGCTGGTCTTGACGGATCTGTTATTGTTAACAAGGTTAAGGAGTCTAAGAACGGAATTGGCTTCAACGCTTACTCAGAAGAGTATGTTGACATGATCAAGGACGGTATCATCGATCCTGCTAAGGTTACAAGAAGCGCTCTTCAGAACGCTACATCTGTTGCATCAAGCTTCCTTACAACAGAGGCTGCTGTTGCTACAGTTAAGGAGCCCGTACCTCCGATGCCCGCAGGCAACCCTGGCATGGGAATGATGTAAGTGATAAGGACGAATGCATCAGGGAGTTAAATTGAAATCAGAGTGCGTAAGCACCTAAAAATAAGAAAGACAGCTTATCGAGCTTGCTCGAAATGAGCTGTCTTTTTTATTTTTGGAGTCCCCGTTAGGGGATCTGGTTTCAATTTAACGTTGCAGATATATGAAAACTAACAGTAACGAGGGAACACGAAGTGTTTCCGAGTCTGATGCATCCAATAAATCAAAAAAAGTCAAGATTTGATTTATATCACGTATACATCTAAAATAGAAACGTGGGTTATTTTATTTATTTTTTAAGGAGGTATTTGTATGTCACGTTTTACACTGCCCAGAGATATCTATCATGGGAAAGGTGCACTTGAAGCATTGAAGACTTTTGAGGGCAAGAGAGCCATTGTCTGCACAGGTGGCGGCTCTATGAAAAGGGGCGGTTTCCTTCAGAAGGTAGAGGATTACCTTAAGGAAGCTGGAATGGAAGTTGAACTTTTTGAAGGCATCGAGCCCGATCCTTCAGTAGAGACAGTTATGAAGGGTGCTGAAGCTATGCAGAAGTTCCAGCCTGACTGGATCGTTGCTATCGGCGGTGGTTCACCTATCGATGCTGCTAAGGCTATGTGGATCAAGTATGAGTATCCTGAGACCACATTTGAAGATATGTGCAAGGTATTCGGTCTTCCGAAGCTTCGTACAAAGGCTAAATTCTGTGCTATTTCCTCAACATCAGGAACAGCTACAGAGGTTACAGCATTTTCAATCATCACAGATTATCAGAAGGGTATTAAGTTCCCTATCGCAGACTTCGAGATTACTCCCGACGTTGCTATCGTTGATCCTGAGCTTGCGCACACAATGCCTAAAAAGCTTGTTGCTCACACAGGTATGGACGCTATGACACACGCTGTTGAGGCTTATGTTTCCACAGCTAACTGTGATTACACAGATCCGCTTGCTATCCATGCAATCGAGATGATCCAGAAGACTCTTGTTAAATCCTACAACGAGGATATGGAAGCAAGAGATGCTATGCACAACGCACAGTGTCTTGCGGGTATGGCATTCTCTAACGCACTTCTTGGTATCGTTCACTCTATGGCTCACAAGACAGGTGCTGCTTTCGCAGACCTTGGAGCTCACATCATTCACGGCGCAGCTAACGCTATGTACCTTCCTAAGGTAGTTGCATTCAACGCTAAGGACGAGACAGCTAAGAAGCGCTACGGCGTTATCGCTGATTACATGCACCTCGGCGGTAAGGACGATGATGAGAAGGTTGAACTCCTCATTGATTATCTCCGCAAGATGAACGATGCTCTGAATATTCCTCACAGCATCAATCATTACGGCGCAGACGGACTTCCGGCAGAACAGGGCTTCGTTCCGGAGGATGTATTCCTTGAGAGATTACATGACATTGCAGCTAATGCAATCCTTGATGCCTGCACAGGCTCCAATCCTCGTCAGCCCAGCCAGGAGGAGATGGAGAAACTCCTTAAGTGCTGCTACTACGATACAGAAGTTGATTTCTAATATATGCGAAACGCTTCCCGAAATGGGAAGCGTTTTTTTATTCAATTATGCCTGAGCATATCGGATTTTCTAAAAATAAACGCCGTATAAGTATTTTCAAATTAAAAACGCTATGCTAAAATATAAAATAATTTACAAATATCTAAAATAAACAGGTGAAACTATGGAAAATACCAGAGCTTGTAAGCATTGCCTTTTGCGGGATATTGAAGGCAAAGAGAAGGAAATGATAAAAAAATATCGCGATGCCATAACTCCTGACAGCAGGGTTACGGATAATGAATATGAGAACAGGCTAAGCGTATGTACTCAATGTGACAGACTATCTATGGGAACCTGTCTTGTTTGTGGGTGTTATGTAGAACTAAGAGCACTAGGCATTGGAACACATTGCCCTAAGAAAAAATGGTAAATACATTATTTAAGAGGAGGAAAAGAAATTGGCAAAACTTTTAATCAACAACGAAAGTAAAAAATCAAAGATTGCACCTGAAATCTACGGACATTTTTCAGAGCATCTCGGAAGGTGTATCTATGAAGGCCTTTATGTGGGGGATAATTCAGATATTCCTAATGTTAACGGCATGAGAAGTGACGTGGTTGAAGCTCTTAAGGAGATGAAGATTCCGGTACTTCGCTGGCCTGGCGGATGCTTTGCTGACGAGTATCACTGGATGGATGGCATCGGGCCCAAGGAAAAGAGAAAGAAGATGATCAACACACATTGGGGTGGTGTTGTTGAGGATAACAGCTTTGGAACACATGAGTTCTTTGAGCTTACCAAGCAGCTTGGCTGTAAGACTTATGTCAATGCCAATATGGGATCAGGTACAGTAAGAGAGATGAGCGAGTGGGTTGAATATATGACCTTCAATGGCGTATCTCCTATGGCTGACCTCAGAAAAGAGAATGGACATGAGGAGCCCTGGACTGTGGACTACCTCGGCGTTGGTAATGAAAACTGGGGATGTGGCGGTAATATGAGACCTACGCATTATGCCGACGAATACAGAAGATATCAGACCTATGTAAGAAACTACAATGGTTCTAAGCCTATTTCAAAGATTTGCTGTGGACCAAATGTTGATGATTATAACTGGACAAAGAATGTGCTTGAGACATGCTTTGATCACACACCTATGCAGTTCCATGGATTTATGGATGGTCTTTCATTGCATTACTATACACTTCCTGAGACAGAGGATGACTGGAATGTAAAGGGATCAGCAACAAAGTTCACAGAGGAAGTATTCTACCAGACACTGAAGAGAAGTCTCTTTATGGATGAGCTTATCAGAAAGCATGGTGCGATCATGGATCAGTATGACCCTGATAAGAAGATTGGACTTATGGTTGATGAGTGGGGAATATGGACAGACGTTGAGCCTGGCACTAACCCCGGCTTTCTTTACCAGCAGAATACAATGCGTGACGCACTTGTTGCAGGTATGAACCTGAACATATTCAATAAGCACTCAGACCGTGTAAGAATGGCATGCATCGCACAGCTTGTTAATGTTCTACAGTCAGTTATCCTTACTGAAAATGAGAAGATGATCAAAACACCTACCTACCATGTATTCAAGATGTTCAGATATCATCAGGGTGCAAACCTCCTTGATAGTGAGCTTATCAATAACAGTACCGTAGGAGCTGGAAAGAATGAGCTTCCCAAACTGTTTGAATCAGTTTCAGAGGATGAAAATGGAGTAGTGACAGTTACCCTTACTAACAATTCACTCGAAGCTGCTGAGGATGTTGAAATCGCATTCACAAGTGATTCCGGTGCTTATAAAGTGGCAGAAGCTTCGGTGGTAACAGGTAAGATGGCTGATCATAATACCTTCGAAAATCCTGATGTTGTCACAGAAGATAAGTTTACTGACTACAACGAAAAAGAGAACGGAGTAACAGTAAAGATACCTGCCTGCTCAGTTCTCATGCTTCGTTTGAAAAAATAATATATATCAGTTCTTTTTGAATTTGTTTCTTAATTGCTTCATTACTAGCATATAAAGAAGGAAAGAAAATACACCTGTTGTAAACCATGAGAGAGCATCTCCTGCAACAGCTATTGCATAGCTGTGTACTTTCATGGAAACAAAAGCGGTAAGCAGCCTTGATACAAGCTCCATAACACCGAGCATCAGGGCTGTTTTTCCGTATCCGCAGGCCTGCATTGCATTTCTGTAAATGAAGATCATGGCGAGCGGAATATAGAAAAGAGCTGCCTCTGTAATATAAATTCTGCTGTAAGGCAGATAGTCAGCCAGGTTTACACCCTTGTCGAAGAACATGCTTACAATGTAGGGCATCATTACCACGCTAAGGATACCGGTTATTACAGAATAAATAACAGAAATCTTCATGGCATCCTTTGTTCCCTGATGTACTCTGTCAAGATCACCGTAGCCGAAGTTCTGACCGACATAAGCAGCAGTGGTCTGGCCTATGGAAGGCATACCTGCGGTCATTAGATTTACAACCTTACCGGCTGCTGTAAAGCCTCCTATTGCAACTGACTGATAGACATTTATTGATGCCTGCATAACCATTGTTCCGGAAGCTGTAATTCCAAACTGCAGAGCCATGGGAATTCCAATATTGAGCTGTTTTCTCGCATAGTTCTTATCAAGCTTCCAGCTTCCTTTAACAGGTTTTAAGATATCCACCTTTTTATAAATGTAAATAATACACAGTATGGCTGATGCGCCCTGAGAAATATCTGTAGCAAGAGCAGCACCGAAGGTTCCCATCTTAAATACGATGATAAACAAAAGATCCAGAATGATATTAAGAGCTGCTGAAAATATCAGGAAGTACAGTGGTGTCTTACTGTTTCCAATAGCGCGAAGAGAAGCGGCAAACAGGTTGTAGCCTATAAGTGCGAAGCTTCCTGCGCATATGGTTATGATATAAGCGTAAGCGTAATCATAGATGTTATTGGGCGTATTCATTATATGAAGAAGACTTGGCATGGTGATGACAGCGATAACCGTAACAACTAACGTGCTGATCACTCCAAGAATGATCGCATTTACAAAAGCCTGCCTTGTTCCATCCTTACTGCCTGCGCCAAACTGGTGACTGATGAGAACTGTGTAACCTGTGGTCATTCCATTGGCAAGACCCATTATCATAAACATGATTGTTCCTGTGGAGCCAACGGCTGCAAGAGCCTCTGGACCTACGAAACGTCCAACGATAACGGTATCTACCATGTTATAAAACTGCTGAAAAATAAAGCCTAAAAGTATTGGTATTACAAATTTCAAAAGTATCGGAAGGGGCTTTCCTTCTGTCATTTTTCCATTCATCGTTTATCTCCTGAATAATATATATTTAATATAAAAATAATTAAGTTTTGCAAAATCCATATAGTTAGATGATTTTAGTGCAAAGCAAATATGTTTTCAAGTACCTATTTATAAAATAGTTGAAATGTTTAGATAAAGATAATATAATTTAGACAAATATAAAATAGTTCAGCAATTATTGAAAACGGAAAATAGTGATTAACTTTGTAAATTAACTTATGAATTTTAGAAATGTGATTAACTTATTAGCTGAACATTTTAGAACTAAATAAAAAATGTTTTTTATGGGAAAGGTATTATGAGCAAAGAAAAAGAGCTTAAATATAACGAACCATGGATTTTGCAGAGAGCTGATCCATACGTGGTTAAGGCAGATGACGGCTTTTACTATTTTACGGCATCTGTACCTGAATACGACAGAATAGTACTTAGAAGATCTGAAACTCTTGCAGGTATCGCTGACGCAGAGGAACATCTGATTTGGAAAAAGCACGACAGTGGAATAATGAGTAAGCACATTTGGGCCCCTGAGCTTCACAAGGTTATGGGCAGATGGTACATCTACTTTGCAGGCGGCGAGGTAGAGGATATCTGGAAGATAAGGCCTTACGTGCTTGAGTGCCAGAGTGATGATCCCATTTCAGGTCCCTGGGTTGAAAAGGGAAAGATGAGATGTGCAGAGGATGACGAGTTTTCCTTCAGAGCCTTTTCACTGGATGCTACAGTTTTCGAGCATAGAGACAAGTGGTATTACATCTGGGCTGAGAAGGTTGGCGTTGGCAAACAGATTTCAAATTTGTATATCGCTGAAATGAAAAGCCCGTATGAACTTAAGACAGTTCAGGTTCTGCTTACAACTCCTGATTATGACTGGGAGAGAGTAGGCTTCTGGGTTAACGAAGGCCCTGGAATTTTAAAGCGAAACGGGAAGATATTCATGACCTATTCTGCCAGCGAAACAGGAGTGGCGTATTGCGTCGGAATGCTCACAGCAGATGAGGATGCAGACCTTCTTGATCCTAAGTCATGGACTAAGGAGAGATATCCGGTTCTTAAGAGTGATGCAGAGGCTGTGGTTTATGGTCCCGGTCACAACTCATTTACTGTAAATGACGAAGGTGAGGATGTAATGGTATACCACGCTAGAACTGAAAGCGTGATAGAAGGAGATCCTCTTTACAATCCTAACCGACACGCCATGCTCATGAAAATCAGATATGACGAAAAGGGATATCCTGTATTTTCATGCAGATGATGGGCATAAATAAGAGGAGCAAAAATGCATTCAACTAAATATTTAAACTACGCGGCAATCGCTCTTGCGACCGCAGTTTTTGCAGCATCTGCCGGTTGCTCCCAGGGTGCTACAGAATCAGACCATGCGAAAACTGAAAATGTAGCAGACAGTAGTGACGTAGCAGATAGCGGTAATACAGAAGAACAGACGGAGGGCGATGATATGGCAGAACAATCTGAAACCAGCATTAAGACAGGCGTCTATAAAAATGCCGTTTGCTGTCACGATCCTCAGATAATCCTTGCAGATGGAACATATTACATGACAGGAAGCCATCAGATTCTTGCGAAATCAGATGACCTCAAGGCATGGAGCTACATCGGTAATGGCAACAATGTTTTTGACAACCTGTTTTCAGGAGACCTGGACGCATTTAAATATGTTGGGAAAAACGAGGAGGGCGGCTACTCAGTCTGGGCGGCCAATACCTTCTACAATGAGACAATGGGAAAGTATGTGATGTATTTTTGCACTACTTCTTCCTATATTAAATCAAATCTCTGCATGGCAGTAGCGGACGAGCCCGGAGGGAAATATACATATACAGATACAATCCTGTACTCGGGCTTTACAAGCTCCCATGCTGCAGAGACGGATATTTATGATGCTCTTGGTGAAGACGCCGATCTTTCGGAATATCTAAAGCTCGGAGGCTATGACAATAACAAGTGGCCAAACTGTATAGATCCTGCAGTTTTCACAGATGAAGAAAACCGCATGTGGATGGTATATGGTTCATGGTCCGGAGGTATTTTCTTACTGGAGCTTGATCCTGCAACAGGAAAGCCTCTCCACCCTATTGAAGAAGCTGCAAAGGGCGGAGAGGATGCGCCTGATCCCTACTACGGCTACAGGCTTGTAGGCGGCGGTCATCATGCTGTTGAAGGCCCCTACATCACCTATTCCAAGGAAACCGGCTACTATTATCTTTTCGTATCCTATGGAGGACTTACATCGGATGGCGGATATCAGATAAGGCAGTTTAGAAGTGAAAATCCCACAGGCCCTTATGTAGATGCTGCCGGTAACAGACTGGGAGATGAAGAGAACTACATGAGCTATGGCCTTAAAATGATGGGCAATTACACACTTCCAAGCCTGTCGGTAACATACATGGCACCCGGCGGACAGTCTGTTTTCCAGGATGAAAAGGGTGAATACTACATCGTTTATCATCAACGCTTCGATGATGGTCAGGAGTTCCATGAGCCCAGAGTGCATAAGCTGCTTATGACGAAGGATGGATGGTTTACCGCAGCACCCTTTGAATACACAGGGGATGAGAGCATATCTTCCATGTGTGAAAATGCAGATGTTACGCCAGATATGTTAAACGGAACATTTTATGTCCTTAATCATGGGCTTGAAGTGAATGATCTTGTGAATAAGCCTGTAAAGTGCCTGTTTGAGGATGGGAAGATTACAGCTATGGAGGATGGCACAATAACGGGTGGAACCTATGAATTAACAGATGGAGAAGCCTATGTGTCTGTAACAATAGATGGTCAGGAATACGAAGGCTGCGCATTTACTATGACGGATGAAGCTGGTAATAATACGCTCTGTATTTCTGCGAAGGGCGATAATAACGAGACTGTATGGGCTGTTAAGTATCTGCAGTAAGAGCTGTCTGATATGGGATATTTATTAGTTCTAAAAAGTGCTTTCACAAAATAGCAATAATGTAAAGAGTGTGCAGCAATTTTTGATAAGTTTGTTTGAATACACAAAAAGTATTTTACGTTTTTATTAAAAACGACAAAAATGTAAAATGCTTTACAAAAATCTAAAATAATTGTTGACGTTCTAAATTTGTTTGTTTAAGATTACTATATAAGTTAATCACTAACTGAGGATTTTTAGGAGGATTTAACATGAGAAGGAAGTTTTTAGGTATTGCAATGGCAAGTGTAATGGGGCTTAGTGCTCTGACAGGCTGTGCTACAACAACAGTTGAGGAAGCTGGAGAGGCTGAGAGCACAGAAGCTAAGACAGAGGAAGGCAGTGGAACAGAAACTGCAGACGCAGGAGATGCAACAGAAACTGCTGATGCAGCAGAGGCTGAGAGTACAGACGGTTCTTCAACTGACTCACTTACAGGTAACGGAGATAAGACACTCCATGTATTCCTTTACATGCAGGAGCATGAGAAGAAGATTTACGAAGATCTTGTAAAGCAGTTCGTAGAAGAGCACAAGGACGAGATCAAGGAAGTTGTTTTTGAAGTAACAACTCAGGATGAATACAATCAGAAGATGATTGCTAACATGACAGCTAATGATATGCCTGACGTATTCTATGTAGGACCTGCAGCAGTTCGTTCTTATGTAGATAATGGATACGTTCTTCCTCTTGACGATTATGTTGATGCTGACACAATCGGAAGCGTATGGGGAACAACACAGGAGATTTACCGTTATGATGGTAAGAATGTTGGAAGCGGATCACTTTACGCACTTCCCAAGGATCTTTCCTGCTTCGCATTTGCTTACAACCAGGATCTTTTCGATGCAGCAGGTCTTGAGTATCCTGATCCGGAAAAACCTTATACATACGATGAATTCATAGAAGTTTGTGAGAAGCTCACAATTGATAAGGATGGTGATGGAGAGATTGACCAGTGGGGTGTAGCTAACGCTGATCAGTTTGGTATGACTCCTTTCCTTTATTCAAACGGAGTTAAGTTCCTTAACGATGACATGACTAAGGTTAACGTTGCAAACAATGAGCCTCTTAAGGAAGCTCTTACATTCTATACAGACCTTACAAAGAATGGTCTTACACCTTCAGTTGAGCAGGATACAGCTCTTGGTGGATATCAGAGATGGCTTGATGGACAGGTTGCATTCTATGCATGTGGAACATGGGATGTCGCAGCATTTATGGATGACGCTACATTTCCTTACAAGTGGAACCTTTGCGGATGGCCTGTAGGACCTTCAGGTGACGGAAGATCACACACATGGATGGGATCAGTTGGTTACTGTGTATCTGCAACATCTGAGAATCCTGATCTTGCAGCACAGCTCGCAGCTAAGCTTTCAACAGACGAAGAAGGTCAGAAGGCTGTATCAGGTATCACAACTGGTGAGTCTATCCAGCTTCCTAATATCACAGAGCTTGCTTATGGTGAGTTCAAGGATGCTGTAAACAGCGGCAAAGTTCCTTATGCTTCAAATGTAGATGTAATCTTCGGATATTTTGATGGTAATGATCACTATGCAGCAGCACTTCAGGAAACAGATTACACATACAATGCTGAGTGGTTCACTCCTTTCTGGTCAGGTGTATTCAATATCAAGAATGGCGATATCAGTGTAGAGGATTATTTACAGCAGGTTGAGCCTGAGATGCAGGAAGCACTTGATGAAGCTATCGAACTTCAGAATTCTGCTACAAACTAAGTTTTCTTAAAAAAATGATTTGATTAGCGGAGTCCCTTCGCCAGGCGGAGGGGCTCCCATTACTAAGAGGTATTTTTATGGCATCAAAAAAAGTAAAAGTTCAGATGTCTGCGATGGCAAAGAGAGAAGAGAGATGGGCATGGCTTTTTATAGCAGCTCCCTTTGTAGGCTTTATGCTCTTCATGGCGTATCCTATCGTCTTTGCTCTAATTGCCAGCTCAAGCAAATGGACTGGAATCAATTCACTCTGGGGCAATATTGTTGGCCTTAGAAACTATATTAAAATTCTCAATGATGCAAAATTCTGGAAGGCTATGGGAACCACTATTATCTATATGATAGGTATTCCAATCGGTATGATACTTGGAATGCTGGTGGCAATGGGCCTTAACAGGAAAATTCCTGGCAAGAGAGTACTTACAACCATGTATTATGTACCGGTTGTATCTTCGCTTGTAGCTGTATCAATACTGTGGGCATGGGTTTTTAACTATGATTACGGTCTTTTGAACGGAATCTACAAAGCTCTTACAGGACTTCACGGTCCCAACTGGCTCGGCGATGAATTTATGGTCAAAGTCTCACTGATCATTTTCATGGTATGGAAGGGACTTGGAGGAACAGTAATTCTTTATCTTGCAGGACTTCAGAATATACCCCGTGATTATTATGAAGCAGCTATGATAGATGGAGCTAACAGCTGGCAGAAATTCAGAAATATCACATTACCGCTGTTATCACCAGTTACCTTCTACATCCTGATCACATCACTTATCGGTGGCTTCCAGGTATTCGTAGAGGTACAGGTCATGACTCCTTCAGGCGGACCTAACTACAGCGCAGCTACAGTTGTATTCTATCTGTATGAAAAGGCGTTCACAAACGGACAGCTTGGATACGGAAGTGCAGTAGCAGTAATTCTTGCAATTATCATATTCATTATCACGGCCATCAACTTCTGGGGTCAGGATAAATGGGTTAAGACTATAGAGTAAAGGAGGTGTGATCGATGGAAATGGCATTAAAATCTAAATCAGATGCAACTACAAATATGCCCAAAAGAGCAAAATCAAGTGCAAAAGACTATCAGACAGATCGCGTCACATCTTCTAAAGAGAAGGTAGTAAACATTATCATCTTTATTTTACTCTTTGCATTTGCGATAACCATGGTGTTCCCGCTTGTTTATATGGTGGCAACATCCTTTATGACAAAGAATCAGATTCTTTCGGGATCACTGACATTGTTCCCTAATCCTATTCTTATAGGTAAATACAGTCAGGTGCTCAGCAAAGGACAGTTCATATCAGGTATCATAAACACAATTTCAGTAGAAATTCCGGTACTGCTTATTGGCGGATTCACATCATCTCTTGCGGCTTTTGCCTTTGCAAAGATGAATTTCAGAGGAAAGAACGCTCTTTTCCTTGCCCTTCTTGCAACAATTATGATTCCTTTTGCAGTAGTAATGATACCTCAGTATGTTCTTTTTACTAAGCTTGGTTGGACCAACTCCCTTGCACCGCTTATTATTCCCGGATGCTTCGGTAATGTTGGAATGATATTCTTCTTAAGACAGAATCTTTACAGCATACCTACTGAGCTTATGGATGCAGCTAAAATTGACGGATGTAACTACTTCGAAATCTACTACAAAATATTCCTTCCGTTAATGAAGGGCGCTCTTGGAACACAGCTCATGCTTTGGTTCATGGGAATCTGGAATGATTACCTTGCACCCACAATTTTCCTTAGAAGTGAAAAGCACTGGACACTGCAGGTTGTAATCAGATCCTTCAATTCGTACTATGCTATTCAGAGTGATTACGCTCTGATAATGGCAGCTTCAGTAATTGCGATGCTTCCTACACTGGTACTGTTCTTCCTGTTCCAGAGAGTTATCATTGAATCAATTGCTATCAGCGGAATTAAATAATCAGAATATGATTTTAGGGCGGCAAACGTTTAAGTTTGCCGTCTTTTTTTATAAAAAATTTCGAATTCAAGCGATATTTATTGTTGAAAAGATATAAAAAGTTTAAGTATAATTGATTTAATAGCAATTATTCTGTTCTTAATCGTTCTGATTTTGTGTAAGGGGGCTTTTATGAGGGAGAAAATATTTTCTGTAAGGAAAGAAATCGCGCTAATAGCGGTTTTACCTGCGTTTGTTATCACCATAGCCATGCTGATAACAGGCATCATGTTTATGCGTTCCGGCATGGAGGAAGAGGTGTTAAAAGGACTTCTGGCTTCCGCATATACCTATAAGGATATAGGTATGGATATTGCAGATCGCTCTGCGGGAGATAATACCGTTGAAACACAGCTCAAGCAGGATGCCGGCTATGACTTTACGTGGTTCGATGGTGATACCAGAAAGAATTCTTCCCTTGGAAGCAGTGTAATTGGCACTAAAGCCGCCGACACAGTTGTCAAAGAAGTAATAAATGGGGGGAAAACCTTCACTTCTACAAATACCCAGGTTGCAGGAACTCCATATTTTGTTGCCTATGTTCCGGTTAAGGACAGTTCTGGAAAAGTTGTATCCATGGCATTTACAGGTGTGTCCAGACAGGCAGTTGAAAATCAGGTATTTAAGTCTATTGTGTTTATGCTCGTAATAGGCATTGTGCTTATGGTTGTAGCAATGATTGTTGCAGTAAAGGCAGCTATCAGCATGGCTGGCGCAATTAGAGCAATAAACGATAGCATACAATATCTGTCCCAGGGTGAGTTTAAGAAAACAGATAAGTACCTTGACAGAAAAGATGAACTTGGATTAGCTCTTAATAATACAAATTCGCTGATAGATAAGCTTAGCTCAATAGTTACGGACATCAGAACGTCCGCATCTACAGTTAATACATCATCAGCAGAGCTTTCAGAAATGGCAAACAGAATATCCCAGACAACTGAGGATGTTTCTAACGCAGTTCAGGAGATAGCTCAGGGAGCAACACAGCAGGCCGGAGAAATTCAAAGTGCTGCAGAGAATGTAGTTCTTATTGGTGACGCAGTAGGTAATGTTCAGGATTCAACCGAGAATCTTGACGGACTTGCTATAAAGATGAAGGAAGCATCTGAAATATCAAGCAAATCCCTGTCATCACTTTAGAATTCGTCTTCGGAGATGACTGCTAAGATAGATGAGATTTCAGATACAATCGCCAGAACCCAGGAAGCTGTTACCAATATTTCTGCTAAGGTAGAAGGCATCACATCCATAGCAACACAGACCAACCTGTTGTCCCTTAATGCTTCCATAGAAGCTGCAAGAGCAGGAGATGCCGGAAGAGGCTTCTCAGTAGTTGCAGAAGAAATCGGAAAACTGGCTGAGGATTCAAAGATTATGGCGGATGACATCAAGAAGGAGATGGATGTACTTCTTGGAGATGCATCAGCAGCAGTACAGGCCGCAGAAGATGTTAAGCAGGGTAATCTTGAGCAGCAGGATGCACTTGGAGAAACAATTGAATCCATAAATGGAATGCTTCAGGACATCGATTCGACCGTAGGCGGAGTTAAGGTTATCAGCCAGGGTGCTGAACAATGTGCATCCTCCAAGAACGCTGTATCCGATACCATGGATGCACTGTCAGCTATCTCAGAGGAGAACGCAGCATCATCCCAGGAGACCGGTGCTTCCATGCAGGAGCTTTCAAATACTGTTCTTGAGCTTGCTAACGAAGCAAATGACCTTAGGGAAATATCCGAGAAGCTAAACAGAGATATGGAATTCTTCAAATAATATTTATAGAAGATAAGACGACAAAAAAAACGCTTTCCCCTAAAAAAGGAAAGCGTTTTTAATATACAACCGTATGCTTTACTGAACAGGATCAATAGGACTGTAGGCTATCTTTACATTTATATCCTGGCTGTAGTTACCAAAGGTCTTTCCGAAAATAGTAAGACCACCTACATGCTCAGCATCCTCAGGAACTGCCATTTTAAACTTGATTCCGCTCTTACTTGTCAGATTGAAATGATCTATTGAAATATCTGAAATCTGCAGACCATCAATAAAGGTTCCGCGGTGATTGATTACCAGCATTTTGAGAAGTCCATACTGATTCCAGTTCGGGAACCACCAATCCGGTGTGAAAATACCCTTAACATCTCCAAAATCACCTGGAGATATCCATGTGCCTAAGAATTCACCATTAAGATAGAAAGAGATATCTGAAGGCCATACATTGTTTACACCGGGAGCTTCACTTGAAAGCTCAGCTGAGATACAAATTTCATCAATCTTCTGATTAAAAGGAATGAAATTGGGTACCACATACTCAACGTAGCCCTTAGTGAACCAGAGTATATCGGCATTGTAGCGATCAGGATGAGAGAAGTAGCGGGTATCATCAACCTGACCAATTATCTGAGTGGATGAAGCCAGTCCGCATGTAGGATAAACATCGTAATCGGAAAACTGTCCAACCTTTATATCAGCTGTATAGATGTTCTCATCGCGCTGCTCATCCTGAATATCTATCAGAATCTTATCAACATGAACGGAACAGATCTTCTGATTGCCATGACCGTTTGTCTCATTGCTGACAGTAATAAGACCACATTCTTCAAGCTTTCGAATATGACTGGTGAGCGCACCGTTAGTGATATTGAGACGACTGGCGAGCTCATTCATGTTCATACCGTTATCTTCCAGTAATATTTTAATGATTTCAATTCGTACATCTGAGCCCAGAGCCTTGAAAAGATCAAGCCCTTCTGAAAGTGATTTAATATGAAGCATGATAACTCCTTTACATAAAAGTAAAATATTTAATAAAATTATATTATCATATAAAATATATGAGGTTCAAGCATAAAGAACAGCTATATTTGTTGTACGTTTTTGCATGAATAGTAAAATGAAGAAAACGTTTATTATTATAGAAAGAACAGGAAAATATGGTAAAAATTTATGGTACTTTAGGCCCGGCCTGTAATGATGAAAAATTACTAAAGGAAATGTTCAAAGCGGGAATGCACGGAGTTCGTCTGAACTTATCCCATTCCATGCTTGAGGACAACGAATCACTTATTTATATAGTAAAAAGTGCTGCCAGACAGTGCGGTATTACTCCTGAAATTCTGGTGGACCTTCAGGGACCGGAGCTCAGAATAGGAACCCTTGACAGTGATATAGACCTTCTGGAGGACTCGGAATTCATTTTAGGAAAAGGTGGAATACCTCTTGATGGCAAAATACTGTGCGAGCTTAAAAAGGATATGGAAATCCTTTTAGATGATGGAAAAATAAAAGCACATATCCTCGCTAATAATGGAGACAGGGTCACAGCAAGGGTCGACAGAGGAGGAACATTAAGAAGCAGAAAGAGTATAGCGGTAAAAGAAGTAGAAATCAGAATGGATGCACTTACCGGATCAGATATTGTAAATATAAAAGAAGCCGTGCGATTAGGCATTACAGGAATAATGCAGCCCTTTGTAAGAGGAAAGGAAGATGTCCTTACTTTAAGAGATGTATTACAAAGGGAAGGCGGAGCTTCTATAGAAATATTCGCCAAGATAGAAAACAGGCGCGGAATAGATAAGCTTGATGAGATAATAGAAGTAAGCGATGAAGTCATTATTGCCAGAGGAGACCTCGGCAATGCCGTGCCTCTCTGGGAGCTTCCTGGAGTGCAGAAGAGGATAGCAGAGAAATGCCGTCTTTCTAATAGAAGATTCATGGTAGTGACCCAGATGCTTTCCTCTATGGAAAAGAATCCTGTTCCAACCAGGGCGGAAGTAAGCGATATATTTAATGCAGTTCTGGATGGAGCAGCATCTGTAATGGTGACAGGAGAGACTGCAATAGGCAATTATCCGGTTGAAGTTATTAGTTATATGAAAAAAACAGTGGCCAGTGCCGAGAATTTCTAAAAAAATAATGCCAACAAATGCGATAAAATAGCGGTTTTTACAGAAACTGCTATTTTTTTTGAAAAAATTTGAAAAATGTTGTTGACACTATATGGGGGTAGTGATATATTAAATATCGCTGCGGCGCACGGAACTTCTTCGAAAGACCTGCAAGCCCAGTATTTAAGCACATTGACAATGAAATAGTAATGCAACCCTGAAAATTCCAAAAAAGAAATTTCAGAGAACAAAACAACCTAACTAAAGGTAAAACGGACAGAACAAAAGCCAAGCTTAAGTTCTGGTCAGACGAACGATCAAGTCACTTCGGTGATGAGATACATTTAAACGTGAGAGTTCGATCCTGGCTCAGGATGAACGCTGGCGGCGTGCCTAACACATGCAAGTCGAACGGAGATTTAACGCTGATGAGGCTTCGGCGGAATCTTGTTAAATCTTAGTGGCGGACGGGTGAGTAACGCGTGGGCAACCTGCCTCGTACTGGGGGATAACAGTTGGAA
>NZ_AUIY01000033.1 GCF_000423945.1 Butyrivibrio sp. XPD2002 | reverse complement strand
CGGCAATCATTTCTATAGCCCCGGGACCTTTGTCTCCCTCTTTCCATGCAAGGCTGTGTACGCTGCCTGCAAGAACACCTTTTTTCATTTCTTTAGCTATAGACTAAAGTTTAATCACATCTGCTAAGAGAAGCGCCGCCACTGTACTTCTCTGAAAACTCATCCTCGTTCCATGTCTCATAATATTCCAGGATATCCGCATTTTCTTCAGAAGACTGATACGTGTACTGAACTCCGTTATCAGACTCTGCCTTAATCTTGTATCCTCCAGTCTCCAGTTCCTCGAATAGCGAAATACTATCAAAATGATCCGGAACAAAATCATTATTTTCCATATGGCCATAAATTATCTCTGCATCACCAAACTGTACATAGTATTCAGGCTGCATATCCCCATCAGTCTCATAGCCTATGGATGCTGTCTGCCAGGTTCCTGATACCACAGGATCACTCACTTTTGATGCCAGAAAAATAGATGTTGGACCGTCAGCTCCACCGATTATCGCTGCATCTTCTTTTTTCGCACCACATCCTACTGTTCCTATTACCATTATCAGCACAAGCGCTGTCACTACTATTTTCTTCATCTTAGTCTCTCTTCTTTTTCCTTAAGATACTTCATTACTATCTCAAGCCCTTCCATCGGAACACAAAACGTGCCATCCCTGTGTATGCATCCCTCATGGACTTTATCGATATCAAACCACCTGACTTCTTCCACTTCCTCTGTCTGAAGCTTCAGCTTGGATATATCCACAGGCTTTTCATACACGTAAACAAAAGCAACTTCATTGTCCTTAAACATTTTTCCATGGAATTCCATCTCATACTTAATATGAAACTTCCCGGCAAAAGTAAGATCTCCGGCCAGAGTTTTTATTCCAAGCTCCTCAAACAGTTCTCTCTGTGCAGACTCAAGTGGCTCATCACCAGCCTGGATATGTCCTGCCGATGAAGTATCATACATCCCAGGAAAAGATTCCTTTTCGGCGCTTCTCTTCTGAAGAAGAACCTGATATTTATCCACTTCCTTTCTCACAATCCAAATATGCGCTGTCCTGTGAGGAATCCCATTGTCATGTGCATCACTTCTGCTTACAGTTTCCCCGGTCGGAAAGCCGTTATCGTCAGTTATATCAAATATCTCCATTTTTCACTGCCTCTTTTCTGTTCCTGATGGCAAAAACAGCTGTACCAACTCCCGCCAGCACAAGCACGAATATTCCATAGACCATCGCTATGAAAGCACCGACAATAGGTGTCTCAAAATCAGAACTAATAAAATAGTAGTAATAATATGTACTTAGTATCATTCCGGCAACGCATGATATCAGCAATAATAACGAAGACAGGAGATATTCCTTCATGCTTTTAGCCATAAAAACATTCATTATGACAAATGCCGCAATAACTATCATCCATATGGGATTAATATCATCCATTCCGAGCATATCCCTAATCACAAACATTACAAGGGGAATTAGATTTAACCACTTCAAGAACTTCACTTTTTTCCTCCGCCAACAATTATTCTTTAACAAAATATATCTCTACCATTTTACACCATTGCTATCATTACAAAAACTTACTTTTACCTTGCTACTCAGAATTGTTCGTTCTTGTTATATGGATTACTTGGATTGTCCCGTAGATTAGGAGCAGCACAGGTAATAACGTCAACTTCATACCATAGCTGCATTATTCTCTTTGGCGTATTTATGGACTACATCTCCAAGGAATGCAAATAAACACTTCTCCGGCAATCTCTCAGCTGTCCAGTCATGATCAGGAGCTATAACTTCCGATGAACTGTCATCATATTCCAATAATGGTATTTCATTTTGTATTATCATAGAAACCTCCGATCTTCGTGTTTAAATCACAGAAACAAAATCATATTAACTTCATCAATGTATGTTCCGTCCTTCAGTTTGAATGCCTTTGGAGTTCTTCCGCATTCTTGAAATCCCATCTTTTTATATAAAGCAATCGCTCTATCATTGTCCGCATAGGCTCCAAGTTCCATCTGTTCAAACCCAATTTCCCTAGCTTTGTCTATAGCCTTCTGCATGAGTATTGTTCCAATCCCACCGTTACAATATGCCTGTTCAAGGGCAATTGCAAAATCACACCTGTGCCTGAGCTTGAGATGATTTCTGTGACGGCTTATAGAACAGTTACCTACAGCTCTTTCCCCATCAAATACGGTAAACCAGGCAGAATCCTCAGCCTCCAGATTATTCCTGATGATCTCTTTTTCTCTTTCGAGTTCAATATTTATTTCTTCAGGATATCTTACAAGATAATGCGTTTCTTCTGCTGTCTGCTTTATGTAGTCCAGCATGGTAACAGCATCTTTTTCCTCTGCAGATCTTAGGACAAGTGTTCTTCCATCATTAAGCGTTAACATTTCTTCTGCAATTTTCATAGTGTTCTCCTCCTGAATGTAAAAAAATAGACCTTATCAAAACTATTTTAGCTTGATAAGGTCTTAATACACTTGTTTAATGAATCAAAAGTTTACAGATAGCCCTGTTAGCTGTCAATAACTTTTTGCCCCTCTTTAAATCTCTTTATCACTTCAGCTTTGCGCCATCCTTAAAAGCATTGCCCACCTTTTCTCCAACTCCGTAATATCCATTACCAAATGGATCAAAGCTTATAGGCTTAACTTTTGTGATATCAACCGCTCCATCTGTCACTACGCTTTCATCTGCAGAGACATTTACGATCTCTCCAATCAGAATGCCATCCTCAAAGCTCTTTACCTTACACTCAAGAGCAACAGGAAGTTCATCAATCAAAGGTGCATCAACAAACTCACTCTTTGTTGCGTGAAATCCAGCCTTTTCAAATTTATCAGGTACTTTTCTTCCCGATTCTATCCCAACATAATCGCAGGGAATCACCTGGTCTTCAGTAGCAAGACTTACTGTGAAAGCACCTCTCTTTGCGAGATTATCAGTAGTCTTGTGTTCAGACAGGCTGATTGAAATCTCTTTAAAGTCAGTAGTTATGCCCCAGGCTGCGTTCATAGCATTTGGCACTCCATTCTCATCATATGTTGCAATGATAAGAACCGGCTGCGGATACATTAGTGGTTTTGCTCCAAAATTAACTCTGCTCATCTGTTTCCTCCTTTAGCACAAACACTGTTACTCGTCTTCTTCCCATCCCTTGCACACATCGCACCAGCCCTCGGCTCCGGTAACAGCTTCAAGCTCTGAAGGTGTAACTTTAACAGAAGTAAACTCATTACCTCCTGCAGGATGGACATATTCAAATCTCTTCATGGATACATCCAGCCAGATAGGGATGTCATCAGCCACAGCAAAAGGACATACTCCACCTGGCTGGAATCCCGTGATACTCTCTACCTGATCTCTGGGTATCATGTGTGGCTTAGTGTGAAATAGTGATTTGAACTTAGAACTGTTAACCATACCATCGCCTGCCATTACCACAATTACAGGCTTTTCATCTACCACAAAAGACAATGTCTTTGCAATCTCCGGTTCGGTGCAACCTATCTGCTGTGCAGCATGTTCAACTGTATCAATCGTCTCTGCATGCTCAGTAAGCCTATCACCAAGATTATTGGAGACAAGAAACTCTTTTACCCTTTCATTAATCATGTCTGCTTACTCCCCGATCATTTAAGAAGCTTGGAAAATTCCAAAGCCTTCCCTACATCACCGTCAACCTTAAGTTTGCCGATAGTAAAAGCTGCTACAGGATCTAACTTTCCACTGATTAGCTTATTAAAATCATCGGACTTGATTGATATAGCGCAGTTCCTGTCATGGTAATCGTAAGGCTCTATATTGATCTTGTGGTCCTTAACTTCAACGTAGAACACTCCGGGATCCTGATCTGTCAGATTCACCTGAACGGCTAGAAAATCCACATTTGAAACATCGGCATTTTCTGCCAGCTTTCTAAGTTTAGTAACTACTGTATCACGCTTCATATTCGTCCTCCTCCCAAGATGTATCGGTCTCTGTTACCATTATATAGTTAGTAGCGCTTACTCTGCGTATGTATTTACCTATGGCTGATGATAGCCTGGGGTTATATCAGAATTATCACCTAATACACTTCCATATCCTTGCGTTTATTCACAGTTTGGTTTGCGGCATTTATCCTTTTATAGCATGGGCAGGTCTCGTCGTGATCATTGATTATTCCGCATGCCTGTAGGTGAGAATAGATTGTCACTTCGCCGACGTACTTAAAGCCCCTCTTTTTCAGATCCTTACTTATCGTCTTGGAAAGACCGTTACTTACGGGAATCTTCCCACCAAGCTTACTGTGACCACTGTAGAGAATTGTCTTATTTCCTGAGTATGCCCAGATATAATCGCAGAAGCTTCCAAACTCTTCTCTGACTTTCTGAAAACACCTGGCATTATTTATGACAGCAACGATCTTCCGGGGTGACTTTATCATATCCTCTGTATTCAGTATCCGCTCTATGTCTGCATCAGTATACTCAGCAATCTTGTCATAGTCGAAGCCATCAAAGCAGGATCTGAACACCTCTCGTTTTTTCAGCATAAGATCCCAGGATAAACCACACTGCATACATTCCAGCATCAGGTGCTCAAACATCTTTTTATCATCATGAACAGGAACGCCCCACTCATTATCATGATAAATCTTGTTTCTTTCATTAACGTCCGCCCATCCGCAAAAGCCCATAGCATAATCCTCATAAAAAAATCTGCTTTTCATCTATCAATCACACAGAAATGATGCCACCCCTATATCATACACATGGACAGTCTTCCCGAACCTATCCACTTCAGTAGGAACGATCTCTCCTCTTTCAACCTGCAGTGCCCCTTCAATGAGCTTTATCCCCTTACTTTTCTACCCAGGTTACCGGATTACCTTTTCTCTCAAGCGGTTCCCTGATTGGCTTTCCTGCCTCAGAATATCCCAATATCAGGCCTCCGGTTATCGTTTCATCTTCCCTAAGACCATACTTATACATGAAGTTGCGCACAGCCTCATTTTCATCGAGCCAGTGAAGCTGATTGATCCAACATGAGCCCATGTCAAGAGCATTGGCAGCTATCATCATGTTTTCCAGTGCACAGGCGCTGTCTGCTATAGCGTTGCCATAGCCTTTTTTATTGGCTGTAACTATGAAAACAGGTGCTCCGTAGTGAAATATATATCCACCTTTCTTTGCCGCATTTATCGAATTCTTCAAAGAAGAATACATACCCTCAGTGATTTCCATTTCTGCGAACTCTTTGCAGACTAATCCCGCCATGTCAGAAAGGATTTCGGCATCTGAAAAAATAATGAAATGGGTAGTCTGATTATTTCCACCGCTAGGCGCATATCTGCCTGCCTCAATCACTTTTTCTACAAGCGCTCTTTCCGGCATTTCTCCGGAATATCTTCTAGTACTTCTTCTTGTTAAAATAGCTTCTATCGCTTCCATCTTTTGCCAACCTTTCTCATACTCCTGCCGGCCACTCAGAGCCAACATCCAGTCCATTCTCTGTAAGCCAATCATCTTCCACTGACACAAGTTTCTCATTCCCTGCATCATCAACAAGCGTTACCGATACCTTAGGTTTCTGTCCTGGCTGTAATTCCTCGCAGCCATAATCTCCATCAAATATCTGCTTTATCTTCCACATAAGCCTCAGTCCAAGTCCTCCACGTCAATCATCTTTATTGAAGTTTCACTAACCATCTGCGCAAAGACTCCCTTACTCTTTCATTCCTTTTGCAATAAGCATATTTATAACTCCAAGTACCACAATTATGATCAGTAAATACCTGCTGATCAATGTTCCTCTCAGCTTATCTACTATAAAGAACATAATACGTCAATACCATAGCTAGCGTAAGCATCCCCAGGGCTAAATATCTTCTTTTCACTTAATGGTCTCCTCAGTCATTACTCTTTTATCTATTCTCATGTATCCCTTAACACCCTTTCCTTCCGCTTTTATGATCTTCTATTGAGCAGGCATCAGGTGTTCCATACTCAATAAGGCCCACAACCGCTGGATCAAGAGTTATGCTTCCGTCTTCAAGAACAAAGGCCGGTATACCAACATCGCCTATTTCCTTGGAATGATCGAATGCCGGATTGGTATCGCGAAGTCTGGTAAAAGCCCCCATGTTTCTGATATTCTCACCAATGTTGATATACTCAAATTCATTCTCACGCCCTCTTATCTGCTCATGAATGTAATCGCAATAGGGACATGTAGGCATTCCGTAAATTTTGATCATTGTTCTCCCTCCATAATGTCATTGTAAATATCCCCCAATAAAATCAATACTTTCTTCATATACTTTCAACTCCCCTAATTATATGCAAAAAAGTACTTCGACGCTATATGAGACATCGAAGTAGCTGCAACTGTAAGAGCCATCAGTCTAACTAGTTTTTTGTTTCTTCAAATCTGAGTCCAGATAATCAAAGACCTTCGGCATTACTTTGATAAGAGCTATCGGCTGAGGAAGATTTCTCATTGCACTCTCAGGAATCTTCTTGTGTTCCATGACCTTCATGTATGCCAAGCAACGAAAGGACTACAATCATGAGCGAAAACAATACAGAAAACAACAAAAATAATAAGAGTAGCATTTCTGCAGGAGCAACTGCACTGATATCAGTACTTGCTGTACCAGTTACATTGCTTGCAGGGCTACTCTTATCTAATCGTAAGAAGAAATAACTCTAATTCCTTTTATGACCTCTATCTTGCATGAAGCCAAATAAGTTATTATCTTACCATTTTCTTAGGAACAAACTCTATCTTTAGAGTGCTATCCATAGCTTCAGCAAGACGTTTAAGGAGTGCTATGCTAGGATTTCTTGTACCTTTCTCCAGTCTGCTTATATCCGCCTGACTTATGCCGCTCTTCTCTGACAGCTCCAGCTGAGTCATTCCCGCATGGATTCTTGCATCAAGTATCGCTCTTGTAATATCCATTTCTGGCTGAAGTGCCTCATATTCTTTTTTTAACTCAGGATCCTGCATAAGTTCATTTGTTAATTCCTGAAGATCACTCATATGTTCCTGCCTCCTTCCTACTATGGTAGTCGGTTCTTCTCTGCTTAGCTAAATCTATTTCACCTCTAGGCGTCTTCTGTTGTTTTTTACAAAACCATTAGTGGCAATTATGATTTGTCCCTTATCAAAGAAATACAATATCCTGACTATGTTATTACCTTCTCCACTTCGTAATTCAAATATTCCATCCTCTAACTCTTTAGAAAGAGGTTCCCTAGCAAGATTGCCATACTCCTCAAGCAAGTGAAGATTAGCCACAACCTTAGCCTTCATCTTTACATCCAACGTTCTAATAAATAATCCAACAGGCTTACTGCCGTCTATGGCTCTATAAAAATTCACCTGAAATTTTGACACATTGCCTCCTTCTCTTTATGCTATATATAACATATTTTATTCTTTTCGTCAAGAACGTTAGCATAGTACATGTGGAACCGCAAAGCCACAAAATAACTAATTTTCCGCTGCGTTCACCATGTAAGAATCGTGCCCCATTAGCCTTGTAGTATAAAATACTTAGCTCGTTCAACTTTTGTACATTGCTAAATACTTACGACTGCAAGATTCAGTTGCCTTAGTCTCCAATGGCTAATTCTTTCTATAGTAGCACAAATATCTTCACATTTTTACCGTATCACCTTTTTGGGGTTTTAATAGTTTTTAATGGTATTTAATGGTTTTTGATAGTTTTTAATAGTTTTTAATGGTTTTTAACTTCTCCTTCATTTCATCGAATTGACCGAGTATATTTACATCTAGGATAACTACTGCATCCAACAAATCTGCCATTCCTACCATTTCTTTCAACAAGCCTGCTACCGCATTCGGGACACACGGTCGGATCGTATCTATTAGCATTACTTTCCCTATGTGGAATACTAATTTGTACTGCTGCCTTAGGATTGTTCCTGGAGCATTCGATACATGTTCCCAGATTCACATGATTCTTCCCACCATATGAAGAAAACGCCTTATCCATCGCTATCTTTCCGCAGAACTCACACTTAACCCATCTGTTCCCATCGGGATCTTTAATAGGCTTTTCCTGTTGCTCAAAACCAGCAGCCATGTTGCGGGCAAATTCTTCCCGGGCTCTGCGCTTTTCTGACTCAGCAGCCTCCTTCTCTCGAAGCAACTGCTCCTCACGTTCTCTTATCTTTCGCTCGTATTCCTCTTGGAGTTTCTTTTCTTCTTCCAAGCGTTTTTGGCGTTCAGCCTCGCGCTTTTCCTGCTCAATGATACGTCTGTCGTGTTCACGATCCTGCTTCTTTCTGAATTCATAATATGCTTTATCATATAAAGTATCTAAACTATCTCTGTGAAACAATAGGTTATTATTCTCATCAAAAGAATAGTCACGGAGCCTTCCTTCTGTAACAATTGTTTCACACCACAGTCCATCTATATCCTGATCGTAAAAGGCTGCTTCCAGGCGAGCATCTTTATAATCAATACCATCTATCGACAAAAAGAGACAATAACCCTGTCTGCTTTCAATTTTCATCATCCATTCCGGAAACTGACCTTCGGAGCCACAATTCATGATATCAGCAATATAATAAATCTTGATATCCTGTGTATTCATATCAAGAATATCAAGCTTTTCATCTGTGATGTTTGCCCTGTCATGGAAGTAGCTGATTGCAAGCTTATGGAGCTTTGATACAAAAGAAAACTCATACTTCCTGTCAGTGCTGTCATCAACTGCATTTATAGGCACTCTGGTGTCTACATCCCCAGTTCTAAGCTTATCATCAAGCCAACATTTCAATACTATTTTTGATTCTATCGAAGTCCTTCCTTCAGTTACTGCTGTGCACTCAAGCTTTGTATCAGAATCCTTTATCCTGAAATGTTGTTCCCTAAGATTTCTATCCCCAGCCACAAGAATAAGATTAGCACCGCAACCACACGGGCAGAACAATTCTCCGTTTCTGCTCTTTTCTCGCACCCAGTTCAGCTTCTCAGGTATATTGATCTGCTTACCGTCAATGACTGTATATATAGATTCAATTCCTATGGTTCTACCCTGATATATTGCCTCAGTCCTCTGAGCCATCGTGTTCTGCTCCTTACATCTTCATTCACATTCTCTACTGATATCCCGATAGTATCTCTTTTAGTATTTTTACTGATTAACTTCTCTCTTTCTCCATTTGATCTTGTAATACAACAATGCCAGTCCAAGACACAATACAGCGATTATCGCAAACCACAAGATTATCACACCAGCAGACTGCTCATATACCTTTAGAAAGAAATAAGGTCCGTCCATTATTCTTACAGCATTCAGTACCAGTGCTATCGCACCATATGTAAGACTCGCTACCGCCGGCCATATGATTGTACTCAGCGAAAGCCTCTCAGTCTTTTCTAAAAAGAGAAGTGAGATCACTGATAATAACGGCCCGATAAAATGGTTTATGGGCGCAACATCGTTAAGAAAGTAATATGCAATCCCGCCTTCCGGAGCAAGAACAAATGCAGCTATTAGAAATGTGACCGTCAGGCCAACTGCACTAATAAAATGCGCAACAGTGAGGATCTTCGGAAATTGTTTATTTCTCAAAACGCAGCAAATCACCCATACCGATACAACAAGCTGTAACACATTGCTGTCCACTGTGTACCACTCAAAAAGTCCAAACCGAAACGCATAGATATCGTGGGCAAATGCTACCGTTTCAAGTATCACCAGTATCAGATTTACATAAAAAACGGCTCTATCTTCTTTTTTTATCCTGTTCACGCTATATCCTTTCGACTCCCCCTACCTTGTCAAAAATTCAAACACGCCCATGCTTATCGCCTCTGTGATAAGCGGAACCATGCCAAAGAAATATCCCGTCATGGGCTTAACCTCGTAATACTGCAGATAAAAATACAAGCTCAAAACTGCAGCCACTGCTACGATTATCAGGAACACAATGCCTCTATCTATAGACACCCTTTCCCACGCAATCGCTCTGTTAATCGAGGCCACTTCAAGCATTGACCAGCCTATTATCAAAAAGAGCTCCGACGTTACCTGCCTGTGTAAAATGATCCTTGAACCGTAAAGAAGCACTATATATGTAACAATTCCGGCAACTATTATCACAAGGCCTGATACCAGTCCTCTTTCAGGTGGTGTTTTGATAATTCCAAGCATGTTGAGAACCAGGCCTGTCAGTCCAAAGGCTGCAGTGATAAGCAGCAGAATCCCATCAATCCCTGACGTGTGACTATCGCCATGATTAGGATGGAATGCTACGCCCCACCATATCAGATAAAATACACAGCATATAATCAATAAACCCTGTCCTAACCTTATCTGGTCCATACAGATTTCCTCTTTATTCAACAATTTCCTTTCCATTACCAACTAACCATTTTCTCAATAGTTTCCTTTGCTTATTTAGAGATTTTATCTCTAAATAGCCATCTCAAACAGTTGAATTTATCATTTCACACTCCCATTTACCTCTCCAGATGATTAAAATCTGGCAACAGCCCTCATCTGTACCAACATGATCTGCCTGGTCTTCTCGTCCATAGCCTCAAACAGCTTAAGAAGCTCAACAGAATCGGCATCCAGCTCAGGTGCCTACCGTATTATCATCAGGTCATTCCTGCCTTATGTTACTTTATGCGATTGTTACTTAGTTGAATCTGCTATATTCTCAGTACTGTTAATCAACTTATCAAAGTCACTTTCATATGTCTTGTCCTGTATAAGTCTATATTTTTCAAACTCGCTCTCTGCAAATTCTTTTGCTATAGCCGCAGTTACTTTCCCTTTATTTTGCAGAACTTCAGCATCGTTAAAAACAAGAAATGCATCTAATTTCGATTTCCAATCTGCCATTGTCATCGGAACATGCCTCTTAGCCTGCCTCGTCGCATAATCAAGATACATTGTTACTATCTCATTTAGTTCTTGTATTTCATCTTTTAACAAATAGTTTTTTGCTATTGAAACATCCGTCTTTATGATTTTCCCATCCGGTGCGTTTTTCCATGAAGTTAATCCCATGTGTTCCTTTGTGTGATCAGCTCTGGATACGATAAGTTCTGCAGCTGTGTTTCCATGAACAGCATAATGCATTTTATTCTGCACCGTTGCATAGAATTCTCTTGTCACAGGAGCATCTTTATCATAATCTGCAGCAGTTGCATATATATCTGTTATTTTCTGGTAGAATCTTCTTTCACTGGCTCGTATTTCCTGAATTTCAGCTACTAACTGATCAAAATAATCTTCATCAAATATTTTTCCATTCACTAGTCTGCTTTTATCAAGAACATAACCCTGTTTAGTAAATGCATCTAATACCTTCGTTGCCCATTGTCTAAATTGTGTTGCCTTATCAGAATTTGTCCTATATCCTACAGCAATAATCGCTGCCAAAGAATAAAACTTATAATTGTAGTTTTTTCCATCATCAGCAGTTTGTGCATATTTTGCACAAACTGAATTTTCATCCAATTCCCCCGAAGAAAAAATTTTTTTGAGATGCCTCGAGACAACTGACCTATCAATATCAAAAAGCTGTGCTATCGCATTTTGAGTTAACCAGACATCTCCATCTTGCACTCTAACTTCTATTCCATCACTTTTAGAATCTTTGGTAAAAATCAAAAAATCAACAGTACTATTTCTTATCTGAACATTCTTTTTCATACGAAAACCCTCTTTTTATCTTTATAAAAGATTCTTATAAAAATCCACAGCCCTCTTTATCTCTTCCTCTGTCGGATTCCCCTTCTGCAAACCTCCCACCAACTTAAATAGGCCATAGGTGTCATATCCTCTTGAAATATAACGTCCAAGCCCGTTATAATGCTTAGCCTTGGTAACATCTACAATGGAATTAAATACATATTAAGTTGTTGTCCATCTGCCAGAAGCTTCTGGCCTTCATAATCTTGTTATTACACACTGGGCAGTTCACCCAGCGTTCTCCCTCCATGGATATCTTCAAAGTCTTTTCGATGATGACTTTATACAGCTATTTCATATTTTTCTTTCAGATTATTCAGCATGCTATACTTAATCATTCCTTCCAGCTGCATTCTCCCAACTACTATCCCAGGTGCAATTCCTTGTTCTTTTGCAAATTGGAGTACGCTTCTCTCTGAATAATCTCTACCTCTTCTGAAAGCCTCGAACTCCTCAGATGTTATCAGTGTCTCACCAGACCATTTGTCAGCAGCTTTTTCATCATCCTCAGATGTACCGTTAGGCTGTCCTACATGGCCGAGAGCAATGTGGGCAAGTTCGTGGAACAAACTAAACCAAAACTTATCCGCGTCCTTTCCTCTTGCAGTAAGTCCAACAACAATTTTATTTCCATCCATAAAGGAAGCTCCCTGAAGAAAAGATCCTTTAAGGTGCGGCAAAAATACTAAAGCTATTCCACAATCTGCAAGGCATTTCTTTATCTGAGGGCAGAATTCCTTTGGCTTAAGCACGGTCATTTTCCGTAACTCTGGCATAGCGGATATTAAGCCTTTAATGTTGATCGGTGCGGTTTGGATATCTCGTGCCTTAATCTTTGCTTCCTGAGCCCAGGCCATCAACGCCAAATCGCTTTTTTCTGTGATTGCCAGACGTCTACATGCAATTCTTGTAATCTGCTCGTTTCCAAGAAGAGAAAGCTCAACAACTTCAAAGTATTTCCTAAGATTGACAACTTTCTCCTTAGCTTCTCTGGTCTCCGGAACCCATCCGAATTTTGCCATCTCGCTATAGGGAAATTGTTTTGCCATCTCGGCATCAGCATCCATTGCGTTTTCTGCTTCTGCCTTAATAATCTTCTCTCTGTAGATTGCCTCAAGGTTATTCCAGAACTTAGTCGGAACACCTAAAACCATCTCTAATCTAACAGCGGTCTCCGGTGTAAGCTGTACGTCACCGTTTATGAGCTTGCTAATATGCTTCTCAGACATATCCATCCTGACCGCAAACTCCTTCTGACTCATACCTCTGTCATTCAACTGCTCTTTAATTGTCGCCCCAGGTGGCGTTGCAATATAACTGCGACTTCTCACCATAGTGCTACCTCCTTGACTTGTCATCTTGATCATTAATGATAATCGACTATTTCCAAAATATTCGCTATTTGGATTTCGTCGCCATTCTTTTCGAATACCAATCTGTACGGATGAACCAAATCCACCGCGTATTGTCCTTTCCGATTCTGCGTAAGAGGATGACATCGTCCAATATGGAACTGAATCATCATTTCAACAGTGTCTGCCGCGCCAATTTCATCTATACGCTGATGTATTTTATCGGCCATTTCTCGACCGTAGGTTCTCTCTGCAGCTTCGGCATCCGTACAAACCTTTTTGATTTTATTGTTTTTTTACGTGATATCCAAACCATCACCTCTCATTCGGATTTACCTTTGAGGTAAATATATGATAGCACGGATATCCCATTTCCTCAAGATGTCAATTTACCTCGGAGGTAAATTCTTTCTCACCAGATTTTCACTTTTCATTTCGCGATTTTGCACGCGTGACCCCCGCGCCGTTCCCTGGGAGTCTTACCTGTAGAGATTTCTCCCGCCCCTACCAGCGATGGTTCCCCAAATAGTCCCCTCTCTTCGCGTGTATAGTTGAGTGACACGACTTGCACAGCACGATCAGATTACTACGATGTTTGTGATCGTTTTGCCAGTGCCCATTTACATCAGAACTCTTCTGTCAAAAATCGCCAGCATCCTTATAACCGGATCCTCATCGGCAAGGCTATCCTTTATATCCTGATTAAGATACTTTTTTATGGAATAGGGAACTAAACATGAATCAACGATACCATCTTCTGCTGCTCTGATCCTACCCTCTTCTTCTGCAGCGAGATTTACTTCCTGATTGATTATTTCCCCATCATCAGTCCACTCCCGGTGAGGAATGTTCTGTTCCCTTTTAACTTCAGCTCCATACCTGAATATCGCCATTTCATTATATGGATTTGCCTGGAAAACTTCCTTCCCATCTATTCTTACAGCAAATCTTCCATACTCATCCGGTGCTCCATGGTAATTTGTCCTGAAATACTGAACTCTGCTTTTAAGTTCTCACATAAAAGATCCTGCTCAAGTTTTTTCCTTATACTGCTCCAAGACTGTGGCATCACTCGTCTCCTTCTTCTCTGTCAAATATATAGTCCTTTGCATCCAGCTCCTCGAACAGTTCTCTCTGCGCTGATTCCAGCGGATCATCACCTGCCTGGATGTGCCCAGCTGAAGAAGTGTCATACATTGAAGGAAACGATTCCTTATTGGCGCTTCTCTTCTGTAGCAACACCTCATATGAACCACCAGCCTTACGGACTATCCATGTATGGGCAGTCCTATGCGAAATTCCCTTATCGTGTGCCTCAGATCTTGTGACCGTTCTGCCCACAGGAAATCCATTATCATCTGTTACATCAAAAATCTCTTCCAAAATATCCTACCCCTCTCATATTCATTTTGCGAAAAACCTTAATTTAGAAAAATATCCATCTCATGCCATTTTTCTCCACCCCATGTAGATGCAGCTTCTCCGCGATCCAAAAATCCGAATTTTGTATACATCTTCACTTTATTGGGGAGACAAGTAAGGACAAGTCTTTTTCTATCACGATTCTGTTCCCTGCGACAGTAATTATATACAAGCTCTCTTCCAAGCACCTGCTTCCGGTACTCTGGCAGGACATCAAGCCCAAGAATCATTATATTCTTGCCGTCTGCATTATGGAGCTCTGCATCCGTAAAGAATTCATCACGAAAATCATACTCGTCTGTAGCAATACCATTAAGAAATCCCGCCATCTTTCCGGTTTCTTTATCGATTGCCACATAGAAAAAGTCTGCAGCCACTGAAATTCTTTCCTTTATACGCTCCGGAGTGCATGCTTCATTAGGTGGGAAACAGATCTGCTCGATCTCAGCAGCTTCATCTGCTTCTTCCGGCTTTATTGTGCGGAACTCGAACCTCTCATACAGCTTTTGATCCTCCGCATCCAGTTCCTTAAGTATCTCCCTCGCTCTCTGACGGCCTTTTTCTGTCAAATATGCATGCTTATATGCGCCGCCCCTGCTACGCTTAGGATCAAATATATAATCACTCTGGTCTAACCGCTTAATAGAATCAAAGTCGTATCCTTTCCATGCCATCTCATTGAAATGGCTTCCCTCCCTGTCATTAAAGCGTGTCAGATACATTAACGCCAGGGTCAGTTCATCTATTGTTTCCTGTCTTGTCTTTTTGCCCACTGGAATCTCCTTAAACTTACTACGTTATCAATTCCGTAGTTTTCTTTTTTATTTTTAGTATTGAAACAGTGAGGACTGTTAACTCCTCCTCATTTAAGAACACAGATCTCCATAAATCTGATTCACTACATTATCAACATTATTGCTTCCAAGGTATCCGAACGGTATCTTCCTCTCCCTGACGGCAGCTATGAATTTCTTATAGCTGATATGGTTGATATAATCCGTATAAAAATAGACCATATCCTTATTCTCCAGCATCTTGCCATCAACTGTTTTATAAGCATCTGGAGCTATGAACATCCAATTAGGAAAAATCGCCTTCAGCTTATTCTGCCAGTTCACATGGCCTCCGATGATAACAACATTCTTCTCTGCTATAGCTGATTTCATATCAGGAATTACATCTTCAGATACAGGCTCATCATGCTCTGACTTGTAGGCATATTCACGCAAAGCTATAAGCTCCGCACGGTCCTCTTCATACTTATTGATAAGATCTTCAGACTCCTTGGATGATTTCTTTGCAGCTCTGTACTGCTCCCGGAGATACTTATTCTCCTGTTCCTGCTCATGAAGTTTGCTCCTGAGCTCCGCTATTTCTTTAATATATTCATCTTCGCTGACATTGCCTTTTTTCACAGGAGCCACATGAATGATCTGCTTTTTGACTTCCTTTTTTTGCGCATTCCTTACGACAACATTCTCCGGTTTGAACAAGGAATCCTCTACATCCATCGGATCAACCTGATCACCTGTAAGATATCCGATCTCATATTCCACACATTCAGCTATATCCGTCAGCGCAGCCACGATGTCATAAACATTAGTGAAACGCTGTACCTGCTCAAATGTGTACTCCTTGTTTGGATGCTGCGTCTTAAGTACTGCCAATGTCCGTGCCATCTGCACTCTTATGCCCATATAATTTTCCATGCAGTTCTCAACATAATCATCTGCATATCCCTGATTCCTCAGGCATGCCCCGGCAAAATCACGCATCTCCAAATACTGCTTATTCAGCCTTTCAAATGGCAGTCCCTTTCTCTCGGGTGCATCAAGCCACTCATCTACCTGATGTGCACATTCCAGGAAAAGTGTATGATCAAACTCAAGGTATTCGCAGACTTCCTCGTCATCCCTTATCCAGGCATCCCTTCGTTTTAAAAGCAGCTTATATAATACAGAGCAGTTTTGATGAAACTCGATATTCATGAAAGGGCACATGCCCATGATCCTGCCGATTACGGTAAAATCGCATCCACCAAATTCATCCTCCGCAAGACCAAATATCTCCTCCGTCCTGATGGTCCGGAACCTCTTGAGGCTTTTGTATTCATCCTTGTGATATGTTTTGTAGAGATACTTCAAAAGTTCTACACAGTATTCATCACCAAGCTTTGCCCCATTGTAAATGAGCATCATCATCTTGTTATGCATGCACTCAAGTGGGCTCCTCAGTCTGAATGAAACATCACCATACCATCCGACTTCATTGAACTCCTTCAGTCTTCCCCTGCATTTATCAAGGAAATCCTGTTCAATGATGGCAAAATCCATACCCATGTCCTCGGTGATGAAGTCAGTAAGGAAGAAATGATCCACACCCGTGGTATCCGGTGCCACCTCATTCCCCTGTTCCTTACTTATCATGTCTTCGATCATGATTCCTGCTATTTCCCTTCTTCTGGCAATAGCGTCCTCATCATCGTTATAATCCTCATTAAAAATATCCGCATCAAACGGATCATCAAATGGAAACATCATATATCTTCAGCTCCTTTTTTCATAGTATTGATGATACCATAAAAAACCCGGAGCAATCACTGCTCCGGGTGGATAAATCCATATTCTTGTTTATGAAAATCAGAGTGTGAATGTTGCTCCAAAAGCAACTGTCATCTTTCTCATTATGTGCGACTATATCTTTTAGCTCATCAATACTGCACCCATTCTTTAGATATGGAATATATGTTTTTATTATTTTTGCTCTGCCAATCCCATTTATATTTTGAAGAAATAGTAATTCCCTGATATTTTTCATAATATCCTTGTTTATTCTCCGTTATACCTTCTCCTATAATAATCCATCGCCCTATACTCTATAACATCTCCAAAATGCTTAACGAAGCACTCATCAGCAATAACTGTTTCCAGCTCATCTCTAAGTGCCAGTGCATATCCATCCTTCTGCACAAAGAATCCCTTCCCAGATTCCTGTAGAAAATGAACAGGCATCTGAAGTATTTTCCTTATATGATCCTTGTCTGAAATGCTCTTATATCCCTCATATGTGATATTTGTTTCGAGATCTTTCCAGTTCGTTCCGGTATTAAAGAACCGTTTCCATGCCTCAAGTAGTTCCTGCTCGGTCACACCCATCCTAACATTTCCATGATTATAAAAGGCCATAAGTACTGGCATCTTATAGACCTTGGACATGTTTGTATTCTCAATGAGATTTATGAATTCACGTCCGATTCCATCATGCAGAGACTCTTCTTCATCAGTTAATTCTCCAAGTACCTTCAGATAATCCATATATTTCTTGAAAGGATTCTCCTTAGAATTCTTGATTGCCATCTGATATACATCGTCATCCATATAAGTAAACAGGTCCATTCTTGAAGGCCTGCTGCCTATGTATTCCTTAACACGATAAAATTCTGCTCGAATTAAATCCTTGATCTTCATATGCTTCTTATCTAGCTCTGCGAACAGATCAATAAGTCTCATATCAAAATCAATCAGGCAATCATCCGGAAAATCCGATGTATCAGCTGGATCATATGTCCTGCCTTCTCCAACGGTTCTGCCCGTAAGGAAATATCTCACGCGACCTGCCTTCTCATAGTTACCTATAAAATCCAAAACATTAAGATATTCCTTCCCTTTGGATTTTCTAAGACCACGCCCCAGCTGCTGTAAAAAAACTATAGGTGATTCAGTGGGTCTTAGGAACATGACCATATCAACTGAAGGAACATCCACGCCTTCGTTAAACATATCAACCGAGAAGATAACTCTTATTTCTCCATTTTTGAGCTTATCAATAGCAATATTCCTATCCTCAGAATACTTACCATGCGCATCACTATAAACTGCAACCGAAAGAATCCCCCTCTTTGAAAACTGCTTTGCCATTTCCTCAGCATGTTCTCTTGAGCAGCAGAATCCCAAAGCTCGAGCTGAGCCATACTTCATATAATGCTTATATATCAATTCCGGTCTGTTCTTGTTGATGAAAAGGAAGGTGCAATCGGCTTAAAAGATATTCGTAAGGATGCAGAATTTGAGCTGTACATTGAGGATCTATTACGATATGGTCTTGAGAAGTACGATATAGATTTCTATGAAGAGGATTCTGACGAAGTATTCCATTTATGGATGCAATATCGTAAGGAACAGGTTCAACTGTTACTTCTTAATAATCCTACTCTTCAAGGCCAATGCTTGAGTAATCATCTTTAACAAGCTCTGCAATCAGATCCTTTTCAAGTACAAAATTTTCAGCCAGACTCCCCAGTGCAAAGGCAATTTGAACACTTCTCTTATAATCATTACCAATAAAATCTAACACAGTGACATACTGCTTGCCTTCATATTTACGCAGTCCACGTCCTAACTGCTGAATAAATATTGTTTGCGAATCAGTTGGTCTAAGGAATATGACCATATTTACCCCGGGGATATCTACACCTTCATTTAAGATATCTACTGTAAACAGAATCTCATACTCGCCCTGATCATTCTGAAGTTCATTATAGGTACGTATTCTCTCACCTACAGTATTTCGCCCTGTCAGATATGCAGTCTTATAGTAAGAGTTCAATGCTTGGGACATTCGTATAGCATGTGAAATGTCTCGGCAGAAAGCCAGCGCCTTAAGCTTCTGCCCTGGCATTCTGTGCTCTTCTATCATTTTGCATATAAACTCACAATGTGCATCATCTGAGAATTGTTCTACAAACTTATGGCCCTTGGTCTCTTTTATTCCATATTCTATAAGTTCATCGCGGATTCCATAATACTTAAATGGCACAATAAGATCATGGATGATGGCATCTCGTAATCTCAGCTCATAAGGAACATTCTGGTCAAATATACCAAAGATGTCTTCACCATCCATTCTCTCAGGAGTAGCTGTAATTCCAAGAAGGAATTCCGGTTCAAAATAATTCAGGATTTTCTGATAAGTTTCAGCAGAGGCATGATGACACTCATCAATAATAATGTAGTCCCATTCATGTTTATCAAATAACTCCAGGGAATTAGCCATGCTCACATTTGTAGAAAACACAAAGTCCCTATATTGTTCTTTATTGTCTACATTATAAATTCCATATGACCTTTCATTGCCAAACACTTTTTGGAATGTTTCAAAAGACTTCATAAGAATTGATCCCTCGTGAACAATATACAGAAGTCTTTTGGGGCCAAAATTCATAGCATCAAAAGCGGACAGATATGTTTTTCCTGAACCAGCAGAAGCCACAATCAAAGCCTTTGTAGCCCCCATTGCTCTCATTCTGTTTAGCTCTTTCAAAGCACGTCTTTGCATATAATTGGGCTTAACATCTGCATTTGCCACATTATAGTCCATATCCCATCTTTCGATAGAATAATATAGATGCGATTTATACTCATCTATCAACTGCGTATCTATGGAAGGTGTCCTCTCCCATAGGTACTCAAATTCCTTCTGAGCATCATCGTAGGAATGATTACTTTCATTATCAATAACAGCAACATCCCACTCAACGTTCTTGAGAAGCGCATAAACTGTTATATTAGACGATCCAACTAAAATTTCTCTGTGATCATGAAACTCAAACAAATATCCCTTTGAATGGAAGCCTACTACAGATCCATTACTATCATGGAAACATTCTCTATCTAAGTGGCAACTGAATCTATCCGGATACCTTTGTGTCATATCATAGAAGAATAATAATGAATCCACATCCGTAAAATTCTGGTAAGTAGAAGTAATGATCCTACCTTTAGCGCCACGCTCCAAAGCAGCTACAATATTGCCAGAAATCAAACGAAGCCCAGGCTTTTTTATAAAGCTAACAGAAAAACAAAATGACTGGCATAAATCCAGATTTTCTTTTAGCTTATCTATAAACTTTATATCAGTGAAATTAGAATAAAAGCTGCTCTTCATATTATGATCACCTTTATAGGATTATTTTCAATTGTTTCACCTTTACTAATAATACCATTTTACTTGTGTTATTTTTAGATCTTGACAATCAAAAAAGCCCACGCAGGATTATTCCCCGCACAGGCTATTAATGCTACTTATTTCACGTGATCATTTATATCCTGTATCAGGGTCAGATTTCCTGTCGCCTCCATGCAGGTCGGATCACTCTTCCCTGAGGTCTGGACCCTGATACCAAGATCTCCTCTTGCCTCTCTCCGGTTAAAACCCTTCTCTTCCTTAATGTCATCGAAGAGCCTTCCTTCAAACATATCCGCCAGCTCAAGAAAGTTATCATAGTGCTCAAATATGATGTCGATCCTCTTGCCGTTGTCAGATTCCGCATAAATAAGTAGAAAATCATTTTCAGCTGCCATCTTTCCCTTTGAAACGATGAAAACCAAAAGCAATATGTTGTTAGTCTTAAGACTCTTTAATCATAAAACAGCCAAAGCGCAGGCCGTTAGCGAATTGTTGTGAACTCAGTTCATTATTTGTGAATTTAGTCAAAAGAAAAAGCAGCCGAAGCCGCTTTTTTCTTTCATTATTCATTTACCAATCAATAACATCAAAAAAATCTTCAATGTTACTGTTACGCTTATTCAGGGCATCCTGCTCGTAATCCGTCTGCCTGATTATAATATCAAAAGTCTTTTTCTTGATCTCATACTTGTTTGAAACCAGCTTGTCCTGCTTTCTGATGGCATCCAGAAGATTTCGAAATGACTTGCTGCCCGAGTTAAGGAACTCATAAACATCCTCATTGCTCTTAAATGCAGCTATATCCTTAAATTTCCATGCATTGACAATGAAGCTTTTGGTATCCTGCCCCTTATATTCGATATCATGCAGGCATGCAACATATTCAAAATCCGGATTATCTGCAATAAGAAAATGCGGTGTATTTCCTTTATCATTCTGCAATTTGCAATATTCCAATAGTTTTAGGAAGTTCTCCTGTTCTGCCGGGATTGTCTTGATCCTGTCTGCATCAACAATGATAAACTTTGCCAGGTAATTGGTCTGGGCTTCCTTCTTGATCTGCTTAAGAAAACTGGAATACCCGCCACCATGCATATTGATTGGTTTTAGCACAAGCTCAACACCCTGATTCTTGCGCATCTTATTGATATAGTTATACTCGGTATCGCCCTCGCAGAAAATGGCATACCTTTTCTTAAGTACCCTCTCTTTCCTACTCAAAGGCTGTACCTCCCAAAATGCCCTTCATGTAAAACTCATAGACCTTGGCCGTCTCGTATCTTACCTCAGGGAAATCTGCAAGCGAATACAACTCAGAAGTAAGGCTATCCTTACTCTTTGTTACGAAATAAATCTGTTCTTTCATATAGGTCTTAAGATTCAAATGAAGCACGTTGTGTGTAGAGAAGATGAACTGTCCCTTATGTTCCTCACCGTTAACAAACGCTACAACTCTGTCTGACAAAATAGGATTGAGAACTCTGTCCATCTCATCCGCAAATACAACCCTGTTCTCGTATACCACTCTGAATATTTGCACAGCCCAAGCAAAGAACTCCCTTACACCGGTTGAATCCTGCTGAAGTTCCCTACGGATTTCATTCCCATCTGCATCTTTTCTTATTATCAACGACTTACCATAAGGCCTGTCATTATCCACTTCTATACTGCAGATACTGTAATCAACCATACGGAATATATCCACAAAGCGAGGATCTCTCATAATTTTGATATCATCATCCCTGCCTGCAGGATTTCCCTCCTGGTCTTCCGGAACTGCACCCGGCAGAAGAATATTCTTGAACCAACCTGTAGTCTCTATAGCATCCGCATTACCAAGGAGTGCAAGCTTGCTTATAAAAAGGCCATAGCTGTTGTTACTGTTCTTTAATGCAGTTCCAAGCTCAGAAGCCTTTCCTTCCTTTTTTTCATATTTTCCGGACTTATCCCTTATAACAGAAAAGAGACATGAGAAGGTTCCTTTCCTCTTACTCTGCTTATAAAGTCCTTCACTTGTTATTCCATAAGAGTCTATTCCCAAACAATACTTGTAGATATGCTTCTTTTCTGAAATGAAGCATATCTCAAATCTCTGTTCAGGATCTTTTTCCGTAAGAAAACTGGATGCATTAACATATGCACCAACAGACTGTACCTGGGAATTGAAGTCTACAAGAGATTTCAAAAACTTAAGACTCCCAATAAAATTGGATTTACCACCTGCATTCTCACCGACAATAACTGCAGTCTTTAGAAGGTCGTAATCCACATCTGTAGAAGTATAGTTGTCAGGATATCTCGTCTTAACCTTGCTATTAGATGCCTCCATACTAAATTCGCTCTCAACATTGAACGAGCAGAAGTTATTGAATTTAAAGCTAATAAGCATCTGGCAACCTCCTTTTGAACTGTTTCGTAGCTATATTATAACACAAAATCTTTCATCTAAACCAGATTTTTGGTTTAGGCGAAAGATTTTTGAGCTCTTTTAGATGAAAAAGTTATAAAAACACCCCAAAATAATACTCAGGTGCAAAAAAGCGAATCTCTGCGTTATATATACAGATGTATGTGTTGGTTAACTCTCCAACACCTTATTCATATCCTGCAGCACCCTGAGCTGATTAAGCGCAACACTCCTGAGCATCGGATTATGGAAGCTATAAAATATATCAAGTACCTCGTCATATCTGGAATGCCGGATGAAGCTGGGTGTGTACGTTGTCCACAGTAGCTGCAGAGTATCAAGAAGAACTGCTCCAATGATCCTTTCTCATAAACAAATTTATTTCCGTTTATTTCAACAGTTTCCATATTTTCATTGTTATCCTCAATTGACGCATCAAGAACATCTATTAAAGCATCCGCCATCTTTTGCATCCAAACCATTCCAAACATGTCATGAGGCAAAATAAAAAGAGCCACTCTTGAAATTTCTTTCAAGAATGACTCATCAGTTCATCTCTTTATACAAGAGTCACTCTTAAAAGATGTTTTGTAAATCTAAGAATGTCTCTTATATAACTATATTTATTTTATGCTTTTTCCTTGTTACCCCCGAAGAAAATGGATTTTGCTGCAGCAATTTTGCTGTCAAATCTTTTCCATATCCCTCTCGAACCGCATGGATACTGGGCTTTACTTATCGAGTGACTTAAGCGTCGGGAAGAGCTCCTAGGATTTTTCAACATTTGTCATACCCCGTCAAAGCCTGTCAGCACCTGCCTTTTCCCACCCTACACCTAGCACCTTATATCTTAGTTTGGCACTCGTTTACACCCAGCGGGTGTATTATGGGTGTATAGGTGGGTGTAAATTATTAGTCCGCAACTCGCGGACGCATAATCCTAGGAAAACACCTGAACCTGTCAACACATCCCTTGGTACTCATAACGATTTCCCCAACAACGTCCAGCTCATTTTCATCCATATCCTCAATAAGCAAAAGCGCTGCCCTGTATACAGCTCTATATTCCTGCAAAGTTCTAATAATTCCTCTTTCCTTCATTACCAACACATAATACAGATTGATCCATGTTGGTATTCCATTTTTCCTAGTCATGACACCTCCAAATAATATAAGCGCCATGCATCTGATCTCCTGATCAAATTCACGACGCTATGTATCATAACTCCGGTTCTATCATCATCCATCTAATTTCAGGCACTATCATCTGACAAAATCCGTATAAGCTGTAAAAGCCCTCCGTCAAAGTATGACTTTTCCATATTCTGTTACCCCCTCAATTAGCTTTGATGGAACATACGGGACTTGAACCCGTGGCCTTCGCACTGCCAGTGCGACGCGCTCCCAGCTGCGCTAATGTCCCAAGTAGTTACTATATTAATATACACTCCTAACCTGGGAAAGGGAAGGCGATGAATCATATCAAAACGACTCACCGCCTTTTATATGGAAAAGAGGAATGAAAATAGCGCCATGTGCCCGATCCCATGATCAGACTCACGACGCTATGTATTATTCGTTATCTTTCTTATTCATGAATTCCTCAAAATTCAGCATCTCCTTCTTTTTAAAATCCTTTGTTGCATCAGTATATATATCAAGCGTAGTTGATATATCCGTATGTCCCAGGAGCTCCTGAATTACTTTTATATTTACACCGGCTTCGCACAATCTCGTTGCAAATGTATGTCTGAGATTATGGCAGCTGAAGTTAGGAAGAAGTATCACCTTTTCATTTCCCTTTCTGTTATCAAGCACCTTTTGATTACAGTCTCTAATGATTCTCTTAAGTGCCTTATTAAGAGTACTCTGGTTCTGAACATTTCCATTTTGATTAACAAAAATGAAATTGGTATATCCATCAATACTCACCTTACAGTGAATCCCGGTATATTCCTGATATTCCTTTTCCTGTTCCAGGGCCTCTTTTACTGACTTCATCATCGGGATTGTTCTCTCTCCCTTTTTCGTCTTTGGCGTATTGATTCCAAAGTAGCATCCATTATCAGAATGCTGGTAGTAAACTAGGGTGTGATTCACATCAATCAATCCTTCTTCCTCATCAACATCTTCGAAACGAAGGCCAGTTAGCTCTCCTACCCTTAAACCCGTCCCAAGCATAAAAGCGAATACCGGATACCAGTGATTATACATAGGTGTCACCCTAAGATATTCAAGGAAAAGATCCTGCTGTTCAACCGTAAGGGCCATTCTCTTTTCGGAGCCAAGATTTCTTGACTGCTTCAATTCTTTTATGGCCTTATCACCAATGTTGTTTCTGATATATCCGTCTTCAACGGCAACATCCAAAACCTGATGGAGTACGGTATGTATACTATCGATGGTTGCAACCTTCAGACCTCTCTCATCCAGCATCTTATTATAATATCTTCTTATATCAGATTTTTTCAGGGTAACAATTCTGTTCTTTCCTATGTCATCCCTCACAAATCGCTCCCATGTATACATATAGTTCTGAAAAGTATTATCCTTAAGTCCCTTTTTCATGATCTTCCAAAGATCGAAGACTTCATTCAATGTAACATTTTTTGCATCTGTTCGAATTCCATCGTACTTGTCCCTCTGGATGTTATCTTCCTTTTCACGGAGCTTATCAAGTGTCGGTGCATATATGGTCTCCCTCTTGCCAATACTGCTTCTCCAGCGATACATATATGTACCATCTTTTCTCTGGGTTTCATTTTCTTTTAAAACCCTACCATTAGAATCTTTTCTTCGTTCCATTCATTTCCTCCTTCCAAAAAAACTAGGTTGATATGCCTTGAAATTAGCACACCAACCTGTTTCACACCATGATGTCGATTTTTATATAGAAAAAGACCTTCCTATATATTCATCAAATTGTTTTCTTTTAATAAGCCGCTTACGGCCAACAAACAAAACAAACTTACACTCTTCTGCATCCGTCAATTCCCGCAGTTTATTCTCTCCGATGTTATAGAGAGCCGCTGCTTCTTCGATTGTAAGTGTTGGTCTTTCGCTGACCCTTATCTCATTGATCTTCACAAATTTCGTATTATTGCTTTGAGCTTCCATACTGCTGATTTCATTTTCCATATGCGAACTCCTTCAAGTTTTTTCTTGAAGAATATCATCGTAACTGAAATCTATCCATGATGCCGATTATATAGAGAATGCCTTTGCAATATAATCATCGAACTGCTTTCTCTTAATAAGTCTTTTTCGACCCACATACAAAACATAGGGGCATGAGTCCTGCTCAGTAAGATCCCTGAGTTTATGTTCACCTATATTGTAGAGAGCTGCCGCTTCTTCTACAGTCAACGTCGGTCTTTCGCATAGTCTTATTTCGTACTTTTCTACTCTTTCCATCCTTTTTCCCTCTTTTCTTGTTATCAATATTAAGTTGCACCAAAATCGAATTATCGATATATCTTCTCATGAACTTTTCATCGAGTATCCCCATATATTCGATCAACCTAGTTTTATCAATTGTCATGATCTGCTCAGCAATCGTTGCTGATTTTTCTTTAAGGCCACCCACACCATCAAGAATCACATGTGTAGGAAGCCCACTGCTTTTGTGTATCTTTGTCGTTATTGGTAATACTGTAACTGTCGGGGAATACTTATTCCCCCTGTTGTTCTGTACAATGAGAACAGGCCTTATACCTTTCTGTTCAGAACCAACTCCCTCGCCAAGATCTGCAAGATAGATTTCGCCACGCTGGATTTCATTCATACCCATCACCACCTTCTTCTATCTTTTTTTATGTAAAGAGGGATTCCTTCCATATTGTTATATAGAAGGAACACCCTCGTAATATTCCAGCGAAATTAACGTATCTACTTGTCCTCGACACCCCGATACAATGAATCTTCAGATTCCGGGAAATCATCAGGCGGCTGCAGCACAGCTCCATAGGTTCTCTCCTCCCCGCGGGTCTCGCCGGGCCGCTCCCATTACGTTTAGTTGTGGCTGAGCGGAAGTCTCATTATCCCTGTACCTATCTTCGCCATACCGGTGCTACCGGCATTCCAGAGGGGCTATCTCGCTCAAGGCGTACCCTTGCGGCTCCACAGTACAGGACTGTACCTGATGAATGATTATTCAGTTTTCAAAGTCCGACGAAGGGATTTATTTGCCCCTTCACCTATACCCACAGAGAGAAAGAATTTTACAACCTACAAAATGAATATTTTTTTATTTTTATTTCAAATCCCTATTTTTCGTTTTAGATACTAATAAAAACAGCAGGCCACCAACTTGATGATCTGCTGCTTCATGTTTAATCGTTTCTCACATTATATTCTGTTTTGTGTAATCACTTTTTTACAATTTGTCGGACAATCTCAATACCATTACGGTTTAGTGGCAATCATGATATCTATGCAATGTTTATGATTCATCGTCTCTTTTACAAAGAAAAGAGCTTTATCAGTATTACCAATAATAAGCTTATTATGTCCCCACGGAATACTGAAAATTAGCGATTCGGAATTTACCCCAGCTTGAGGTAAATTGGATACCTCTTCAGAATCTACCCCAAGTTGGGGTAAATTCTCGGCATTAGGATATAGCTCGTAGAACCACCTCATATAATGAAGGTTCGTAACAGAAAAAGACTTAATATCTGGAAGCTCAGATTGAAGGTCGCTACTAATTCTCTTATAAAAAACCGAACCATATTTATTACTTACATCTTTTTCAAATATATCTTTTCCAAGGCTCCAGTAAAATCTTAGCATTTCTACATTAACCTTATTGGCTGCTTTTATCTTGCTCCTTCGGGAATTTCATTATATTTTTCTATGGTCATTGTCAACACTCTTTCATATTCATTCTTTCAGACATTTACGGCTAATCTTCAAAAAACGGTTTCAGCATTTCCATGACTTCCTTGTTCCGTTCAAGCATGTTGTAAATGCCATCCTCTGACAGCACTCCTCTTTTAAGATCATCAGGGAACAGTCCCTGCTCATCGGACTCAAGGTCTTTTCTCCACTGCTTGCTGCCATAGTAGTCCGATAGCTTTTGGATGTCATCCTGCATATGCTGCAGATCAAAGATACTGGCCTCAAGGGTATTCAAAGTATGATTGGCCTTCTGCAAGATATCTTCCATCTTATACAGAGTTGGAGGAACGTTATCTCTCTTAAGCCGTTTTGAGAAATGATTTTTCTTGTGATCATATCTCTGCGCAGCATTCTCCGGAAAAAGAAGAATTCCTCTGCTCTTTAAAAGTTCAAAAACTCGTGCATGAGCCTCTTCATCAGAATAGCCTTCTTTCATCTGCTCCTTGTAGATTACATACATCAGATTGGTGCATCTTGCTTTGGAGTTCTTCTTCAGATCTTCGAAGTGTTTCATTTTTGGTGGTGTTTTCTTTTTGCTCATTCTGCTCCATTCACTACTTGTTCTCTGATTTTTATAACATCAGTCTCAGAAAGATCTTTTAAATAAATGCAGTATTCATCAGGATATCCACCGACAAATTTCATGTGTTCCATGGAAATTTGAGAAGGTTTGGTAATCCAGAGTACCGGCTCTCCATAATAATCTTCAACATATCTTAATTTTTCACCATTATATGTAATGATCATGTGAAAATCTCCTATTAATATAGATCATCCCTCCAAAAGGTCACTTAAATCCATAGTCTTAATCCCATTCTCAGACAGTAGTTCCGCAAAAACTCCTTTTCCTTCAATGAGTTGTCCTCATCATGCATATCAAAAACAGACCCCTGAATCATATCCACGGATGTTGTAATGACCTTATACATTGTGACGAGCATAAGTCTTTCCATAACGTCTCTCTTTCTGAAAAATATCAGTTGTATGTATAATTGACTGACAAACTAATGTCAATACAATTTTTCTCTGATTTCAACGCTCATCCGTCAAAAAATGCTTAACCACATTTACAGGATGCAGCAATTCTGTTCTGAAAAACTCCGGATAAAACTTAACCTGATCATCAGGTGCAATCCACTTAAGAAATAGTGTCCTCATCATCGTTATAATCATCATTAAAAATATCCGCATCAAACGGATCATCAAATGGAAACATCATATATCTTCAGCTCCTTTTTCATAGTATTGATGATACCATAAAAAACCCGGAGCAATCACTGCTCCGGGCGGATAAATAATCTTAAATTGTTTATGGAAATCAAAGTGTGAATGTAGCTCCGAATGCTACTGTCATCTTCTCTTTATTGTAGAATGCTGAAAGCTTCTCAAGGCAATTATCATACATTTTATGGAATGCTTCGTTTCTCTGTTCTCTCTTAACTTCTGCTTTTCTTGTATCCTGAACATCGTTAAATCTCATAGTATTTACCCCTTTCTTGGTTGTGTGGTATATGTTAGCCGTTTGGCTGCCCGTTTTCTTTTTCTGAGCTTATGATATTACTTTCCGTGTTTTTAAAACACAATATTCATCGTTTTTTCTATCTATTCATTGTGTGCCCTCTCTGTAATTATGTTATACATCACTCAGCAATATCCCCATATCAATTTCATTGAATTTTTATAATTATTATCATGTATTTTTTGATTGGCTCATTGTTACTAAGGATGACTAAAAAAAGAATAAGGGAGTATTTATCAAGATTTCAGGATTTAATGGAATCTGAATAGACAGTTGATGTACCAATTATGACAGAAATGGACTTTCATAAGACAGTTATGGAATTAAAGTAGTCAGTCTGAAATTAAATACCGCACCTTGGCAATTCCTCAAAATCATGTATAATTTGCAAGGATGAACAAAAGATTGCAAAAGGACGTAATTATGCCTATTTCAAATAAAGCTAACAACAAAGAAGGCTTCTTACCCTATAGCCTGATCGCAATGGATATGGATGGCACCCTTCTTACATCGGATAAAAAGATTCTCCCTGAGACGCTTGATGATCTTTCATTGGTAGCTGATAAAGGAGTACATCTCTCCTACGCAACCGGCAGAGCGCTTGTTGAAATGAAGGAGTACTTTGAGATAACTCCCATGATCCGCTATGCCATCTGCTACAGTGGCGCAATAATATATGACTGCATTGCCAAGAAGGTCATTTACAGAAAAGAAGTACCTTCTTCCTGCTTTGAAAGAATAATTGAAGTCGCAGATAAATACGACGGAATGCTCACTTTCCTCACAGAAAATGAATCCATTGTATCTTCAGCTGATATCAACCACATGGACGATTTCCATATGGGAGTTTACCAGCCAATGTACCTTAAAGTAACCAGGCAGGTTGATGACATGGCTGCTGAAAGTCGAAAGCACGATTCCATCACCAAGATAAACATATACTTCAGAAATCAGGAAGACCGTCACCGTGGTTATGAGGAATTAATAAACCTCCCCCTTACATTTGCACTTGCAGAAGAAACAAGCCTTGAAATGAATGCTGAGGGAGTATCAAAAGGTACCGCCCTTAAGACTCTGTCTTCTCTCCTGGATATCTCCATAGAAGAAACAATGGCTATCGGAGATGCCGACAATGACCGCGATATGTTAAGCACCGCAGGAATTTCTGTCGTCATGATGAATGCACGCAGTGATATAAAGAAGCTTGCAAACTATATTACAAAGGACAGCGATCATAACGGTGTTGGCTTTGCTATCAGAGACTATTTTGATCTTTAATTGGAGATAACAATGGAAATAAACAAGAATACCCTAACTGAGTTCCGTAGAGACTTTAAAGAAGCTGTCGCAAGCCTAAACTTCTTTGCTGCTTCAAGCCCACAAACGGTAACTTGATTCAATTACATGATACCACCCGTTGTTAGTTTCTGCTAACCATATTCATAATTGAAGGCCCATATCATTGATACAGGCCTAATCATTATTGTCATTATTATCTTCAAATTTTCCGTTCCATATACTATCTCAATCATGCTCAATTTCTAGTAAATCAAGAAGCTTTACAAATGTATCCTGTCCATCAAGACAAGTATCTATGAGCCATCCTTTTTCATTTCTCCATTCCTTGAGACCTCTGTAGTAATAATTCTTCTTGGAATCCTCAATGATGAATGGCACAATATTGTGTCTGAGGCATTCCTTTAATGCTACAAGCCTTCCTACCCTTCCGTTTCCGTCCTGGAATGGATGAATATATTCAAACTCAGCATGAAGTGCTATTATATCTTCTACTGTTACAATCTTTTTTAAATTATACTCTTTAAGAAGTGCCTCCATATGCTTATGCACTTCAGATGGTTTCGAAGTCTCTCTGCCCCATACGACATTTGCACGTTTTTTATAATCTCCAACCGCAAACCATGACAAAGTTGAATCCTTTGTATCATGCTTTATTATGTATTATTGACTATGCAAATCAAGCCACTTGTGCTTCCTTAGCGTCATCTTCATCGCTGTTGATTTTGGAGTCAAGCTCTTTTACAACATTTATAGACATCAGAACAACAGCTACTGTAGTTACTATGTCCGCTACAGGAGCTGATAAAAGAGCTCCTTCAACGCCAAAGAACATAGGAAGAACAATGGCAAGTGGAACACTTAATACAAAGTCCCTGAGTAATGATAGTCCCATAGACATTACTGGCTTTCCAAGAGACTGAAGGAAAACACTGGCAGACTTCTGGATACATGTCAGAATAATCATTGAAAGGAAAATCCTGAATGAAAGAACCGCAAATTCATTATAAAGACCATCCTCACTTCCAAATATTGATGTGATCTGAAGAGGGAACAGTTCAAATAATACCATTGAAACAAGGCCAACAATTGCTTCTGCCTTGATAATTGTTGTAAACAGTTCTTTTACCCTTCTGTATTCTCCTGCGCCATAGTTATATCCCACGATAGGCTGTGATCCTGCCGCAATTCCAATACATACTGATATTACAATCTGGAATACCTTCATAACAATTCCCACTACAGTGAGAGGGATATCCGCGCCGTACTTGCTCATTGCGCCATATTTTACAAGGACATTGTTCATTACACCCATGATAACTACGATAGAGAGCTGAGTTAAAAAGCTGCTTATTCCAAGCGGAACAAAACTGCCTATCACGTGCATATCAGGAACCATATTCTTCCATGTGAGTTTAAATGTCTTGGCTCTGAAAAGAATATAAGCAATTCCGCAGATTGCTGTAACAATCTGACCAGCTATGGTCGCGATAGCTGCTCCCTTCATGCCCATATGAAGTCCAAAGATAGCTATTGGGTCGAGGATTACATTAATAATACAGCCTACAAGTGTAGTAATCATGGCAAACTTTGGACTTCCATCAGCTCTTATGATGGAGTTCAGGCCGTTCCCCACGACAAAGAATGGGATTCCAAGAATGATGTAGTCAAAGTACTCATTTGCATACGGAAGATTGTTCTCAGTAGCTCCAAATGCCATAAGGATCTGTGACTTAAACACAGCAAAAAGAACTGCCATGATAAATCCTAATGCCACAAGAAGCAGTACAACATTGCCCATGCTCTTATTTCCAGATTTCACATCTTTTTTTCCCTGACAAAGACTAAGATATGCAGCAGCACCATCCCCAAGCATCAACGCAATCGCAAGCGATATAATCGTGATTGGGAAAACAACATTTGTTGCACCATTTCCAAGATATCCCACACCTCTTCCGATGAAAATCTGGTCCACTATGTTATAAAGTGACGATACCAGCAGCGACATGATGCATGGAATTGAAAACTTTAGAAGAAGCTTCCCAATCCTCTCTTCTGCCAAGTATTTGTTTGTGTTTTGATTCATTTTTGCCTCCTTAAATCCGTAAAAAAAGAACACGGTAAGCGAGTCTTCACTTACACGTGTTCGGTTACAACCCAGTATTCATAAATCGCCTGCCCACCGGGCGGCATTCAATTACTCGATTATGATACAGATTTTTTTGAGCTCTCGTAATAGTCAGATTTGACAAAAAAATAGCTTTTTTGAAAATTTCATGCGCCGATAAGTAATAATATAGGAAAACTTCCAAGGCAGATTTAATTCCGGTTGAACTTGCTAACACTTCAGCCAGACCAATCTCATTTGTCACAAGTAGTTTACTCATGTATTTCCAAAGGAAGCCCGTCCGGGTCACGGAAAAACGTCATTTTTTCACCCGTGAAAGCATCCCGTCGTATCGGCTCACAAGGGATACCCATAGACTCCAATTCTGCGACGGTCTCATCTACACTATCTACACGGAAAGCAAGATGACGCAATCCGTAAGCTTCGGGAGAAGGACGGAGTGGATGATCCTTCATAATAAAAAGTTCAATTTCGCTGTCATCGAGCTTAAGGTCAATCTTCCAATCATCCCGTTCCGGTCTATAGTTCTCTCGCAGAATTCGAAAGCCAAGCTTATTATGGTAAAAGTTCAGAGCAGTGTCTTTGTCGGAACAAATCACCGCAATATGATGAATGCGATTTAATTTCATGAGGCGCCTCCTGTTTTAACTAGAAAAACCGATTTGTAGTTTTTTGGATTATCCTGAAATATTATTCAGGCTTATCAATGCTGCCGGTGTTACCATTAAAGCTTCCAAAAGTAGAAACTCTGAATGGTGCAAGTTTCATGCCCAAAACAATTCCTGCAAGGACCAGACATACCCCCG
>NZ_AUIY01000032.1 GCF_000423945.1 Butyrivibrio sp. XPD2002 | reverse complement strand
TTTGTTGCACAAGACCGGCAAGCGAATGGATGCTTGCATACAAATTCATTTGCCGGTTGTAAGAACATGGAGCACGAAGTGCGGAATGTTCGTGTGCGAAATCGAGTAGGAGTCAGCCTACTCGATCAAGATTCGGAGAGACATATGAACGTGAACTTTCAGACTATAAACGGAATGGAATCCGATTTAGAAAAAGCCAGAAAGGGCATGGATGCAGGACAAATACATACTTCGGGGAATATTAAGGGCATGACATTAAAGAGTGCAGTTGCAGTCAGCTTTAATGATGGCCTTAATAATCAGGCATATTCAGAACCCGGTAAAACGAAGAGTGATGTAATGGCAGAGGCTCAGAATACAAACGCTGAGATCCGCCATAATTATATGTCGCTTATGGCCAACAATATGTCGCCTGATGATTTTGCCAGAGCATCCCAGGATGGATTTAATTTTTCAGAGATGGATCCGGACGAAACCGTGACAATCCTCGACAAGATTAAGGCTACACTTGCGATGTCCGGAACTGAGGTAATCGGCTACACAGATGATATTTCTATGGACAAGCTGGCAGAGATAACAGGCAGCAGAGGGCTTGCAGGTGATATCATCTCTTCTTTTTATGAAAATGATATTCCGCTTACAGATGAAAACATAAGCGAAGTGATGACCGCCATAGAAAAAATGGAAGGCATTACTGAGATTAGTGACGGCGCAGTTAAATACATGACACTTAATGATCTGCAGCCAACAATCGAAAATATATACATGGCAGAGCATGCTACAAACGGCCAGGACAGAAAGGGCGGAGCATTTATAGCCCTTGAAGCAGGTGGATACTATGCCAAGAAAGCTAGTGACCTTGACTGGGAATCAGTTAAGGATCAGGCTGCAAGAATTATCGAGGAAGCAGGCTTTGAACCCTCCGATAAAGAAGTCCTTGATAATGCCAGATGGATGATAGAGGATTCCATCCCGCTTACAAAGGAAAAACTGCAGAAGGTAAGTGAGATAAAGAATCTTACTTTTCCTATGGATGAAAAAGAAATTGTAAAGTCAGCTGCAACCTCTATCGCAAATAAAAATTCAGGGGCAGCAGGCCTTACCCAGAATCAGGAAAACCACATGGATAAGGCAATTGAAATCGTGGAAAAGGTGGATGCGATAAGCACAAAATCCATAGACCGCGTAGTTGCAGAATCCAAGCCTGTTACCATTGAAAATTTGTATAAAGAACAGGAAACCATAGATTCAGAAAAGAGTTCTTCTGACCAGAAAGAGAATGAGAAAACCATAATTCCTCTTGATATAAATCAGGAAAAGGAAGCTCTGCTTGCAAGAAAGCAGCTTGAGGAAATAAGGCTTTCAATGACAGTAACAGCTAACCTGAGGCTTTTAGATAAGGGCTTTAAGCTTGAAATCAAGCCAATAAGTGATGTTCTTGAGGCTCTTAACAACGAGATAGAGGCTTTAAACAAAAATCTGTTTAACGAGGAAGGAACCGAAAAATACCTTCTTTTTGAAGACACAACCAGAAAAGTAGATGAGTTAAAGACCTTCCCTGTAGCCTTCATCGGACAGCTTGGAGGTATCCGATCTGCTAATCTTGAGAACATTTACGAAACCGGAAATAACATAAAGCAGAGATACGAAAAGGCCGGTGCAACATACGAAGCAGTGGGAACAGAGGTAAGAGCTGACCTTGGTGACAACATTAAAAATGCCTTTCGTAATATTGATGAGCTTATTAAAAATGCTGGGCTTGAAGTTAACGAACAAAATAAAAGAGCTGCAAGAATTCTCGGCTACAACCGAATGGAAATATCTGAAGAGAATATCGAAAGAGTAAGAACTGTAGATGAAAAGCTCATGAATGTAGTTAATAAATTAAAGCCAAGTGCAGTTCTTAATATGATAAGGGATGGACACAATCCTCTGAAGATGACACTTGAAGAGCTTGGAAGCGAACTTTCAAGGCAGGACAAGGATTCATCAAAGCAGGAGGAAAAGTATTCCAAATTCCTTTATAAACTTGAGAAAAATGCCGAAATATCTCCTGAGGAGAAGGCATCATACATAGGAATATACAGACTTTTCCATACTCTTAAGGCTACTGACAATGCTGCTATAGGAACGGTTTTAGAGACCGGAGCAGAGATGACAATAGAGAATCTCCTTGCAGCAACAAGAACAGCAAAAAAAAGTAAGAAGGGCATGGATTACAAGGTTGATGATGATTTTGGAGGGTTAGAAGCAGCTACCTCTTCAAAGCCTTCAATCTCATCACAGATAGAAACAGCCTTTGTTTATTACAGTGAGAAAGCTGACATTGTCTATGACAACCTAGAACCTGATAAGCTCCATACAGCCAAGGCAAAGGAAGATATGCTTCTTGATGAACTTGCAACAAGGCTCGAGGAAGCAAAGGAATCAGAGGACAGCCTTAAGGCAGAGATGGATTACCTTAATGAAAGAGCAGAAAGCATCAGAAAAGTAGCGCAGTCCCATATTTCTGGAGAAGCATCTGAGGAACTTATTAAGTACGGCATAGAAGCAAACATAGAAAACGTGCAGGCATACTTAAACCTCAAGGCCGGAAGAAAGGGCAGGGAAGAATCTGTATGGGATCATGCTGAAAAGATAGCAAAGCTGGCATTTAAGGAAACCCGTCAGAAGATGCTAGAAGACCTTATAGAGGAAGAGGATTACCAGGAAGCTTACGAGGAAAAGATTACTGATCTTGCAATGCAGCTTGATGAGATGCTTTCCTACGAAGCGGATACATATATTGATGTCAGATCAATTCATCTTATGCAGAAGCAGCTTTCGGTGGCAGCAGGTCTTGCTAAAGAAAACAATTTTGAGATACCTGTGGAAATCGATGGCAGAATCGTTTCAATGCATGTGACATTAAGAGACGGCTCACAAGAGGGAAAAAAGGTTGAAGCAGAGCTGGAGACAGAGGACTATGGACATATTTCCATGGCTATGACAATAGATAATGGAAGGCTGAAGGGAGCCTTTGCAGCAACCTATCCAAGCTCAGGGACACTTGCAGATTATATGACAGAAGTAAGAGAAAGATTTATAGCAGGAATAAGGGAAAATGAACCTTCCCTTGAAGTAGACTCTAAAGATATAGGAATTTTTTACCGCAGGCAGGAAGCCGGAACAGCGGTAGCAGGATCGGAAAGTGGAGTTTTCGATAATCGCACATTGCTAAGGATGGCAGAACTTTTTGTACACGCAGTATAGGCATAAAAAGGATCGGAGGTCATCATGCAGATCAATTACAACATTTCAGCAATGATAGCGAACAATGCACTTGTTGCAAACGACAACAAACTTTCAGAATCAATACAGAGACTCTCCAGCGGTCTCAAAATAGCAAATGCTAAGGATAACCCCTCAGGACTGGCAATATCCAGAAGAATGCATGCGCAGATCAGAAGTCTTGAGACAGCAAGCGGTAACTCAGGAGATGCTATCTCAGTAATCCAGACCGCTGACGGAACACTGACAGAGGTTCATGATATTTTGCAGAGAATGAGCGAAGTAGCAATTCAGGCTGCAAACGGAACTAACAGTGAGACCGATCTTCGAATTATCCAGGATGAAGTAGCACAGCTTAAAGAGGAAATCACAAGAATATCAGAGGCAACCCAGTTTAATGGACAGACTCTTCTGGACGGTTCCTTTGATTATAGAGGCTATGCCACAATCGATGATGTAACAGAGCCCAATGTCACAGTAAACAGCTATAGTGACGTTATCGATAGCGGAAAGTATTACATAGAAGGCCTTTACTGTGAATATAACGAGAGCACCGGTGAGGTTACCCTTGTAGATGATAAGGGATATAAAGCTGATTCTGTAAAGGTTGATGTCACCAGAATAACAATGGCCCAGGGCAGAGAAAAAGAAGTTAACTACATGTACCAGGCAAACGTCAGCGTTGACGGAGACATTATCAAGCTGTCCACAAGAGATGGAAAAGAGATAGAAATAAAAGCCAACAAGAATCTCGAAGGAGAGAGAATAGACATGGAGCTCACCAGAAAGGGTGCCATGACTATGCAGGTTGGTGCTAACGAAGGACAGACCCTTGATATCAGAATACCCAAGATTACTCTTACAAATCTTGGTATTGCATATACCGATGTCAGCAGAACCTACACAGATGATCTGATCGATGCAGTTGAGTTTATAAATAATTGTGATTACCTTACAGCTGTAGAAAAAGAGGCCATTATAAACACAACATATTACAACGCCGTAGATGAGCGCCTGGATTATACAAGGGGACAGGATGGAGAAGTCCTACATTTCATCAATGTTGAAGAAGCAAGAACAATAGCAGAAGCCAGAAGAAGATGCGACAATGGTGAAATAACAGAAGAGGATTACAACAAAATATTAGAAAACGTAGAAGCTGCATCAGATGAGCGCATAAAAGCAGCACCTCATACAGGTGCCGATCAGGCAATAGAGGATATCGGGAATGCCCTTCAGAAGATTTCTGATATTCGAAGCAGACTTGGTGCATATCAGAACAGACTTGATCATACAGTCAGCAATATCGATGTCACAAATGAAAACATGACAGCAGCATATTCCAGAATAATGGATGTGGATATGGCTGAGGAAATGACAGTTTACTCAACTCAGCAGGTACTGTCACAGGCAGGAACCAGCATGCTTGCACAGGCAAACGAAAGACCTCAGCAGGTTTTACAGCTCCTTCAGTAATTATTTTGGAATTGAGGTAATCTGATATGACACAGGAAAAAATACAGGTTTATACAAGAAGAATCACAATGGCAAATAAAACCCAGATGATCACAATCCTCTATGAGATGGTTCTTGATTATCTCGCTGAGGCAAAGGATGCACTGGAATTAGACGACAAGAAGGGCTTTTCGGAAGGATTATCAAAAGCGATGAACTGTATCGATGAGCTGATACATTCCCTAAATCTTAATTATGAACTGGGGAAAAACCTTCTTGCTCTATATCTTTTTGAAAAGAGACAGATCCTTATAGCGACAGCAAAAAACAGTGATGAGGAACTGGATCATGTAAACAAAACCTTCGAAGCTCTTCACTCAGCCTATGTTCAACTTGAAAAGATGAATAATGATGAGGCCCTTATGACAAATGTACCAAAGGTATACGCAGGTTTAACTTACGGAAAGGGCAATTTAAAGGAGAGCTTTGCTGACAATGTTATGTCTAGAGGATATATGGCTTAAAAATTTAAAAAAAACTTAATATTTACAATTTGGGAATTTTTCCTACTATATATTAATAAAACAGCCGAACAGGTAACTTTTTAGTGATCTGTTCGGCTTATTTATTGGCCGTACATATAAAAATAAGAATTCCTTAAGAAAAAAATCGAAACAAAAAAACACGGCATTTAGTGGGGTTGTGCATTCAAAAAGCTTTTGATAATATCGTCACCGTTGTCCAAGAAAAATTGGAAATGGATAGGCAACATCAGTTTTAAAAACTAAATATGCCGGTGTAGGCATTCTGTCCCCTGATCATTCTCTAGTGCATTCGCATAAGCACCGGCATATTTACAAATCTCTATGAAAGGAAAAAACAATGACACTTTCGGTTTTATATTGCCTGACTGCAGGGTCAGCAATTACAGATATATTGAAAAACAAAATTTTTAATGCCTGGCTCCTTATCGGAGCTCTGGCAGGAGTGATGATGAGCTTCCTGGATAAGGAAATGAACATCTCCATTAAAGAGATGGGAATAAAAATGCTGATAACCTTTTTAATACTTATTCCGGTTTACATGGTGAAGGGCATCGGCGCAGGTGATCTTAAACTACTTACTGTTATATCACTGTTCCTCCCTATGGGTGAGCTTATCTGCTGCATGATAATGTCCTTTGTTATCGGAGCTTTGATCGGAATAATAAAGATCATTGTTAAAGGTAAAATGCGACAAACAATCCACTTTGCGGTTCCGGTACTTATTGCAGTACTTCTGGTGACCGGAGAAAACGCACTGGTATGTATGTGATTTACGAGGAAATGAATTATGAATAAGAACATCTTAATAATATGCGACAGCGATAAGAACTATTTGAAAAAGCTTGATGGTTACATAAGAGATAACCTCAGCATCTCATTTGAGATATATGGGATCACGGATACGGACAGACTTTCAGGCTTTATAGAAAAGGGAAAGAACATTTTACTTCTGATATCTCAGTCACTATATGAAAGGTCAGCTATAAATGGCTTTGAACATGTACTGGTTTTAAGAGAAAAAGAAAAATGTCTTTCAGAGGATGAGCCAACCTACGGTAATCAAAATGCTGATATCAGATATACAGATAAATATCAAAAGAGCGAAAAGATTACGGATACAATTCTTAGCATGTGTCTCGATATTCCGGGCCTTATAGTTAAGGGGAAGGACACCTTATCTGAAGACAGAATGAAGGTGACAGGGTTTTATACGCCTGTACTTAATAATAATCAGACAAAGGAAGCGATTTCCTATGCAAAGGAACTGTCAAAAAATAAGAAAACCATCTATATAAATACGGACTGTCTTTGTACCAATGAAACTATACGAAACGAAGCTTATGAAGAAACTCTGATAGACCTTATGTACTTTGCGGAATGTGCAGGTGATAAATTCGGCATTTATTTAGAGAGAATACTTAAGCATGACAATGAGATGGATTTTATTCCTGCTTCCAATTCTGCCTGTCAGAGCAGAATGATCACTGCAAAGGAATATGAAAAACTTATCGGAATGATAGGTAGCACCGGAAAATACGAGAATCTGATCCTGGATATTTCCGAGGGAGTAAGAGATCTTTTCGGAATGATCCATCTGTGTGATGAGCTTTATATGCTTTGGGATGATGATTACTTTGCAACTATGAGAAGCAATTTGTTTTTGGAAGAACTTAAAAATGATGACAGCTTTGATATGAAGAAGCTCCACAGGATAAGCAGGAGCGGAGGAAGCGTGCTTTGAAACATGAAGATCTGAAAATAAAAATAAGAGAAAACATTCTTGAGAGCATGGATTTTACCAGAGATGTTGATGACGAAGAGATGCTTGAAAGAATAGACAGAGGAATACTAACAGAGTGTAAGAACATAAAGCTCTCTCTTGATGAGAAGGTTAGACTAAGGCAGGAGCTTTTCTTTTCGATAAGAAAGCTTGATGTCTTACAGCTCCTGGTGGATGATCCGGAGATCACGGAGATCATGGTAAACGGAACCGACCACATCTTTGTTGAAAAAAATGGCAGACTTTTCAGACATGAAATGAGATTTGAATCCGTCGCTAAGCTCGAGGATGTCATTCAGCAGATAGTAAGCAAATGTAACAGAGTAGTAAATGAAGCGTCTCCTATAGTTGATGCCCGTCTTGAAAACGGATCCCGAGTGAATGCGGTGCTTCCTCCGGTCGCACTGAACGGACCGATACTGACTATACGAAGGTTTCCGGATAATCCCATTACCATCGATAAGCTTATCAGCATTGGTTCAATTGAAAAGGATCTTGCAGAATACTTACAGACACTGGTAAAGGCTGGTTATAACATTTTTATATCCGGCGGAACGGGTTCCAAAGGTTATCAATTTTTTGATAATTGTATAAATGGCCGCAAAGATATTGAATATCTGGATATCAAACGGAAATATTTATCAATATAAGTTTATACAGAGATTAATTGACTTGGATAATAATAGATAATAGAATCATATTATCAATTAAAACAAAATTGTCTAAGAGGGGGCTTGCATGATTATAATTACAGAGAAAAAATACAAACAAGGAACAATTTATAATGTTGTAAAAAAAATAGACAAAAAAGAGGTTATCGAAAAGAACGTTCAGACTAGAGTAAAAAAGGTTACTCTTGAAGATGAACCAATATATATGTTTTATGATTCAGAAATGAGACCAATTGAAGATGCAATCAGATTCATTAATTTCAATAAGTCAATGCGATTTGGAGTGAATTATAAGTTACAAATTATAAGCGCTTTGAAATTTCTGTATGATTTTTTGGAGATATTTGAAATTGATATTATGGATATCGATCATACTTATGCAAATTATATGATTGATTTTTTATTAGGTATATCCAGAAAAGGCTTAAATTATAGTCTGTCATTGTGCACTTATAGGACGAATAATACAATCAACCTCTATTTGAATGCATATAGACTATATGTTAAGCATTTGGGCATAAAAGAGCACATATTTTTGAAATATAAAATATGGCAAGATTACGATTGGGATGGTAACACATATCATAATAGAAAAAAATATGATGTATCCTTGATAATCGGAAATAAAAACCATGAAACACCTAAATATATTTCTCGAGATGATTATAAAAACATCATAAAGACAATTGGAACAAATGAAGAAAAAAAAGCGGAGCGTATAATTTGCAGGCTTATGTTTGAACATGGCTTAAGGATAGGAGAAGTGTTAGGACTTACTTTAGAAGATGTTATTATTAAAAAAAACGCTGAGGGTTTAAATATATACTATCTACTATTAAGGAATAGAGTTAGTGATTCTAGTTGGCAATCAGCTAAAGGTGTCCTCAATGTCAATTCGAAAGATGATTATAATAGACCAGACTATAGAAAAGAAAAACTAGGATATCAAAAAGTAATGATATCTGAAAACTTGGCCAAAGAAATAATAGAATATATCAATATATTTCATGTTGGAAACAAGAAATACATGGAACGGAGAGAAAAATTTGCTAGGGCAGATAGTGTTCCTTTAGGAAATAGAGAAATAGAAGAAAACTATTATTTATTTTTAAATAGTATAGGAAGGCCATTATCTCAGGATGTGTGGAATAAAAGACTGAGAAAAATATATGAAAAATGTGGAATACCAGTGGATAAAGGTACCAAGAAAAATAATTTGAATCATCGGTTTAGGCATGGTTTTGGAATGGAGCTCAGTAGGAATAGCGATGTATTGAATGAGATGGATGTAAAGGATTTTATGCGCCATCATTCTCTAGAATCAACAGCAATATACCATAATCCAACGGAAGACGATACTCGTCAATTACACGAATTAATATTTAAAGAATTCGAAGATGATATTTTCAAATTTGAAGATATGGAAGGATTTTGATGAAGACAGTAAGGAACACAAAACAATATGTAAGTTTTAAGGAAGCGTTCTCAGGAGAGAGGTTTAGCTGTACCAAAACCAAAGATTTTATCAAAAGCATTTATGGGGAATTCGAGAAAAAATATGGAGGTAAATATAATGGTAGAGAGAGTGCTATAAGGAAACAGCTAATATTATTTGTAAACTCTTTAAATAATGATTTTAATAAAAATGATGTTGATAAAGAGAGAATGATGTCATGGGGAAAGAGCATGACAGGGGCAGGTTCATATATTGCGTGGAGAATTATTTTTTATATCGTTTTAAAACATAATTTTTATAGTAAAACATTAAAAAATGAAATGGAGCATATAAAAGATGATTATATTGATTTTTATCATAGAGCCCCGTCTTCCAGATCGCTGTTTAAGCATACAATAGAGAGAAATAAGAGCTTATGTCATTTCAGAATAGTTCCAAAGTGGTATAAGAATAATCCTGGTGATATAGAATACACCGAATTAGAATTCGATACTGATAACACATATATACAAGATTTAATTGTGAATTTTTATAGAGAAAAATGTAGAAAAGATGATTGTTATAATATAACTCCAATGATAAGACATTTTGCTGAGAGCCTTAATTGGAAAGAAATAAAAGATATATACGATTTCGATGTTGATACATTAAAACTGCAATGTCTGTTTTATAGAGAATATAGTGAGTATTCCAATTTTATTAAGCTTTTTTATTTATATATAGATGAACTGCAAGGAGAAAGATCGGTTTTTAATGAGATAAATGGTCTATCAAGACTATATATTGGAAGTCAAAGGTTTACTGATAATTTTCTAGAAGGGTATTTCTTTTGTTATTTAAATCCAGTAGATGAGATGCCCAAATGTGACAAATGGATTGTGGCGCCTAATGGTCTAGAAGAAAAGAATTCTATCACTAAATCATATGAGTTACAAAAAATAGACTTTTCTTCTATTAAGGATCCTATTCTAAAAGAAGCACTAAAGGAATGGTTTTGGCGCGTTAACGGCAACACAGTTTTACATGGAAGACAAAAAAAGACCAGATATATTATGGACTTTTTAAATTATAGAGAAGAGGTACGATCATTACATTTAGCAGAATTTGTTGCAGCAAGAAGTAATAAAAAGGATATCCAAGAGGAAATATTAGCGGAAGAGGTGATAGGCTACAAAATGCTATGGGAAAGTAAGTTGACACCGAGGGCATTAGATCAAAGGTTAGCACCGCTAAAACCTTTTTTTAGATATCTTGAAACAGAGGGGCTTTATCAGGTTGAACCTGCGACATACAGGTTTTTTTCATATTCTGAGCCAAAGAAAAATGATTCTCAGCCGGTACCGAAGGAAGAATTGCAGTTACTATATAAAAAAATGGAGGAGTATGCCAGACTCAGTAACAATAATAAACTGTATTTTATAATTTTTAGTCTATCGTGTATCACAAGACTTCGTATTAACACAATTAGGGATTTAGATGTTGACTGTATACAAGAAAATGGGCGACCAGGCCTTTATTCTGTAAGAGTAAAAGAGAAAACATCACATGGGGATAAAAGAAATATAGAGATTGATCAAAAGACATATAGATTAATTAAAATGGCAGAGGATGTGACTTCTCAAACGCGAAAAGAAGCACCTGAATCGCTAAAGCACTATTTGTTTTTAGTCCACAACAGTAGACATACATATAATGTAGTGTCTGAGGATGGATATAGAAAACATCTTAAAAAAGTCTGTAAAGAAGCTGGTATAAGCAACTATTCTTCACGAAACTTTAGAGATACATATATGACCACTGTGATCAATGAGGCAATCAAAAATAATGTAAATCCATTATTTTTAAAGGAGCAAACAGGCCACAAAAAAATAACTACAACATTAAACTATTATTACGAAGTTGATTTAAAAGATTATATAGAGGCAACGTATAAAGTAGAAATTGGTGCAGTTCCTATAAGAGGAACTATATCTTCGAAAATATGTGATTTTTCAGATGAAGATATAGTAAATGACCGTTGTGGTGTTTGCAGAAACAAAGAATGTGATGTCGAAGGAACAGCAGATTGCCTTATGTGCGAGGGTTTTTTCACTTCGCCTGAATTTATTGGAGCATTTGAAGAAGCAATTAATAACGTATCCCAAAAAATAGAGAGTGCAACCTCTGAACATGATAAAGAGCATTTGTATTTAATAAAAAAGCTATATGTGACCTATTTAAGTAAAATATACGAGGTAATGACAGACAATGGCGATCAGCAATGTAATTGAAATCAATGAAGTAAAGCTAATATCTACAAAAGAGGTAAAAGAATTACTAGAAAAGAAGCAAATATCTAATACTGCATTAGAGGCATTTAAAAGAATCAATAAACTTCCGTTTGCAAATGTAGAAATATATTATACAGACGATATATGGGATTTTAGTCCTATGATAAAAAATCTGCCTATTAGAAAGCATGAAATGAGATTCAAGTTTAATCCCAATAGTGTTTTTCTGGATTATTATAAGCAGTTTGTTCTGGATGCAATTATTATGGGTAGGAGTAAAATTAGAACTATTCATAAACAATACAAACAAATCATAAAAGTAATTGAGGAATTTGCAGAAGATGGATTTATCGAAATATCAGAAGTTCCATTATGTGAGTATAAAGATGTATTTGACAGATTGTATAGAAATTTTGCAACGGTAACTGTTTTCCATTGGAGGAATGATGTTAAACAGTTTATCAATTTCTATAATACCAATATCAGAAAAATAGATACAGAAGTCCTTGCGTTTTTATCTCAAAGAAATAAGGCGGAGATACAAATGGCAAGGGATTCTAACAAGGTACCAGAAGTTGATCCCAATTATTTACCAATACTAATAAATGGTTATCAAACAATAATGAGGGATTGCTCAAATGATGTATCTGAACGAGTAGTTGCAGCCTGTGCTCTTATTTATTCGCAGGTAGGAATGAGATTATCTGAGCTGGCGACGTTAAAAGTAGATGGGCTAAAAAAAATAAAGTCAGAATTCTCTAATATGGAAATGCCTTATATAGAGTTTTTATCGTTTAAAACTGCCTATAAAGATGATGGGGCATTTATGGCGTATGCAGCATTAAATAATATAGCATATGAGGCACTTAAGGTGCTTTTAGAACTGTGTGAAAAACCGAGGAACAATATAAAATCTGATGCATTGATTGTATTTCCGGGGCAACGGGTGAATTTTTTCAGCGAGGCCGTTTATTATAAGAATTTGATTAGAATGACAACAAAGAATCGTGAATTATTAAAGGCAGTTAATGCACGGGAGAAATATGGTGAATTATCGGTTATAAAGAAAGAGCGTTTCTCTCGTGCAGACTATTTTTCATATTCGGGGTACAAGAAATTACGGATTGAAGAATTAGCAGATGAAGACGAGATCTGTTACCCAACAATAACTCAGTTTAGAGTGAGCGTCTGTACAAATATGTATAGACAACGAGTTCCATTAACTTATATACGTAGGCATATGACACATCTATCATTAGAGATGACAGCGTATTATGTAAGAACTGATAGAAATGTTGAAAGAGAATACTCAGATGTAATATATAGGGAGGTTTTTGAAAATGGTGCAAAACTGATGGGGGCAAATGCCGATGAATTTATAGATAGAGTAAAGAAATACATTAGTAAAAACAATTTGAACATTAAAAAGAACATTGATGAGGTAGTTAAAATGGCCTCCGAGAGATTTCCGTTGCGCAGTAAAAGAGGCGGTATGTGTATAAGATGTGGTGAAGTGTTTCCGTGTCCATCTAATGATAATACAGATGCACTATATTGTGCATATGGCATGTGTCCCAACAATTGCCACATGTATTTTATGGCAGATATTTCATACACAGATTTTCTATCAACAAAAGCTGCCTTTGAGCACAATTCAAAAAATGGCTTTAAGAAAGCTGCACAAAAAGAAGAGAAAAAGCTTAGACATATTGTAAAATACACATTATTGCCCGAGCTAATAGAAGTAAGAAGAGAAGTTGCTAAACAGGGGAGAAGTGAAGTTTGGGAAAGGCATAAAAACTTAAGAGAGATAATTAGTAATTATGAAGCAATATATTCGGAGGCAGAAAAATGGATAAGCTAGAAGAGGAAATAAAGGGCAGACTCATAGATTTTCACATATTGGATAATGAAAAAGAAATGTCAGCTCTTTCACCACTTATACTTCAGCATCTAAGAAAAATACAGTCAGTGATAAATCGCTTCGAGAGCGAAAGACTAGCAGCAGAGGACAGGATGAAAGGGACAAAGCTTTCAGCTAATAAGATTGCATCAGAGGCGCAAATTGCAAGGCAGACGCTATACAATAATGAAATATTGAAAGAATATGTGGAGCAGTCAATATTAAAACAGAAAGCAAATGATCCATCTCAAATAATAAAAGAGTTAAGGCAAGAGATTAAAGAACGGGAAGAAATTATTAGTAAGTTAGTCGCCAGAGATGCACAAGAGTTTATGTATAAAGCAAAAATTAAAGAGTTAGAATCAATAGTTGTAGGACACGAAAAACAGATAGAAGCTCTGAAAAATAAGATAGAGATACTAAAAGTGAATAAGTAGCGATAAAGTATTTTGTTTAATGAATTTGATGAATTGGAAGCACACTATAGCTAGTGCTCAGTAAGATGAATTAAAGTGTCTGAGTTGTAGTAAGACCTTACAATTATCAAAGAAACATCTAAAAGGAATCGTGAAGCTATAGCGATTTCTTTTTTATTGGTCATAATTTATGATTATTGAATGACATTCAATAATAGAGAAATATGAATACGTTGGTATGGTCAAAAAATATGGTCATAAATTGAATGACCAAAATACAATAGTTATGACTAGAATCATTAAATCCAAATTAAATGATAGGCATATAATGGATTGCCATCAGTGATCTAAAACCGCCTTTAAGACATTTTATGTAATATTTTACAGGAAGTATTTTTTGAAAATGAGGCAAATGTTTACAGAAAAAGATCTTCAAAGTCTAAGATATTTTGAAGTCATGTCGTTGTCTGAGACGATAGAACTGTTATCACGAAATACTCTTCACTGCTGGAAGATATATGTGAAAGGAAATATTTACGAGTTATATCATAAGCATAGTATCTTTGATGACTATCACCATCAAACTGACTTCGGGAGTCTTTTTGACTGTATTCTTGACATTGTATTACATGACGAATATCAGTTGAATGGAAGGTGCACTCCAAAGAACAATACACAGTCCTATTTTGATGAGCTTTTAGATAAATTTAAATAAAAAAGGAGAAAATAAATGAATATAATAGATGACATAGATGATATTGAACAGAAAGTGAGCACAGTAATATGCAGAGCGAGGGTGCTTAACTGGATTTCGTCATACCTTATAGGTGACATAGAAGAAGGAGGCTTTGAGAAAAAAGAAATAATAGATGTAATCTGGCTCTTATCAGAAGGGTACAGTCAAATTCATGATGAACTAAAAGATATTGATAAAGGACTGATGGACCTCTCTACACAATGAACGAGAGTTATTGGCAAACAATTGTATTTTATGAATGACACAAGAAGAAATGCATAAATTTGCCATTGCTTACTATGGCTGGGATCAAATATACCCAAATCCTTTCAATGTGCGTAGATAACATGTCATGTTTGGATGCTTATTTCTGTTATTGAATATTGGATCATCAAAACCTTCTTTTACTCTCATGATGGCTGCAGCAACTCCGGCACTTCTTGATATGCCACCATCGCAATGAATAATTATCAAATCAGCTTCAGCGTAAAAACTATTAACGAATTCCGCTATCTTTTCGCCATCTTCGTAAGTCATACAAAACTCAGGCATTTGCTCAAGCTCCACATCATCAAAGGACAATGAAAGAATATGCTTTACATTGTTTTGATTATTCATAGGCAATGATGGGAGTACACTATCCCACGATGATCTAATCGATATAATTATAGAGGAACGATCATGTTTTTGTTGACAAAATCTCTCACATGAGTGCCTACTCATGACTTTATATTTGTTTTTTTTGCTTAGATCTAATAATATTAGCATATTTGCTTCCAATGTCAACGAGATAGATACCTTGCTTTTAGTCACCATCCCAGATACCATCAGGCCTTAACTTTGCAAATGCCATGAGTTGATACAAGGGGTTAATAGCATTAGCCGCTGTAGAAGTCCAATAATCATCATTTGCCCCCTCATTAACTAGTTTGACTATTTTTTCAGTTTTATAGTCTGTATCACCCAAGGATTCTAAAAGAGATATTCCATCTATAATGTTCCCATGTAAATCTTTGAAAACTGTTTCTGTTTTCTTTGTTATTATCCATTTTCCATTTTGCTTATACTTTGATTCAATTCGGTCAGCTAGATCCGGTATCATCTGGATAGACTCAGCCCCAGTTTTTCCATAAATGCCCCTGATTCCAAGGTTGGAGTGTTTATCTCTGTGGCTATTACCATAAAAACGTTCATCTCCAGATGCTGCTTCATAATAGTAGTGGCTATAGTTATATGTGATATTTAGCCATGCATCAGTTATAGCTGCAGGAGTAAATAGATCATTTTTTTCATCATAATCTACGCAATAGGTTCCGCCTGTTATCATATGTTTTACTGGTAATTGTATTGTTTCTCCTGTTACCTTATCTTTTAAATAAATATCATAGCTCACAGTGATTTCCTTTCTGGCTCCGATTTTCATGGTAATGCTTAAGAGGAGTTTTTTTCTTTTTGGAAATATTGAGTGATGAAAGGTTTTTGAGTGAAAGAGTATTCATACTAGGACGCATTTCGATGTTTATAATTCTTACTAGGGCTTTACCGGAATTGGTGTTGGCTGAACATATTAAACCTGGGCATACAGGTATATGATGAGTTTTCCAGTTATATACTTTAGTACCGAATTTGAGATTCTTTTTAAGATGTTGAGCGGAGACTATTTTTACTAGAGATTCATCAGGTTCTTGGATAATGCAATTGATTTTCTGAATTTTATTTTCTAAAGCTATGAGATATGTACAGTATCCATCGATTATTATATTGTTCGAATCTATGACTAGGGGATTAATTTTTGATAAAGTAGATATGTTCTTATTCGTAGAAAAATAGGCTTGGCAATAAAAACTATATTTGGATATGGATGGCCTAGTCATATAACCTGTATCCAGATCTTTTAATGCAATCTTTTTCTTGACCATTATTAACCTCCTAATAGTAAAAACAATTGATGATTTATAAAACATCGAATTCATATATTGGAAAGAATATTTGAAAAAACAAAAAAGTAAAGAGCACATGATAATGAAGATTAGTAGTTTGTGTATTGTTATGATATTGCTATTCCAGTAGTTCATTAAGTTCTCCTTGAGTGAGAGCAGTTGGACTTATTCGGTTAGAGACATATAACATTACTTTCCGGTTTATCAGATTGTAAATCTTCAGTTTTTCTCTTTGCTCTTGAAAGGGTACTTACACTTATTCCTGTCATTAATGACACTTGGTTATAAGAATGATTTTTTAGCAACTCTAAAGCGAGAGTGATTTGTTGAGGATTATATTTTTTGGGACGCCCCTCCTTATAACCTGGCTTTAACCGAGCAATTGCCCGTCCCTCCTGAGTGCGTTCAATTATCAGATCTCTTTCGAATTGAGCGAATGATAGAAGAAGATTTCGTACTAAAACACTCATGGAGGAATTATCGAGAACACCAAGGTTTAATACATGTACAATAATACCTTCATCTATTAAATTGGTTATGGTTTCAGTTGCTTGGGAAACTGTTCTTGCAAATCTATCCATTTTTGTAACAATAATGGTATCGCCTTTATTGGCAGAATCAATAAGTTTTGATAGTTCAGGTCTATCTATTTTTGATCCTGTATAAGTCTCAATACAAACTTTTTCAGCTCCAGCCTTCTTGACTGCTTCTAATTGAGCCTCCAAACTATTGCCATCAGTTTTTTGATTTTTAGAGCTTACTCGTATGTATCCATATTTCATATGCAATCCTCATTTTTCAAAAAAGAGAGGCAAAAAAGGCCTCTCTTATATTTTATAGCTAATTATAGTGGAGCATATGTTAAAGAAAGATCTGGATATGAATCCATACCTCCAGGTTTCTCAGCATTTACATCATCTACAGGAATTCCATCTCCTATTATTTCAAGTCTGCCTTCGTCAAACCATTCCGAGTGGCGGGCAATATTTTTTTTCTTGGATTTTGGTGTAAGACAATACATGTCAGAACCATATAGATATGTTGTTCTTCCGGTGCAGATTCCTTTGAATCCAGTTATTTTATCCTGGCATAGCTTTCCGAAGAACTTTTTTTGGTTACACATGTCATCCATGTTGGGATCGATTTCAACTATGCTTTCAAGAACCTCTAAGGACTGTTCATTAAATACTCGTGGCAGGGTTTTATATTCTCTGCTGTCATCGGCTATTTGTCTTAAAGCATATTTGTCGCATCCAAAAAGCCATATAACACGTTCAGTACAGACCCCTACAAATCCTGTAAGTCTATCGCGACATTTTTTTCCAAATAATTCATTTTGCCTACTCATCTTCTTCCCCTCCGTTAGAGATGGTCAATAGCACCTCTAGATCAACGTTAAAATAGTTAGCGAGCTTTATAAAAAAAGATAAGTTTTCTGTCTCACCTTTTTCATATCTCTGGAGAGTGCGCATAGATATACCTAGGTCATCAGCACATTTCTGTTGCGATATTCCGCGGCTCTGTCGCAATTCTTTTATCTGATTTTCCATAGTATTCTCCTCCATAAATTATTGTAATACCGATAAAAAGTTATTTGTAGCGACAATAATGTCGCCAATTAATGAGTATAGCCGAATATTCGGCAATAGCAAATTAAAAAATGCCATACTAATCTATTTCTTAGAGGAGATGTGGCGTGATTACATTTGACCCCTTTTGGGAAACTATCAAAGAAAAGAATATTTCACAGTATAGACTGATAAAAGAATATGGATTTAGCACCGGGACATTAGATGCGTTGAGAAAGAATGAAAGTGTTACATTAAAGACAATCAATGATATTTGCAATAAAATAGATTGCGATATTCCTGATGTAATAAGATATATCCCAGATATATGAGCAAAAGCGAATATATTCTGGGATATTTTTTGACTATTCATTTTTTGAAGAAAGAGATTGAGAATTCATTTTCATTGCACCACGTATTAAGAAGTATAAGCACGAGAACCAGATGTCTTTGTCATCATAATCATTAAGCATTACATCAAATACCCCATAAATAGTGCTAATTAAGCATGGTGCAGATATAAGCATAAAGTATGCACCGCCTGTCCGAGTGTAGCCGGCCAATTCATCAATTAGTGCACGTAAAACTGGTGTTTGTATCTCGAGATATACGGAAAATATAGGCTTTAGAAGGTTTTCTTCATCATTATTTGCGTTGCTGGTTTGATCAAAATTTTCTCTAGAATAACCGGAATCATGAATATTAATCAGTTCTTTTATTATTTTAATACATGTAGAAATTATATTTTTCATTTCATTGTCTGTATAAGCACAAGCAAATCGGTTATCTTGTAGTACAACTTCATAGTACATACCATTTTCAAGTTCCTCTTTTCCGAAATCGGATTTTATGCGTTCTAACAATTCTTCATCGCAATTTTCGTTTAAAAGAGCAAATTCTGAAATAGCAAGCATCAGAGACCTCCATAAGAGAATGATATTTGTAAGATAATTATATTGTTCAAAAAGAGTATCTTATATAGACAAAATTGTCATAAAGAGTAACCTTGAAAGGGGTAAGGAAATGAACCATAATCTAAAAAAAGTATATTAAGCTTTGATTAAAAGATAGGAATAATCATGGATAATAATGAGAAAGATATTATTTTTTGCATTGTAAAGAAGATGATTGATGAAATAGATGCTTGTCTTTTGTTAAAAGCAGGTGCGCCAATAGATGAATATGATAGTGAAAGCAGGGAAATTTGCGAAAAGATAAATGCTTCAAGCAGTGTTGAAGAGATAGAAAAAGTGATTGCTGATGTTTGGAATCGTGAGTTTGGAGGTCATACGCGAGTATATAGCTATAAAGAATGTTCAGAAAAAATTTATTCTGAAATAAAAAGGAGGAGCACAAAATGAACATTTTAAATGATGAAGGGCTCGAATTCATATACTATTATAGAGGTCTAGATGAAGAAGACAAGAAATTCATGCTATGGGCTATAATACATCGTGAAGAATATAAGACATTAAGTTTAAAAGAAATGTATGATATTCGAATAACTGACAAATAATTATTATGCTTGCGGTTGACCACAATGGTGAAGTATTACGAAGGTAATCAGATTGCTTATGGACATTTCAAAAAAGTATTCAGTAAAAGACATAGAATGCTATGAAGAGAATATAGAACTCATTAAAGGAAAGATATTCATTAAAGAGAATGATAGTTGTGAGAGCAATATTGTTATTAATGAAATCGTTTATGCTTTGAAAGCTTATATTAAAACAAATGGAATTCCATGGCGAGTTTTTTCTAAAAGTGTTGCCCTTTATGTAAATGAACTCTGTAATGATGATAGCCTTTTATTTCTTCCTGATGTTATGTTGATTGATGATGAAAAATATGTTGATACTGAAGGAATCCATGGTGTTCCACTTTTTGTTGCTGAAATAGCGACGGATAGTAGTAGAGAAAATGATTATACAATCAAATTAGAAACGTATAAAAAAATAGGAGTTCAAGAATATTGGATTGTGGATATGCAGAACATGGTTATAAATAGGTATTTGGCGTCAGAGGACTATATTCCACAATCATACAGTCAAACTATTAATATAGCAGTGTGTGAAGACCTGATGATAAACCCATTTGAACAAATAACATGAGCTCATTGATAAAAGCGTGATTAAAATGATGTCTTCGGGACGAATAATCAGATCTGTAAATGCTGATTATATGAAGTATTTACATGAATCGTAAGTAGATAATAAGTTTTGTTAGATAAAGATGAAGTTGAAAATGCGGTTTAAAGGTGAATAATCACATTTTTGATTTCATCTTTTTAATGGGAATCAGACATCATATTATGAAGGATCAAAACTTTTAAGCTTTGAAAATCTGTTATTTTGTTGGTTCGAAACTGAACGTTAGTGTCTTCTGATATTCTTATATCATATGCTTAAATGTAAAGTCAGTGTGTACCCTGGCTTTACAATAATTTAATAATTATTTGATGCTCAAAATTGTAAAAACAGGGTGTATAATTACATTTACATATTGCAACTATTATTGCACAAATTCAATTTTACAAAATGGGGGCTAAAACATGCCAAAGGTTCAGTCGGAATACGAGGTAGAAATTAAGTTTATTGAGCGTCTTGAATCCATAGGATACGAATATCTTGACCTCAAAGACTATGATGCGGTGTTATCCAATTTCAAGAAACAGCTTGAAATCTTTAACGAGAAAAAGATTTCTGCCGAGAAAGGAACATCAGAACTTTCTGATAGTGAATTCAGCAGAGTTCTTAACTATATTGATAATAAGAGCGTGTACGAATCTGCGAAGATCCTAAGGGATAAGTTCGTACTACCGCTTGATAACGGTAAAACCGTTTATCTTGACTTCTTCAGCTTTGATACAGACAGGAATATTTATCAGGTGTCTCACCAGATCACTATGGATCCGGCCCATAAAGATGATGTCCGTTACAAAAACCGCTACGACGTTACGGTTCTTATCAACGGCCTTCCCCTTGTTCAAATCGAATTAAAGCGTCCCGGTGTTGAGATTAACGAGGCAATCAACCAGATTAACAGATATAGGAAGTTTTCTTTTAGAGGGATATTCAGATATCTTCAGATATTTGTCGTATCTAATTCCGTACAGACCAAGTATTTCTGTAATGAAAATGAGATGGATGGCGGAATGTATAATCCTATTCTTAAATCACTTGTTTTCTTTTGGACAGATAAGAACAATACCAGAATCAATACCCTTGAGGATTTTACTTCTGAATTCTTCAGAAAGGCAGCTATCACAGAAATGATTGATAAGTACATGGTCATCAAGACTGCAGAACCGGTACTTATGGTAATGCGTCCTTATCAGATCTATGCTGTAAAGGCTGCAAGAAAGCGTGTATTAGAAGCTAATCAGGACGGATATGTGTTTGCCTGCACCGGATCCGGCAAAACACTTACATCCTTCAAACTTGCTCAAGACTTGAGAGACGAGCCTTCGATAGATAAGGTTGTCTTCCTGATAGACAGGAAAGATCTTGATGATCAGACAGTCGACGAGTACAACAGCTTTGAAAAAGACTGTGTCGATAATTCTGATTCAACCAAAGTCCTTGTAAAGCAGTTGCAAGAGACAGATAGAAAGCTCATAGTAACCACTATCCAAAAGATGGCACATGCTGTTAATTCTAAACGCTATGAAAAGCTGATGGACAGCTATAAGGATAAGAAAGTTGTGTTCATCATAGATGAATGTCACCGTTCACAGTTTGGGAAGATGCATGCAGATATTGATAGGCATTTTGCAAGAGCTAATTATATAGGATTTACAGGTACTCCTATATTTGAAGCAAATAAAGGCTCTAATAAAATGACTACTGCTGACCTTTTCAATGCTGGCCTTAAACCCGATGGGACTAAACGAGAGTCTTGTCTTCATAAATACATGATCAAGGATGCTATCGCAGATGGCAATGTCCTTAGGTTCTCTGTTGAGTATCAGCGCACGATATTTGCACACAATATCAAACTCAAGGGAATTGACGCAGAATCTCTTGATGACCCTGAGTATTGCAAGAGACACAATATCGAGCTCGATAATCTGTACCATGATGATGAACGTATTAACAAGATAGCAAAGCATATTTTCGATCATCATGAGCAGCACGTACACCCACAGGGCGTGGATATATATACATCCCTGTTTGCGGTAGATTCTATCAAGACACTCGGTAAATACTACGACATCTTTAAAGAACTTAACTCTCAGAGAGATGAAAATGACAAGATAAAGGTAGCAGCTATATTCAGCTATGGGCCGAATGAGGATATGGACGAACCGGGAGATGAGCACTCCTCCGAGCTTTTACAGCGTTGCATGGATGATTATAACAAGCTCTTTGGTACGTCCTTTGATCTTGATGGATTCGACGGTTATAGGAAAGATATCTCAAAACGACTTAAGCAGAAGAACCTTCCGCAGGTAGATATCCTTCTCGTAGTTAATATGATGCTTACAGGATTCGATGCAAAGCCTCTGAATACGCTCTATCTTGATAAAAACCTGGTATGGCATACGCTTGTGCAGGCTTATAGCAGAACAAACCGTGTAGACAAAAAGACAAAACAGTTCGGACAGGTCATAACTTACAGAAACATCAAGAAATGGCAGGACGATGCATTAAGATTGTTCTCCGGTGACGGAGATCCAAATGAGTATCTTCTACAGAGTTATGAGTTCTACGTGCAGAAGTGGCTTGATCAGGTGCCGATACTCAAAAAGGTAGCTGAAACCGTAGATGATGCCGGACAGCTCAAGAGCGAGGATGAGATCCGTATGTTCATCATAGCTTTCAGGACACTGGTAGGAACACTTGCTACCTTAAAGACATTTTCCAAGTTTGATTGGGCTGATCTCGCTGTGGCTCTTGATGAGGACGAATACGAAGGTTATAAGAGCTGGTATCTATTTTTTAAGGACCAGACGATACCTCCGAATCCCAAGGTACCGGTACCTGTTGATGTTGATTTTGATATAGATCTTGTGAGGACAGATAGAATCAATGTCGTTTATATACTGAACCTCCTCAAGTCTGCAAACAAAAAGAAGACCGAAGAAGAAAAGAAGAATGATCTTGATCTTGTTCTCAGGGAAATAGATCGCTCAGATAACGAGTCTCTTCGTGCCAAGAAAGATGTCATGACCGCTTTCATCAAGACAAGATTTTATGACCTTCCTGAGGATGCAGATATTCAGGAGGCATTTGATGAATTTGCAAAGGAATACCAACAGGCTGAAATGGAAGAATTTGCTTTCAATAACAACCTTGACTACGAAACAGTCAATGGAATACTGACAGAATACATGTTTAATGGCTCTATTTCTGATGAGAGTATCAGACAGAGGCTTGCAGATTATCATCTTGGTCTCCTAAAGCTCACGAAGATTACTGCTGATATTAAGAGTTTTGTTGAGACTATATATAAAAAGTTTAAAGCGGAGGGTGAATAATGGCAATCAATACTGACAAAGTACAGCAGCAGGCGGCAGACCTGTCAGCTCAGTTATGGGCTATAGCAAATGATCTGAGAGGCGGAATGGATGCTAACGAATTCCGTAACTATATCCTTGGTACCATCTTTTATCGTTATCTTTCAGAACGCACAGAGATGTACATGCAGGAAATTCTTAAAGAAGACAATCTTACCTACGAAGAAGCTTTTACGAATGAAGACTTCAAGCCCATTGTAGAACAATGGAGCATAGAACATCTTGGCTACATCATAAGACCGGAGAATCTTTTCCGTGAGCTTAATCGCAAGATAATTAAGCCGATGGGCGACGGGGACAAGTTTTCTGTTGAAGATTACGAACGTGCTGTAAATGAGCTTACCGGTTCAACCCTTGGTCATCGTTCAGAAGCTGCATTCAGCGGACTGTTTGATGACATGAGATTACAGGATACCAGACTTGGCGATACTGTATCAGAAAGAACAGATAAGATAGGCAAGGTAATTGCTAAGATCGGTGAGATTGACATGGATCTCCATGACCAGGAATTCGATGTGCTTGGTACAGCATACATGATACTCATCGGACTGTTCCAGAGCGGCGCCGGAAAGAAGGGCGGCGAATTCTTCACTCCTGTCGGCCCCAGTACACTTTGTGCTACTCTTGCTGCAATCGGTCTTGATGAAGCAAAGACTGTCGGTGATTGTACATGTGGTTCAGGCTCCATGCTCCTTGATGTAAAAAAGCACCTTACAACAGGAAGAGTCGGTCACTTCTACGGACAGGAAAACAATCCGACAACATACAACCTGGCTCGCATGAATATGCTAATGCATGGAGTCGATTACCAGAACTTTGATATCTATAAGGGTGATACCCTTACAAATGATCTGTACGGGGAAGATTTGAAACTTACTGTACAGGTATGCAATCCACCATATAGCTTAAAATGGGATGCAAAATCCGAATACCTTGATGATCCCAGATATTCAGGTGTAAACAAGCTCGCTCCCAAGTCACATGCAGACTTTGCCTTCCTTCAGCACATGGTATACCACATGGAGGACGAGGATGGCCGTGTAGCCGTTCTTCTCCCTCATGGTGTACTTTTCAGAGGAGGAGCTGAGGAAGATATAAGAAAATGGCTTATCTGTAATATTAACAGACTCGATGCTGTCATCGGTCTTCCTGCGAACTTATTCCATGGCACTTCCATACCTGTATGTATTCTTGTTCTGAAAAGCAAGAGAAACGGTAATTCTGACAATATTCTCTTTATTGATGCGAGCAAGGACTTTATCAAAGGTAAGAATCAGAACGAGCTGTCAGATGCACACATACAGCACATAATCGATGCCTATGTTAAACGCGAGAATGAGGATAAGTTCGCTTACAAAGCAATAATGGAAGAAATTGAGGCTAATGATTACAACCTCAATATACCAAGATATGTCGATACTGCTGAAAAGGAAGAGGAAATCGACCTTACTGACGTAACTGCTTCAATCAAATCCATAGATGCTGAAATCGGGAAAACTTCAGATGAACTCAGACAATCGTTTAAAGAACTGGGACTAGAATTCCCATTTTAAGAGGTGCGCTATATGAGTGAAAGAAAAAAACCAAAATTAAGATTTCCTGGATTCACTGACGATTGGGAACAGCGTAAGTTAGGAGAAGTATCAAGCTTTATCACAAAAGGGGCTACGCCAACGACATACGGATATGAATGGCAAGACGAGGGTATTCCGTTTTTCAGAAATGACTGTATAAAGGATAATATCTTTGTCTATGGTGATTATTCTTATATTTCAGATGAAGCGAATGCTGCATTAAGTCGTTCAGAAATAAAGGGCGATGATATATTGGTTGCAATCACGGGGGATATTGGAAAAGCTGGTATAGTACCTAAAAACATTGAAAAAGCTAATATTAACCAGCATATTGCAAGAGTTAGAATTGAAAAGGATGTTATTCCTTATTTTGTATACCAATCACTTATTACAGAAGGTCAACAAAGGAAATATAAGCAAATTAAAACGGGATTATCTATGCCCCAATTGAGTCTTGAACAAATAAGAGACACTGTTATTCTTGCCCCTAGCATAAATGAACAAACCAAGATTTCTGACTTTATGGAAAATCTTGACAACCTTATCACCCTTCATCAGCGTAAGTGTGATGAAATTCTGAGATATAAAAAAGCGATGCTTCAGAAAATGTTCCCCAAGGACGGAGCAAAAATACCAGAAATCAGATTTCCTGGTTTTACTGGCGATTGGGAACAGCGTAAGTTGGAAGCTGTTGTTGATTCTGTTGATACTGGTAAGAGCAAATTTGATAAAGAAGGTTCATCAGGAGAATATCCTATTCTTGGTTCAACATCAGTAATTGGGTACGATGAAGAGTATGATTATGAAGGAGATTTTATCTTAACTGCTCGTGTAGGTGCGAATGCAGGAAGTCTTTATCGACACGCTGGCAAGGTGAAAATTAGTGATAATACTGTGTTTATACAAGCATCGCAGAATATAGAATTCCTCTATCACCTGCTTACTCAATTTGATATAAAGAAACTTTCATTTGGCACAGGTCAACCACTGGTTAAAGCGAGCGAACTGAAAAATTTAGAGTTGATGATGCCCAGAGATATAAATGAGCAGATGAAAATTGGGGACTATTTTAAGCAGCTCGATAACCTTATCACCCTTCATCAGCGTAAAGTGGCACAGCTAAAAGAGCTTAAGAAGGGACTTCTGCAGCAGATGTTTGTATAAGAGGTATATATGGCAGATAAAAATAGAGAACGACAAGCAATAAATGTTGTCCTAAAGCATGCCTCTCAGCTTGAAGGTTATACAGATATCTCTGCTTTGGATCAGGAAAGACCAGACTTTCTATTTCGTAAAGGTAACAGTATTATTGGGCTTGAACACATGGATATTCCTATCCTGCCCTTATGTGGACAGGATACTGAGAAGCTCTTTGAGAGTAAGGTTGGCAGACTGTATAACAAATGGAAAGATTCTTATAGTGAAAATATGTCTGGTGCTGTAAAAGATATAGAATCGCATATAAATGACAAGCTGAAGGCATATGCAGATTTTAATCATACAGATTACCTGGTTAATTGTGCTCGCCTATTAGGCATACAGACTAATCCAGAAGAGAAACGGCATCATAACGCTACCAAATACTTAGAACTAATTCGGGCTCGTTTCCCTGATTGCGATATAAAGATTGGCTTCATATTGGATATAGCCTATAACAAGGATGATATTACACATTTTCAATACCGCGAATCACCATATCACGACTTTCATACGCAGAGATGCCTGGATTTCCCCTTTACTTGGGTATTTATCACGCTTTTAGCGTTAGTTAAGGATGTAAACGCTTTTTATATTGTCTGGCATCCTTATAAAGACTACAAAAGCAAATACGTAAGATTCTATGACATACATTTTAATGACAACAAGACACTCAAAGAGTTGAATGTTTCAAAGATTTGGTGGGAATTTGATATGCCAAAGGAAATGAAAAATCGCATTGTTAAGCTTAATCCCGAAACAAGCAACGAAGAATAATCGCAGTTATAATGCGATACGAGGAGATAGTCTATGGCTGCCAAAACATATTATTATGCCCGTGTCTCATCTACATCTCAAAACTTGTCTCGTCAGATTGAAGCCTTTAAACAGGACGGTGCCGATGAACACGATATTATAACTGAAAAGAAATCAGGCAAGGATCTTGACCGACCTGAGTATCAAGCCATGAAGTACCATATGCTTCGTGAAGGCGATACTCTGGTTGTTATGTCCCTTGACCGCCTTGGCAGAAATAAAAATGATATAAAGGGCGAGCTTGAGTATTACAGATCTCACAATATTCGTGTGCGGATCCTCGATATCCCTACTACCAATTTTAAACCTGCAGAAGGACAGGAATGGATCCTTGACATGGTAAACAACATCCTTGTTGAGGTTCTTGCATCGCAGGCAGAGCAGGAACGCCTTACGATCCGCAAACGCCAGGCTGAAGGCATCGCAATAGCCAAGGCCGCAGGAAAATACAAGGGCGGTCAGCCAAAACAGATTGATGAGGAAAAGTTATCAGAGCTATATAAGGCCTATATGACACGTAAAATCAGTAAGTCCAAAATGGCTATGGAACTAGGCGTCAGCAGACCCACAATGGACAAGATTCTGGAAAGGCGTCATCTTAAGGACTGATATAAAACAAAGACTCCATCCCACATAAGGAATGGAGTCTTTTTCTGTCAGGCCTGCAATATCACGTAACTTCTTTATCATCTGCATAAGGCTTGCCCCATTAACGCAGGGAGCATACGAGGATACCATTAACTTATTTTTACTATAGGAGGTGATGATATATGATTATTAGGAATTATGGTAGGTATAGGATGGATCAGAACTTACTCATCTGAGTCTTCGTCGTTCGCTTCGTTCTCTTTGTGTACAGACACTTTCTTACTCCCGTCAGCCTTGCTTTCATAATCAACACCATATCCATGTCCCATGATCAGGTCAAGGACAGAGTAAAAGAAATAACAGACAATGGCTATCGGGCCAACTTTTTCAACAACATCAAACGTTCTGTCAACCAGATGGTTATCTTCGGTAGAGGGTGTCTCCTCTACAACAACATCGGTTACATCCTCTTCGGGAATTAATTCATTCTTATTCTCCATTTATTCATTTCCTTTCATATAAATCACATAAATAGTTACCTCCTTATGCAGTTTGGAGTCTTTGCTCCTATATATAATTTATCATTACGCATATCCATAAAACATGTTTGGATTAGCGATATATACACATATAATCTACCGGAATATGTCAGTAAGACACGGGTAATTCCACCTTCTGTCTGTTGAATTATTAATGGTGAAAAAAGCTGTAGGCAAAGACTGTTTTTAAATAAAACATGAATTATTATCTTTGCATCTTAGCTAATTTTTTGTCTAACGATAAATGAAGGTTAATATGATGTTCTTTAGACAATAATTAAAAAATTGATAATGGAAAGACTACATTCTTAAATGCATTATCTGACAGCATTCCAAAGGATGAGCGAGTTATTACGATAGAAGACAACGCTGAGCTTCAGATAAGGCATGTCCCCAACCTTGTTAGGATGGAGACACGCAATGCCAATGTGGAGGGATGTAAGGAAATCACCATTCGTGACCTTATAAAATCTTCGCTCAGAATGAGACCTGACAGAATTGTCGTTGGAGAGGTCAGAGGTGATGAGTGCGTAGATATGCTACAGGCTATGAATACCGGTCATATATCAATGTCGACAGGTCATGCCAACAGCGCAAAAGACATGCTTTCAAGACTTGAGACAATGTTTCTCATGGGAATGGATATACCCTTGTCAGCGGTCAGAGGGCAGATCGCCTCAGGAATAGATATTATTGTTCAGCTCGGAAGACTCAGGGATAAAACAAGAAAAGTCCTTGAGGTATGCGAGCTGACAGGAAGGATTAACGATATGACAGACGAAATAGAGATTCGGACACTTTATAAATTTCATGAGACCGGCACAAACGAATCCGGGAAAATAGTCGGAGAATGGAGGTGCGAGAATGAACTTGAAAATGTATCAAAGCTGGAAGCGGCGGGTTTTGGAGCTCAAAGTAACAGCGTTTGATATTCCACTTATAGGAAGAAACATTCTTATTCTTTTCATTATCGGAAAACTCTTCTATGGCAGTTTTATTGCATCAATTCTGATGTTTCCACTGTCGATCCCCTGGTTTGTTATTCAAAAAGAAAGAAAGCAGAAGAAAGAAAATCATGATCTTGGAATTCAGTTCAAGGATGCAATGATGTCTGTTCTTGCTGCAGGAAAAGCAGGATATTCTATCGAAAATTCTTTTTCTGAAGCAATACATGACATGCGCATTCTTTACGGAAAAAGTTCGCCTATCTGTAGGGAGCTCCTGCGCATAGAGCAGGGAATTAAGAATAACGTCACCATCGAGGCCATGATCAGGGAGCTTGGAAAAAGAAGCAAAAACAAGGATATAGAAGAATTTGCAGGAGTTTTTGCAATAGCGAAAAGAAGCGGCGGAAATATGACTGACACCATAGAAAGGTGCATCGACGTCATAGGAAAAAGAATGGAAGTTGAAAACGAGATAGACGTCCTTATAGCAGCAAAGCGTATGGAAGCCCAGATTATGGAGGCCGTACCCTTTGGGATCATGACTTATGTCGGTATAACGAACCCCGGATTTTTTGATGCTCTGTACGGAAACATCCTTGGAATAACCGTGATGACAGCCTGTCTTGTGACCTACATCGCAGCATACATACTCATGCAAAGAATAATAGATATCGAGATTTAGAAAGAGACACACATGAAATATATATACGTTTTGTATCTGGTTATTCCCCTGTACATGATGCTTCTGGCTCTCCTTTCATCTGATGAGAGTATCTCCGAGGAAGAAGCAACATCCGGGATTGAGAAACTGTTTATGAAAACAGCCTCCTACATATATAGAAGGTTCTTGAGGAAAAACAGGTTTTTCCTAAGCTCTCCCGGAAGAAGACATGTGAAGGATAACCTAATAAAGCTTGACTCAGAGGGGGACATAAATAAAAAGCTTTCCTCTTATTACATAAAGAAAATTAGCACCATGCTGATACTCATATTCATGGGATCAATGCTTGCAATCCTTGCAGCATATTCTTCGGGCAGGGAATCAAACCTTAATGCTGAAGGCGAAATCATGAGAAGCGACTATGGCAAGGGAGAAAAGGAAGCAAGGCTTGTTGCGGTTGATGAAAATGGTGAAAGCGTCGGAGATTTTTCACTAAAAATAAGTGAGATCGAATACACGAAAGCTGAAGCGGAGAAGCTCTATACGAAGCTTATCAGAGAGCTTTCTACTGTAATAGTTGGAGAAAACAAAGACCTAAACCATGTAAAAGAGGATCTTTATCTTCCTGACAAAATTAAAGGCTATCCCTTCGAAATATCCTGGAAATCCGATAATATCGATGCCCTTCATTCCGATGGGAAGACCATAAATGATGACATTTCGTTCAAAGGAGAAAAGTCTCTTCTTACAGCGACTATTAAATACAAGGATTACGAATGGGAGCATGTCTTTGACGTAAAGGTAATCCCTAAAGACTTTACTGATGAGGAAATCCTGTACCAGGAGGTAAACGAGAGCCTTACGGAAACTGAGGAAGAAACCAGGACTAAGGACAGCTTTTCACTTCCTGCAGATGCTGAAGGAATAACACTTTTCTGGAAAGAGAAGACAGAGGATAACAGCTTTTTGATTCTTCTTATGTCAGTCATTGCAGCAATTTCAATATTTGCTATGGGTGACAAGGACCTTTCAAAGAAGGTTGAGGACAGACGAAAGCAAATGACTTTGGAGTATCCGGGATTTGTATCAAGACTTGTTCTTTATATGGGAAGCGGAATGTCAGTAAGAGCAATCCTTATGAAGTTTTCCAGGGAATATAAAGAGCATATCAGGGAAGGTGGAAAAAAGAGCTTTTTATATGAAGAGATAACCAAAAGCTGCAGAGAGCTTGAGAGCGGAGTCCCGGAAATAAATGTATATGAGCGTCTGGGAATACGCTGCGGCTCACAGCAGTACGCAAGACTTGTGACACTTTTGTCACAAAATCTCAAAAAAGGAAATTCGGAAATGCTGACGCTTCTTCGCGAGGAATCAGATAAAGCCACATTGGAGAGAATGTCCTATGCAAGAAAGCTCGGAGAAGAGGCCGGAACAAAGCTTCTTGTTCCGATGGTAATGATGCTGCTAATCGTAATGGTAGTTATCATGGTGCCGGCATATCTCTCATTCTGACAGAGAGTAATCGCCCACAGGGTGTTACTTATAAATAATATTTCAACACATGGAGGAAAAATGAAGGAAACATTATTAAAAAGGGTTTCTTTATTAGGAGCCCGATCAAGAGACCTGGCATATAGTGCCAAAGAAAAATTTAAGGAACTGATAAATGATGAGTCAGGAATGGGAACGGTCGAAGTAATTCTCATAATCGTTGTTCTCATTGGATTGGTCATAGTTTTCAAGAAGGAGATAGACGGACTTGTTACCGAGATCTTTAAAACAATTAACGACGATGCGGCGAAGGTTACAGGCTGATGCCTATATGACCGTGTATCTGTCACTTTCGCTGACAATAATTCTTGCGCTTATTCTTGCACTCCTACAGGGTGCGAGAAGCGGCGCAGTGAAAATGAAGTCGGAGCTTTCTATGGATATAGCGATGAACTCAGTGCTTGGAGAATATAACAGAGAGCTTTTCGATAAATACGGACTTCTTTTCATCGACACAGCTTACGGAACAAATACAGGGTCAATAATCAAAACAAGAGAGCATCTGGAAGATTATTTTTCAAAGAACTTTGAGATGACAACAATCGGAAAAGTTACAGGAAGAACAACGCTGATGCCGGCAAAGCTCAGTGAGGTGAATATAACGGGTTACTCCTTTGCATCAGATGGCGGCGGAGCTGTTTTAAGAAGGCAGATCCTTAAATACATGGAAGTGGATCCGGTAGAAGCAGCGATTGGAAGCATTCAGGATAATGTGGATGAACTTAAAAGAAGCGGCTTTGATGAAACAGATGTGGAACAGGAAGCAAATGACAACCAAAGTGAGATATCGCAGCCACATTATGCAGATACCGATGGCAACGGTGAGGATGAAACCTATTACGCTGATAACCCTGCCGGACAGGTAACAGCCCAGAAAAGTATAGGAATCCTTTCCCTTGCAGCTCCCGACATAAATGCAATATCTTCAGCTGCAATCGATTCCTCGGTATACGCATCAAACCGCAGCCTTAATAAAGGAACAGGACTTGATGAATCTGAGGATACAGGAATCGGACCGACACTCCTATTTGAGAAATATCTTCATGAAAAATGTGGATGCTATGGGCAGGAGAAGGAAGATACCAGATTAAAGTACGAGCTTGAATATATCTATGCCGGGAAGGACAGTGACTATGCCAATCTTGAAAAGGTGGTCGAAAAACTCTTTCTCTGGAAGGAAGCGGCAAACTTTGCATACATCATGTCAGACGCAGCAAAGCTTGCAGAGGCTGAGGCATTGGCACTTACTGCATCGGTATTATTAACCCTCCCCGAGCTTCAGGAGGTCATTAAGATGGCAATAGTCTTTGCCTGGACCTTCGCAGAGACAATATCGGACCTAAGGATTCTACTCAGCGGCGGAAAGGTCCCGATCATAAAGACAGCTGAATCCTGGAATCTGTCCATCGAAAACATGCTTGAATTCAGGGATCACCTGAAAAATGGCGGCGGGTCAGGACTAAGCTATGAGGATTATCTTAATATGCTCATCTTTATGGAAGGTAAGAATAAGAAAACAAAGAGACTAATGGACATCATTGAGATGAACATAAGAAAAACGGAAGGAAATTCCGGATTCAGGATAGACAACTGCGTAGATGTATTAAGTGCTCAGTTTGATATTAATGGTGCATACAACAAAAGGATAGAAATAGAGCGTGTCTATGGTTACGAGATGTTTGAGTAAAACAGGAGTAGCCAGCGATGGCCTTTTTCAATAAATAATACAAATAGGAAAAAATAAATTGGAAAATAAAATGGAAAATCGTTCGAAGAAATCTATGGTAATTGATAGTTTCATAAAGGACTTTGTGCTTCTTCGGGCCTATCGAAAAAGGTCATCGTTGGCTGCTTCTGTCACAGTTGAGGCATCAATAGTGCTCCCTATATTCCTATTCTTTTTTGTAAATCTTTTATGCGTTTTTGACATTCTAAAACTCCAATGCGATTTGGAAGCAGCCTTACATCAGACAGGCAGCCAGATAATGATCAACAAAGCTGCTACAAAATCCTTTTTAGGATACGGAGAAGGTGGCACAACTGAGGATATAGTGTCCGGCGCAGTAAATGCTGCGATGGCAAGCCGTATGGTTAAGCAATACCTTGGCGAGGACTATTTAGAGCACAGCCCTATCTGCAACGGATCATCAGGACTTAGCTTTGCACAGACAGCCCTGGAATCTGACGGTGATGTCATAGATATTGTCGCAACATATAAGGTACATCCACTCTTTGGAATAGCTGCCTTTAAAAACTTCCCTGTTGAGGGTAGATTTTATGGGCATGCATTTACGGGCTATGACGTTAGAGGCGAAGCCCTGGAGGATGATGAAGAAGAGGATGAGCTTGTATATATCACTGAGAGCGGAACAGCTTATCACAAAAGCCTTGATTGTTCTCATCTTAAGCTTTCTGTCAAAAGCGTCTCCAAAAAAGAAGTCTCATCAAAGAGAAATAAGGACAGAGGAAAGTTTTACCCCTGTGAGTACTGCGGAAAAAGAGCAGGACAAACAGTCTACATAACCAATTATGGAAACAGATACCACAGCGACAGAAACTGCAGTGGAATAAAAAGAACTATAAAAACAGTACGCCTATCTGAGGCAGCAGGCAGAAGTCCATGCAGTGAGTGCGCCAGATAAAAATGAAAGGATTTTATGAAGATGGAAATACTTAATTCAATAGACAGCTATTACGGAACGGAATTAATGTTTAAAGCAATTGCGCTGATCCTGTTATCCTGCGCGGCGATTTTTGATATCAGAAGTAAGAAGATACCGGTATCATTCCCGTTCGTTCAGATTCTGTTGTCCTTCATTTACTGTCTGTATCAGCTGTCAGCGGAAAGAGCAAATATTAATGATCTTTTATTATCACTTTTTCCCGGCGTTCTGCTTATTATTATTTGCTTTATATCAAGGCAGGGACTTGGATTAGGAGATGGCCTTATGGCGCTCTCCTTAGGCCCTGTTATGGGAATGACAGATATGATGCTTGCGATTTTTATAGGCTTTTGCTTTTCAGCCATCGCAAGCGTAATTCTTCTTGCAATGCACAGAGTAAATGGTAAAAGCACACTTGCCTTTATTCCGTTCTTAACTGCAGGAGTGGGGGTAATGAGTTTTGCATTCAATTAATAAAAAGAATAAGAAAAACATCGATGCATATATGACGGTGGAAGCTGCGCTAGTAATTCCTGCAGCGATATTTGGAATCGTACTGATTATTTATATGTCTTTCCTTGTATACGGGAGGTGCATCCTGGCCCAGGACGTCTATATTCTGGGATTCAGGTCAGCCCTCTTATATGAAAAGCAGGGCTATGGCTCACCGACAGAGTATATCGCTGACCATGCATCAGATAAGACAGCAGGGAAATACTTTGGGAGCAGTGCTCCTGAAATTGGCTCCGGTCAAAGTGGGAAAGAAATAACTGTAACTGGAAAAATTCGGACAAATCACAGAGCCTTGTATGGCTATTTTTCAAAAATCCCACAGATCTGGGAGTCCGAGGCAGCAGCTCGCGTAAAAATCAGGAATAATGCTAAAACTGTCAGGCGAATAAAAAGAACCATGGATATTTTCAAGGGACACACAAATAAGGAAAGGGAATGATAAATGGATATACAGTATTTTAAGGATTCTAAGCACAACTATCTAATAATGAAGACAGAGGTAAGTGAGGAGAACCTGTTCCAATATAAGATGCTTGAAAACAACAAGATAAATGGACTTCTTCCATTTACCTTGAGAAACATGGATGAGTGTTACTACCTGTATTACGAGATAGACTCAAGGCAGAGCTTAAAAAACAGATACGACAGGAAAAAGATGTCCTATGAAAAGCTTATGAATTTTTTTAAAGACCTGGTGCAGACTGCCAGGAATCTTGGAGATTACCTGCTTGATCCATGCCATATCATCATATCCCCGGAGGGTGTTTTTGAAGAATTATCCTCCGGACGCTTTTCGTTTATCTATGATCCCGGTCACGAGGAAACTGCTGATGAAGCCTTCATGGAAAGCATAATGGAATACGCAGATATGGAGGATGAAAGGGGTGCAAAGCTGATATATAAGCTTTTGGATTCTATCTATGACGGAAGCGGAATTGATTTTGCATTCCTTGAAAATGTTATAGCAGAAGAAAAGGAAGAACAGCAGGTGAGCTTCATTATTGATGAAGTACCCTCTGATAATTTTCCTAAACGCAATGACTTAGACTTCGATGATGATGAAGACCTTGATGATGACGATGATGAAAAAATCCAGGAAAAGAAGATAAAGATAAAGCTTCCAATAAGCGGGCATTTCCTAATGGCTATGCTTTTTGCTATTGTTGCAGGGATTCTCGTATACCTGAGACATGCGTACATTCTCACTTATGAAGAGAGCATTCTGGATATTGCAGTTTTTATGGTGTCTATCATGATGTCTCTTACATGCTTCCTGATACAGCTTCGGAAAAATGATAAAGCCTTCATCAGGAAAAAGAAGGATGATAACAACGAAGACGACGAAGATAGAGAGATAGAACCTCAGATCACTACATATAAAGAGAAAGAACAGACACCTAAGAAAACGAAGAATAATCCAGCTCCTTATATAAGAAATGAAGCGCCGATTCCGGAGGATGATGACGGAGAAGAAACAGTTTTACTTACAATGGACTTTGGAGAAAGAGCACATAAGCTATATGCTGAGGAGGGATCGGAGCTTAACAATATCGATCTGGGTAGCCTCCCTGTCATAGTTGGTAAGCTCCATTCCTGCTCAGATGTGATCATCAGTGATAAGAGCGTATCCAGAATGCATGCAAAAATCTATAAGCCAGATAAAGGTGAGGACACAGTATGGATACAAGATCTCAACTCAACTAACGGTACCTACATTAACGGGAAAAGACTCATGCCCAACGAAGAAGCTCCTCTTAAGGAGGATGATGAGGTATCCTTTGGAAAATGTGTATATGCATTCCGCTAAAACCAATGAGAATTATGGTATAATAAGCTTTAACTTGATCGAATTTCAAATGGAGAGTGCGGTATGAAAATTAATATTTACTACGGTGGCAGGGGAATCATCGACGATCCTACGCTTTTAGTCCTTTCCAAGATGACGGAAGTCTTTAAAGAGTTAAATGTGCAGGTGGAGCAGTTTAATCTTTTCGAGCAAAAAAATGGAATCACAGCTCTTCCCGGAACAATTAAAAATGCAGATGGAATAATACTGGCATCAACAGTAGAGTGGTTTGGTGTAGGTGGATATATGCATCAGTTTTTGGATGCCTGCTGGCTTTATGGTGATAAAGAAAAGCTTTCAGGCTTATATATGGCGCCCATAGTCATGTCCACAACTCACGGAGAACGTGAGGGAATGATGGAGCTCTCTTCTGCATGGGAGATACTTGGCGGAATACCGCTTGATGGAATATGCGGATATATAGCAGACACTTCTACCTTCGAGAGAAATGAGACCTATCAGAATCTCATCGAGAAAAAGGCAGAGAACATCTACCGTAATATGAATCAGAAGATGGAGTCCCTTCCCACCAGTAATCAGGCTGTAAAGAACAGGGTATCCATAACCAAGATCACAGATCTTACTCCCCAGGAAACAGAGCAGCTTTCACGCTATGTTTCAAATGAGGAATATGTACAAAAGCAGAAAGAGGACATACAGGAGCTCAGCAGCATTTTCAGAGACAAAATGGATAAAGACCATGCAACTGAGCATGCAGCAGATTTTGTGAACGGCTTTAAAAAACATTTTAAACCGGTTGCAGGCATACATGCTATTTACCAGGTGTCTCTCCTTGATCAGCCTAAGGACAAGGACATCATGATCAGAATAGATAACCAGGATATGGAGTGTAAGCTTGGAGAGGCATCTGAGTGCAGCGTTCATGTTTCTATGAACACCACAATTCTTGAACAGATCGTCTCCGGAAGACTTACCTTCCAAAGAGCCTTCATGGAAGGTAATCTCAAGATGAAGGGAGATTTCAAACTGCTTAGAAGTATGGATCAGCTGTTTGAATTTAAGTGATATTGAGCGATTTCAACAATATGGACGAAGAAAGAGATCTATATAAAGAAGAGCAGCGGGAGCAATACATCGAAAAAAAGCAAGAGGACTATACAGAAGCCTTCTGGAACAGACAGATAGGCATACTAAAGTCTTCATATATAAACACGATAATCATTGCTTTGAATATTATCATATTTATATATGGCTTTTTTGCAGGTGGGATGTTTGTGGATAAGTTTGACCACAGAAGCGAACTCATTCTGGCAGGAACAGACTATTACAGACTGGTGTCAGCTATGTTTTTGCATGCAGATGTAGAGCATCTCTTCAGCAATATGCTCATACTCTTTTTTGTTGGAGCCAATGTGGAATATGACCTGGGGCATATTCCTTATGCTTTCCTTTATTTTCTTTCAGGAATAATAGGGAATCTTGCCAGCACATATTGGGACTATAGAACAGGAAACTTTATCCCGGCTATAGGAGCCAGCGGAGCAGTATTTGGCATCATAGGTGCAGTTGCCGTGATTGTCTTCTTCGGAAGGAAAAACCTTAGAAAAGGCTCCAACCTGATGGTGAGACTTGCGCTTATGATAGGGCTTTCAATCTATAGTGGTTTTACAGCAGACAATATAGATAATGCTGCTCATATCGGTGGACTGTTAGGCGGAGTGATAATTGCTCTGCTTATAACAATAATAGGAAGAAAGAAGTATACGATGGAGGAATGGTTATGAAGGATTCAAATTGTATTTTTTGCAAACTTGCTAACGGTGAAATTCCCACAAACTCAATTTATGAGGATGAGAAATTCAATGTAATACTGGATAACGGACCGGCAACCAAGGGACACTGTCTCATTCTGCCCAAGGATCATTATGCAAATCTCTTTGAGCTTCCCGAGGATACAGCAGCTGAAGCTATGAAGCTTGCGAAAAAACTTGCAGCTAAATTAAAAGATAAGCTTTCAGCAGATGGACTCAATCTTGTTCAGAATAACGGTGCGGCAGCAGGCCAGACAGTACATCATTTCCATTTACATATAATACCCAGATATGAAAATGACGGACAGCACATACTCTGGAAACCGACAGAGCCCTCAGCTGAAGAATTAAAGGAGCTCTGCGAGTTATTAAAATAATTAATTGAGCATAGGCGGTACATTATCTACTTCGGAGGAATGCTTTGAGAAATATTTACGTATCAGAAATAACAAAGGCTGTAAAAGAATTGTGTATAGATGCAAACCATAAACTCTCACCGGACATGGAGGAGGCTATAAAAAAAGCAAAAGAACTCGAGAAGTCCGATCTGGGAAGACGCATATTTGATCAGCTGGAAGAAAACCTTAAAATTGCAGGGAATGACCAGATACCTATATGCCAGGACACAGGAATGGCTGTGTTTTTTGTGAATGTAGGTCAGGAAGTACACTTTGAAGGCGGTGTTCTTACCGATGCTATCAATGAAGGTGTACGACAGGGATATACAGAAGGGTATCTTAGAAAATCCGTAGTAAAGGATCCTCTTATAAGAGAGAACACCGGCGATAATACACCGGCAGTTATTCATTATAATATTGTCCCCGGCGATAAGGTTGAGATAACCATAGCTCCAAAGGGCTTTGGAAGCGAGAACATGAGCAGGGTTTTCATGCTTAAGCCCGCAGACGGCGAAGAAGGTGTGAAAAATGCAATAGTGCAGGCTGTTAAGGATGCAGGTCCCAATGCATGTCCTCCTATGGTAGTAGGAGTCGGAGTGGGTGGTACATTTGAAAAGTGTGCGCTTATGGCTAAGGAAGCACTCACAAGAAAAGTCGGAGAGCATTCAAAGATACCCTATGTAAAGGATATGGAAGAAGAGGTTCTTGCAAGAATAAATAAGACAGGAATAGGTCCTGGCGGACTTGGCGGAACAGTTACAGCCCTTGCTGTAAACATCAATACATATCCAACACATATTGCAGGACTTCCTGTGGCAATAAATATATGCTGTCACGTAAACAGACATCGAAGTGTTGTGGTCTAAAAGCAAAATAGTAAATAATACATACTATATATAGAAGAAACACAAATTATTTAGCACATTAAAAAAGCAAAAAGCTTACTATAATAAGTTGTAAAAGGACGCATTACATGGAAAGAAAAATAACAGCACCATTTGATTCAGATACAGCCAGGTCATTACATAGCGGAGATATGGTATATATTTCAGGAGTTATATATACTGCAAGAGATGCTGCCCATAAGAGAATGAACGAGACCTTAGATAAAGGGGAGACTCTTCCTCTTGATATCTCGGGTAACGTCATATACTATATGGGACCTTCACCTGCCAGAGAAGGAAGGCCAATTGGTTCAGCAGGCCCCACAACAGCAAGCAGAATGGATAAGTATGCGCCCAGACTTCTTGATATGGGACTTAGAGGAATGGTAGGAAAGGGTAAACGCTCCAAGGAAGTAATTGATGCCATAGTAAGAAACGGTGCAGTATATATGGCTGCTATCGGAGGTGCAGGCGCACTTCTTTCCAAAGCTATAGTTAAATCTGAAGTTATAGCTTATGACGATCTTGGCACAGAGGCTATCAGAAGACTTGAAGTAAAGGACTTCCCTGCAATAGTTGTTATAGATAGTGAGGGAAACAATCTATACGAAACAGCTATAGAGGAATTCTGTACGGAGTAAACACTACTTATATAAAGTAATTGTCATAATATTATAGTAATGTATAAGTTTTTTGAAATAACATGAAAAGACTTGTTGACAACAATACTTCTACTTTGTATAATTACTTTTGCGTTAATGATACAGTCATTCGCAACAACCAAATACCATTTGGTAGAGGTTTTCAGACATGGAGAAATACTCAAGTGGCTGAAGAGGCGCCCCTGCTAAGGGTGTAGACCGTTCACGCGGTGCGAGGGTTCAAATCCCTCTTTCTCCGTTCAAATTATTCCCCGGTAATTTACCGGGGATTTTTTATTGCAAATTTTCTTCGGAAAATGCCCGAAACCCCTGTAATAAAGCCACATTTTTAAAGTTTTTATAAAAAGTTTAAAAAAATGAAAAAAGTAATTGACACATACAGGGGTGGGTGATATATTTATATTCGCTCGCTGCGAGTGACAGCCGACTGACCGGAAGGTTTCAGCGGTTCACTAGATAAAGCGAACGAAAACAAATTAAAAAGTTCTTGACAGAGAGTTGCCAACATGATATTATATCAGAGTTGCGGCTGACAAGCCAAGACAAAGCACATTGACAATGAAATAGTAATGCAACCCTGAAAATTCCAAAAAGAAATTTCAGAGAACAAAACAACCTAACTAAAGGTAAAACGGACAGAACAAAAGCCAAGCTTAAGTTCTGGTCAGACGAACGATCAAGTCACTTCGGTGATGAGATACATTTAAACGTGAGAGTTCGATCCTGGCTCAGGATGAACGCTGGCGGCGTGCCTAACACATGCAAGTCGAACGGAGATTTAACGCTGATGAGGCTTCGGCGGAATCTTGTTAAATCTTAGTGGCGGACGGGTGAGTAACGCGTGGGCAACCTG
>NZ_AUIY01000031.1 GCF_000423945.1 Butyrivibrio sp. XPD2002 | reverse complement strand
AGTGACTGAAGTTTATAAAAAGTAAGTATCCAGAAGCATTTAGGAAGGCTGGACAAAGTGCCCAGCCTTATTGTGATGCTCTTAATTAGAAAAATAAAATCATGCAGAAATCATTCATTCACCTGTTGACATTTGTTAGCAGGTTTTGTTGCACAAGACCGGCAAGCGAATGGATGCTTGCATACAAATTCATTTGCCGGTTGTAAGAACATGGAGCACGAAGTGCGGAATGTTCGTGTGCGAAATCGAGTAGGAGTCAGCCTACTCGATTATATTCAAAAAATGCTCTTAAAATCGATATATTTTCCGCGAATAAAAAGTAAAATGTTTGTAAAATCGCTCACAAAGAATTGTTTTTTCTGACTAATCCTTGTATTATTGAAATATATGTTGCGGTATTCCGACCTTTGATTAAAATTATCAGATATGAATGGCGGAAACGCAGATAATATCTATAAAAATTGAGTTTAAAGCAGAAAGCTAAAGACAATAAATGATCAAAAAGACAACGGATTTTTCAAAATTAATGACCCAGTTTGCGATGGTTGGGCAACTGGGCTTATCTCTTGTAACACCGCTCTTAATTTGCATATTTGCGTGCTACATGCTGACTACCAGACTGGGTGTTGGCACATGGGTGTATATTGTGGGCTTTTTCTTTGGGCTCGGGGGTTCATTTATGACGGCTTACAAGGTTTATCTTGAGGTTGAGAAGAAAAACGAGAAAAAGAAACGCTCAGAGAAAGAAGTGTCTTTCAACAAACATATTTAAAAAATAATGGAGAGAAAAGTTTTGTTATGGTGATTCAGGATGCAGTCAAGAAGGAGACTTCGTTCATTGCTGTGGGGACAGCGGTGGCGAGCCTTGTTGTGTTAGCAGTATTTTTTGTTTTGCATCAAGTGGTGCCTGTGGATGCGCCTTTTGGCTACAAGGTACCTTTTGATTATACGGTCTTCTTAGGTGCGATAGGTGGAACTGTCGTAGCTGTGGGGAACTTCTTCTGGATGGGCCTTACAGTGCAGAAGATCACAGGGATGAATGAAGAGGAGATGGACAGGGCGAGAAGTACCATGGCTGTAAGCTTGCGTTATCGCACGATGATGCAGCTCCTATGGGTGATTCTGTCTATCTTTGTGCCGGCTATAAATCTTGTAACCGGTGTTATTCCTCTATTTATTCCGAGTATTTTAATAAAAATTCGCGGGATTCTAACTGCGAGGAAAGGAAGGTGAAAATAAAGTATGAACTTTGAAGTAGCCGGCAGTAAGATCTATTACACCATCCACACCGGCATACCGATCCTTGGAGATTTTAATATCACTGAGACATTGGTTGTCAGCTGGATTGTAATGGCGATTATAACGCTGCTGTGTATCTTCCTGACGAGAAACCTTCAGGTCGAGAATATTTCAAAGCGCCAGGCAGTTGCAGAGATGATTGTTGAAGCAGCTCACAATCTGGTTCGAAGCAATACAGGCGGTACTAAGTTTGACTGGCTTATTCCGCTGGTATCCACGATATTTGCAACAAGTATCGTATCGAACCTGATATGCCTTGTAGGACTCAGAAGTCCGACGGCCGATCTTTCAACAGAAGCGGCATGGGCAGTTGTCGTATTCGTAATTATCACTGCGTGCAAGATCAAAGCTGGAGGATTCCTTGGATATCTGAAAGGATTCACCACTCCAATCGCTGTAATGACACCGTTCAATATTCTTTCTGAGTTGGCAACACCTGTAAGTATGGCTTGCCGTCACTTCGGTAACATTCTCTCAGGTATAGTTATTGACGGACTTATCTATGCAGCACTTGCCATTGCGTCTTCGGCATTATTTGGACTTATACCGGGCGCTGTGGGTGATGTACTTTCCCATATTCCGATCCTCAGTGTCGGACTCCCGGCAATCCTGGGCGTGTATTTTGACTGGTTTACAGGATGTATGCAGGCGTTTATTTTCTCAATGCTGACGATAATGTATATCGCCAACGCAGCAGAGGGGTAATTTTTACAATTTCATATAAAAACATTACTTTTAGGAGGATTTCAACATGAGTGATTTTCAGATTTTAGCAAAAGGTATTGCACTTGCAGGATGCGGTATTGGTGCAGGATGTGCACTGATCGCCGGTATCGGACCTGGTATTGGTGAAGGAAATGCCGTTTCTAAGGCACTTGAGGCAATCGGACGCCAGCCTGAGTGTAAGGGTGATGTAACAAGTACCATGCTTCTTGGTTGTGCGATCGCTGAGACAACCGGTATCTATGGTTTCGTTACTGGTCTTCTTCTTATATTCGTAGCACCCGGCACATTCATGGGCTATCTGAACTGATCTTTTTCAGTAGCTTAAGCCCCAAAGTAGAAATTATGGAGGTAAACGAATGGGCACACAGGACTTAGTAACACTCGTTCCGTGGACGTTCATAGCACAGATCCTGAACCTCTTCATTCAGATGTGGCTCATCAAGAAGTTCCTTTTCAAACCTATAAATGAGGTAATCGAAAAGAGACGTCAGCTCACCGAGAACGAAATCAAGGGAGCAAGAGAAGCCAAGGAAAAAGCTGAATCAATGAAGAAGGAATATGAGACAAGCTTATCATCCGCACAGGCAGAAGCAGCTGAGATAGTTGCAAATGCTCAGAAGGAAGCACAGGGCAAGGCTGACAACATCGTTAAGGAAGCTGAGCAGCAGGCCAAGGGTCTCATGGAGAAAGCGGAAGCTGATATAGAACAGTCAAAGAAGAAAGCCATTAACGAGGCTAAGGACACCATCGGCGGACTTGCAATGGATATTGCAGGAAAAGTCGTGGAGAAAGAAATCAACGAGAACGATCATAAGAAACTTATTGATGAATTCATTAACAATGTAGGGGAGGCGTCATGACCAAGGCTGGAGATTTATACGGACAAAGTCTGTATGATCTGGCGCTTTCGGAAAACCTTACGGATGATATCTTAAGTCAGATGGAATCGGTCAAGGAGATATTTAAGGAGAATCCTGATTATGTCACACTTTTATCGGAACCATCCATTCCGAGAAAAGAGAGATTAAGGCTTGTTGATGAAGCATTTGACGGACAGCTCCAACCGTACCTGCTTAACTTTATAAAGATACTCATTGAGAGAGGATTGCTGAGACAATTTTCCTCATGCGTAAACAGGTTCAGGAGCAGTTATAACAAGGATCACGGAATTGCAGAGGCAACCGTGACAAGCGCTATAGCACTTAACGAGTCGCAGATAAGCGCACTTAAGTCAAAGCTTGAGTCAATCAGCGGCAAGAAGATTCTTCTAACTCAGAAAACCGATGGAGCTGTACTCGGAGGAATCCGGGTGGAGATCGAAGGTAAGCTCTATGATGGAACAGTTCAGGGGCGCCTCGATGAACTCCGCAAGAAGGTTGACGAGACAGTCCTATAAGTAAGAATAAAACCCACGGAGGCTTTTAGAATGGAATTAAAACCAGAAAAAATATCCGAGGTGATTCGAAGCCAGATCAAAAACTATCAAAATGCGATCATTCAGAATGAGACCGGTACAGTTCTTACCGTTGGTGACGGTATTTCCAGAGTTAGCGGACTTTTGAACTGTATGTCAGGAGAGCTTCTCGAGTTCGAGAACGGCACATTCGGAATGGCTCAGAACCTCGAAGAGACAGTAGTATCCGCGGTTCTGTTCGGAGAAGATGTTGGTATCAGCGAAGGACAGACCGTTAAGCGTACCGGACGCGTAGTTTCAGTTCCGGTTGGCGATGCAATGATAGGACGTGTTGTAAACGCTATCGGACAGCCGATTGATGGCGCAGGCCCTATCGAATCAAACGATTTCAGACCTGTTGAAATTAAGGCACCGGGTATTATCGAAAGACAGCCCGTTAAAGAGCCTTTGCAGACAGGTATTAAGGCCATCGACTCCATGATCCCGATCGGACGTGGACAGCGTGAGCTGATTATCGGTGACAGACAGACAGGTAAGACTACTATTGCTATCGATACGATCATCAACCAGAAGGGTAAGGATGTAATCTGTATCTATGTAGCAATAGGTCAGAAGAGATCAACAGTTACTTCACTTGTGGCAGAACTGCAGAACGCAGGCGCTATGGAGTATTCCATCGTCGTAGCAGCTACGGCATCAGAGCCCAGCCCGCTGCAGTACATCGCACCTTACACAGGCTGCACCATGGGTGAGTACTTCATGAACAAGGGTAAGCACGTACTGGTTATCTATGATGACCTTTCAAAGCACGCTGTTGCATACCGTGCACTTTCCCTTCTTATCCGCAGACCTCCGGGACGTGAAGCTTATCCCGGTGACGTATTCTACCTGCATTCAAGACTCCTTGAGAGAGCTGCTAAGCTTTCTGATGAAAATGGTGGTGGTTCACTTACCGCTCTTCCTATCATCGAGACACAGGCAGGTGACGTATCTGCGTACATTCCTACAAACGTTATCTCCATCACAGATGGACAGATATTCCTTGAGACAGAGCTTTTCCACTCAGGTATCATGCCGGCGGTTAACCCCGGTATCTCAGTATCCCGAGTAGGTGGTAACGCTCAGATTAAGGCTATGAAAAAGGTTGCAGGTACACTGAAGCTGATCTATTCACAGTACCGTGAGCTGCAGAGCTTTGCTCAGTTCGGTTCAGACCTTGATGAAGACACCAAGAGTCGTCTTGCACAGGGTGAAAGAATCGTGGAAGTTCTTAAGCAGGATAAGAGTTCACCGGTTGCTGTTGAGAAGCAGGTTGCTATCCTATACGCAGTTATCAACAATGTTCTGACTGATGTTGCAGTTACAGACATTGCAGAGTATGAAGCAGGCCTCTTTGAATACCTTGATACCAATCCTGACGGAAGCGATGTTATGAAGACTATTCGCGAGACAGGAAAACTCGAGGCAGAGACAGAAGAGAAGATGAAGAACGTACTTAAGGCATTTACCGAGAAGTTTCTTGCAGGTAAAAAGTGATAACGGAGGATAACACATGGCTGCTAATATGAAAGCTGTGAAGCTCCGGATAAAAAGCGTACAGAGCACCATGCAGATTACAAAAGCGATGCAGCTGGTTGCTGCCAGTAAGCTGAGAAAGGCGAAGGAGAAAGCAGATAACTCCAAGCCCTATCTTGGAACGCTTCTGGATACACTTCATGATATCGCTGATGGAAACCATGATTTTCAGTCGCCCTATACCAAGGCAGGCAAAAATGATAAGTGGTTATATGTTGTAATCGCCGGTGACAGAGGACTTGCAGGAGGATATAACTCCAACCTGTTTAAGTTTATGGAGAGCGAGACTAAGGGACGTGATATTGAAGTATTCCCTATAGGAAAAAAATCCGTTGAGTACTTCAAGCACAGAAATGTTCCGATTTTTACAGAGGAATTTGCAGAAGTTGCCAAGGTAACAATTTCAGAGTGTTTCTCTGTAGCAAAGCTTTTATGCGAGGCATATAAAGAGGGTAAATTCGGACATATTTTTCTGTGTTATACAGATTTTGTATCTATGATGTCACAGGTTCCAAAGGCCAGTCCTATCCTTCCGTTGTCAGACCTGGCAGTAGGAGATGGGGCTGCGAAAAAGAACAAATCGCTCATTCTGTATGAACCGGATAGCGAGACTGTTTTCAATACAGTTGTTCCGGAGTATTTGGCGGGAGTGCTATACACGAGTATAAATATCTCTGTTGCGAGTGAGCTTGCAGCGAGAAGAACTGCGATGGAAGCAGCTACCGACAACGCAGAAGAAATGATTGAAACATTAAGTCTGTATTATAACAGAGCACGTCAGGCAAGTATTACTCAGGAAATTACAGAGATTGTTGCCGGTGCAGAAGAACCGTAATAAAAAACCGATTCCCAAGGATGTTCCTGATTTATAAAACACAGGAACAGATCAGGGATGAGAGGAAAAGGAGTACTCACGATGAGTGAAAAACATGTTGGAAAGGTAATACAGGTAACAGGACCTGTCCTTGACATTCGTTTTGGCGAGGGTGAGCTGCCGGATCTGCATAGCGCTATTGAGATCAAGAATGGAGATTCCACTCTTGTAGCTGAGGTAGCACAGCAGATTGGTGATGATGTAGTTCGTTGTATTGCAATGAGCTCCACGGATGGACTTGTTCGTGGAATCGATGCAGTAGATACAGCTGCTCCCATCTCAGTTCCGGTAGGTGACGAGTGCCTGGGACGAATTTTCAATCTTCTTGGTGAGCCCGTTGATAATCAGCCTGCTCCCACGACGCAGGAGAGATGGCCAATTCACAGACCGGCTCCGTCATTTGAAGATCAGGTTCCTGCTACTGAGATTTTTGAGACAGGAATTAAGGTAGTTGACCTTATCTGCCCTTACGCTAAGGGTGGTAAGATTGGTTTGTTCGGTGGTGCGGGAGTTGGTAAAACCGTCCTTATCATGGAGCTTATCAATAACGTTGCTAAGGCACACGGTGGTATCTCAGTATTCACCGGTGTCGGCGAGCGTACCCGTGAAGGAAATGACCTTTACGGAGAAATGAAAGAAAGTGGAGTTATTAACAAGACTGCACTTGTTTACGGACAGATGAACGAGCCCCCGGGAGCACGTATGAGAGTTGCTCTTTCAGGACTTACAATGGCTGAATATTATCGTGATGTTAAGAATCAGGATGTGCTTCTTTTCATCGATAACATCTTCCGTTTCACACAGGCCGGTTCAGAGGTTTCCGCGCTGCTTGGACGTATGCCTTCAGCCGTTGGTTACCAGCCTACACTGGCTACAGAGATGGGTGCGCTTCAGGAGCGTATCACATCAACCAAGAAGGGTTCAATCACATCAGTTCAGGCCGTTTACGTGCCTGCAGATGACTTGACAGACCCTGCTCCCGCAACGACATTCACACACTTGGATGCAACCACCGTTCTTTCCCGTGACATTGCATCAAAGGGTATTTATCCGGCAGTTGATCCTCTGGATTCCACCAGCCGTATCCTTTCACCTGACGTAGTGGGTAAGGAGCACTACGAAGTTGCTAAGGGCGTTCAGCAGGTTCTCCAGAGATATCGTGAATTGCAGGATATCATCGCTATCATGGGTATGGATGAGCTTTCCGATGAAGATAAGCAGACAGTTTTCAGAGCTCGTAAGGTTCAGAACTTCCTGTCACAGAGCTTCTCAGTTGCTGAGCAGTTCACAGGACTTCCGGGCAAATACGTTCCTCTGAAGGAAACCATCCGCGGATTTAAGATGATTCTTAACGGTGAGTGTGATGATCTTCCGGAGTCAGCATTCCTGCTGGTCGGAACAATTGATGAAGTGTTCGAGAAGGCTAAGAAGAATAGCTAAATATACTAGAGAGATTTTGCTTCCATGTGTTTAATAATACTGCGCTATTCCTGAACGGATGGTGATTGGAAAGCAGACAGATGAGGGTTTAACAATATGGCTACTTATCATTTAGAGGTCGTATCCATTGATGGATTGGAATATGAGGGCGAGGTTGAGAAGGTTCTGCTTCGTACTATAGATGGAGATGTTGAGATATTAGCAAGACATACCAACTATTGTACCGGTATAGGAATGGGAACTGCTCATGTAACCTTCGCAGATGGTACAGAGAGAAAAGCCGCATGTATTGGCGGAATGCTCTCAGTAATGGAAGGTGAAGTCCGTATTCTTCCGACCAACTGGCTCTGGAGCGACGAGATAGATGTGGAACGTGCGCGATCAGCGAAAGCCCGGGCAGAGGAGGCACTTAAAGATGCCAGACTTACCAAAGAGGCAAGGGTCCGCGCCGAAGCCAAGCTTTATCGTGCACTTGTTAGAATTGGTTCCGCTGATTAAATTTACGATTCAGCTATTTTTAGAGGATGATTTGCGTACTCGGGGGAGATGCAGGTCATGCTTATAGGCTGGTTGTGATATTAGAAGCGCTGTGGCTTGCCTATATGGCTTGCTGCAGCGCTTTTGTAAAAACCTGGTAGCGCCGGAGACGGCTCGGTACATTTTTTGATCGCAATCTCTTGCGGGGGCTTTATACATAAGGATACAGAATGAAAGGGTTGAAGGAAATAATCGGGGATTTTTCTGAGTTTGGTATCCTTTTTGGTGCTTATTTGAAGGTGTTTTTCGGGAAAATGGAAATTTTTTCTTGAAAATATCAATTTGGTATCCATGATTGTCTGATATAAGGGTACCAAATTAAGAAAAATCGCCTCGTAGTGAAAGTGACATCAAAAATAAGCATAATTAGAGGGGAAATGGATACCAAAGCAAATTTTTAAAGGGATTTTTTCCAAGTAAAACATTAAATGAATAATAAAGCCTCAAGTTTTGACCGGAGTAGCCATCGGTAACTTGCTCCATCATTTATATTATGTCTGCCCCGAAATGCAAATCAATGATCCCTTGAACATAGCTGATATCAAGAGGACAGTCAGCGGTCTCGTAGGTGAGGATTAGATTATCTCCCGGGACATATCCGGCATTTATGTAACTTCTAATTTTGTTGCACATAGCATTTTGATACTTAGCTTGATCGGCAAGACCAAAGTGTTCCCAAATATACAATTTATTAGTAACTGGATGCCGAATTGTGAAATCGGGATAAATGGTATATTCACCTAGCAAAAGAGCATGCTCATACATATAGGATAGGTGATGATCAAACAATGCGTAGGCGATAATAGCTTCTGATTTCGATCTGACAAATTGTCCCTTTGGGGCCTTTATTATTAATGCTTCGGGATGATTGGGATTGGATATGTAATCATGATCACTTAGCCATTGGTATTGATCTGAAAGTAGAGGTACATAAGGTGAATCTGCAGCTAAAATATTGTCAAGCCTGCAGTGCTTTCTGACTCGAATATATGCATTGATTGCAGTGATTTCATTTTCAATATCGCGAATATAGTTCTTCAACAAAGCCTTTTTAGCAAGCTGTGATGCATAATCAATTTTACTTTTAGAAATATAAGTTCTTTTAGTTTTTCCTGATTTATCTTTTTCCTGAAGATACCACTTTGCTCCATTTTGATATATTACAAGAGTTCCTTCAGGTAAAGAGTTCACTTCAGATTGATATTTGTGAAGTAGCTTGGTTAGTTGCTGCTTTCTGGTTAAGAAATAATTAGACATAAATATTTATATATTGCTGTAATTAGGGCAATACAAATAATACTCCTTTCATATTACAACTCCTCAAAAGAAAAATGCTTCAAAAACCAAAATAGGAAAATACGGATGAATATCCTTGAAACGATAAAGATGATAACATATTAAATATATAATGTAAAGTAAGATAATCAATGTGATTGTGATATAGTGCTGGGAATTGGCGACAAAACTGATAATACTGAATATTGCGAACAAATATAGCTTGCAAAATATTTGACGTGATTCGTGTTAATGGAGAATTTGAATAATATGGAAAAAAACATTCTTACAGAGCAAAGAAATGTAGCGGTCCTGTTAATTATATACAGAATACCTGAATTCATCACTTCCTTTATTGCGGCTATAGCCAGCGGTTCAATGGTTGTGTGGCTTGAATTTATGGAAAATGCAAGTGTTCTTGTTCCGGGAGTAATACTTGTAGTACTTACTACGAAACTGAATAAGAATCTGAAATTCAGATTCAATTATGGAACCGGAAAAGTAGAAGCGATAACAGCCCTTTGCTGTGAGACGTTTGATCTTGCGGGAATTTTGTGCATAGTATTCTTTGCTGTAAGAAAAATAATATTGCCGGAGAGTGAAGAAGAATTTTTGGTATTTGCACTTGTTGTAAGTATTGTTGGTGTGCTTATAGATATATTTATATATTTTAAAGAGAAGAATCTTGTGAGCAAGAACCATAGCAGGATGATCCATTCAGCATTTGTGGCAGCAAGAAACGAATTCGTGTTTGATGCGATTTCTATTGTAACATTGATTATTGGAATCATATTTGAAAAAGCGAGCTGGATAAGGTATTTTTCTCCGCTGGTATGCGTGGTTGTCTCATTGCCATTAGCATATATAGTGGTTCATCATCTGACAGATGCAATTAGAGAACTTAGCGACCTTACATTGGATGAGGATTCACAATTAAAGATCCTCAAGGCATTAAATGAGTTTTATGAATATTATGATGAGCTTGGAGAGATTAAAAGCCGTATAAGCGGAACTGACCAATATGTCGACATTGAACTTTGCTTTAAGCAGGATATGACTTACCACGAAGTAAGTAAGGTCTCAGAAAACATAAAGAAAAGAGTATCTGATGAAATCGGTGGTGGGATCGTAAACGTAGTAATAATCTAAATGCAAGAAATGCTGCTTTGATAGCAGCATTTTTTGTGCATCTAATGTAACTATCAGGACAATCAGGGATCTGTCTAACCTCTTCGCCTATCTCTATATTCATAGTCTTATCCTAAAGTGACATAATCACTTCAGTTATGTGTAATTGTGTAAGAAATGAGGGCAGGAAATTTGTTTAATTCTGATAATTGAAGTTGAGGGTGATAATAACATATAATGTGTGTACGTTAACGGAGGAGGAAAAACGCTTTTCCTAAGGTGGAAACAAGCGAAAAAATCCAAGTATAGACACGAAAAACTAGTAAAAGCGGGGTAGGAAAAATGGTAATCAAAAGCGTAACAGACAAAGAATTCAAAGAGTACGGCAGAGTTGTTGAGGGCTACAGTGTTGCAGAGATTTTAAAGACACTTGAGAACGACACACCTTGCCCGGATGATGTTGTTTATGTAGCTGAGGAGCCTAAGCTTATGGCTACATCAGATACCAAGGATCTTGGCACTAGCCTCTTTGGTGGTATGCCCTTCCAGTTCGGTTACTGCAACGGACATAACACAAAGATGAACTGCATGGAATATCACAGAGACAGCGAGTTCAACCTTGGAACTGAGGATTTCATCCTTCTTCTTGCTAAGCTCAGTGACATCGAAGACGGCAAGCTTGATTCATCTAAGGTTGTAGCATTCAAGTGCCCTAAGGGCGTACTTGTTGAGGTTTATGCTTCAACACTTCACTATGCTCCCTGCCATGCGGATGCTTCAAAGGGCTTTAAGGTTCTCATCGCACTTCCCAAGGGAACAAACGTAGGAACCACAGAGACAGCTGGCAAGAACCTTGATGACAGAACACTTTTTGCTACTAACAAGTGGCTTCTTGCACACAAGGATGCATCTGAGATTGCTGATGGTGCTTATGAAGGAATCACAGGCGAGAACATAGATATCGCAGCACTCATTTAATGAGGGGAACATGGCAACAATCACTGAAATAGCGAAGCAGGCAGGCGTTTCGATAGGTACTGTTGACCGTGTCCTTCACAACAGAGGATATGTGAAGCAGGAGACCAGGGAGAGGGTTGAGAAAGCGTGTGAGGAGCTCCACTATGAGCCTAATCGAGTGGCGCAGGGACTGGCAGTCAGGAAAAAGAAGCTTAAATTTCTTTTCATGATTCCGAAAACCCAGTTCAGTCCGTTTTTCATACCCGTTAGGGAAAGTGCCGAGAAGAAGGCGAAGTCTCTTGAGGCATATGCGGCAACTACGGATATCATCGAGTATCCCGATAATGCCGATGAAGAGAGCCGGTTACTGAAATCGCTGAAAGAAACCATAGGAGAGTACGATGGAGTCTGCATAACAGGTTCCACATCTCTTATAAATGATTTGATAATTGAAGAGCAGAAAAAGCGTGATCTTCCGCTTGTGTTCTACAACAGCAGACTGGATGGCGTAGAGCATCTTGCGTATGTGGGGTGTGACTATATTGCTTCCGGAAGGCTGGCAGCGGGACTTGCTGCCATGGCAGGAGGAGAGAACGCAAAGATTTGTTTTTTCACGGAGTATGACAGCATCAAGGAAAGTGCCACGGAGCGTATAAGGGGCTTCTCAAACGAGATGAATTCCCGTTATCCGGACATGGAGCTTCTGGGAAAATGGACCATATCCCTGGACCGCGCTGAGAATAAGCGTGCGGTTAAGGAGATGCTGATCAAGTACCCGGAGACAAATGTGGTATACGTCATCAATCCGAGAGATTACGACATCTGCAGACTTATATCCAATGAGGATACGCAGCACAAGATACGGATCATAACCAATGACCTTGTTGCGGTGCAGTATGAGATGTTCCACAAGGGAATGATCTCAGCCACAATATGCCAGGAGCCTGAAAAACAGGGAAAGCTTTCGCTGGAAATACTGTTTAATTATCTGGCGTACGGAACGGTGCCGAAGAAGGTGAATTACACGGAACTAAGTATTCATATAGAGCAGAATTTATGAGCCCTCATCCGGCGCTTTGCGCCACCTTCCCCCAGAGGGGGAAGGCAAGATGATATAGAGCCTTCCCCTTGGGGGGGAAGGCGGCAGCGAAGCTGCCGGATGAGGGGCATAGTTAACAGAATTTAAAGAATAATTCTGTGAAATATGTCAAATTGACAACAGAGACCGTAAAACTTATGATTTAGTAGATGTGTTAACGTACACACAAATTGATGGAATGCGTCATAAAAATATCTAAACGCATGAGAATCAAAGGCTTTTCGCGGTTTTGGAAAGAAAAATCGCATAACAACAGAAACAATAATTATTTATAAAGGGTAGGAGGATATCAGTATGAACAACATTCCCCAGGTTAAAATTGGTCTGGTAGCAGTCAGCCGTGACTGTTTCCCGGCATCACTTGCAATCAATCGTAGAAAGGCATTAGTTGAGAGCTACAAGAAGCTTTACAACGACGTAGACGTTTACGAGTGCCCTGTTTGCATCATCGAGAGCGAGACTCAGACACTTGAGGCTCTTGAGGATGTTAAGAAGGCAGGATGTAATGCACTTTGTGTATATCTTGGTAACTTCGGTCCTGAGATTTCAGAGACACTTCTTGCAGAGAAGTTTGGTGGTCCTGTAATGTTCTGCGCAGCAGCAGAGGAGTCACAGGGTGACCTTATCGATGGTAGAGGAGATGCTTACTGCGGAATGCTTAACGCAAGCTACAACCTTCACCTTCGTAACGTAAAGGCATATATTCCGGAGTATCCTGTTGGAACAGCAGATGAGTGCGCTAAGATGATCAACGAGTTCGTTCCGATCGCAAGAGCACTTTATGGACTTTCAGAACTCAAGGTTATCAGCTTTGGTCCTCGTCCGATGAACTTCCTTGCTTGTAACGCACCTATTCAGCAGATCTACAACCTTGGTGCTGAGATCGAAGAGAACTCTGAGCTTGATCTTTTCGAGAGCTTCAACAAGCACGCTGGTGACGCCAGAATCGCTGACGTTGTTGCAGACATGGAGAAGGATCTTGGCGCTGGTAACAAGAAGCCTGAAATCCTTTCAAAGCTTGCTCAGTATGAGCTTACACTTCTTGATTGGATCGAGGAGCACAGAGGCGGTAAGAAGTTCGTATGTATCGCTGGTAAGTGCTGGCCTGCATTCCAGACTCAGTTCGGATTCGTTCCCTGCTATGTAAACTCAAGACTTACAGGCCGTGGAATTCCGGTATCCTGCGAGGTAGATATCTACGGCGCAATTTCTGAGTTCATCGGAACATGCATCTCTGATGACGCTGTTACACTTCTTGATATCAACAACTCTGTACCTGCTGATATGTACGAAGAGTCCATCAAGGGCAAGTTCGACTACAAGCACACAGATACATTCATGGGCTTCCACTGCGGAAATACATGCACAAGCAAGCTTTCAAGCTGCGAGATGAAGTTCCAGAGAATCATGGCTAGAAACCTTCCTGAGGAAGTTACACAGGGAACACTTGAAGGTGACATTATGCCTGGTGATATCACATTCTACAGACTGCAGAGCACATCTGATAACCACCTTCGTGCATATGTTGCACAGGGTGAGGTTCTTCCTGTTGCTACTCAGTCCTTCGGTGGTATCGGCGTATTCGCTATTCCGGAAATGGGCAGATTCTACAGACACGTTCTCATCCAGGGCAACTTCCCTCACCACGGTGCAGTTGCATTTGGTCACTTCGGCAAGGCTCTTTACGAGGTATTCAAGTATGTAGGTGCTGAGACAATCGGCTACAACCAGCCTGCATCACTTCCTTATCCTACAGAGAACCCTTTCGCTTAATCAGTGATAAGTAATTTGTGAAAATAGAAATGCCTTTCGGGACTAATTTCCCGGAAGGCGTTTTTTTAATGGAAAATCTATTTTTGTCAGATGTATTAGTGGGAATAAGTTTTGGGAAAGAGGGGATTACATCAGTAAAGAGAAAAAAAGTAAACTGATGTAAAGATAATCATATGTGGGGATTCTTGTTACGTCAATTATAGCTAGATAGGAAAACTGGCGTAAGGAAAATCAGATGTTTGGGATTGCCATTACGTCAGTTGAAGAGGTAAATGGAAAACAGGTGTAAGGGGAATCAGATAGTTAGAGCTACCATTAAGTCTGTTAAAGAAATAAATGGGAAACAGGTGTAATGGGAATCAGATAGTTGGAGCTACCATTACGTCAGTAGAAGAAGTAAATGGAAAACAGGTGTAACGGGAATCAGAAGCTTGGAATTGTCATTACGTCATTTATAGGAAAAAAGAGAAAACCGGTGCAATTATAATATAATATTGAGAATTACAGTTACGCCAATAGTAAGACAAATGTGATAGTTGGCGTAAAGGATAGAATTCAGATATTTAAATACAAAATAATATGGTCTGAAAAATCTATAAAAACGCAACCAAAGTGATAGAATTGATGGAGTAGTGAAACATGTGTATAGAAAGGGATAATCAAACTATGAAAATAGTAGCAGCAGAAATTGACAGCGTGGGAAATGATATAGATTACAGATCCCTTGAGAAACTTGGAGATGTGACATTTTATAAGGATAAGGTAACCGCTGAGAATGCAGAGGAACGCCTTACTGGTGCAGATGTACTTTGCATCAACAAATCCAAAATTACTACAGATATTTTGAAAAAAGCACCTTCTTTAAAACTAATATGTGAGTTTGCGACCGGGTTTGACAATGTTGATATCAAAGCCTGCAAAGAGTGTGGAATCAAGGTTGCAAATGTTGCCGGATATTCTACAGCATCTGTTGCGCAGCATACCTTTGCACTTCTTTTCTATGTAATGGAAGCATTAAAGGATTATGATGAATTTGTAAAAAGCGGAGAATATGCTTCGCAATCACATTTTTGTAAGCTGGACATCCCTTTTCATGAGCTTGACGGTATGACCTGGGGAATCATAGGAATGGGTAATATCGGAAGAAAAGTTGCTCAGATAGCGACAGCATTTGGAGCGAAGGTGATTTTTTATTCTGCTTCAGGAAGAACGGCCAATAGCAAGGATGATGAAGCTTATGAAATGGTGAGTTTTGATGAACTCTTGGAGAGAAGTGATGTTTTATCGCTTCACTGCCCCCTGACAGATAAGACTAGAGATATCATAAATATGGATGCTCTTAAGAAAATGAAGAAATCCGCGATCTTGATAAATGTGGCAAGAGGACCAGTAGTAAATGAGGAGGATCTCGTAAAGGCGCTTGAGGATGGAGAAATTGCGGCAGCAGGACTTGACGTTCTGACAGTAGAGCCTATGAAAAAGGACAGCCCGCTTCTTAGAATTCAGGATAGTAAGAAATTGTTTGTGACACCCCATATGGCGTGGGCAAGTGTGGAAGCAAGAAGCCGGTGCGTAGAGGAAGTTGCAAAGAATATCCTGGCATTTGAGAAGGGAGAAGCAAGAAATATTGTAGGGTAACTAAAGACATTGCAAATAATAAGGAACATAGCAGGAGAATTAAAGCCTCCGGAATAACAAGGAACATTGCAGGAAAATTAAAGCCGTCGTAATAACAAGCAGCATTGCAGGAAAATTAAAGCCATTAGAATTGCAAGTAACATTATAGGTAAATTAAAACCTTCGAAATTACAGGAAACATCCTATTTAATTATAATTTAATGAGGTATTTATTTGCAGTTAAGCGAATTCAGCGATAATTATAGTGGGTGTAAAAACATAACTATTTTTCATATAAAAACATACTATTGAAGGTATTTTAATATGTTCTTGAACTTGAGAAGAGCCAAGTTAATAGCATGGGGCATGGCAATCTGCTTTCTGCTTATCCATGTTCTGATGTATTCCGTATTCGAGCAATGCAAAGTTACTCCTATGGTCAGGGTGAATATTTTCAGCATTATCTTTTATCTTGCAATGTTGTTTGTTGTCTACAAAGAGTGGTTCTCAATATATGCAATAGCGATTTATCTTGAAGTTGCTATGCATATGACGCTTGCAGTATTATTCACCGGTTGGGGCAGCGGATTTCAAATTACACTTATTGGAATGAATGTATTGGCTTTTTATGCTGAATATTCTGCCAGAGCACTAAAGATTAAATATGTCAGAGTGATGCCATTTTGCTTAATTGGTTTTATTCTTTATATTGGCAGCTACATTTATCTTCACTTTAATCCTGCTCCCTATGAACTGACAGGAAAGGCTGAGTTCTGGCTTACGATTCTGTGGGGCGTGATAGTTTTTGTGATCAATCTGTTTGTATTGCAGCTTCTTGTATATATCGCTAATTCCTCGGAAGAGAAGTTGGAGTTTCAGCTTTTTCATGACAAACTTACAGGACTTCCAAACAGATATTTTCTGGCTGAGAATTTGAAGGAAGTTGAAAATGGAAAAATAAAAAAGTACTGGATTGCCATCGGAGATATAGACAATTTTAAGAGAATAAATGATACATACGGACACAAATGCGGAGACTATGTGCTTATAACCATAGGAAAGATACTTGGAGAAAAAGCTGTAGTATGCTATCGTTGGGGCGGTGAAGAATTTATTTTTTGCGAAACAGCCGCAAGATCTTTTGAAGAAATAGTAAGCTTTCTCGATGAAGCAAGAAAAGAGATAGAGAATTATCCCTTTGAATTCGAAGGGCAAGAGCTTGGCAGAATCACTATGACTTTTGGGGCAGCATGTTCAGGGAATGCTAAAACTCTCAATGATGTATTCCGGGAGGCTGACGCTAAATTGTACGAGGGTAAGCTAAGTGGAAAAAATAAAGTTGTGGGATGAGATATTTTTGGAAAGGAATAACTACAGATGAGAGTTGTACTAAAGAACGAACAATTAACAGCAGAGATTGATACTCATGGAGCTGAGATAAAAAGCATAAAGCGTGGCGACAGGGAATATATGTGGTGCGGCGATCCCAAATTCTGGGGACGTACTTCGCCTGTTCTTTTCCCTTTTGTAGGAGCTGTGGCTGACGGGAAATATCGCTATGAAGGTAAAGAATATCCTATGGGACAGCACGGCTTTGCAAGAGATATGGAGTTCGAAGTAGTGGAAAAGTCTGATGACAAGGCAAGATTCGTACTTGCTTCAAATGAGCAGACAAGAGAAAAATATCCGCTTGATTTTAAACTTACAATTACTTATATCCTTGTTGCAGATACTGTAACAATAGGATGGAAAGTGGAAAATACAGGAAAAAAGGACCTTCCATTTGCGATAGGTGCACATCCTGCTTTTAATTGTAAACTTAGCAGTGAAGGAACACTTAAGGGAAACTCTGTAATACTTAAGACCGATAAAGATGTCCTCACAGTGAGGAAATTCCATGATCCGCTTGCAGCTAATGAGACCTATGAGCTTGAACTTGGCCGGAATAAAGCTATAGAAATTGATGAACACACATTTGATAACGGCGCGATAATCCTTGAGAACAGTCAGGTGAGCGGAGCATCAATTGCAGACTCTGATGGTAAAACTTTTGTTGAAGTAAGTTTTGATGCACCGCTTCTTGGAATCTGGTCACCTTCAGGGAAAAATGCACCATTTATCTGTATTGAGCCATGGTACGGAAGAGCCGACGCAGAAGGCTTTAGCGGAGAACTAAAGGACAGAGAGTGGAATCAGACACTGGCTCCATCTTGCAAATTCGACGCAAGCTATGTTGTAAAGTTTATATAATTGAAAAACAGGAACCCTATTTTGCCCCCGCGATATTCGGTGTTTCCTTTTGTGTGGTTGCGCGATTTATGAGGATTGGGGCGATTACTTCGTGGCGGATCGGGAGTTCCTCAGGGATTCTGCGGTGCCTGCCTTTGATCTGAGCAACCAGTATTTCCATGGCGGATTTAGTGATCTGATCAAGCTGCTGACCGACAGTACTGAAAGGAATAATAGCCTGGGCAGAAATCGGAGATCCATCATATCCAACTATTCTAAAATCGTCAGGGAAATTCCCATAAGCTCTAAGCAAATGCAAAAGGGATATATTTGCAAAGGTATCATTTGCGCAAAAAATCCCTTTTCGTTTTCCGGGATATCTTTTTGCAATATCGTCAATAATCTTAGGGATGTTTTCGGAATATTCTTCATAGCTAAGTCCCAAATCCTGAATTATAACTTCATTAGGCATGTTCTTTTCATTGCAGACATACTTAAAACCGTTCAATCGGCCATAGGAGTATGAGTGCTTATCCTTGGAATAATAGGCAGAGCGTGTAGCACCATAGGGGGTTGAATCTATGAAAAACAGAATATCGCAGTCGCTCTTATACAGAAGGCTTGTAGCCTGAATTCCACCCATATAGTTGTCATTGTGGACACTGGAGATAAACTCATCTTCACGCTCTATGGCAACAATCGGAATATCGTAGGAAGCGTATTCCTTAGAAGATATAGTATGAGATAGTGTTATTATGCCCTCGACATTATAGGCGCTAAGCTCACGAATATATTTTCTCTCCAGCTCAATATCCGACTGCCCTTCAAAAACCAGAAACTTATAGCCATAAGTACTGTAGGAGGAGAGCAGATGGTGCATTACCTCAGAGTAATAGGGCATATAGAGGTTGGGTATGATAAGACCGATAAATTCTGTATGTCCACTGGGAAGTATTTTGGCAATCTTGTTTTCCTGATACCCAAGAGTTTCAACAGCCTCTCGGATTTTCTCCTGATTCTCCAGAGTAAGGGAGTCCGGATTACTAAAATATCTTGATATTGTTGTCTTTGAAAAATTGCAGTATCTAGCCAGATCTGCATAAGACACTTTCTTTGACTTCATAAATAAAACATCCTATTCAAAAATAATTTAGCAGCACACAGGCTATTATCGTAAACGAAATTAGGAATTGCCTGATATGTCTGTCAATAACCGTACTTATTATTATACACAAAAGGTGCAATTAAAGTAACCGGTTATGATGTGATAAATACTGAATATTTTGAACAAAAAATAAAATGGTTATTCATGAAAAATGATGAAATTTTTTTTAGGGGTTGAAATCTTATATCCGGAAATTTATACTCAAGAAAGTAACCGGTTACTTGACCGATTACGCAAAATTAAGTAACCGGTTACATGATCGGTAATTCAAGTGCATACAGAGCTGGTAGAACACGTGAAATGACAGCAGAATGTATGCAAAAAGGGAGGAAAAATGGGAAGAAGGGGAGAGAAAAGTCCTGCAGCTAAGAAAGCAGGCAGAAGCAGGAACCTGAAAAAGGTATTGTCAGCGTGGCAGCTATATGTGCTGCTCTTGCCATCTCTTGTATGGGCAATAGTCTTTGCATATTATCCGATGTACGGACTAATCATTTCATTTAAGGATTACAAAATCCGTCAGGGAATTATGGGAAGCCCCTGGGCTAATCCAATCTTTAAATATTTCCAACAGTTTTTCAGTACAAGCATAGCAGTAACCGCTATTAAAAACACAATCCTGATAAGCCTTGAGAGCATAGTAATTGCTTTCTGGATACCAATTGTATTTGCACTTCTTTTAAACCAGATAAGAAATCTTAGAACAAGAAAGGTTATACAGACAATAAGCTATGCGCCTTACTTCATGTCAAACGTAGTTGTAGTAAGTATTATATCAGTTTTCTTCTCAGCTACAGGTGTAATGAACCACATGATAGGTGCTTCCAATCCGATACTTTTCACATCACTTCCACAGTGGTTCAGAACACTTTACATCGGATCCAATATCTGGCAGACAATGGGATTCAACGCAGTTATTTACATCGCAGCGCTCACATCAATAAGCCCGGACTACTACGAGGCAGCAACGATAGACGGCGCAACAAAATGGCAGCAGATTAAGTACATTGATATTCCGATGATCATGCCAACAGTAATCCTGATGCTGATCCTTCAGATAGGTAACATCATGAACGTAGGATACGAGAAGGCTTTCCTTATGCAGAACGGTTCAAACACTATCGTCAGCGAGCTTATCTCTACTTATGTATATAAAGTCGGACTTCAGACAGCACAGTACAGCTTTGCTACAGCAGTAGGGCTTTTCAATTCAGTTGTTAACTTCATCATACTGATAATTGCTAATCAGATTGCGAAAAAAGTAAGCGATATCAGCATATTCTAGGAGGCAGGTAATGGCAAAAACACAGAATACGTCCAAGGTTAAGCTGGGACGAGCAAATAAAATTTTCATGGGAGTTGTAATCCTTTTGATGATCATTGTTTGTGTGATCATTATCTATCCTATTTATTATGTTTTACTGGCATCGATTACAGACCCTGTAACAGTTAATTCGGGAAAAGTGCTCCTGTATCCGGAGAGTCCTTATTTCGAGGGATATAAAACGACATTCGCATATAAGCCTTTGTGGGTTGCGTATGGTAACACAATTCTCTACACAGTTGTAGGAACTGCAGTAGCACTAATTGCGACAGTACCCGCAGGATATGCACTTTCAAGAAAAGATCTTCCGGGCAGACGAGGACTGATATTTGTATTTACATTCACCATGTTTTTTGGCGGCGGAATAATACCTCTCTACCTGACAATCAGAAACCTTGGTATCTATAACACCATATGGGCTATGGTTCTTCCTGTTGCGGTTTCAGCATACAACCTTATCGTATGCAGATCATTCTTTGAGTCCGGAATACCGGGAGAGCTCCAGGAGGCGGCCAAGGTTGACGGATGCAGCGACTTTAGATTCTTCTTCGAGATTGCTATTCCGATCTCCACAACAATTATTGCAGTAATGGCACTTTTCTATGCAACAGCTATGTGGAACCAGTTCTTTAATGCACTGATGTTCCTGCAGGATGATAACAAGATGCCTCTTCAGGTAGTCCTCAGAAACCTGGTACTTATGAACCAGTCTAACCAGATGGGATCATCAGGAGATGCTCTTGTAACCAAGCAAAAACTGGCTGAGCAGCTTAAATACTGCATAGTCGTAGTTTCCGCAGCACCACTTCTTATGGTTTATCCCTTCATTCAGAAGTACTTTGCAAAGGGTGTAACAATCGGAGCTGTTAAGGGATAAAAAGGTAGAACCAGCAGAAAAAGTAACAATCATAGCTGTTAAATGATGAGTGATAACCCTGACAAAAATAACTTAAGTTTATGTAGAGCAGGGTAAAAAATAAATCACAGTTTTTTATAAGGAGGACATTTATTTATGAAAAAGAAATTGTTGGCATCACTACTTACAATTGCCATGTCTGCATCAGTGATTGCAGGCTGCGGTAATCAGGCAGCGAACCAGGCAACAGATCAGGGAGCTGAGACAACTACTGAATCTGCACCCAGCGAAAATGCTGAGAAGCTTGAAGAAGCAGTTGAAACAGCTACATCTGCGGCAGATGCAGGTCTTACACCCGAGGAGCAGGAGGCTGTTGATGCAGGACTTATCCAGCTTGACGGCACACTTCCCATTATCAAGGATCCTGCAGCATTTGAAGAAAAGTACGGCAAAATCTCAATGCTTCTCGTAAATACAGCAGATCGTCTTGTTGAGCCCGGCGAACTTGAGATGTGCAAAAAGTGGTTCGAGGACACAGGTGTTGAATTTGACTGGCAGCCTATTCCCGGAGAGGGTGCACAGGAGAAGATTAACCTGATGCTTGCTTCAGGGCAGGATCTTCCTGATGTATTCTGGAACTTTGGTGATGGTAAATCCGGTAATATAGTTGTTCAGTACGCTGATCAGGATATTTTCGTAGAGACAGAGGGCCTTATCAATGAGTATATGCCCAATGTAAAGGCAATCCTTGATGAGCATCCTACATACTGGATGGAGATCACAGCACCTAACGGTCACACCTACGGCTTCCCTTATATCGAGGAGATGTACGGACTTGTTCTTACACCCGGTCCCCTTCTTATCAACAAGAACTGGCTTGATCAGGTAGGAAAAGAAGTTCCCACAACAGTTGATGAACTTGTAGACTGCCTCAAGGCTTTCAAGGATGCAGGCGACCTTAACGGAAACGGCGAAGCTGATGAAATTCCTATGGCTTCCTGGTTTGGCGCAACAGATACATTTGGTTCCTACAATATTTTCTACAGACTTACAGGCTGCTTTGGACAGGCAGATTCATATTGCGGTGGTAATGCATACGCTGATCACATGAGAATAATCGATGATAAGGTTGTATTTACTGCTCAGGATGAAGCATTCAGAAAGACTGCTGAATTTTTCAATGAGCTCTATAACGAAGGTCTTATTTGGGAAGGCTCTTTTGAAGCAGATGAAAGTGCTTCCTACAAGCAGTCAATCATCAAGGAAGACGTTGCACGCATAGGTGTATTCGGAACATGGACAGATCAGGAGATCACAAATCTTGATGTGCATGATCAGTATGTAGCAATCCCCAGACTTACAGGTGAAGCAGGTAAGAGCGGATTCCTTAACAACTTCTCACAGCTTCAGGATTCATCTAATACAGCTATTACAACATCATGCAAATTCCCTCATGTAGTAGCAAGATTCGTTGACTACATGGCTGGCGATCCCAAGGTTGCAGTTACTTCAAACTGGGGTGCAATCGGATACAACTACAAGGAAGATGCTGACGGCGTTATCAGAACACCTCTTGATGCTGATGGACACTACATGCCTCAGCAGGATGCATACCAGACATTCGGTGATGCGAGAGTTAACTCAACACCTTGCCGTGGTTCTATGATCATTCTTGATAAATACTATGATGACTATGAAGGAAGCGATAAGGTCGGTGCAGCAGGCTATGCATTCGATGCAGTACAGCTCCTTGAGAACCAGAGAACAAACGGTAAAGATGAGATTATGGAAGAATATACAGCTGTTCCACGTGTTCTTATGACAACAGATGAGCTTACAAGACTTGCACAGATCCAGCCTACAGTGTCCGATATTGTGGACAGATATATCAACACATGGATCACAACAGGCGTTACAGATGACAGCTGGAATGCATATCTTGGAGAGCTTGAGAGCGCAGGCGTTAACGATATCGTATCTATTTATCAGACAGCTGTGGACAGAAGCAAGAAGAATTAAGTAACAGTAACAAGGAGATTAGACAAAAATGAGCAGCAGGAAAGAGAATTGCTATCCGATTATGCATTTCGCACCGGATTATGGCTGGTTAAATGACCCCAACGGATTGGTGTATCATGACGGAATATTCGAGTTATATTATCAAAGTAATCCGAACGGAGTGGAATGGGATGACATGACCTGGGGACACGCAAGAAGCACTGACCTCATACACTGGGAAGAACTGGAACCTGTATTATATCCAGATGAAAACGGAATGATGTACTCAGGTTGCGGCCTCAGAAATGACAGAGGAGAGCTGGGTTTACCTAAGGATGCATTACTCTTTCCCTATACTGCTGCAGGTTTTGACGAAGGTCTTTCCAATCCTTACTTCACCATCAGACTTGCGTACAGCACTGATGGTGGAGCCTCCCTTATAAAACGGGGCGATAAACTTTTGCAGGAGATGGCACCTGACAATCGTGATCCAAAGGTATTCTGGCATGAGGATTCAAAAGCCTATATCCTGGTGCTCTGGATTGAGAAAAATGATTTTGGAATTTTCAGATCCCCTAATATGCAGGATTTTGAACTGTCGCAGCGCATTACACTTGAAGGCGGCTTCGAGTGCCCTGACTTATTCGAACTTCCGGTCATAGGCGATGACGGGAATGTCTCTGAAAAGAGATGGGTATTCTGGGCAGCAGACGGAATGTATTTTGTGGGCGATTTTGACGGATATAAATTCACACCTACTCAGGATAAAAAGCAAGCGTATTTTATTACAACGCTTCCCTATGCAGCGCAGACCTGGTCAGGGGATCCCAAAGGCAGGGTAATACAGATACCATGGCTTAGAACCAAATGTGTCTATGAGCAGACCACAAGTGCAATGGGAATTCCTAGAGAGCTTACACTTAAAAAGGCAGGTGGAGATTATGTTATCAGACATGGCATACCTGAAGAAATAAGCACACGTGTGCAGCCGGTATCTGAGCTAACAAAGGGGGAGTCATCTTATATATCAAAGGACAGTGCTATTTTCCTCGAGCTTAATGATCCCAGAGAAAGCATTATAAAACTCTATGCAAGCGGGAAAAATGAACCCTTCGTAACAATGAGCTATAACAGCAAAACGGGAGTGTTTTCTGTATCAGACGGAGTGGTGTCTGATTTTATGATCATAGGAAGAAACCGAAAGGATAGGGTGACTATTGTCTACGACAGAGGCATAATCGAGCTTACGACGGGAGACGATATAATACTTCAGATGACGGATTTGCCTCATTTAAGGGCTACAGAATGCAACAGGATAAGCTTTGATGGCGGCGAAGGCAGTCTCAAAGTGGGTATGGTTTACTAAAATAGAATAAGAAATAATCTATGCCGGCTGATGATAGAGAAGCATCAGCCGGTATTTTTGTAATGGCAATGAGTTTGAAGTCCAAATTATGCCACAGCTTATTTGAGATAATGTTTACATCAAAGGAGAAATTGAATTATTTAGTAGCAGAAAAGAAATGGAGGAGAATTCAAATGACATTACCGCAATTCTTGAAACAGGTTAACGGTGTGCTTGAAAAAATGCCAGAGGAAGAATTACGTTCTTTTATAATTGATGTAGCGCAAAGTCTTCCTGAGGGGAGAAGAGATTCATTTCTTCGGATGATGAAGAATGCGAAGGGATTAAGTCATAAAACTGGCGAAAATCCCTGTGCTAAAACAGTCCATGATGAAGTTGAAAAAATGATTAAAGTTCTTCAGGAGATCGAAGAAGGCGAAAGATGCCTGGATAGCGAGTATAACGAGGAATATGATGACTGGTATGCCAGTGACGAGGACGAAGTTTTATTTATGGATGGAGATAGAATTCTTCCTGATGTTGAGGAAGCTATTTCTTTGTTGAACAAATGTATAGATACAGAGCAATATGAAGATGGATACAACCTTGCAGAACAATTGTCAATTACTGAGGTTTCAGCTACCGGTGATTGGGCTGATTATGAAGGATCTCCGCTGGGAATAAATGAGCTATATGATCATGGACTATTAGATGGTTCGTTTGACAATATGGTAAATGAGTCAATGTTTTTGGCATATATTGGAAATGATATTTCCGAAAGAGCTGAGGCTATGTTTAGATTGTATGAGAATTTAAGACCGTATAGCTTTCAATTGAAAAAGGTTATAGAACTTGGTGGCTATGTCCTGCCTGAATTTGACAAGTTTATTGTGGATTGGAGTAATATTCTTGGCACAAGAAACGGATGGGGTATAAAAGATATGCTGAAAGAAGCCCAATCCATGCTAAAAGATGATAACCAAATTCTGGAGAATGCCAGAAAACATACGGATAATCATCCGGAGTTATATAAAGAAATTCTTGTAAATGGGGTTGATAGTGGTGAAGATAGTAGAATGCTTGATATTGGAGAAGAGGCATTAAAGAAGATTCCAAATAATTATAAAGTCAGAGCAGATGTTGCGCTTTTAACTGCAGAGTATGCATACAAAAATAATCAGAAATCTTTTCAGGAATACTGTTGGTTAGAGGCCTTTAGTTCAGATACTACATTTACAAATTTTTTTAGATTGTTAATGAAACATAGCAATTATTCCGCTTTTGCTAAAACAATCCATAAAGAATGCGAGGATGGATACGAAAAATTCAAGAATAATAGAAATACCACAGTGTATAGATCGGGAATGCCTGAAGAGAACGATATGGGACGAAATGACTATTTGGCGGTCAAATTTTTTGAGGGAGACTTTGAAACTGTAATAAAAAGCGGGATGAGTGAAAAAGCAGCTCTTGGATGGTCTTCAACTTTTATGAAGCAGGGAATAGCACTATTTATGATGTTGCTATATAAAGGTGAAACATTGCCAAGTGGATTAGGAAGCATGCTGAATATGGCTGTTTCCGGAATTGGTTTTGATGCAGAAAAGTACTATAGGGGTTTAGGAGAATATATAGACGAACCATTAAGCAGTACCGATACATTTTATGAATTGTTTGATGAATGGAAATCCGGAATAAAAGTAAATGAGTCAGATTACAAAAAGTGGATGAAAATGTTGGGTAACCTGATTGAACAGAGAACTGCAGGCATAATGGGAGCCAACAGACGTAATTACTATGGAGAGTGTGCAAGCTTTATAGCAGCATATGGTGAAGTTGCAGAGTCGAGAGGAATTACAAAAAAGGCAACCATTTTGGAAAAATATAGGAATGAATATTCAAGGCGAAGAGCATTCATACAGGCCTTGAGAAATTTTGGATTGAAGAAATGAGAATAGATATGAGACTGGATTGGGATGATATCAACCTTTATGAGCAGGGACATTAGTGATGTTGTATGGACGGCTGGCGCAGACGAAAATACAGCCACAATAGTTCCTAATAAAGTTGCAGATGAGTTCGATGTTAAAGAACATTAAGAGAATCAATCCTAATGCTTTCAAGAAGAGTAAGGTTAAGAAGATTAAGATTAAGAGTCTCAAGCTTACAAAGAAGATGGCTAAGTCCTTCAAGAAGATTAAGAAGGGTGGATGGATCAAGGCTACTGGTAAGTATAAGGCTAAGAATAAGGAAATACTTAACGCACTTCCTAACGTAAAGAATGGCAAGACAAAGGTTAAATAACCCATCATAAGAAAACTTCATGAGAGTTTCTCATGTAAGATTACTTTTCTTCAATCACTTTTCAGAAGGGAGCGGGCATCATGGCCGCTCCCTTCTCACGTAAAAGTGAGTATAAAATAAATTGTTGAAAAGATATCGTTATTTAGTTAAAAAGTAGTAATGAATTACAATATACAATCATATTTTAATAGAGCATTGACAAATCATTTTCATTTGTGTATTATCATACTCGGTCAGAGGACCATATAGGTATCCGGGTGTTCACCCGTTATTTCCACATTTTTATAGTAGTGTTTTGAAATAGATAAATTGAGTATTAAAGATTACTTCCCCGTATTTTGATATTCTGTGCCTTTATGTTCATCTGATACAAAAGATTAAGGAGGGCACAAATGTGTCAGAAAAGATTGAAACTATAGAAACAAACAACGATACAATCACTTTTGAAGAGGCGAAAAATGCAGTAAAATCAATGACTTTGATCAACAATTTCCTTTTCAATTACGTGATGGAGGATGAGGAAAGAGCCAAAGAGGTTGCGCAAATTATCATAAGTGCTGTAGTTGGCTATAAGATATGTGTTGACAGCGCAAAACCGCAGAAGGTATTTACCGGGAATGATAAAGGTAAACATGGTATAAGATTTGACGTATATATTGATCATAGCAGGACAGCTGATGGCGAGGTTTCATCTGTATATGATATAGAGATGGAGGACAGGGAGGCAGACAGGCAGGAACTTCCGAAAAGGCATAGGTATTATTCATCAATTGTAGAATCAAAACTCTTAAGTTCAGGAAAATTCTATGAAACACTTCCGGACTATATTTCCATAACGATTTTATCTTATGATCCCTTCCTTGCAGGGGATATGTATTACGAAGCAAAGACCACACTCGTCAGTCACAGAGATATAGAATACGATGATGGAAAAAGGTATATATTCCTTTATGGTGGCGGTAATTACAATATCCCCAGCGGTAATACACATGGCAATGTTCTGGCCGAAATGGTAAAATATATTGTGACAGGAGAACTGGGAGAAAATCCAGGTGAAGAGACGCATAGACTAAGCGATATAGTAAATAATGTCAAAGATAGATCGGAGGTGACTAAAACCTATATGAAGGAATGGGACAGACAGAGAATTCACGATCGAGAATTGACGGAGAAGGTCACCGCAGAGGTTACAGAGAAGGTTACCGCAGAGGTTACAGAGAAGGTTACCGCAGAAGTTACAGAGAAGGTCACCGAAGAAGTTACGGAGAAGGTTACCGCAGAAATTACAGAGAAGGTTACGGGCAAAGTTACAGAGGAGGTTACTGCACAAGTAACAGAGATGGTTACGGATTCAATTAATAGTTTAACTGCTATTCTAATTGAAGCCGGAAGGCTTGATGATCTAAAAAAAGCTACAGAAGATAAGGAATATCAGAAAAAGCTTATGGAAGATTTACTCCATAAAGAAAATGCTAAGCATACAGCGGATATTCATTAATGCATAATGAAAAAATAAATCGTGACAGGAGAACTGGGAGAAAATCCAGGTGAAGAGATACATAGACTAAGCGATATAGTAAACAATGTCAAAGATAGATCGGAGGTGACTAAAACCTATATGAAGGAATGGGATAGACAGAGAATTCACGATCGAGAATTGACGGAGAAGGTCACCGCAGAGGTTACAGAGAAGGTCATCACAGAGGTTACAGAGATGGTTACGGATTCAATTAATAGGTTAAACGCTATTTTAATTGAAGACGGAAGGTTTGATGATCTGAAAAAAGCTACTGAAGATCTAAAATATCAGCGAAAGCTTATGGAAGAATTACTTCATCAAGAACAATCATCAAAATGATAATTTGGCTTACACATGAGCTAAAAGGCGAAACGAATGATTTTACAAGGGAGCGGGCATTATGTCCGCTCCTTTCAAGTTTTTTACTATTTAGTCACAAGCTTTTTCTCTGTAAACGCTTCTCGATATTCCTTCGGTGTCATTCCTGCAACCTTGCGAAATACCCTCATGAAATACTTCTCATCGGAGTAGCCACAAAGAAGCGCAACACGCCTCACAGAGGTGCTGGCATCGGAGGATAGGATACCCTTGGCGACGTTTATCCGGTAGTAGCTTAGTAGTTCTGTAATGGTGAATCCTGTGTGCTTTTTGATCAGTGCCGTGAGGTAGGTCGGGTTATATCCGAACTGCTCAGCGAGATCTGCTACGGTAATCTTTTCATCGAAATGTGTGCGTAGCCACTCGGTGACGGCGCGCACTGATGTGGGGCTGTCTGAATCGAGGTGGAGCATCTGTACTTCGTTACATTCGGCCTGGAATTCTGCGAGCAGCAGGTTTAGTGCATAGCGGCTTCGCCAGTTCAGCTGGTAGCTGTCCCTTCTGGAGATATCAAGGAGCTGAGTGAAAAGTACCACTGTGCGGATGTCATTTTTCAGATGAATGTATTCCGGAAGTACGAAGAGTTCACCTGCTTCCCGGGCCTGCTCCGGCTGATAGGAGGGCGCCAGCATGTTGGTGCTGTATGAATTGCGAAGTCCTGTCATAATGGTGTTGTTGCGCATCAGAGCCTTCTGGTTGTAGATGTGGTAATCGGGATCGGTTATGTAAAAGTGAGTCCAGTAGTAAGACAGCGGCCCCTTACTTGGCTTGTAGCCGTAATGCGTCCTGTGAGGAAACAGGATTATTGCTTCATTTTCAGAAACATCATAATTGATACCATTTTGGGTGATGTGAAGAGTTCCCTGGGATACGAGAATAAGAACAAAAGAGTCTATATTTCTTCGTTCATGAAGAAAGCCGTCTTTTCTGACTAAAATTCCACTACTTAAATATTGAACAGGATGAGATGGGTCATATACGCAGAATAACATATGGGATTTGTCCACCTTTTCTATCGGTATGTGAGTTGTTGTTACATGTGCTTTTATTTATATTTATATCATCGCGAGAGAAACTTGCAATAGTATTCTCTGTGAAAGTGCACATCATGGGGAATGTGATTTTGGCGCAAAAGACAGAGGGTCTTTAGCCATCAGGAGGGATTAGTATGAGAAAGAAAGTATGGATGTCGTTTGCTTTGACAATGGCAGTTACAACAATGAGTCTTGGACTTGTTGGATGTGGATCATCTGCGAATAGTGATACTGCCGCTTCTTCAAATGAGGAGACAAATGTAGCTTCTTCATCTACTGAAGAGGCAACTGTGGCAGGAGCACAGAAAAGTGAGTCTGGTGAAAAGGTTGAGCTGGTATTTATGGGATGGGAAGCATCACCCTTGGAGACTCAGGCGGTAAAGGATGGAATAGCAGCCTTTGAAGCTCAGCATCCCAATATTACTGTTTCTTACACACCTGGCCTTGCAGGCTCAGAGTACAATGCGAAAATCCTTTCTTCAGCTGCAGCAGGTGCACTTCCAGACGTAATGTTCGTATCTTCAGAGAGTTATCGTCAGATCGCAGCAGCAGGAGCGCTCATGGAGCTCACTGACAAGTTCGACGAAAATTACTCCTTCGATGATTTCATTGAGTCATCCCGTACGATTATGGATATCGATGGTCATATTTATGGAATTTCTTCATGTACAGTATCTCCTATCGTTTACTACAACAAAGATGTTTTTGACGCAGCGGGCGTTCCTTATCCCAGCTCAGATCCTGCAAAGTGCTGGACTATCGATGAGTTCCGTGATGTGGCAAAATCACTTACAACTGATGATGTTTACGGCGTTTATGGAATGGAATCCGTTGCAGATACACTTAATGCGCAGATTCTTTCAAACGGCGGAACCCGTTATAATGCAGATTTTACCAAGAGTACAATGGATACACCTGAGGTTAAGGAGGTTCTTGAGACAATCAAGGCTATCCGTGTGGACGACGGCTCAGCACCTGATTCTTCAACACTTGACTCTGTCGGCATGTCTGCTGCACAGATGCTTGAGACAGGAAAAGTGGCAATGCTTGTGGATGGTTCATGGTCACTTCAGGAGCTGGCAGCTTCAGGAATGAACATCGGTATGGCTCCGCTTCCTTCCTATGGCAAAGTACTTACAACAGGACAGGCTCATCTTCATGCTATATCTTCAACCTGTGCTCATCCCGAAGAAGCTTGGGAATTCCTTAAGTTCCTCTCCGGAATGGAATATCAGGGTGCACTTTGCAAGACGGGGCTCTGGATGCCTAACCGCTATTCCATGTATGAAGGCGATCAGCTTAAAGGCTGGTACGATGAGAAGGTTCACGGCGACAGCTATAAATTGATGCTGGATTATTTCAAGGATGCAGCTGTAGATCCGGGTGCAATTCAGAAGTCAGCTCAGGCGCGCGATATCATCAAGGAAGAAACAGATATGTTCTTTAAGATGGATCAGGATATTGACACAACTGTTAAAAACATTGATAGCAGAATAGACGAAGCAATAAAGGAAGCAATGTCTAAGTAACTTTAGTAGGGTTAAGGCGTAATGATTTTGATTTAAGCAGTTAATAAATTGGGGAGGAGCACGTTATGAATGGCTCAGCTATATCAATAAGTAATATCGAGGCTCACGTGGCACCAAAGGAGAAGAGAAAGGGAAAACTGAAGGATGATACTGCGTGGGCATGGGTCATGCTTCTTCCCAATGTTGTCGGGTTCTTTCTGTTCATGCTGGTGCCTGTGGTGGCAACCTTTGTACTTAGCTTCATGAAATATGATATGTTGACGAAGCCTAAGTTTGTGGGGCTGGGTAACTATATCACCATGTTCAGTGATCCAATTGTATGGGAAGTTACTAAAAACACGGCGCTATATACTATTCTTACAGTGCCGGTAGGAATGTGTATTTCACTTCTTCTTGCTGTAATGCTTGATCAGAAGATCGCATTCAGAAGGTTCTACAGGGCGGCGTTTTTCCTGCCATCCATCACTTCAATGGTAGTTGTTGCTATAGTGTGGCAGTGGATCTATAACCCTGAATTTGGAATTATGAATTACTTTCTGTCTCTATTTGGAATCCAGGGCCCTAAGTGGCTCCTGGACTCCCGGACATCCCTTGTATCCCTGGCTATCGTCGGCATCTGGAAAAGTGCAGGCTATAACATGATCATTTTCCTGTCAGGACTACAGGGAATTTCCACAAGTTATTATGAAGCTGCAAAGCTTGACGGCGCAGGGCTCTGGCAGCAGTTTAGATATATTACGCTGCCCTTGTTAAAGCCCACCACATTTTTCATATTTGTAATGGCTGTAATCAGCTCTTTTCAGGTGTTTGACCAGGTTATGCTGATGACTGAGGGTGGTCCGGGACGATCATCTTCGGTGCTTGTGCACTATTTGTATCAGAATGCATTCCAGTACTTCAAGCTGGGTTATGCCTGTGCTATAGCGTACCTGCTTTTCTTCATTATAATGGGAATAACGATTTTTAATATGCGCATGGAAAAGAACATGCGTGATAACTATTAAGGAGGTAGACATGAGTAACAAACGCATTTTGATATTAAACAAATCCATAGCTCATGTAGTGCTTCTTATCGGTGCTTTCACGATGCTTGTGCCCTTTATCTGGATGCTTTCATCCTCCTTAAAGGGACTTGGTGAGGTGTTCGTTTTCCCTCCAAAGCTCTTTGGAGAGAGGCTTGTATGGGAAAACTACACTCAGATTTCCAGCAGATTCAATTTCCTTCAGTATTTCATGAACAGTGTTAAAGTATCTGCATGGGTAGTATTTTTTCAGGTGATGACGTCGGCTACAGCGGGCTATGTGTTCGCGAAGCTGAATTTCCCGGGAAGAGATAAGCTGTTTTTGCTGTATCTTGGAACTATGATGATCCCTTTTCATGTAACTGTCATCACTAACTACCTGCAGATGTCCTTCTACGGACTTGTAAACACACTGTGGTCATTGATGCTTCCTGCATCAGTGTCCGCCTTTGGAACATTTTTGATGAGGCAGTTTTTCATAACTGTGCCCAACGAGCTGGTGGAGGCTGCGAAAATTGACGGCTGTAATCCCTTCAGGACATTTTTCATGATTGCACTGCCACTTGCAAAATCTACGATTGCGACACTTTGTATCTTTTGCTTTATGGGTGTGTGGAATGATTATTTTTCACCACTTATCTATATCAATGATTCCAGAAAATACACGCTGCCGCTGGGACTTGCGAGCATGAAGGGGATGTATTCCACTGACTGGCCGGTTCTTATGGCATCATCTGTGATTGCGGTTTTGCCGGTGCTTGTGGCATTTTTGCTGGCACAGGATGCTTTTGTTAAGGGCGTTATGATGTCAGGCTTGAAGGATTGAGACTTACGGAGGATAGGATAGATGTATGAAAAGAAAGTTGCGCCCATCGCACTTGATCATATTCGGATTGGGGATCCGTTTTGGAAGCCCTACATGGAGCTTGTAAGGAACCATGTGATTCCTTATCAATGGGAGGCACTTAACGATAGAATTGAAAATGCCGAGCCCAGTCACTGCATCCGGAATTTCAGGATTGCAGCAGGCCTTGAGGAGGGGGATTTTCAGGGCTACTGTTTTCAGGACAGCGACGTATATAAATGGCTTGAAGCGGTAGCGTACTCGCTTATGTGGCATAAGGATCCGGAGCTTGAAAAGACGGCGGATGAGACGATCGAGCTCATTGCTTCCGCACAGCAGCCGGATGGATATTTAGATACCTACTACATTATTAAAGGTCTGGATAAAAGGTTTACTAACCTGATGGACCGTCACGAACTGTACTGCCTTGGACACATGATAGAGGCAGCAGTTGCATATTTTAAGGCGACAGGTAAGGACAGATTTTTGAAGGTGGCGACCAGATTTGTCGATTGCGTATGTGAGAACTTCGGAACAGATCCCGGGAAAATTCCGGGGTATCCGGGACACGAAGTTGCTGAAATGGCGCTTGTTCTCCTTTACGGGGTGACAGGCGATGAGAAGCATTTAAAGCTTGCAAAATATTTCATCGATCAGCGAGGCCAGAGTCCTCTGTTCTTTGAGGAGGAAGAAAAGAAGAATAACAATGAATGCTATTGGAATGATAGCTACATGAAGAAACAGTATTATCAGGCAGGTAAGCCTGTAAGGATGCAGAAAAAAGCAGAAGGCCATGCGGTTCGTGCTGTTTACCTGTATTCGGGAATGGCAGAGGTTGCTTCTGCAACCGGGGATGCATCTCTGTTTGAAGCCTGTGAGACTCTCTGGAATAACATTGTTCAGAGACAGATGTACATCACAGGAGCCATAGGTTCAACCCAGTACGGCGAGTCTTTTACCTTCGACTATGATCTTCCCAACGATACTATTTATGCGGAGACCTGTGCTGCGATAGGGCTTATCTTTTTTGCCCGTCGCATGTTTGAGATAACAGGAGAGAGCAGATACATTGATGTGATGGAGAATACACTTTTCAACGCTGTGATAAGCGGAATGTCTCTTGATGGAAAGAGCTTCTTCTATGTGAATCCCCTTGAGGCCAATCCGGAGTCCTCCCTTAAGGATTATTATAAGAGGCATGTAAAAATCGAGCGTCAGAAGTGGTTTGGCTGTGCGTGCTGCCCTCCCAATATTGCAAGACTCTTATCGTCAATCGGTGGCTATGCCTACGAGGCGAATACAGATGAGATTTATATGAATCTGTTTATCGGCGGGGAGATTGAGGCTGAGCTTGGAGGAGCGAAGCAGAAGCTTTCCGTGGAGACGGGCTATCCCTGGAATGGAGACGTCGCTGTGACCATACACAATGATGCTGAGAGTGAGTTTACGCTCGCTGTGCGTATTCCCGGCTGGTGTGAAAATTATTCGTTAGAGGTTAATGGCGAGAAAATCGTCGGTGCTGATGTCATTTCCAATGGCTATGCGAAGCTTAAGCGGAATTGGAAGGACGGGGATACTGTGGTACTTAAGATGGAGATGCCGATTCGTCTGATGGAAGCCAATCCCCGTGTCCGCGCCGATGCTGGAAAGGTTGCTGTTACCAGAGGACCTCTTGTGTACTGTCTTGAGGAAGCTGATAATGGAAAACTCCTTCAGAACCTTTCACTCTCTGATGCGCCTGAATTTAACTGTCATTTTGAGAAGGATATGGCAAATGGCGTAGTAGTGATAGATGCTAATGGCCATCGTACTTCGGAAAAATTCTGGGGTGAGGACCAGCTCTACAGAGTGTATTCAGATAATAAGAAAGAGGATGTAAGGATGACCTTCATTCCTTATTATTTCTGGGCTAACAGGACTCCTGGAGAGCTCCTGGTGTGGGTTAGAAGATAAAATAAAGACTTCTTGGCCTAATTCGACCAAGAAGTCTTTTAAGTTACGAGAGCTTATCTACCGGTATGCAGCATTTGTCGTTTATATCGCATACCTTCTGAACTCTTCTTCTGTATTTTTCTTCCATAAGAGGATCTGTATTTAGCCAGGTTTTCACAATTTCCATTGATATCAGAGTGCCGATTATCTTGGCACCGAGGCACAGGATATTTGAGTCTGTGTGCTGCCTTGCAAGTGTTGCGCAGAGAGGATCCTGGCATACGGCAGCGTAGCATCCGTTTATTTTATTGGCTATAAGGGCGCTTCCATATCCGACGCCGTCACAAAAGATCCCTCTGTCACATTCACCCTTCGCAACGGAAAGAGCAGCGGGATAAACAAAGTCAGAAAGATCGCAGCTTTCTTCATCATAGGTTCCAAAATCTTCGACTTCATAACCGTTTGCAAGAAGATATGCCTTTATCTCATTTTTCATGGCAGTTCCTGCGTGATCGTTAGCCATAGCTATTTTCATGGTATGCGCCTCCTTATAATTATTGCGAGAGTTGTTCACTACTTCTATGATAACACTTATAATAAGCAAAGAGAAAATGAAATGGAGCGCAAATATGAGTAAATATTTCTACTTTGTAAGACATGGTGAAACCGTATGGAATGTGGAAAACAAGATATGTGGTGCCACGGATATAGAACTGACGGAAAAAGGCCATCAGCAGGCGATAGAGACAGGAGAAAAGATCCTGGCAGAGGAGATAAAGGCTGACGAGATTCTGACATCACCCCTTATCAGGGCGTCGGAAACGGCAAGACATATCTCTGAGATCACCGGTATTCCTATGAAGATTGAGCAGAGACTTATCGAGCAGAATTTTGGAAGATATGAATCTACTCCCAGAGACGGTAAGGAATTCCACGAAGCAAAAAAGCACATGGCCAGCCGTTTTTCCACAGGCGAATCCATGATGCAGCTTGCGCAGAGAATTTATAATCTGCTGGATGATATTAAAAATGATGACAAGATTTATATTCTGGTGGCACATAACGGAATAGCAAGAATTGTGGAGTCATACTTTAGAGAAATGGACAACGAAGCGTTCTCATCCTTTGGAATCAAAAACTGCGAGATAAGGCGATATGATTTTTAACGAGCAAAAGTTGCTCGGTATTGATTGTTTTTATTTTTCTTGTGAGATATTATTAAATGAAGCGCTTATTTTAAGTAGTAAAGGAGAATTTATACTATGACATTAGAAGAAGCAAAGAAGAAACTGGAAGCAAACGGACAGATGCACGTCCTCAAATATTATGATGAACTTTCAGAAGCTGAGAAGGCAGCACTTCTTCAGCAAATCGACGAGACTGATTTCGAGGTTTTGAAGAATGCCAAGAATCTCGGACACGGTTCTGAGAGAGGAAAGTTCGAGCCTCTTGCATGTATGCAGCTCTCTGAGATCGAGAAGAGAAAGGATGAGTTTACCAAGATTGGTACAGATGCAATCAAGGAAGGCAAGGTTGCAGCATGTCTTCTTGCAGGTGGTATGGGAACAAGACTTGGTTCTGATGATCCTAAGGGTATGTACAACATCGGTCTTACAAAGGAAGTATTTATCTTCCAGAGAATTATCGAGAACCTTCTTGATGTAGTTAATGCTACAGGTTCATGGATTCACCTTTTCATCATGACAAGTGAGAAGAACCACGAGAAGACAGTTAACTTCCTTACAGAGAAGAATTTCTTTGGTTATAAAGCAGATAAGGTTACCTTCTTCAAGCAGGATATGGCTCCCGCTTCTGATTACGAAGGTAAGGTATATATGGAAGAGAAGGGACGTATCTCTACATCTCCTAACGGAAATGCAGGCTGGTTCTCTTCAATGATCAAGGCTGGCCTTGATAAGACACTTCATGCTGAGGGCATCGAGTGGGTTAATATTTTCGCAGTTGATAACGTACTTCAGAGAATCTGTGATCCTACATTCGTAGGTGCTACAATCGAGCAGAAGGCTGAGGTTGGTGCTAAGGTTGTTAAGAAGAACGCGCCTGATGAGGGTGTTGGTGTTATGTGTCTTGAGGATGGCAGACCTTCAATCGTTGAGTACTATGAGCTTACTCAGGAGATGATGGATGCTAAGGATGAGGCTGGTGAGCCTGCATACAACTATGGTGTTATCCTTAATTACCTCTTCAATGTACCTGCGCTTGAGAGAATCGCTAAGAATGAGCTTCCTCTTCACGTAGTTGAGAAGAAGATTCCTTTCATCAACGAGGCTGGCGAGCTTGTTAAGCCCGAGACTCCTAACGGATGCAAGTTTGAGCAGCTTGTTCTTGATATGATCCACGAGCTTGACAGCTGTGTTCCTTACGAGGTTGTTCGTGAGCATGAGTTCGCACCTATTAAGAATAAGACAGGTAAGGATTCTGTTGAGTCAGCAAGAGAGCTTTGCAAGAAGAACGGAATTGAACTTTAATAAAGGGACCACCATCCGTCAGCTTCGCTGGCGGATGATGTTATAAAAGGGAGGACAAAAAATGGCAATATTAGTTACAGGTGGCGCAGGTTACATCGGAAGCCACACAGTAGTTGAACTTCAGAACGCCGGATACGACGTAGTCGTAATGGATAACCTTGCTAATGCCAGCGAGAAGGTACTTGGCCGTGTTGAAGCTATCACAGGCAAAAAGGTTCCCTTCTATAAGGCAGACATCCGCGACAGAGAAGGCCTTGAAGAGATCTTCACTAAGGAAAAGATCGACAGTGTTATCCATTTTGCAGGACTTAAGGCTGTTGGTGAGTCAGTTCAGAAGCCTTGGGAGTACTACGACAACAACATCACAGGAACACTTACTCTTGTTGATGTAATGAGAAAGCACGGATGCAAGAACATCATCTTCTCATCATCTGCAACAGTTTATGGTAATCCTGCATTTATTCCGATCACAGAGGAGTGCCCTAAGGGACAGTGCACCAATCCTTACGGATGGACAAAGTCCATGCTTGAGCAGGTTCTTACAGATATCCAGTTTGCTGATAAGGAATGGAACGTAGTTCTTCTCAGATACTTCAATCCTATCGGTGCTCACAAGAGCGGCACAATGGGTGAGAACCCCAATGGTATTCCTAACAACCTTATGCCTTATATCACACAGGTTGCTGTAGGAAGACTTCCTAAGCTCAATGTATTTGGTAATGACTACGATACTCCGGATGGAACCGGCGTGCGTGATTATATCCACGTAGTTGACCTTGCAATTGGACATGTTAAGGCTCTTAAGAAGCTTGAGCCCGGCAGTGGCCTTTCAATCTACAACCTTGGAACAGGCGTTGGCTACAGCGTTCTCGATATCGTTAAGAACTTCGAGGAAGCTAACGGCGTTAAGATTCCTTATGAGATTCAGCCCAGACGTGCAGGCGATATCGCAACCTGCTACTCCAATGCTGATAAGGCTAAGGCAGAGCTTGGATGGGAGGCTCAGAACGGCATCCGTGAAATGTGCGAGGATTCCTGGAGATGGCAGAGTCAGAACCCTAACGGATATGAGGATTGACATTCACAATGTTCAGACTCTGGGTACGACTTATAGAAGATAACCATCTATTAAAAGACACAGTAATTGAAGATTCCTCTATGGAGACCAGAACCCATAAGGTTATGAACGCCCTTGAGAAGGCCTGCTATGATCTTGATCTTAGTAAGCCTATCTGGCTCAAGTCCACGGTTCATGATTTTCAGCTTCATAGTAAATGCAGATTCACTAAGGATGCATTTATAGAGGAGATACCTTTTGATTATATGGAAATTCAGGTAATCGAAGAGGACGATTTTTATTATTAATAAAATTTTTTTGCTGTTGTTATATAACAAATAGAATAAAAAACCGCGTATTTCCCGGACTTTTGAAACAAACTTTTAGTTTCGATTAAGGTTCGGGAAATATTTTTTTGATACTTTTATCACAATTTCGTCACAATCTCTTTCTATACTGAGAACATGCAAATGAAGAAAAATATAATTTATCAAAAAGTTTATCAAAGAAAGAAGGTAAAAAACGATGTTTGATAATGAGAATAATGAACAAAACCAGGTAGATGTCGGGGGACAGCAGGAAACACAAAACAATTCCGGAAGCAACTACGGATCAGGCAATCAATACGGATCAGGTAGTACATACGGAACAGGTAATCAGAACGGTAATTACGGCGGTTACAATCAGAACAACAATACTGGATCTTACGGCAGCTACAACGGCATGAGCAATGGTACAGGAGGCCAGAACAGAAACTCCTACGGCAGTTACAATTACGGCAATAACGGTAATTATGGAAACAACGGTAATTATGGGAATAACGGAAATAATGGCACATACGGTAATTACCAGTATTCCTACAATCAGCCCGGTATGAATGGAGGAAACAACGGACCGCATAAGAAGGGAACAGGTAAGAAGGTGGCAGCAGCAATCGCTATTGCACTTGTTCTTTTCCTTGGTCTCGGAGCAGGCTACTACAGCATGACAAAGATTTCCCAGATGCCTGCAGCTGTAGAGGATAAGGCAGAGGCTTCTAAGGAAGACAGCTCTACAGAAAAATCAGCAGAGAATAAGACAGAAGAGAAGGATCAGCAGAGTGATGCAGATGCAACTATCGCAGCAAACAATGCTGAATCAGGAATTTCTCAGACAGAGACAGTTGATAATTCAAGAACAGTTGTAACAGACGTTACAGAGGTTGTTGCCAAGGCAATGCCTGCAATGGTTTCCATCAACAACAACTACACACAGTCTGCTTCATACTTTGGACAGACCTACAGCCAGGAGCTCACAGCTTCAGGTTCAGGTATTATCGTTGGAACAAACGATACAGAGCTTCTCATTGCAACTAACTACCACGTTATTGAGGGTGCTGATTCCCTTGAGGTTCTTTTTGTAGACGAGAACACCGCAAAGGCAGAGGTTAAAGGAACAGATTCCAACATGGACCTTGCAGTTATCGCTGTTCAGCTTTCTGACCTCAGCGCAGATACAAAGAATGCAATCGCTATCGCAACTCTTGGTGATTCAGATTCACTTACACTTGGCGAGCCTGCAATTGCTATCGGTAATGCTCTTGGCTATGGTCAGTCAGTTACTACCGGTGTTATCAGTGCGGTTAATCGTGCGATCGACCTTGATGACAGCAGAAAGGGTACATTCGTACAGACAAGTGCAGCAATCAACCCCGGTAACTCAGGTGGTGCACTTCTTAATATCAGCGGCGAAGTAATTGGTATCAACTCCAACAAGATCGGCGGTGAAGCAATCGAGGGCATGGGATATGCTATCCCGATTTCAACAGCTAAGCCTATTATTGAGCAGCTCATGACTGAGAAGACACGTTCAAAGGCTTCAGAGGAAAAGAGAGGCTATATCGGTATCTCTGGTGTAAGTGTTACTTCAGACGTATCACAGATGTATGGACTTCCTCTTGGTGTATATGTAGCAGGCGTTTCCGAGGATGGTGGCGCTAAGGCAGCAGGTGTTCAGGAAGGCGATATCATCACTAAGTTTGATGGAAAAGAAATCTCATCAATGGATGATCTTCAGAACAGACTTGCATATTATGAAGCAGGTGAGACTGTTACAATCTCAGTTCAGAGACAGAGTCAGGGTGGATACCAGGAGCAGGAGCTTCAGGTAACACTTGGAACAAAGCCCACAGTTCAGTCAGACAGCGATACTGATGGAAAGACATATTCCGGTGAGAAGCAGCCTGATGCAAAGCAGGAAGAAGGTCAGGATGGTCAGGGCCAGGGTGGCCAGGGATATGATCCCTTCCAGAATCCCTTCGGCTTTGGTAACTAAATAGAATAAATAATAAAAATCTAATGTGATTTAGTGAAACTGCCATCGCATAAACGGTGGCAGTTTTTTCATTTAATAGGAAATTTCGCCTTGCGGCGAAAACTTGAATTAAAAGGCCCGGACAAGACCGGGCCACGCAAAGCGGAGGTATGTTGGTTTTAAATTACCAATCTACCTCGTCAAAGAATTCATCATCTTCATGCATAAAGTAATCCATGTCGAGAAGGTCTTCATCATCCATCTCGCGGATTTCATTCGCCGTCATGCCTTCCGGCGGATTTTGGATGTATTTCTCTCTAAGCTTTGCAATTAGTTCTTTACTGGCCATGGCTGTTCCTCCTGTAGCATGATTTTATCATGCACAGGAATACGAGGGAACATTGCTGATTTTTGAAGATGGAGCTCTGCTCTTG
>NZ_AUIY01000030.1 GCF_000423945.1 Butyrivibrio sp. XPD2002 | reverse complement strand
CGGCAGCGCCGCGAGGATATGCCGCGAAAGTTCCTTGACATAAGGTTCACGGATAATCCTGATACATTGGTCAGCAAGTGTGCTTGCTGGCCTGCTTCCGGCGAGGACGGGTGCGGGCAGAGCCCGCTTAACGGGTCAAGGGACTGGTCCCTTGCAGGTTCTTAGGGCGGAGCCCTAAGCCCTCGGAGAGCTTGTCGGTATCAATATCTACATTTTCAAGGTTCTTTTGAGCCTTTTTCCTTTGGCTCATTTTTCCATAGCAGACTTTACACTATCACAATAACGCTATAATTTTAATATGTTCTCCCTCTGCAAACAATATGAAAAGCGGTAAAATCACGCTTTCTTCGTATCATACATGTCGCTTACCATATTCCAGAAGGCCTCTGCGACCTTGGACAGGTCCCTGTCACCGCTCTTTACAACAGCGTAGCCTGCAGAGACCTCAGGCTGTATCACCTTTGTGACAACGCCGCCGCTTATGTACTTGGCAGCAGATGCAGGATATATGGCGATGCCGACGCCCTCGGAGGTTAATTCGTAGGCATTTAGCATATGAGCGATTCGGCAGATGATCTTTGGCTGGCACTTTAATGGTGCGAACCAGTTCTCAATTTCCTTTCTGCGGGATCTTCGTGAAGGGATGATGAGCTCGTAGGGCGCCAGCTTTTTTAGGTGAATGTGATCGCCTTTTTCCTTTGCCAGCGGATGATTTTGTGGAATCATTGCGACCCAGGGCTCTGTGTATACGAGCTTTCCATCAAGACCCTCTTCATCGTAGGGAAGAGTTATGACGCCAACCTCATTAAGCCCTGCGTGAACTCTTTTTATGACATCATCGGAATTGCCGTTCCACACCTCGTATTCTACGAGGGGATATCGTTTCTTGAATTCGTGGATCCATTTTGCGAAAAGCTCAGGCGCATGACCCTCAACGGTAGCAAGGTATAATCTGCCCGTAAGACCTTCCTTCATTTCCTGTATGTCCTCAATTGACTGGTCGGAGAGCTGCTTGATGCGGCGGGCGTATTGCTGGAAGCGCTGCCCGGCATCAGTGAGTGCAAGTCCCCTTGCCTTTCGCACGAAAAGCGGCGTGCCAAGCTCCTCCTCAAGGTCACGGATCTGACGGCTAAGGGGAGGCTGTGCGATACAGAGCTTTTCAGCGGCCTTGGTAAAGCTGCCTTCCTCTGCGATTGTCAGGAAATATCGGATGTGTCTAAGTTCCATTTTTCTCCCTTTCTTCTTTAATAAGAAAAACGTATATTTTAAGTGCGCTTTGGATTTTGATAAGATATACCCAAAAGGTATAATACATCTATTATTATATGTATTATACAATAGCTCTACAAGGTGCTATCCTTAAATCAGATAAAGAAAGTAACTGATGGCTGCCGATAAAGGAGACTTAAAATTTTATATAACTCATCCATGAAAGGGGGATTCTATTATGAAGAAACTTTTTGCAAAGATTGAGGAAGTACTTGAGGAGATTTACAGAATAGAGCATAACGTTGATTGATCAGGGCACAAACCCAATGCCCCTCAAAATCATATTTGGAAGAGAGCCGAAAGGCTCTTTTCTTTTTGCCCCAAAAAGGCTTTAAAAAATTTTTTTATCTTTTTTGAAAAAATCGTGAAGACATTTTTATGATACACTCGTTATATGTAATGAGTGATGAAAAAAGCACGAAGGGAGGTGGAAAAAATAGAGGCGAATGAAAACTTAATACGCTGGATGGGTGAGTACAAGAACCTGATTTTTTCCATCTGTCTGAGAATGACCGGTGACTATTTTACCGCGGAGGACATTGCTCAGGAAACCTTCCTCTCAGCATATATGCACATGGACAAGTTTGATGGGAATAATGAAAAGGCCTGGCTTTGCAGGATCGCAGCCAATAAGTGCACTGATTACCTAAGGAGCGCAGCTGCAAAATCGGTACCGACGGCAGAGGACGAGATGCCGACTGCAGCACAAAGCGCCTACGTGGCTGCCAGCGAAGCGGCTAATAATCCGGCAGATATTTATGAAACAGAAGATGTAATGAATACTTTTACCCGGTGTTGCGAAGAGCTTCCGGAAGCCTATAGTGACATAGCACTGCAACACTTTATCAGAGGACGGACAGCAAAGGAGATCGCCGAAGAAAAGGGCGACAATCTTAAAACTATACAGACAAGGATCTTCAGGGCAAAAGAAATGCTGAAGAAAACTTGTAGAAAGGAGTGGCTGGAAGCATGAATGAAGAATTCGAATATTTAAGCGATGAAGAATTACAAAAGCTAATAGATGAAACTGAAAGCGCAGGACTGCTCCAGGCGCCTCCGGATTTTGAAGCATCTGTAATGAAAAGAATTAACCAGGATGAATCAAAAACCAGCGAAGAAAGTAACAACACAATTTCCTTCGAGGAAAAGAAAAAGCAATATGCAAGATTCAGGTTTCAGGTTTGTATGGCGATGGCCGCTGCGATTCTGTTTTTACTGGTGGCACCGTTCTTAGCTGCCAATGAAAACTTCGTTGCAATAAAGGAAGCGGCAGCAACAACCCAGCTTGAAAAGAAAAATGACAATACAAAATACATATCTAATATTTTTGGAAGCCACGTTATAAGCGACACTATTTCCAATACAGGTTTTAATATGGAGGACTAAAAAATGAGACCACAGCAGAAAAGAGGATTATTTAATTTTTTATGCGCATTCATGCCCGGCGCTTCAGAGATGAATATGGGCTTTATGAAAATGGGACTGAGCATCATGGCGGTGTTCGTGATTTCCTTCGGACTTATTCCGCTTCTTAGCCTTAACGATATTTTCATGGTAGTACCTATGATCATGTGGTTTTATGGATTTTTCCATGCGAGAAATCTTACACATGCAGCCCCGGAAGTATTCGCATCCTTAAAGGACGATTTCTTCTGGAATGAGCTGGTTACCGGCAAGGCAATCAATATCAAGTCAGAGACTCTCCGCAAGTGCGGCGCATGGGCTCTTATAGTTATGGGCGTACTCATGCTCTGGAACATCGTATGGGATCCGATCTCAGATTATCTGCAGTATCTTATGTATGAGCAGGAGCACGGCAGAATCGCAGGATACATTTATCAGCTTGTTTATTCATTCCCTAAGTGTGTGGTTGGTGCACTTATCATCGTGATCGGTGTGAAGCTTATTTTAGGAAAAAAGCAGCAGCTCTACATAACCGACACTTCATCAAACCCTATTCTTATAGCGGATGATAAAAAGGAGGAGAAAAATGCCTGATAATAATACCTCAGCAAGTGCTGTTAACAAGGAAGTTCTGCTCTCGCGAAGCTCGCCAGAACACGCTCGCACTAGCTTCGATAATACCTCAGCAAGTGCTGTTAACAAGGACGTTCTGCTCTCGCGAAGCTCGCCAGAACACGCTCGCACTAGCTTCGATAATACCTCAGCAAGTGCTGTTAACAAGGAAGTTCTGCTCTCGCAGAGCTCGCCAGAACACGCTCGCACTAGCTTCGATAAAACCTCAGCAAGTGCGAGCAGCCATCGCGTCGGCACGATAACCACAGGCCTTTGCTTTATCGGATTTGGCGTTGCGTTTCTGCTTCATACCACACTTGGTATGTTTTCCTATGAAAATATCCTCTCTGTATGGCCGCTGATCCTCATATCCCTTGGAATAGAAGTTCTCGCTGCCAGCAAGTTCTGTAAGACCTTTGTTTATGACAAGGCAGGCGCATTCATGATGATCATGATGGGATTTTTCTCCATGAGCATGGCCTTCGCAGATATATGCTTAAAGCACGCAGAAGTATTTTGGTAAAAAGATATCCTCATCCCGTTTTTCTTAAAAAGGAAGAATGGGATGAGGATTTTGCTTTTGTTGGGACACTTCTATCTGCGCATTGTGTATCGCTGGTTTCTTTTCTTTAGTGTAGTATACTTTTCCGTACCAGGTACATACAAACTGCGTAGTTGATATATTTTTTATACCACATATAATGTAAGTATCAACTAAGAAAAGCAGTTTACTGTCAACAAAGATAGAGAAAGGCGCCACAAAGGCGAGACGGTGATATATATGGAATACAAATTCACAAGTGAGAATTTTGATGCAGAGGTTGTAAACAGCGAGGTTCCGGTACTGGTTGATTTCTATGCAAACTGGTGCGGACCCTGCAAGATGATGGGACCTGTTGTCGATGAGCTTGCAAAGGAATATGACGGCAGGATCAAGGTTGGCAAGGTAAATATTGATGAGGAACCTCAGCTCGCTCAGAAGTATGGAGTAATGAGCATTCCCTATTTCGCATTCATTAAAAACGGTAAGATAGTTGATGATGAGCTCGGTGCAGTTCCCAAGGCAAGACTTGAGAGCAAAATACAGAGTATTGCGTAAGTTTATTGGCTTGACAGCTATTAGAATTTTAGGATATGAGCGTGCGCCCAAGGGTGACGCTCTATTTTCATAATATAATCGAAGAGAGGTAAAATAAGATGAGTTACGTGACTATAAAGGATAAGGTATTTGACGAGGAAAGAGCACTTTACGGAAGCGATGGAATTATTGGATGATGAAAATGCAAAGGGTGAGATTGTCGCTGCTGGAAAACAACACAGCGCATGAAGAATATGTGCAAATTGATAAATGCAACTTAATTGTTTGACATATCAATTTTTTGTATAATTATCTATGTAGAATTGGTAAGCTTGAAAAAAGTTTTATGAGAGGAGACCATGATGACCAAAACGGTTTTCATAACCGGTGCAACCTCCGGAATAGGAAGAGAGTTTGCTAAGGCTTACGCATCCAAAGGATACAGGCTTATCCTGACTGGAAGGCGTACTGACAGACTAAACGATATACGTGGTAAGATTGGGGACAATTGCAGAATTATAACGACTGACCTTTCGGGGGAGGAGGACTGCAAGAAGCTCCTTCAAGAAATTGATGATGAGCATATAGATATTTTCATAAATAATGCAGGCTTTGGAACCGCCGGAATCTTTCTGGAGACGGATCTTGATAAAGAGATTTCCATGGTGAAGGTCAATGATATAGCCATGCACATTCTGTTCAAGTGTGTTCTTGCAAAGATGAACAAGCAGGGTAAGGGCACCATCCTTAACGTTGCTTCATCAGCAGGGCTTCTTCCTGCCGGCCCCTACATGGCAACCTACTACGCCTCCAAGGCTTATGTGGTGTCTTTGACAAAGGCAGTTGCCAGGGAACTGAAGGAAAAGGGCAGCCCTGTTTACGTCTGCTGCCTGTGCCCCGGACCTGTGGATACAGAGTTTAACAGTAATGCTGACGTAACCTTTGCACTAAAGGGAATTTCAGCAAGGCAGTGCGTCCGCGAGTGCCTAAGGGAAATGAATAGGAGAAAAACAGTGATAGTACCTACTCTTCGAATGAAGCTTGCTGTGGCTTTCCAGCGCTTTGTGCCTGACAGTATTTTGGTGAGCATGGTGGGACATCAGCAGAAAAAGAAGATATATGCGGAGTGATATGATTTAAGCTGGTTAGCTGTATTTGGGAATCTCTTGAAACATATATTGTTGTTGATGTTTCCAGATGGGCTCTAGGGTTTGGGGTTATTTCCACGGGTTATTTCCGCGGGTTATTTCCAGGTTGCTTCCAGAGGGGCTTTCTGGTGGCGGTAAGTCTGAAAGTGAGATTGCGCGTAAGTAGACGTAATCGAAATTTATTTTTGAAGAGGCCGTTACGCCGGGAATAAGATTGGACATTAAATTGACGCAACGGAGGACCGGAGAGAAGAGAGGCTGTTACGCCGGGAATAGTGTTGGGCTCTAAATAGACGTAACGGCGGATGGAAGTGGAGAGAAGCTGTTACACCGGTTTTAAGAATGGCCTAGGAATTGACGCAACGGAAATCGGAAGTGAAGAATAACCGTTACGTCAGAATAGAGAATAGCAATAGGATAGACTTAAAGGCTTTTGATAATTCATATTTTTAGTAAGTCAGAAAAGTATATATAGCTCCAATAGACGTAACACAGTCCACAGATATGAAATAGCAAGTCAACCGGGAAAAAGAATAATCAGATGATAGACGTAACGTGCAAGAGAGACTTAAACAACAAGTCAGTCTGTAAAGGGAGATAATGCAGATAGACTTAAACCTAATAACACAAATGAGGAATAGAGCATGAAAACACTTTACATAGAATGCAAAATGGGAGTTGCGGGAGACATGTTATCGGCGGCGCTTCTGGAGCTTTGCGATAACAGGGATGAGATGCTGGGAAAGCTTGCAGGACTTGGGATTCCCGGAGTGACTTTCTCACTTGATAAGACAGAGAAGTGTGGGATCATGGGAAGCCATCTTACAGTCAAGGTAAATGGTGAGGAAGAGATAAGTGAGGATGTGGAGCATCACCATCATGAGGAAACTCCGCACTCGCATGCCTCGCCGGAACACAGCCACGATCACAAAGATGTTCCGCTCTCGCAAGGCTCGACGGAACATCATCACCATGATCACAAGGAAGTTCCGCTCTCGCATGGTTCGACGGAACACGTTCACACTAGCCTCGAAGAAACCTCGGCAAGTGTTCACAGCCACCATTCACATAGGCACTTATCAGACATCGAGCATATTGTGAGCTCCCTGAACACAACCGCCGAAGTTAAAAAGGACATCATGAATGTCTACAAGCTTATTGCTGAAGCTGAGAGCACTGTTCACGGAACAACAGTATCAGAGGTGCATTTCCATGAAGTTGGCAGCATGGATGCAGCTGCGGATATATCTGCAACCTGCCTTATCATGAATGAGCTTGCACCTGGAAAAATAATCGCTTCGCCCATAAATGTGGGAAGCGGTCAGGTGAAGTGCGCCCATGGAATTCTTCCGGTGCCGACGCCTGCGACAGCGCTTCTTCTTAAGGGAATTCCCTTCTATAGTTCAGACGTAAAGGGTGAGCTGTGCACTCCCACAGGAGCGGCTCTCATTAAATATTTTGCCAAGGAATTCGGGGCTCAGCCTGCCATGAACATTGACGCAATCGGCTATGGTATGGGCAAAAAAGACTTTCCTCAGGCTAACTGCGTAAGGACATTCTATGGAACAGGCATAAATTCAGATGCAGATAAAACAGGAATAGCTTCAGATTCTGACATCACCGACACCATTTCAGAGCTTGTCTGCAATCTTGATGATATGACACCCGAGGCCATCGGCTTTGCAACAGAGCGCCTCATGGAGGAGGGAGCCCTTGATGTGTTTACGACCTCCATTGGCATGAAGAAGAACCGCCCGGGTACAATGCTGACTGTACTCTGCAGAGAAAATGAGAAGGACAGCTTTGTCAGGAAAATCTTCAAATACACAACAACTATCGGGGTTCGTGAGAATATCTGCAAGCGCTATATTTTAAAGCGTGAAGAGGATACCATCACCACACCTGATGGAGATATAAGGGTAAAAAAGGTGAGCGGCTATGGCGTAAGTCGGGAAAAGCAGGAATACGAGGACCGCGCAAAAATAGCCAGAAGGAATGACACAGCGTTATAAAAAAGTAAGTAATACCTATGAGTGAAAAAAACGTAAGCTACGAACAATTTGAATACACCGCAGAAGCGCCCTTTCAGATTCTGAATGTCTACTACAATAACAACATGTCTGAGGGCGCTGAAAAGCTTGAGCACCACTGGCACTCTGAGCTGGAGCTGACCCATATACTTAAGGGGGATAAGACTGTTCACGTGGTGGATGGGCAGAAGATAAACGACACCTGCGGGAAGACGATAATAGTTAATTCGGACAGTATCCACAACATTATTGCAGATTACTCTGATATTGAGTTTGGTGATGTTGCGGCTATGGTCCTTATTATTTCCAGGACTTTTCTTAAGGAAACACTTCCGCGATATGAAGAGATGTACTTTATTCCGGACAGTAAAAATGGCAGCGAAGAAATTGGCAGCATCATGAAAAGGCTGACAAAATACGGTAATGACATCGATGGTAATCCGCGGATGGAAGAGTATGATTACCTGTATGTGAAGGGAATAGTTTACGAGCTTCTTTACTGCCTTATGAAATACCGTCTGGCATGGAGAAGAGATGAATTTCCCATCAACAAGGCTAAGAATTTTGAGCGTATAAAGGGAGCAATTTCATACATTGAGAATCACTATGATGAACCGTTGTCTCAGGAAGAAATAGCAAAAAAGTTCTATTTTTCCAGCGGCTATTTTTCAAGATGCTTTCACAATGCAATGAATATGACCTTCGTGGAATATGTGTCAAAATGCAGAGTTCATCAGGCTAGGTTCATGCTTATCAGTACAGACAAGTCCATATTGGACATCGCCCTGGAGTGCGGTTTTTCTGATAGCAGACGCTTTATACTCAGCTTCAAAAAAGAATATGGAATTACGCCGCTACAATACAGGAAAACTGAGCAATCACATTCCAATGTCAAAAAACGGTAATTTTTAAGACCGAATTAGCAAAGAAAAAGACACTACCTATTTTATATAATCCTACTTGTCCCAAAGAGGACAGGACGTTATGTAATTTTAGGAGGTGTCTTTTTAAAATGGAAGGTAGATCAAAAAAACTATCATTTTGGGAAAAAGTTTCTTATGGTATGGGTGACTGCGGAGCGAATGTTGTAGTAGCAATGTGCTCAACATTCCTTACCGCTTATTACACAGATACAGTAGGTATCGCTGCAGCGGCAATCGGAACAATGATGCTACTGGCGAGAGTATTTGACGGTGTTACAGACATTCTCATGGGAACAATTGTTGATAAGACAAAGACCAGATGGGGTAAGGCTCGTCCGTGGCTTCTCTGGACAGCACCGCTTATGGGCTTGTCACTGGTACTTCTCTTTAATGTTCCGGCAGGAATGAGCGATAGCGGCAAGCTTATCTGGGCTTATCTTACATACATTTTCCAGAGCTGCATCGTTTACACAGCTAACAACCTGCCTTACAATGCTCTTCTTTCCCGTATGACTCTTGACGTTCAGGACAGAGGAAGCACAGCAGCAATGAGATTTGTAATGACACAGATCACAACACTTATCATCAACGCTGTTACATCAAAACTTCTTGAGTCAACAGGATGGTTCAAGCTTTCAGTAATCTATGCGATTATCGCATGCGCACTCTGCATCGTAAGCTTCCTTGGATGTAAGGAGCACATCGGTGAGAACGAGGCAACAGGTGAAGTTAAGGTTGATACAGTTCCTCTTAAGGATGCTTTCGGAGCACTTCTTAAGAACAGATATTTCTTCATCCAGAGTCTTCTGTTCCTTTTCCTCTATGTTGGAGTTGTAAGCACAGGAACAATGACATTCTACTTCTGCGATAACATTCTTGGTAACATCGGAGTTATTACACTTACATCAATGGCAACAACAATTCCTGCCATGATCGTAAACCTTATTCTCCCCGGACTTATCGCTAAGTTTGGTAAGTGGAAGATGATGATCGGTGGATGTGTTCTTATGATCCTCGGTTCAATCGTTGTAGGCGCTGCAGGCGCAAGCATCCCGCTTGTTATGACAGGTCTTGTAATCAAGGGGATCGGTATGGGACCCATCATGAGTGGTATCTTTGCTATGACAGCTGACGTTGTTGACTACGGTGAATGGAAAACAGGAATCCGTTCAGAGGGTCTTGTAAACAGCTGCACATCCTTCGGTATGAAGGTTGGTATCGGTGTTGGTTCAGCACTTGGAACATGGATCATCGCATTCGGTGGATACGACGGAATGGCTGAGGTTCAGACACAGACTGCACTTAACAGCATCAGATTCGGATTTGGTTACAACGGCGCTATCATCGGTGCTATCTGCCTTGTTCTCTGCATCATGATGAACATCGACAAGTACATCGAGGATATCCAGAGAGACCTTGAGGCTAAGAGAATCAGATAATTATTTGGGAAAAACACAGTAAATTTGGAGGGTTATGAAATGTCAGAATTATCAGATATGATAAGAAAAATGTTCAAGGAGGGTGATGATATCCGCGATGCGGGTCTCATCACTCCTGAAGATATAAAGCGCTTTGATGATATTGCTTACGGAAGCGACAAAGAGTGGCAGGTTTTGGATGTGTATCGTCCGAAAAATGCAGAGGGTAAGCTCCCCGTCATCATCAGCGTTCACGGCGGCGGCTGGGTTTACGGCGACAAGGAGCGCTACCAGTTTTACTGCATGAGTCTTGCACAGCGCGGCTTTGCAGTTGTTAACTTCACTTACAGACTTGCACCGGAATTCAAGTTCCCGTCATCCTTGGAGGATACAAACCTTGTAGCTGAATTTGTCATGAAAAATGCAGAGGAGTACGGCTTCGATACAGAGAATATCTTTGCTGTAGGAGATTCAGCAGGTGCTCATCTTTTAGGACTGTATTCAGGCTTCCTTACAAACAAGGAATATGCTAATAAGTATGAGTTCAAGGCACCTGAGGGCTTTTCACTAAAAGCTGTTGCCCTTAACTGTGGCGTATCCAGAATTACTTCTGATGATAAGGAGTCCCAGGACTTCCAGCTTATGAAGGAGCTCCTTCCCGGCGGTGCAACAGACGAAGAGATTGAAAACATCTCAGTTGTTAACTTTATCACCCATGATTATCCTGCAACCTTTGTTATGACTGCAGATGGTGATTTCCTCAAGGATAAACAGCTTCCCCTTGTGGCTAAGCTCATGGAGTGCAATGTTCCTAACGTATTCAGATACTACTATGTTCCCGGCGACCAGCCCTTGGGACATGTTTTCCACTGCAATATGAAGCTTGATGAAGCTGCAAGATGCAACGACGAGGAATGCAATTTCTTTAAATCATTTATCAGATAATGACCGAATCCCTGGCTGAAAGGCCGGGGATTTTTTGGCGTTATTTGCTGATTTTTTTAGACTTATTTAATCGAATTTCCGTTATATTTTTGCTAACATTTTCTTAACAGGAGGACTTTGGCCTTGAAAATATAATTTAAAAATATAATTCAATAATATAGCAGGGCTGTGAAAATTATTGTTCACAGTCCTATAATTTTGCCTGCGAAATGGTTTGAGTAAATAGGGCAGAACATTTATAATGGACAAGTGGCCTTAATGTCCGCTAAGGCCGCCAAAAAGTTCAGCTTGCAGAGATTTTACTTAAATAAAATGAAAGGAAATAAAACAGATGAAAGCAAAGTTTTCAACATACCTTGAGAGCCTCGCTCCCAGCCTTAAAAAGCTGATTGATGAGCTCTCAAAGGATTATGATTATGTAAGTATACTTGCCAGTGATTCCAAGGGCTTTGGCATTCAGGCATCACAGAAGAGCAAGACCATAACCGGTGAAAATATGACAACCGAGAGAGGCTGCGTTGTAAGAGTATATAAGGATGGCCTTTACAGCGAGTACTCCTTTAATAAGCCTGAGTCAGATATCAGTGCACAGGCAGCAAAATTGAAGAGCATTCTCGACGATCAGCTTGCAATTATAAAAAGAACCTCAACAGAGGTTTTCGATACAGCAAAGCTTGATGACGAGCCCTGCGAGCTTTTTGTTGAGATGGAGACAGATATCCTTCCTAAGGATGTAGACCTTGGCGCACTTATGGTGAAGCTCCAGAGCTACAGCGACAAGGCAATGGCTATGAAGGATTACATGATCGACGCTCCTGCTTCCGCTAAGTCAACCCATGTGTGCAAGATGTTCCTTACCAAGAACCGCGACATGCGTCAGAGCTACGTTTACACAGAGGGAACCATCCTTGCGATCGGAGCAAAGAACGGCAGAAATACCATGACAATCGAGGGTGTTTCAGGTCGTACCGGTGCCGGAATCTTAGACGGTCTTGAGGAGAAGATCGAAGTGGCTGTAAACGCAGTAGGTGATATGCTTGATGCTTCACCCGTTGTGCCCGGAGAATACGAGATCATCACAAGCCCTGAGGTTACAGGACTTATTGCTCACGAGGCCTTTGGTCACGGCGTTGAGATGGATATGTTTGTAAAGGGAAGAGCTCTCGGCGCAGAGTATATCGACAAGCGCGTGGGTTCAGATCTTGTTTCCATGCACGAGGGTGCAAACTGCGTTGTTGACGTTGCAAGCTATGCCTTCGATGATGAGGGAACTCTGGCAGGAGATGTTACTGAGATCGACCACGGTATCTTAAAGACCGGTGTATGCGACGCTCTTGCTGCGCTTCGCCTTGGCACCAGGCCCACAGGTAACGGTAAGCGTGAGAACTTTGAGCACAAGGTTTACACCAGAATGACTAATACAATGTTTGACAGCGGCAGCGACTCCAAGGAGGATATGATCGCTTCGGTGAAGAAGGGCTATTACCTTGAGGGTATGTTCTCAGGTATGGAGGATCCCAAGCACTGGGGTATTCAGTGTATTGTGGCCAGAGGACGCGAGATCATTGATGGCAAGTTCACAGGAAAAGTGGTTGCTCCCGTGGTTATGACAGGCTATGTACCGGACCTTCTTGGCTCAATTTCCATGGTCAGCACCGACCGCGAATCCTTCGGAAACGGCGGCTGCGGAAAGGGACACAAGGAATGGGTTAAGGTTTCCGACGGTGGTCCGTACCTGAAGGCAGTTGCAAGACTCGGTTAAGTATTTTATAAAGCCTTCCCCCTTAGGGGGCGCACGATGTCCAGTGGACATCGGTTTTGCGCGGACCGAAGCGGAGCGAAGACAGGTGCCCGAAGGGCGGATGAGGGGAATACACATAAAGGTGGGTAATTGAGATGATAGAAAAACTACTAAATATACTCAAAGCCTCAAACGCAGATGGCTTTGAAATTACAGACACAACAACACTGGCATACGAATTCTATTTCATAAAGCACAGGCTGGATCAGAACAGAGTAAGAGACGTCCAGCACATTAACGTCAAGGTTTACAAAAAGCTTGATGATGGCAAGATGCTTGGAAGTGCATCAGGTGAAATTTATCCTACACTCACAGAGGATGAGATTAAGGATGAGGTCGATAAGCTTATATCACGAGCTGAGAACGTTAAGAATCCGTTCTATGAACTGAATAAGCCTGCAGACTTTGATATATCCAAAAATGAGAAGGTTGATGTTTCAAAAATCGCCGAGAACTTTGTAGAAGCTATGAAGTCCGTACCTGAGACAGATACTGAGTACATCAACTCCTACGAAATTTTTGCTGAGAAAAATATAAGACACTTCATTAATTCGGAAGGCATTGATATTACCTTCGAATATCCTTCATCTATGGTGGAGGTTGTTGTTAATGCAAGAGAGGGTGAGCACGAGATTGAGCTGTATCGCCTTTATAAAGCAGGAAGCTGCGACGGCGAAAACCTTAAGAAGGAGATTGCAGAGGTTCTTAAGTATGGTAAGGACAAGCTCATCGCTAAGCCCACACCCAAGCTTGGTAAGGCAGCAGTTGTATTCCCCACAAGCGATGCGGTTCAGATTTACAGCTGGTTTGTTGAGAAGTGCAACGCAGGCTTCATCTACAGTAAGTACTCTGACTGGGAAATCGGAAAAGATATTGCTTCTAATGCAAAGGGTGACAAGGTGACACTTTGCTCTGTAAAGAACCTTCCCAATTCATCAAGGAACTTTGATGTGGACGACGAGGGTGCGCCTATCTATGACATGACAGTAATCGAAAACAATGTGCCCAAGACCTTCTTTGGCGGACGAAGATTCAGATATTATCTTGGAATCAAGGATTCATATCTTGCCTGCAATTTTGATGTGACAGGCGGAAGCAAGACCTCTGAAGAGATTAGAGATGGCAAGTATCTTGAGGTTGTTGAGTTTTCCGATTTTGAAGTTGATCCCATCTCAGGCGATATCGCCGGTGAGATCAGACTTGGCTATTATCACGACGGAGACAAGGTGACACCTGTAAGCGGTGGTTCTATCTCCGGTTGCATGACTGATTTTGTAAAAGAGATGTATATGTCCAAAGAAAAGCGCCAGTACGACAATTTCTACATCCCTGCGCTCACAAGGCTTGAGAATGTCAGCGTTACAGGAGCTGAATAATAGAACATGATAAATCTTTTCATCAGCGAATAAAAAGAGTAAAATGGTTCTATATTTTTTTGATTTAGAGGGGTTGTAGGGTATGAGCAATAAAGCACTTGAAAACTACTCAGTGGAAGAAGTTTTGGGGCTCCTTCAGGATAGTTATGATGCTGTTGTTTTGGTAGATTCCAAAGAACACAGATACAGATCGCTCAGACGCAAAGGCGTTTTTGAAACTTACATTGACGAATATGGTGATTATCATGAACTTATTCAGAAGCTATGGTTTCATTTATATGACACTAATCAAGAGATAACGGATGACTACAAGGCGTTTATTTCTTTTTATGATGAATACGAAGGAAAATACAGCAGAAGATTTAAAATCGTAGGCGGTGAGAATAACAAACCTTATACCGGTCAGATGACGGTCTATCCGTTGAAGGATGAGAAGAAGTATATTTTTGTCCTGAATGTGTTGGATGATATCACAACCGTTGATGATCTTATGACAGACAAAAAGGTTCATACGATCCAGAATACATTTCTGTTTTCAATGTACGTGGATCTGGTGAGAGATACTACCAACAGTATTAGTATTACGGAAATATCCGAGGATACAGTTAATTACAACATAAAGTACAGTCAGTGGCGTTCCATGGTCGTTGGAATGATCTGGCCGGAGGACAAGGAGCAGTTCCTTCAGCTGACTGATCCTGAATATTTGAAGAAAAATCTGGCTCCCGGACGTACCACCACCTTTGATTGTCAGATGAAGAACCTCGAGGGAGTTTATATCTGGGTAAAGCTGATCTTCAGCAGAACAAAAACCACCATGCCGGATGATTTCCGTTTCGTGTTCATGGTTCAGAATATTCATGAACATGCGCTGGAGATTATGTCTACTCTGAAGGTCTATGAAAATCGTGCGATTACTGATCCGCTGACAGGACTTTACAACTACGGCGGCATTAAGACCGAGATGCTCAATGCTATCGACATGTTCAATAAGGATAGCGTGCCTGTGTCTCTTATCATGCTTGATCTGGATTTCTTTAAAAACGTTAATGATACCTACGGACATTCTGCAGGAGATAAGACGCTTAAGGCTTTTGCGGATATTCTTATTGAAACCGCAAAGGGCAAGAGGGCTTCTGTAGGCCGCTGGGGCGGTGAGGAATTCCTTATCGTCTGCTCTGAGAAGACTCTTGAAGAGCTCAGCCCCTGTGCAGAGGAGCTTAGGAAAAATGTGGAAGAGACTGATTTTTCTGAGGTTGGACATCTCACCTGCTCTATCGGTGTCACACAGATAAAAGAGGGGGATTCCTTCGACGACGCATTTAAGCGTGTGGACAAAGCTCTGTACGAGTCAAAGAACAACGGTAGAAACAGAGTTACAGTTTTATAAAATTCATAATGAATCGAGTAGGCTGACTCCTACTCGATTTCGCACACGAACATTCCGCACTTCGTGCTCCATGTTCTTACAACCGGCAAATGAATTTGTATGCAAGCATCCATTCGCTTGCCGGTCTTGTGCAACAAATAAAAAGTTTCCTCAAATTGTTTTGGGGAAACTTTTTGCTTTATATAGGATTTACTTAACGAAGTAGTGTCTTCCGAGCCATCTGGACAACCCGTCCAGACCCGGATATACGATACGCTCTGAGATATTCTGGTGGTCAAGCATATCGCGGATCTGCCATCGAAGCTCCTTATCGATTATGTATTTGTAAGTGTTTTTTGTGTTTTTATCAAGGAAGCCTTCTATATCATTCATGTCGCTTGGAATGACTGAGAAGAAGGAATACTGGTTAACTATGCGCCTGTCCACGGAAGGCGGCTCAATGATGACCATTGACCTGTCGCCCATGTCTGAGTCGTACATCTCAAGGCTTGCGCAGACATCCTGCATCATGTCCACTGAGAATACGGTGTTACTAAGGCGCTCGCTTTCCTTTTTATATTTCTCAGGTAAAAGATCGTGGATCTCATGTATATCAATTCGCCACACAGCGCTGTCGTGCTGTGACATCTGATTCATATCGAACTCGGAGGTTGAAAAGTGGAGTGCGATAAGCGGCGAGTAGGACCAGTCAAGGAGTCTTGTGGGAAGTCCGTGGTGCTGCCCGAATATCATCTGCCTCCACACGGAACGCTCGATCGAGGGCTCCTCAAGGGCGGCATATTTGGTGAAGTTTCTTAAGATACAGGGCTCCAGCATTTTTCGCATGTTCTTGCAATTACGCATGAGACTTGTCACAAGCTTAAATTCTGAGTTTGGCTGACCTCTGTAGACGAAGAGATTCCTGTATCTCCCGAGGTCGCTACGAAAATCCTGTTCCGAAATCATTGAGAAAAGTGAGCTCATATCACTGATTTTTACTGTGTTTATCATATAGAAGCCCTCCATATATTAATGATATACGGTATGGTTTACAGTAGCAATTATGAAAGAATAAAAGAAAAATAAAGCATTGATACCTTTTTGAATGGTATAATTTATATGTTGTTTCTATATAATGATTACAAAATGAGGGGTGTAATTATATGGCTACAGTTTCTTGTGTTAAAACAAAAGATTTTGAAATGGATTACTGCAAGTTTGGACATGGTGAGAGGATTTTTGCAATAATCCCGGGACTCAGTGTGCAGAGCGTTATGAGCGCTGCCACAGTCATTGAGGACAGCTATAAGACCATATCGGATCAGTTCACAACCTATGTATTTGATAGAAGAAAAGAGGTTCCGGAGGATTATTCCATAGAGGATATGGCCAGGGATACTGCAAAAGCCATGAAGGAGCTTGGACTTAAGGACACATATCTCTTCGGGGCTTCCCAGGGTGGAATGATATCTATGGTCATCGCAATGGAATATCCTGAGCTTGTAAAAAAGCTAGCGCTCGGCTCAACCTCATCCCAGATTCATCCCGAGCAGCGCAAGGTTATAGATAAATGGATAAGCCTTGCTGAAGCCGGAGATAAAGAGGGGCTCTACCAGGAATTTGGAAAAGAGATATATCCGCCCGCTGTTTACGAGCAGTTTAAGGACTATTTTTCAGAAGTAAGTAAGACCGTCACTGACGCGGAGCTTAAAAAGTTCATAATCCTTGCAAAAAGCATTCCGAAGTTTAATGTGACAGACGGACTTAAAAAGATAAATTGTCCTGTGCTTGCTCTTGGAGTTTATGAGGACTCCGTTCTTGATGCCGACGCCACCATGGAAATAGCTCAGGAACTTGACGAAAGACCTGATTTCAAGCTCTACATGTACATTGGCTACGGTCATGCGGCCTTTGACACGGCACCTGATTACAAGCAGAGAGTGCTGGATTTTTACCTTGAAGGAGAATGATTTATGAAAAATGGCGGTGCCGCACTTGTATTTTTGCCGCTGTCCATTTATCATGTTTGAGACGTATCTTTTGTGGTATTCTAATAAAGATATTTTGGCTTGTATTTAAAAGCCTTTGCTTATGGGGGAAATATGGCAAAGAACTTTGGTCAGGAACTTAAGATGACACAGACAGGATTCCTTACTTCCAAGTCCGGGAAAACCTTTATCAGGATTTACTTTTCCCGCCGCAGGACACTCACTGAGGATGATACTGCGGAAGGTATTATTCCGGGCTACAAGATTCTGAAATCCGACGGATTTGAGGAAGAGGAGATTGCTGCACTTGAGTTTTACATCAAGCACAACCGTGAGGAGATCGTGAAAAGAGCGAAGGTTCTTTCAAATCCCTTGAATTGGCTGTGAAGACTTGGTGAGGTATTTTCGAACCTGGTCTGAACGTGTTCTGGCGAGCGGTAGCGAGAGCAGAACTTCCTTATCAACAAGAAAAAAGAAAGAGGTATGTAATGGCACTTATCAAAAAGCCCGTAACAGGCATGAAGGATATTCTCCCTGAGGAGATGAAACTTAGAGACTACGTGATTGGAATTATCAAGGATACCTATGCGGGATTCGGTTTTACTTCAATAGATACTCCCTGTGTTGAGTCACTTGCTAACCTTAACAGCAAGCAGGGCGGTGAGAACGAGAAGCTTATTTTCAAGATCATGAAAAGAGGAGAGAAGCTTAAGCTCGAGAGCGCTAAGGAGGAGAACGACCTCACTGATTCAGGGCTTCGCTATGACCTGACAGTTCCGCTCGTAAGATATTATTCAAATCACCAGAATGAGCTTCCTTCACCCTTCAAGGCACTTCAGATGGGCTATGTATGGAGAGCTGACAGACCTCAGAAGGGCAGATATCGCCAGTTCATGCAGTGCGACATCGATATTCTCGGTGAGCCTACTAACCTTGCAGAGATAGAGCTTATCCTTGCAACTACAACTACACTTGGAAGACTTGGCTTTAAGGGCTTCCAGATCAGAATAAATGAGAGACGTATGCTCAAGGCTATGGCTGCCTACAGCGGATTCCCGGAGGAGAGCTATGATTCAGTTTTCATAACTCTTGATAAGATGGACAAGATCGGCTTAGAGGGTGTTGCTGAGGAACTTGAAAAGGACGGCTTTGTCAGGGAGAGCATCGATAAGTACCTCAACCTGTTCAAGAACGTAGAGGGTAAGGGCGCTATCGACGGAATCAGATTCCTCGCTGAGGAGCTTGGTGAGTTCCTTGATGCTGACGTTAAGAGCAATCTTGAGGAGATCATCTCCAGCGTTGATGCTACCAAGAGCGCGGAGTTTGAGCTTGTATTTGATCCCACACTTGTTCGTGGAATGTCATATTATACAGGAACTATTTTTGAGGTTGCTATGCCTCAGTACGGCGGAAGCTGCGGTGGCGGCGGACGCTACGACAAGATGGTTGGTAAGTTCACAGGTCAGGACACACCCGCATGTGGATTCTCCATCGGCTTTGAGCGTATCATCATGATCATGATGGACGAGGGCTTCCAGATTCCCGATGAAAAGGCCAAGGTAGCCTTCCTTGTTGAAAAGGGTATCGGCGGAGAGCAGCTTTCAGAGATCATCGCTGAGGCTCAGAAGGAAAGAGCAGACGGCAGACAGGTTCTTGTTGTCCGCATGAATAAGAACAAGAAATTCCAGAAGGAGCAGCTCACAACTCAGGGCTACACAGAATTCAAGGATTTCTATAAGACTGAATTAAAACACTGATTTATTCTTCCACAATGGAAGGCTGATGCAGTTCAAGCCTTCTCCCTCTGGGGCGCACGACGTCCAGTGGACGTCGGTTCTGCGCGGACCGAAGCGGAGCGGAGACAGGTGTCAGCGAAGCTGACGGATGAGGGTATCATTATTTAAAATGAGAAAGAACAAAAGTTACGAGATAGACATGACTAAGGGGGCTCTTCTTCCGAAGATTCTCCTTTTTTCCATTCCACTTATTTTATCAAGTGTGATGCAGCTTCTCTTTAATGCGGCTGATATCGTGGTTGTCGGCCAGTTTTCAGGAGACCAGACACTTGGTGCCAACTGCGTTGCAGCTATCGGCTCAACGGGTTCGGTAATAAACATGCTCCTTAGCGTGTTCATGGGGCTGTCTGTGGGAGTTAACGTTCTTGCAGCCAGATACTATGCTGCAAGACAGCAAAAGGAGCTTGAAGAAACAGTTCATACTACAGTTGCCCTGGCGCTTATCGGTGGCGTTATCATTGCGATAATTGGCCTGGTCGCTGCCAGACCTATTCTGGAGCTCATGGGATCTCCGGAGGAGGTCATCGGTCTGTCAACAACGTATATGAAGATATATTTTATCGGAATGCCGGTAACAATGCTCTATAATTTTGGAGCAGCGGTACTTCGCGCAGCAGGTGATACCAGAAGACCTCTGTATTATCTGATGAACGCCGGTGTTATAAATGTGATTCTGAATCTTATTTTTGTTATAGGATTTCAGATGAACGTTGCAGGTGTTGCTCTTGCAACCATCATTTCACAGGCAGTATCTGCATTTTTGATAGTGAAGGCTCTTGTTAATACAAATGAGATATATAAGCTTGATATTAAGAAGGTCAGAGTAAATGCTGATAAAGCAAAGAGAATCATCAGGGTGGGGCTTCCCGCAGGACTTCAGGGAACCATCTTTTCATTCTCAAATGTGCTTATCCAGTCATCCATAAACGAATTCGGTTCTGTGGCAATGGCAGGAAGCGCAGCAGCTGCCAATATCGAGGGCTTTGTTTACATGGCTATGAACGCTGTTTATCAGGCCTGCGTATCCTTTACAAGCCAGAACGTGGGAGCCAATAAGTCTGACAGAATCGGTAAGGTTCTTAGAACCTGTCTGGCGGTGGTGTTCGTTGTAGGCGCTGCCATGGGTAATCTGTTCTACTTTTTTGGAAGTCAGCTTGTTGGAATTTACACCAAGGAGCCCGCGACAATTCAGTACGGCGTTCAGCGTATGGCTGTAATCTGCACGGTTTATTTTCTGTGCGGCTTCATGGATGTTATCTGCGGAAGTCTCAGGGGAATGGGATATTCTACAGTACCTATGATCGTATCCATAATCGGTGCCTGCGGACTTAGAATAGTCTGGATCCTGACAGTGTTCAGACTTTATCATGACCTTACGGTTTTGTTTATTTCATACCCGGTGACCTGGTTCATCACGGCCTCGGCTCACCTCATAAGCTATTTTATTATAAAGAAAAAGGTCGTCTCCAAAATGGGCGGCGGAAAGGCAGTAACTGCATAAAATGTCACAATATAAGGCTGTAATTTTTGATTTGGACGGAACACTTCTGTACACACTTGAGGACCTTAAAAACAGTGCCAACTACGCATTAGAAAAGCATGGGATGGACACCTGCAGCCTTCATGAAATTCAGTACAGAGTTGGAAACGGCGTTCAGAAGCTGATGGAGCGATGCGTTCCGGAGGGACTAGAGAACCCTGAATTTGAAGCTGTATTTGCTGATTTTAAAGAACATTATAAAATACATTGTAACGACAACAGTGGTCCCTATGATGGGATACCGGAGGTACTTGCAAGATTAAAGGAGCAGGGCTACAAGCTCGCCATAGTATCCAACAAATTCATGGATGCCACCAGGGAGCTGGCAAAGCTTTATTTTAAGGATACGATAGACGTTGCTATCGGCGAGACCAAGGATATCCGCAAAAAGCCTGCACCGGACACTGTTATTGAGGCTATGAAAATTCTTGGCGTAACAGCAGATGAATGCATCTATGTAGGTGATTCGGACGTGGACATCAACACTGCCAGGAATTCGGGAATGCCCTGTATATGCGTTGAATGGGGCTTCAGAACAAGGAAGGAACAGGAAGAAGCAGGTGGGGTGATTTTTGCAAATAAGCCTGCGGACATCTTTGACATAGTTGAAGGGGGTAAATAAATTTGCAACAGAACATAATACAGCTGATCGTTTTGATTCTTCTTGTGTTTTTATCTGCGTTTTTCTCATCTGCAGAGACAGCCATGAGCTGCGTCAGCAGGGTGAGAATCAAGACTCTTGTGGATGAAAATAATAAGAAAGCTGTCAAGGTTCAGAAGATTCTTGATAATTATCAGGACATGCTTTCTGCGGTTCTTATCGGCAACAATATTGTCAATATTTCAGCGTCTGCCCTTATGACCATTTTTGTTCAGAGGATATGGGGCGACTGGGCGATAAGTATCGGAACCGGAGTTCTCACAATCGTTGTTCTCATAATCGGTGAGATCATTCCCAAGACAATCGCTACAACCTATGCGGAAAATCTGGCACTTTTCTATGCCGGAATAATCCTTCTTATCATGAAGATACTCACTCCCGTTATCTGGATCGTCAATGCGGTTGCGGATATAGTCCTTAAGGTGCTGAGAGTTGATAAGAACAGCCACAAGCTCATGACTGAAAACGAGCTTAAGACCTACGTTGACGTAAGTCATGAGGACGGTGTCATCGAGAGTGGTGAAAAGGAAATGATCTACAACGTGTTTGAGTTTTCAGACGCTGTTGCAAAGGATGTAATGATCCCCAGAATCGATATGGTCTGCGTGAGCTCCGATGCTGAGTATCACGAGGTGCTTCGAATCTTCAAGCAGGAGATGTACACAAGAATCCCTGTTTACGAGGATAATCAGGACAATATCATTGGTCTTATCAATATTAAGGACATGGTTCTGGTGTCTGACAAGGACAACTTCAAGATAAGCGATTATCTCCGCGAGGCTTATTACACCTATGAGTATAAAAAGACCGCTGATCTTCTTCTGGAGATGAGGAAAAATGCTCAGAACGTAGCCTTTGTACTTAGCGAATACGGAGCAACTGTCGGAATGATCACTCTTGAGGACCTTCTTGAGGAGATCGTCGGTGAGATCCGAGACGAGTACGATTCTGATGAGGAAGAGCAGATCAGAGAGCTGGGCGATGGCCGCTTCATTGTGGAAGGTAACATGAAGCTCGATGATGTAAATGATGCTCTCGGAACAGCCTTTGAATCCGATGATTATGATTCAATCGGCGGACTTATGATCGAGAGCCTCGACAGACTTCCTAGAGGAGGAGAAACCACAAAGCTTGAAAACGGTGTGGAACTCACAGCTAACGGCATTAAGAGAAACCGTATCACGGATGTTCTTGTGTATATTCCGGAGGGCGCTTTTGAGGTTAAGGAGAGCGCGGCTGAAAACGAGCAAAGCTCAGAAGATAAGTAATTTTTTACTTGAAAAATATATCTTTTCCCAAGACTTAAACTATGGTATACTATAGAACTGTGGAAAACTGTTGTTTTTCAGTATTAATCCTGTATGAAAAGGAGACGAGACTATGAAGCACGTAAAGACACTTGCAACAAGAAATCTTAAGGAGTCTATGAAGAAGGGCGGCTGCGGCGAATGCCAGACATCTTGCCAGTCTGCTTGCAAGACTTCCTGCACTGTTGGTAACCAGAGCTGCGAGCAGGTTGCTAATAAGTAATTGTGTGTTTAACTAAATAGTTTTAATAAAACAGGCAGCGGCCATGCCGCTGCTTGATTTATGAAAACTATGATAAAAATGCACGAATAATCCTAAATTAGAAAAGGTAGTGAGAATTTTATATGGTACATGCATACAAGAACAACGGCTACGATATTGTTCTGGATGTAAACAGTGGTTCCGTTCACGTTGTGGATGACATTGTTTTTGATCTTATTCATCCTGTGGAGGAACAATTGATAAAGCGCTTTAAGTCTGCTGATATCACTGCAGAGGGCGCGGAGGCTGTAAGTGATGAATCACTTATTCCTGAGCTTGTTTCAGAGCTTTCAGGCAGCTTTTCACAGTACAGCACAGAGGATTTATCTGATGCTATATCCGATATACTTGAGCTTCGCAGAGGCGAGGTGCTTTATACGGATGATGTTTACGAGAATTACGTAGAAGAGTTCAAGGAGAGAGATACAGTAATCAAGGCGCTTTGTCTTAATATCGCCCATGATTGCAACCTCAGATGTAAATACTGCTTTGCGGACGAGGGTGAGTATCACGGAAGAAAGGCACTGATGACCGAGGAGGTCGGTAAGGCTGCTCTTGATTTCCTTATCAAGCATTCCGGAGGAAGGAAGAACCTTGAGGTTGACTTTTTCGGAGGAGAGCCACTTCTCAACTGGGACGTTGTTAAGAAGATAGTTGAGTACGGACGAAGCCTTGAGAAGGAACACGATAAGAACTTCCGCTTCACACTTACAACTAACGGTACTCTTCTTACAGATGAGATACTTGAATTTGCCAATAAGGAGATGGGGAACATCGTCCTTTCAATAGACGGACGTAAGGAAGTCAACGACAAGATGCGTCCCATGCGTGGCGGTCAGGGAACATACGATAACATCGTTCCCAAGTTTAAGAAGGTAGCGGAGAGCCGTCACCAGCTCAGATACTTTGTAAGAGGTACATTTACACATAACAATCTGGATTTCTGTGAGGATGTTAAGCATCTTGCAGATCTCGGCTTTAAGCAGATATCTGTTGAGCCTGTTGTGGCTAAGCCTGAAGATTGGTATGCTATTAAGGAAGAGGATATTCCTTATCTCTGTGAGCAGTATGATGAGCTTGCCAGGTTCTATCTCCAGAGACAGAAGGAAGGCAAAGGCTTTAACTTCTTCCATTTCAACATAGACCTTGAAGGTGGTCCGTGTGTTGCCAAGAGACTTTCAGGTTGTGGCTCAGGATGTGAATATCTTGGTGTTACACCTTGGGGAGACCTTTATCCCTGTCACCAGTTTGTTGGTAACGAAGACTTTATTATGGGTAATGTTTTTGAAGGAATCACACGACCTGATCTTCAGAAACAGTTTAAAGAGAGCAATGTGTACTCCAGACCTGAGTGTCAGAAGTGCTTTGCAAGATATTATTGCAGCGGAGGTTGTGCTGCAAACGCCTATAACTTTAATGGCGACATAAATACAACCTATCATACGGGATGTGAGCTTCAGAGAAAGCGTGTAGAGTGCGCAATCATGATCAAAGCTGCACAGGCCGAATGAGTAAAACGGAGGGTGAAAAGATGAAAAGAGTAAAATCAGTAGTCGCTTTGCTTGTAGCATTACTGCTGCTTGGAGGGCTTGGATACACATCAGTGTACGGTCTTGGAAGCGATAAGTCAGGATCACTTAAGAGTATCAATCTCGGACTTGATCTTGCAGGTGGTGTAAGTATCACCTATGAAGTACTTGGTGATGGTACACCCAGTGCTGAGGATATGTCAGATACAATCTACAAGCTTCAGCAGCGTGTAGATCAGTACAGTACAGAGTCACAGGTTTATCAGGAAGGTTCAAACAGAATTAACATCGAGATTCCCGGTGTTACAGATGCGAACAAGATTCTTGAGGAACTTGGTCAGCCCGGTAACCTTTACTTCATCGCACAGACTGATAGTGAGGGTAATGAGAACTACACATACAATTCAGGCTTCACAGTAGATGAGGATGGCAATTACGTCCTTAGCGAAGATGGCCAGATCGGTTACGTTCTCAACAAGTCAATTGAAGAGCTTGAGAAAGAGGGCTCGATTGTACTTAAGGGTGAAGATGTAGCAGATGCTCAGGCAGGCTACCAGAATTCCGGAACAGCTAACACTCAGGAAGTAGTTGTTTCTCTTGATTTCACAGATGCAGGTAAGACAAAGTTTGCTGAGGCTACTAAGAAGGCATTTGCAAACGGCGAGTCTATCGCAATCTATTATGACGGCGAGTTCATCTCAGTTCCTAACGTACAGGCTGAGATCACAGACGGTAGAGCTATCATCACCGGTGAGAAGACATTCGAGGATGCATCAAACCTTGCATCAATGATCCGTATCGGTGGACTTAAGCTTCAGCTTAACGAGCTCCGTTCTAACGTAGTAGGTGCTCAGCTCGGTTCTGACGCTATTCATACAAGTATGATCGCAGCAATTGCAGGTTTCATTGCAATCATCCTGTTCATGATCATCGTTTATAAGCTTCTCGGTGTTGCAGCAAGTATTGCTCTTATGTTCTATTGCGGACTTGAGATACTTCTTCTTTCAGCATTTGAGATCACACTTACACTTCCCGGTATCGCAGGTATCATCCTTTCAGTAGGTATGGCCGTAGATGCTAACGTGCTTGTATTCGCACGTATTAGAGAAGAGATTTCAAGTGGTAAGGATGTTAAGGCTGCTATCAAGGCAGGTTACGGAAAAGCTCTTTCAGCTATCCTTGACGGTAACATCACAACACTTATTGCAGCAGCAATCCTTGGCCTTCGCGGAACAGGTACAGTTAAGGGATTTGCTTCAACACTTGCACTTGGTATTGTTGTATCAATGTTCACAGCTCTCTTTGTTACAAGAGCTATTACAAATATCTTCTATGGTCTTGGACTTGAGGATAAGAAGTGGTATGGAAAAGCTAAGGAGCTTAAGCTCTTTGATTTCACAACCAAGAGAAAGCTTTTCTACGGCATTTCCGTTGCAATCATCGTTATCGGCTTCGTAGTAATGGGTATCAATGGTGGACGCGGAGAAGGCGCATTCAACTACAGTCTTGACTTCGTAGGTGGTACATCCACAAGCGTAACCTTCAACGAGCAGTGGACAACAGAGAAGCTTGACAGCGAGATCGTTCCTAAGATCAGAGATCTCACAGGTGTAGATTCAGTTCAGGTTCAGACTGTTGCAGGATCTAACCAGGTTATCTTTAAGACAGTAACACTTACAGTTGATCAGCGTGAAGCTGTAGACAACATGTTTAAGACTGATTACTCAGTGCCTGCTGACAGCATCGCAGCTGAGTCCATCAGCTCAACAATCAGTAACGAGATGCGTGCAGACGCAACATCAGCTATGATCATCGCTCTTATCCTTATGCTTGCATACATCTGGGTAAGATTCAGAGATATCAAGTTTGGTGCAGCAGCTATCATCGCACTTGCACATGACGCACTTGTCGTTATCACATGCTATGCACTTACAAGAATTCAGGTTGGTGGTACATTCATCGCAGCAATTCTTACCATCATCGGTTACTCCATAAACGATACCATCGTTACATTCGACCGTATCCGTGAGAACCAGGTATTCCTGAATCGTAAGGATCAGCTTGATGATCTTGTTAACAAGAGTGTAAGCCAGACAATTACACGAAGCTTGTTCACATCAGTAACAACCTTCATCATGGTTCTTGCACTTGCAATCTTCGGTGTGCCGGATATCCGCAACTTTGCACTTCCTCTTATGGTCGGTGTTGTTGCTGGTACATATTCATCAATCTTTATCGCATCACCGGTATGGCTTGATCTCAAGAAGAAGTTCACAAAATAAATCAAGATGATGAGGGGCTGTCACAGTAATGTGGCAGCCCATAATTTTTTTAGGGATAGAAGGTCTGGGGCTCAGGTGAAACGGCAAAATATATAATATTTGCTCGTGTTAAACCAAGAACTCCGGTGAGCCCAAAGCATAATCTCTGCGTGCAATGGCACTTGAGATTGTTGGTCTCACCTCCGTGGTTTAAATCTCGCAAAGTATTATATATTTTTGCCTTAGCACCTGAGCCCCAGACCTTTTATTCCTACCGAAACGTTGTGGATGTAGAATACAATGACTACAACAATATTCATTACAAAGTTTATATTGTAGGATATAAAAGAAATAATGATTTAAGAGGTTATAAATGGCTAAGTGGTTAGTAATAGCTAAAGGCGCGGATTTTCAGAAAATAGCAAAGGAACACGGGATTTCGCCTATTACAGCAAGGATTCTTAGAAATAGGGACGTAGTTACGGATGAAGATATTGAAATGTACCTCAAGGCAGATGAGAAGTATCTTCATAACCCTCATTTGCTCAAAGATATAGATTTGGCTGCAGATATCATGAAGCAGCGAATAGAAGCGGGAGATCCCATACGAGTTATCGGTGACTATGACGTGGATGGAATTTGTTCATCCTATATTTTGCTGTCCGGAATTAAGCTCTGTGGCGGTAATGTTGATGTGGTTCTGCCTCATAGAATTACTGACGGCTATGGTCTTAGTATCAACCTCGTAGATAAGGCTCATGCTGATGGTAAGAAGACCATTATAACCTGTGATAACGGTATTGCAGCGATAGAGCAGATTGCTCACGCAAAAGAGCTGGGAATGACTGTAATAGTTACTGACCACCATGAGGTTAGCTACAGTGAGGTGGATAAGGAGAAGATGATTCTTCCTCCTGCTGATGCGGTTGTTGATCCCAAGCGCAGGGATGATGAGTATCCCTATCATGAGATCTGTGGAGCCATGGTTGCGTTTAAGTTTATCCAGGTGCTCACAGAGAAGATGGGACTTAAGAAGGATACAGCGCTTGAGAGATTCTTTGATGAGATGACCATCTTTGCGGGATGGGCTACAGTTTGTGACGTAATGCCCCTTAAGGATGAAAACAGAGTTATTGTGAAGAAGTCCTTTGAGTGTATCTCAAGGACTGAGAATCCCGGAGTAAGAGCGCTTCTTATGGTTAACGAGATTGAGCCGGATAAGGTTAGCTGCTATATTTATGGATTTGTAATAGGACCCTGCCTTAATGCGACGGGAAGACTTGATACTGCCATGAGAGGGCTTGAGCTTTTAACAGAGACTAATTCAAATAAAGCAGCCAGAATAGCTCTGGAGCTTAAGCAGTTAAATGATGAACGTAAGAATATGACCCAGCAGGGTAAGGATGAGGCGATGGAGATTCTGGATGGCTATGGAGATGAGCTTCCGGATGTCCTTGTTATTTACATGCCAGAGCTTCACGAATCCCTTGCGGGAATTATTGCAGGTAAGATAAGAGAAGAGTTTAATCACCCTGTGTTTGTAATTACAGATGCAGGAGAAGGCCTGATTAAGGGCTCAGGTCGTTCAATTGAGAGCTATCACATGTTTGATGCCTTAAGTGAATGTAGAGAACTTATGACCAAGTACGGCGGACATAAGATGGCAGCCGGATTTTCACTCCCCAAGGATAACCTCGAAGCCTTCAGGGATGCTCTTAATGCCAACAGTAAGCTTACAGCGGATGACTTTGTTGAGATTATCCGTCTTGATATGGAGCTTCCTTTAAGATATGTCTCAATGGGACTTCTTAAGGAGCTAAAGACCCTTGAACCCTTTGGACAGGGCAATCCTGAGCCTGTATTTGCAGCAAGGGATGTTGAACTTGTTAAAGGTAGAATCATGGGTAAAAATGCCAACGTGGCAAAGATAGTAGTAAAAGATCCTGAGGGACAAAGTCTTGATATGATGGTATTTGGAAGTCTCTTTGATAGATGGAATGAATTTCTTGATAATAATTTTGGAGTCAGTCAGAGAGAAAAGCTATATAATGGAGGATTTCATGATAAAATGGTAGTTAAGATTGCGTATCAGCCCAAGATAAATGAATTCAGAGGCGAAGAGAGCATTCAGATAGTTTTGAAAGATTTTCTTCCATAAAACCACAAAACACACGCTCTTTGGGAAGCGTGTGTCTGCGGTTTCTTATGAGGGGGAGATAGTTAGTTCATCAACTATCTTGGTTATAATATACATTCTAAATGTGAACTGTTTGTGTTCAAATACTTAAGAAAAACAGTAGATTTATTTATGAATTTATTAAGAAAAATTTTATAAAAGAGGAGAAAGAGGAAATGAAACTGGAAAACCTGCTTAAAAAACTTGATTATGACGCAACTGTCGGTAATTCAGGGACTAAGGCAGATGTAGCATCTGTAGAGATTACCGAGGTTGTAAAGGACAACAGAAAGATTACCGAGGGATGCCTTTTTATCTGTATAGAGGGTATGAACTTCGATGGACATTCTGCAGCTAAGGAAGCCGCTGAAAAGGGTGCTGCAGCTATAGTAGTAGAGAAGGATGTGGAGCTTCCCGAGGGAACATCGACTGTAGTAGTCAAAGTTGAGAGCACCAGATATGCCATGGCTTTCATCTCAGCAGAGTGGTTCGGTAACCCCGCTGAGAGCCTTAAGACTGTAGGTATCACAGGAACAAAGGGTAAGACCACAACTACTTACCTTATCAGAAATATGCTCGAGGACGCCGGACACAAGTGCGGACTTATCGGAACCATCGAGGTTATCATCGGCGATGAACACATTCACGCTGAGAACACCACACCTGAGTCATACGATCTTCAGGAATATATGAGAAAAATGGTTGATGCAGGATGTGACACAGTTGTCATGGAGGTGTCTTCACAGGCTCTTATGCTTCACAGAAGTCAGGGATTCGTTTATGACATTGGTGTCTTTACTAATATTGAGCCTGATCACATCGGCCCCGGAGAGCACAAGGACTTCGATGACTACATGCACTGCAAGGGACTTCTTTTCAAGCAGTGTAGAGTAGGTATTGCCAATGCGGATGATCCCCACGTAGAGGACGTTACTGAGGGACATACCTGTGAGCTTACAACCTATGGCTTCTCAGATCAGGCTGACCTTCGTGCGATCAACCTTGCATACCTTCATAAGCCCGGTGAACTTGGAGTTATGTTTGATACTGAGGGTGCTATTCAGATGCATGCACAGGTTCCCACACCAGGAAGATTCAGCGTTTACAACGCACTCTGTGCAATTGATGTTGCCAAGCACCTTGGCTGCAAGGAGGATGTGATCGCTGAAGCTCTTAAGAAGGCTCACGTAAAGGGCAGAATCGAGATGGTGAAGGTTTCAGACGAGTTCACACTTATGATCGACTACGCTCACAATGCGATGGCACTTAAGAGTCTCCTTAGCACTCTTCGTGACTACCATCCCACAAGACTTGTCAGCGTATTTGGCTGTGGCGGTAACCGCTCCAAGCTCAGAAGATTCGAGATGGGTGAGGTTTCCGGTAAGCTTGCGGATTTCACGATCATCACATCTGACAATCCGAGATTCGAGGAGCCTGCTGATATCATGAACGATATCGAGACAGGTATGAAGAAGACTGATGGCGAGTACATCAAGATTGAGGACAGAAAGGAAGCCATCCGCTATGCCATCGAGCACGGCGAGCAGGGCGATATCATAGTTCTTGCAGGTAAAGGACACGAGGACTATCAGGAAATCAAGGGAGTTAAATATCCCATGGATGAGAGAGTGCTCATTCAGGAGATTTTGAAGGAGATACAGGAAAAGGCTTGATGGAAAAAGGGAGCTTATCTTTTGCAAACATAATAATCGATATCTCCCACGAGAAAGTGGACAGACCTTTTCAATACATAATCCCTGAGAGGTTAAAGGACAGAATCCGCCCGGGGAGCTGCGTCAGCATTCCATTTGGAAAGGGAAACACCGTAAGGCAGGGCTATGTTATCGGAATCACTGACAGGCCTGAGTTCGACCCGGCCAAGACCAAGGAAATCCTTGATATCACAGAGGGTGAGATGTCTGCCGAGGGTATCATGGTTCAGCTGGCTGCCTGGATGAGGGAGAGCTACGGCTCAACCATGATAAATGCGCTAAGGACGGTCATCCCCGTAAGGAAGAAGTCCAAGACCCTGGTACACAGATATATAAGGCTCATGATGGATGAGACTGAGGCCAGAGCCTTTTATGAAAACTGCGTAAAAAAGCATCAGGTGGCAAGAGGAAGGCTCTTAGAGGCCCTTTTGGAGAACCCCTCAGAGAGGATTCCCTACGAGCTTGTCACAGGTAAGCTTAATGTAAATGCAGCTGTAATAAGGGCACTTTCAGATAAGAACGTGATAGCTGTTGACAGTGAGGAATACTACAGGAATCCTGTGGGTGATGTTAATGTCCATAAAAAGGATATCACCTTAAGCCCCGAGCAGCAGCGCATCGCGGATGAAGTCATAGCGGATTACGATGCCGGAAAACGCGGAACTTACCTCATTCACGGAATCACGGGAAGCGGTAAGACCGAGGTTTACATAGAGATGATAGATGCCATTATCTCAAGGGGAAAACAGGCCATTGTGCTTATCCCTGAGATAGCACTCACCTATCAGACCCTTATGAGGTTTTACAGACACTTCGGGGAGAGGGTTTCGGTTATGAACTCCACACTGTCTCCCGGAGAAAAGTACGACCAGGCGCAGCGCGCTAAGGAAGGTGATATAGACATTATCATCGGACCGAGATCTGCGCTGTTTACGCCTTTTCCCAATGTGGGACTTATTATCATAGACGAGGAGCATGAGACCTCATACAAAAGTGAGACCATGCCCAAGTACCACGCAAGGGAGACGGCCATAGAGCTTGCAAAGCTTGTTCCGGGCGGAGCAAGTGTGGTTCTTGGTTCAGCGACACCCTCACTTGAAGCCTATTACAGGGCAAAGAATGGCGAATACAAGCTCTTTGAATTAAACAGAAGACTTACGGGAGGAACACTGCCGGAGGTTGAGATTGCTGACCTCAGGGAGGAGCTTCGCTCAGGTAACCGCTCGATATTTAGCAGAAGCCTTCAGGAAAAAATGCAGGAGACTTTAGATACCGGTCATCAGGCCATGCTTTTCATAAACAGAAGAGGGCTTGCTGGCTTCGTGTCCTGCAGATCCTGCGGATATGTGTTTAAGTGCCCCCACTGCGACGTCTCAATGTCGGAGCACAGAGGTGGTATGCTGGTGTGCCATTACTGCGGCTATACACAGCCCATATCAAGAACCTGCCCTGAGTGCGGCTCAAGATACGTTTCAGCCTTCAGAGCGGGAACACAGCAGATAGAAAAAGAGGTAAACAAGATTTTTCCTAAGGCCAGGGTGCTCAGGATGGACGCTGATACCACAAGGACCAAGGGCAGTTATGAAAAGATACTCTCTGCCTTTGCTTCCGAAGAGGCGGATGTGCTTGTGGGCACGCAGATGATAGTAAAAGGGCACGATTTTCCTAATGTTACTCTTGTTGGAATTCTGGCAGCTGATATGTCCCTCAATGCAGGGGATTACAGAGCCGGAGAGCGCACCTTCCAGCTGCTGACACAGGCCGCGGGAAGAGCGGGAAGAGGAACACACCCCGGGAACGTTGTCATCCAGACCTATCAGCCGGATAACTATGCGATAATCAGCGCTGCGGAGCAGGATTATAAGGCCTTTTACGAGGAGGAAATATCCTACAGGAGCCTTCTCAGGTATCCGCCGGCAGCTCATATGCTTGCTATCCAGATATGGGCCAAGGATGAGAACTTTGGTAAGGAAAAGGCCAATCAGCTAAGGGCATACATCGACAGAATGCGCATTGAGGATACGATCATTATCGGTCCTGCAATGGCCGCCATAAGTAAGATAAACGATGTTTACAGAATGGTCATCTATGTGAAAAATGCGGATTTTGATGTTTTGACAAAAATAAAGGATGCCCTTGAAAATATTTTGGATGAATGGGAAAGCAGGGGGATTACAAGGCAGATTCAGGTTCAGTTTGATTTTGATCCCATGAACTTCATGTAAAGTTTGATTAAATTGTGATATACTGAAATGTACATGTTTAGTTTTGCACAATAGAAAGGTAATAGTAATGGCACTTAGAGAAATCAGAGAATATGGTGATGATGTACTTGCACGTCCCTGCAAGGAAGTTAAGGAAGTAACTCCCAGGATCCGCGAGCTTATAGATGATATGTTTGAGACAATGTATGACGCTAACGGCGTTGGACTCGCTGCTCCCCAGGTTGGAGTTTTGAAGAGAATAGTTGTTATTGATTGTTCACCTGAGTGTGACGATCCTCATCTTTTAATAAACCCTGTGATCCTTGAGACATCAGGAGAGCAGACAGGTTATGAGGGATGTCTTTCACTTCCCGGCAAATCCGGCGTTGTGACAAGACCTAATTATGTTAAGGTTAGAGCTTTTGATATTGATATGAAGCCCTTCGAGCTTGAAGGAACAGAGCTTCTTGCAAGAGCTATTTGCCACGAATGCGATCATCTCGACGGACATATGTATGTCGAGAAGGTTGAAGGCGATCTTGTAAATAACGAAGATTTACAGCAGCCTTCAGAAGAGGAATAATTATATAAGATATTTAACTGCCATGGATACTTAGTGTATTTATGGCAGACATTTTAATGAGGGGTGCGGATGTTATTTCTTAATTCGCATTATGAGACAATATGAGTAGGACAAAAGCTAAACGAAGCATAGCAGGAATCATCCTGGGAATAACATTTATTATATTTTTGCTCTTCTATATGGGAGTATCGATTTATTTCATGAGTCATTTTGCATTTAATGTCTACGTGAATGATATTCCGGCATATAAGATGACGGCAAAGGAAATTGAGACGGAAGTAACTGACGGACTGATGAAATACGTCCTTACCATCAAGGGAAGGGGAGATATCACAGAGACTATTTCTGCGAACGATATAAATCTTTCACTTCGAATGGACGGACAGTTTGACAGAGCATTAAAAGAGCAGAATCCTCTTTTGTGGCCTGCATATCTGTTCAAGGACACTCATCTTACGACAGATAATATCGTAGTGTATTCAAAGGAAACAGTAGAGAACAAGATAGACTCCCTGGCATATTTTTCTCCTGAAAATATTAAGGAGCCAGTTGATGCATACGTATCCGAGGAGTCCGGAGAGGACGGCTTCTATATTGTTCCCGAGGATTATGGTCAGTCTCCCATAAGAGATATCGTTGTGGAGAAGATATGCTCTGCAATAGATGTCTTAGAGCCTGAGGTTACACTTGACGATGAATGCTATAAAGCACCGGAGCTGTTTTCAGATAATCCGGAGATGACAGCTCTGTGTGATAACCTTAATAACTTCTGCAAAGCCAATATTGTCTACGAATTTGGCGCTGATACCGTTGTTGTGGATGGCACAAAGATAAGAGAGTGGTGTACCATAAACGGGACAGAGGTCAGCCTTGATGAGGAAAAGGTTAAGGACTTTGTAAACAGTATTGCAAGGCAGTATGACACCTTCGGTAAGACCAGGACCATCATTTCCCACAGCGGTGAGGAAGTGACTGTTTCCGGCGGAGATTACGGTTGGTGGATGGACAGAAGTACAGAGACTTCTGAGCTTATCGCAGCTATTAAAAATGGCGATAAGGGTACCCGCGTTCCCGTGTATTTCGGAACTGCGGCAGCCTATGGTGAGCAGGACTACGGCACCTCCTATGTGGAGATCGACCTTACAGCGCAGCATCTCTGGGTTTACCAGGATGGACAGGTCGTAGAGGATTCCGATTTCGTATCAGGCTGTGTTAACAAGTCCAGAGTGACTCCAGTGGGAACCTACGGAATTACCTATAAGGAGAGAGATGCTACACTTGTAGGTGAGAACTATTCTTCTCCTGTTAAATACTGGATGCCCTTTAATGGAAATGTAGGAATGCATGATGCCAGCTGGAGATCCAAGTTCGGTGGATATGACTATATTCTGAACGGATCCCACGGATGTATTAATCTTCCCACAGAAAAAGCCGAAAAAATATATGATTTGGTTTCCAAGGGCGAAGCAGTTCTCGTATACGGAGGACTTACATCTCCCGTGCCTGTTGTGGAGGTCGAAGTGACAGATCCCAAAACAGGTGAGGTGAAGGTTGAAAAGCGCCCTGTTATCAATGGTAAAGTAGCCGGAACTGATTCTGAGGCTTCTACAGAAAATAATACTTCTGAGGAGAATCAGACTACCGAAGAAAATACTTCTTCGGGAGAAAGTACTACACCAGAAGAAAATACAGGCGCAGGAGAAGCTGCTTCCACAGAGGGTGAGACTCCTTCTGAAAACAGTTTGGATAATGTGAACGGAGAGGGGGCTACAGGCGAAAGCACTGCTCCTTCAGAGGGTGGCGAAACGACACCACAAAATTAAAAATACTTGGGAAGGTTTTTTTGGAATGGCTAAGGATAAAAAGTCAAATTTCAAAAAAATATTTTGGATGCTATTTTCCGTCCTTCTTGCCGCTTTGACAGTGTGTACCATACTTAGAGAGAGTAAGACGCTTTCCTTGCCAAAGCTATTGGAAGTGGTAGCGGATGGTAATAAGTTCTATCTGATCGTTGCTATAATATGTGCCGCGGGATATGTATTTTTTGAGGCGGTTGCCATATGCTCGATCCTTAACGGCATTAACTATAAAAGGAATCTGTGGAACGGTATTATCTATAGCACCTCAGATGTTTATTTTTCAGCGATAACTCCTTCAGCAACTGGAGGACAGCCTGCCAGTGCATATTTTATGCATGAAGATGGTATTCCCGGAGGAGTGGTATCTGCCACGCTGATTCTGAACCTTATGATGTATACCGCAGCAATCGGATTTCTGGGGATTGTTGCGATAATCCTTAATCCCGACTTTTTCAGGGAATTCGGATTGGCACCAAGAGCGCTTATAATGGTTGGATTTGTAGTACTTATCCTGCTTATTATGGTGTTCTTTACCATGCTTAAGGACAGTGACAAGGTTTTTGGTATTCTTAAGCGCGTAGTTGTATTTTTGAAGGATAAAAGACTTTTAAGGCACGGCGAAGACAGACTTGCAAGACTTGATAAAGCTCACAAGGACTACAGTAACTGTGCGAAGATGTTTGCGGGAAGAAGTGATATCCTTATAAAAGCATTTATATGGAATGTCCTGCAGAGAGCATCACAGATAGCGATTCCGATGTTTATGAACCTGTCCTTTGGCGGATTTAAGAGAGATGCTATTACGCTTTTTTCAAAGCAGTGTCTCATAACAATCGGTTATAACTTTGTTCCGGTTCCCGGAGCTATGGGAATAGCAGACTATCTGATGATAGACGGCTTTTCAAAGATAATGACACATGAGGCTGCACTGCAGCTGGATATGGTCAGCAGAGCAATATCATTTTATATTTGCGTTACAATAAGCGGTCTGATAACGCTTGGAGGATATCTATGGAAAAAGAGAGAAAATTGATAGGTGTGTATGATTACACGATTATTCTTACATATCTTTCGACTATATCAGGTGCACTTGGAATAATAATAACCATGACAGGAATTGGTCATCCCTATGGTGGAACGTTGTTTTTGATGGCGTCTGGACTTTTTGATGCCTTCGATGGAACGGTTGCAAGGACCAAGAAGAACCGCACCGATTTTGAGAAGGAGTTCGGAGCACAGATCGATTCACTTTCTGATCTTATCTGCTTCGGCGTGCTCCCTGTATCTATAGGTGTTGCACAGCTAAGAATACATGGTGCTTTCAGGGATGTCATGAAGGAGAGCGGCAATAGTGCCAAGACATCTCTTGTTTTGATTCTTTTACTGATCGCTGTTTTTTATGTTCTGTCAGCTCTTGTAAGACTTGCGTATTTTAATGCCACAGCAGGAGAGAGAGCAAAGCAGAAGCAGGAGTTTGGAAGAGAGTATTACACAGGACTTCCTGTTACAGCAGCGGCCCTTATTTTTCCGCTTACACTGATCATCCATTACTTTACAATCCTTGACCTTACCTTCTTTTACTTTTTTATGCTGCTCCTGGTTGGGATTCTCTTTATTGGCAATTTTAAGATTCCTAAGCCCGGACTTAAGATGATTTTGGTTGGAACTTTGATTGGTGTTGCTGAGTTTTCAGCAGTAGTTTACATACTGGTATCTAATTTATGAGCATACTTGATTTTTTATATAAAACAAAAACCGGAAGAATTTTACTTAAGCCTTTGACCTTAAAACCCCTGTCAGACATGATGGGGGCTTTTATGGATTCCGGGGTTTCTGCTATTTTTATTAAGCCCTTTGCCAGAAAAAACGGAATAAGGATGGAAGATTATATACTTGATGACATCCGCTCCTTTAACGACTTTTTCTGCAGAAGGATAAAGAGCGGACTTCGTCCCATCAGCCCTGACGAAGATACTGTGATTGCGCCCTGCGACGGCCTTCTTAAGGTGAGCAGGATAACGAACAGAACTGTGCTGAACGTGAAGCAGAGCAGATTTTCAATAAGAACCCTGCTCCGTGACAAGAAGCTTGCGGATAGCCTGGAGGGCGGATACTGCCTTGTTTACAGGCTTTGCGTTAATCATTATCACAGATATGTCTACTTTACTGATGGATTCAAGCTCCCTGACCGTAAGATAAATGGCTTTTACCACACCGTAAGACCTGTAGCCCTCGAGGAGATACCTGTGTTTACGGAAAACAGCAGGCAGTACTCTGTAATAGACAGCGATAAGCTGGGCAAATGTGTTCAGATGGAAGTAGGCGCAATGATGGTTGGCAGAATTGCTAATGAGAAGCACAGCGCCGGCAGGGTTATAAGGGGAATGGAAAAGGGACACTTTGAGTTTGGCGGATCGACCATAATCGTCCTTATTCCCAAGGGTAAATTCAATCCCAGAGCAGATATCCTTGAGAATTCACGAAAGGGCATTGAAACATCAGTAAAACTCGGCGAAGCAGTGGGTAAGCATATACAAAATAACTGAATAAATGCGATATAGATAATATCTATTTAATTTTTTGAGAACGTCGTTAATTTTTTGATTATACGATGTTCTTTCTTTTTTTAGGAAAAGTTTATGTGCCATATATGGGGGGCAAAACTATAATTATAAGTGTAGAAGGGGTTTTTGCTTCTTATGTATGGAGAGTTACAATCATGATGACATTAAAGGAATACGCTAAGAGTCGTACTATCAGTTATGAAAGCGTAAGAGCACAGGCACAGAAATATAAGGAAGAGCTCGAAGGTCATGTGACAATAGAGGATAACCATCGCGTGATGGATGACTATGCCTGCAATTTTCTTGACCAGCACAGGCTTAAAAGAATTATTGTAATGCAGTCGGATAACGACGACTTAAAGCATGAGCTTGAACGTGTTCAGGAAGAAAACGAAGAGCTTAAGTATGCGATAATTGAGCTTCAGAAGGAACTTCAGGATATGGCCAAAAAGAATGCAGACTTGAAGGAGGATCTGGCAAGAACGGATACGCTGCTTATGCTTGCGGACAAGGAACACGAGCACATGGTCAAGGTTCAGGATGAAATAAGGCAGTCTCATGATGCGCTTCTTGAATCCCAAAAGGACCTGATCGAGGCAACAGAGGAACTGGCAAGATATCATAGAACATTTTTTGGATTATATATTAGGGAACTCTGAATAATAGTGGATTCCTGCTAAGGAAAACAGGTGAAGCAGACGATGTGGCGGTCATAGCCGAGACTGGAGGAAGCTGCCTTGATCCCGAGTGCACTGTTACAGGCGGGGTAGAGGATGATGCAAGAGATCGTTACAGAGATTTAAAGCTAAACTTTATGGACCTGCTTAGAACAAAAGCTGAAAAGGGCAGCGCTTCATCTGGTGATAGTCTGGCGAAGCTGGAGATCCTTGATAAGATCGCCTGGGATAAAAATGAGAGATGGAAAATAGAAGATAATGAGCTTTTGCCTCTTCAAAACCCTCCTAAAAAAGAAGGGCTTGTTTTGATGACTGAAAAGGACGAAGAGGGAAATGTTATTGAACTTATAGATTTGCTCACTGAAGCGGTGACCTTATATCCTGCTGAGCAGTATGCGTTGATATTCTGTGGACACGGAGGCGGCCCTCAATGGGGATTTGGCGAGGATGAGAGAAACGATGATGACATGATAATCTCTGCAGATCTGTGCAGGATGATGCCTGTGATAAGGGAATTACTTGGAGGAAAGAAGCTGGCTTTCATCGGGTATAACAGCTGCAGAATGTCTCACATAGAAGCTGTGACAGCGTGGGCAAAGGGTGCCAGGACCATGATAGCCGCAGAAGGGGATGAGGAGGGTATCGGATGGATGAGGTCAAAAACGATAGAAACTCTCCTTGCGGCATGCCATGGATTTGATACTAAGCTTACAGACAGTGCTTTTGATAAGAAGATTCTTCCGATATTACTTGATAAAATATATGTCGGATTGGATAAACATGAGGGACTGGTTTTAACATCAATCAATCTGGATGAAAATATTGTTGACGGATTTAAGAATGCTTTTAATCGTTTTTGCAGATGCCTTGCGGTAAGGATGAGGGAAGCACCTGGCCAAATGTACAGGCTTCTTGCGGGGATAAGGGATAAGTCCCAGAAAATTGATGAGTATAGCGTAGACCTTGGGCTCTGGGCAAGGAACCTTGCTGCTTCAGAATATTTGCGTGCGGATAAGGTCTTTATCAGCAATTATGAGGCGCTTGCAAAGAGTATCAGGGAGATGATCATAAGGCTATATGCTTCGCCCGAGGTTTTTTCCAGGGATATATCGGGAATTTCCTTATTTTTTCCAAATACAGATTCAACGACTGATAATTCCAATTTGGAGAAATATTTATTTAGTCACAGGGTGAGCCATAGAGATGGATTTAAGACCTGGCCCTTTCATGGCTATGTTATAGGACTTGCGAGGCCGGGAACCGATGAGGAAGCACAGGATTTTTGTCCTGAGTACGATTATCTAAAGGACGGTTATTGGGAGCTTGCAGCTCTGTATAATGCCATGAGAGAAGCGGCAAGACTTATGGAAGATAACGAGAATAGTGTGGATGAGATATATGACAAAATAAAGCAGGAGCTTTTCATATATGGAAAGTCATATCTGCTTTCGGAAAGCGATGCCAGGAAGTTAGCCACTGAGTTATTGAATGTAACGGATGGCGTTTTTGAGCAGGATTTGGTAGTCCGATACTATACGAGGAGGTAAAATGGTGAAAAAGAATGATGCTAATGATATTGAAATGCTAATTAAGAATGCTCGGGAGTTCTTTGAAAAGAGAAAGGTTCAGATGGAACAATCAAAGTATAAACAGCTTATACTGAACTTTTCAGCACTTTTCGCAGGTATATTATTTGGAGTAATCCTTAAGAATATATGCCCCGATGATGTAATACAGGCGCTTATAAAGAATCTGCTAAGTCCAGTGACTACCATGTTCCTCAATGCACTGAAGGTTATCGTTGGACCGCTGGTATTCTTTTCAATAGCATCAAGTATAGCGGATTTTGGGGATATGAAGTCTCTTGGGCGCATTGCGGGTAAGGTAATTACCGGCTATTCCATTACATCCTTTATAGCAATTGGGATAGGAGCATTGGTGTGGTTCATTTTTCCTATAGGTGATCCCTCATTAAAGGCTCTTGTTTCTGATGCGGCGGACTCCACAATTGCCAATGGTCAAAATGTATCTACATCTGTTCTCGATGAGATTATAGATATAGTTCCAAGCGAGATTGTGTCTCCGTTTTTGAAGGAAGATATGCTTCAGATTATTTTCCTTGCGGTGCTTATGGGAGTTGCAGTTTCAGCGGTGGCCGATAAGCTGCATGTTTTCAAGGATATAATAAGTGACGGATATCTTGTCTGCTCCAGGATTACAACAATAATAATAAATATCATGCCGTTGGCAATTTTTTGTTCAATGGCAAAGATGGTTTTCAACATGGAGATCAAGTCACTTTTGTCAGTGTTTGTGTGGGTTCCTGTCATATATTTGGGAGATATCATGATGCTTGGAGTCTACAGCCTGATAATAATGATATTTGCAAGGTTGAATCCGATTACGTTCTTCAAGAAATATTATCCTACGATGGTGGTTGCATTTACTCTTGCTTCAAGTAATGCAGCACTTCCGACCTCAATGGAAACCTGCGGGAAATCCCTTGGAATTTCCAAGAAGATATATGCATTTTCGCTGCCTCTGGGAGCAACTATCAACATGGACGGAAGCTGCGTTACTCTCATGTTAAGCTCTCTGTTTATGGCAAAAATATATGGAATCTCAATCACTCCTGCGATAATATTGCAGCTTGTATTTTCAATATATATACTCTCGGTAGGTGCTCCGGGGGTGCCGGGAGCAGCGCTTATCTGCCTGTCACTTCTTGTTCCGCAGATTGGTGTGCCGTCAAATTCAATAAGCATAGTCATGGGACTTTATGCTTTGGTGGGAATGATGCAGGTACTTACCAATGTAACAGGAGATGCGGTGGTAACTCTGGCTGTTGCCAGAGGAGAGAAGCTTGTGGATGTGGAGAAATTTAAGGCATAGGGGGAATCTCCGGCTCGGAATCTAAGAACAATCAGAAGTGCGGTATTGCACAGATACAGTATGGGGCTCGTGGCGGTGGGGTGTCGGTGGTGTTTTTGGTGGGCAGCAGTTGAGTCAGGAATAGGAGAAAAGGGGTAACTGGTGTACTGGAAATATGCTGCAGATAGCTGTGGATCCACCAGAAGAAGGAATGGAAAGATTATTGGTGTAACGGGAACTGAGGTAAGTGGACACCAGTTGAGTCAGAAGCAGAGAAGAAGAGATAATAGGTGTAATAGGGGGGTAGGTAGGGGGATTATAGTTACGTCAGGAGCAAAGAAATAGAGGGAATTGGTGTAAAGATGTTCTGCTATGGAAGAATTCGTTGAGTCAGGAATAGGAAAAAGATATAACTGGTGTATTGGGAATATTATATTGAGACTTGCAATTACACCAGAAGAAGAGGAAGACAGATAATTGGTGGAATAAGAATCGAGGCTGGTAGATTGAAGTTGAGTCGAAATCAGGAAATAAGTGTTAACAGGTGTAATGTAAAATTATAAATAATAAGCGAGAAAACCCCTTCCGACGCTGTCGGTCGGGGATGAATCGCCGGTCTTCAACGCTTTGCTTTAACATATTTTCCAGATTTCTCATATTTTCTTCGATGGTCATCAGTGCGCTGTTCTTCTATGTATTTTTTGACGGTTTCCATGGATACGGAACCGGTAGTAGCGCAGAAATAACTGGCGCTCCAGAATGGTGAATCACCCCAGAGATACTTTTCGATATGCTCTTTGTATCTTAAATGAACCTCTCGTGAAAGTCCGGTCTTTAATGTGTTGATCAGCTTTACCGGTGCCACATCTGGAGCCATTGAGATAAGAAGGTGCATGTGATCCCTGTCTGTTTCAGCTGAGAGCAGGTCACAGTCCATCCTTCCACAGAGATATGCGGCGTGGTTTTTCATGAAATCACCCATCTCGTCTGTGATGACCTTTTTCCTTCCACTTGAATGCGGAATTAAATTCCGCATTCAAGTGGAAGGGGTTTTTTCGCTAAGTATTTATAAAAAGAAAAATATCATAGTTATGGCAATGATACCAATGTCATTAAGATAAGATGACAGAGAAAAATGAATTGAGAACTGATACCAATTAACAAGGTGGTCAGTTCTCTTTTTTTGATGGTAGCAATCTCTTTATGGCATGGCAAACAAGCAGATGTCTATCTGCCACAATAAATAGTATAATTAGTTCATTAAGCTACTCTGTATAGAAAGCTTATGGCAGTCTGGACTTTGACTTTGCGAGGGTCTTTGCGTCCGGGCCTGACCGGAAGAAGCTCTTTACTGATGAGATATTCTACATCAGTAGGAGCTTCTCTCTTTATGGATAGGAAATGACGGCATATATGGATGGCTCGCGTATAATTCAACTGGTAAGAATGCTTTTTATGTCGGGAGCTTTGCCTCACAATAGTGTGCATTGTTACCTCTTCACAAAAGTTATAAAGGATAATCCGGGCCCATACTTCCTGCTTGATATAATTCAGCTTCTTTGCATGAAAGTTTACCAATCCAACCGCGTATTTCAGTTCTCTAAAGGATGTTTCTATTCCCCATCGCATATGATAGAGTTCTTTAATCTTTTCTGGCGGGAACTCATCTTTTGGAAGATTGGTAATAATACATTCATAGCTGTCTTCGGATATAGGAAATCTGACAATCCGCATGTTTATTTCATAAAACTTATTATCATACAAATCCAGATAATCGAAGGGTGTTGCTTTCATGATTATTCGATACTTTTCCGGAGCTGCCTTCACTTCTTTGGTCTGTTTCCTTGTTAAAGTAATTGAAATGTTCTCATCAAAGACATCCTTTTCCTGAGGAAGTAGTGATTTGGCGGAAGCAACAATTCCATTACTATAAAGGTCTTTCACGCGAATAAGGTAGAACTGATGCTTTTCGCTGATATGTGCAAAGATGTTATAGCTCTCATATCCTCTATCCGCAATAAAGATTGCCTTATTTTCACTATCATACCGATCAACCATGTCACACATGGCTTTATACTCATTTTCTTTTCGTGATGGTTGGATAATAGCATCTATATATGTCTTTGTTCTTAGATCATATAGAGCGTTAAGGTGAATCTGGTTAAAGCCTTTTGAGTCAGCCAATGATTGAAAGTATGTTGCTTCGTCATTTGGATTATGTGCAATGTTTAAATCTGATCCGTCACATGCCAATAAACGATATCCCTGATAAAGCTTAGGCTTTGAGACTGCATGAGTAAATTCATTGAAAAGAAACTCAAACGCTTCAGGTAAAATCTGTGCTCGACGCTGGTTAAAAGATGCGCTGGATGGGGTGTTTTTGCTAAAGTCAAAATACTCCAATAATTCATCTTTAAGAGCCTTACCTTCCATAGCCATAATAAATTTCATCATCTCTGAAAATGACCATTTCTTGGTACGACTAAAATCCGATGCAGGGTTCTTTGTAAATAACCAATGAACCTTATCCATCTCATCAATGATGGATAGCAATCTTTTTTTGACAGTTTTTGAATGACTCATACACGTGCCCTCCTTGAAAATAAGATTTGCTCTTAATTTCAAGGGCCGCTTTCGCTACCTCTAAAAATAATCAGTAGCGAAAGCGGCCGCACTTTTTAGCTTTGGTGTCAAGCTTTTTTGCAGAAAAAAAAGAACCCTATACCATTTCTGATATAGAGGTCTTAGTTCGTCATCTTATCTTAATGACATTGG
>NZ_AUIY01000029.1 GCF_000423945.1 Butyrivibrio sp. XPD2002 | reverse complement strand
GACCATTCTCAACATCCAACAGGGTGCAACCGCATAAAACGGAGCGGAACCGTTGTCAAGGAAAACGTGGAATACCGAAGCGGCAGCGCCGCGAGGATATGCCGCGAAAGTTCCTTGACATAAGGTTCACGGATAATCCTGATACATTGGTCAGCAAGTGTGCTTGCTGGCCTGCTTCCGGCGAGGACGGGTGCGGGCAGAGCCCGCTTAACGGGTCAAGGGACTGGTCCCTTGCAGGTTCTTAGGGCGGAGCCCTAAGCCCTCGGAGAGCTTGTCGGTATCAATATCTACATTTTCAAGGTTCTTTTGAGCCTTTTTTCTTTGGCTCATTTTTCCATAGCAGACTTTACACTATCTAAGAAAAATGAATTTTATTTATTATTCTATTGTAATATAATAATTACATTAGTTAAATATAAAGGGAGAAATGAGGAAATGTTTTGTGAGTATTGTGGTAAAGAACTAGCAGACGGAACTAAGTTCTGCCCTTACTGTGGTAAGCCGGTAGGACAGAGTTCGCAGCAACCTGCAGGGAAGACTTCGCAGCAGCCTGCAGCACAACAGAGTACGTATGGGGAAAACGTTACTCAGCAACCAACCTATGGCCAGCAGCCTACTTATGGTCAGCAGTCTACCTATGGCCAGCAATCTACCTATGGCACCGGCACCTATGGTCAGCCGGAGAATCCTTACTACCAGACACAGCCTAAGAAGAAGGGTAATGTTGGTCTGATTATTGGCCTGGTTGCAGCAGTGGTAATTATTTTTGGAGCCATTGCAACCTTTGCCTTCATTAAGATTAGCTCAGCAGTAAACACAGCAAAGGAGATTGCCGAAAATCCTTCGGATGCCTTAGTTGATCAGTATCTCGATGAGGATGGCAATTTTGATCATGGAAAATTGAATGAATTTGAGGAAATGATGGCTGACACCTGGGAGAGTCAGTCAGAGGATATGACTGGCAAAACAATGTATGCCACACATGATCTTGTTACCAAGGAAGAGACTTCTTACTGGGAGTTCCTCGATAATAAGACAGCATGGCTTATGATGCCGGACGGAAGCTACTACGAAGCTAATTACACCTACATTACAGGTAAGCTTGGAATGCTTTACACAGAGTTTAAGTTCCAGGAATTTGGTCTTACGTATGATGAGCTTGCAAGCGTTACAGCTGCCAGAATGGAAGCGGATCCTTCCTGTGAGGGTTACGTTGTTATAGCGTTTACCAACATGGAGCTTCATAATGCTGACGGTTCCACTGAGACAATGGACAGCTCCAATGCGGTAATGTACTATGGCGTAAGCTATGACAAGGGTGATTACACTCTGTACGATATCGTAGGTGCTAACTCAGCAAGCTACTACAACTTTATATGTGATAAGTAAAATAATTATTGAAGCCTGAATCTGCGGATTCAGGCTTTATTTTTTCTACATAAATATTTTTGAATTTTTATAAGAAATGAACTTGACAATCATTCTCAATAAGTACATAATGATTTTGCGATAGTTAGCAAGAGGTAACAAGAATATGCCCTAAACAAGCCAACTATACGAATTGCATAAAATTTAATTTCTATCATAGGAAGAAGGAGTCACATGGATATGACATTAAATGAAGCCGAAATCGGAAAAGAATATATCGTTTCAGATATAGAGACTGACGGCGATGAAGACATGAAGAGTTTCCTGTTTTCACTTGGATGCTACAGCGGTGAGACTATTACTGTTGTTGATAAAAAGCGCAATCTGGTGGTCGCAATCAAGGATGCCAGATATAACATTGATCCTGAGTTAGCAGAAGCTATCAAGATATAATTGAAAAAAGTTATTTTTAGGAGGAAGTAAAATGAGAATCGCAATGGCGGGTAACCCGAATAGCGGAAAAACAACAATGTTTAATGCCCTGACCGGACGTAGTGAGAAGATTGGTAACTGGGCGGGTGTTACTGTTGATAAGAAGGAGAGTCCCATCAAAAAGTCATTTTATGATGGTGGAAAGGAGCTTATTGCAGTAGATCTTCCCGGAGCATATTCAATGTCTCCCTTCACATCCGAGGAGAGCATTACAAGCGGATATGTTAAGAACGAGCATCCTGATGCAATCATCAATATCGTGGATGCTACTAACCTTAGCAGAAGTTTGTTTTTCACAACTCAGCTACTTGAGCTTGGAGTACCTGTAGTTGTTGCACTTAATAAAAATGATGCAAACGACAAAAAGGGAAACAGCATAGATGAAAAGCTCCTTTCAGAAAAGCTTGGATGCCCTGTAATCAAGACTGTTGCTACTTCAGAGGCAGGTCTTAAGGAAGTGGTTAAGGCAGCAGCTGAGCTTGAAGGAAAAGGACAGAAGGAGCCCTATGTTCAGGGTAACGTTGATGTTCATGACAAGGCAGCAGTTGAAGAGGCAGACAGAAAGCGCTTTGCTTTTGTAAATAAGATTGTTAAGGATGTTGAGAATCGTAAGGTTCTTACAAAGGATAAGAACTTCGGAGATACAATCGATAACATTGTTACACATCCTGTTGTTGGACTTGTAGTTTTTGCTGCCATCATGTGGCTTGTATTCTATATTTCACAGACTACCGTAGGTACATGGCTTGCAGATATCCTCGCAGGCTGGATCGAAAGTTTCCAGGGCTTTGTGGGAGATAAGATGGCAGATGCCAACCCTCTTTTATATGCACTATTGGTTGACGGTATCATCGGTGGTGTAGGTGCCGTTGTAGGCTTCCTCCCCCTTGTTATGGTTATGTATTTCCTCATCGCACTTCTTGAGGACTGCGGATATATGTCAAGAGCAACAGTAGTTCTTGATCCTATTTTCAAGAGAGTAGGTCTTTCAGGAAAATCTGTAATTCCTATGATCATCGGAACTGGTTGCGGTATCCCTGCTATCATGGCATGCCGTACCATCAGAAACGAGAGAGAAAGACGTTCAACAGCAATGCTTGCAACCTTCATGCCCTGCGGAGCTAAGCTTCCTGTTATCGCACTTTTTGCAGGAGCATTTTTCCCTGAGTCAAAATGGGTGAGCTTCATCTGCTACATGGGTGGTATACTTCTTATCCTTCTTGGCGCACTTCTTATCAAGGCAGTTACAGGAATGAAGTACAGAAAGTCATTTTTCATCATCGAGCTTCCTGAGTACAAGGTTCCCAGCCTTATGTTTGCATTGAAGTCCATGCTCGAGAGAGGTAAGGCTTACATCATCAAGGCAGGTACAATCATCCTTGTATGTAACACAATCGTTCAGATCATGAGTAGCTTCAACTGGCAGTTCCAGGCTGTAGAAGAGGGAATGGAGAGCACTTCAATCCTCGCTGGTATTGCAGGACCCTTCTCTGTTCTTCTTATTCCTGTTGTTGGTATCGCCAGCTGGCAGCTTGCTGCAGCAGCAATCACAGGCTTTATTGCCAAGGAGAACGTAGTAGGTACTATCGCAACAGTTTATGCTATCACCAACCTTATCGATACCGAGGAGCTTGAGCTTATCGGTGAAGGTAACGCAGTTGCAGCAGTTATGGGTATCACCAAGGCAGCAGCTCTTGCATACCTTATGTTCAACCTCTACACACCTCCGTGCTTCGCAGCTCTCGGTGCTATGAACTCTGAGATGAAGTCAGCTAAGTGGCTTTGGGGCGCAATCGGCTTACAGCTTGCAACAGGCTTTACAGTTGGTTACCTTGTATATCAGATCGGTACACTTGTAACAACAGGCACTGTTGGTGTAGCCTTCGTTCCCGGACTTATCGCAATCCTGGCATTCGCAGGTATCATCGGATTCATTATCCAGAGAAACCAGAAGGCTATGGAGCTTGAGTATAAGCTTGACTGATGAAAACTGATGTCACATTAAGCTTTGAATAAAAAGGAATTATATAATATTTATAAGGATTTCCGGCAACTTCACTTGAGGGAGTTGCCGGTTTTTTGATAAATGGACACAAACATTTGTTTTTGGTAAACTGTGCTTGGAAGTTTTGTGGAAGGGAGGCATGTATGAATAGGACAATTTTTCATATAGATGTTAATTCTGCCTTCCTGTCATGGTCTGCGGTTAAAAGACTAAAGGAAGATCCTGATTCAGTAGATCTACGAACAATCCCTTCTGTTGTTGGCGGTGATGTAAAAACAAGACACGGCATAGTTACTGCAAAGTCGATTCCTGCTAAAAAGTATGGAATCCAGACAGCTGAGCCTATAGCCAGCGCTCTGCAAAAGTGCCCCAAGCTTGTTGTGATCTCGTCAGATTTCCATATTTACAGACAGTATTCACATGCATTTATAGACATATTAAGAAGCTATTCCGAGATTCTGGAGCAGGTATCAATAGATGAGGCCTATCTGGATGTGACAGAGCTTGCAGGAATGGATGTAAGAAACCACCTGATAGAAAGCTTTACCGGGCTCTTCAGGCTGATAGAGAGGGATGACGCCGGAGAGATAGAGAGGCCTGTGGCTTCGGAGGACGTCATCATTAAGGAAATAATAAATAACCCTGAATTTGATCAGGTATTTCCGCTTAATCTCGCAGCCGCGATAAGATATGAAATCCGTACAAAGCTGGGCTTTACAGTAAATGTCGGAGTATCAACCAACAAGCTCCTTGCAAAGATGGCCAGCGATTTTACAAAGCCAGACAGAACCCACACGCTGTATCCTGCGGAGGTACGCATAAAAATGTGGCCCCTTGATATAGGAGACCTCTTTGGCTGTGGCAAGAAGAGCGCTGAGAAGCTCAGGGGCGTTGGCATAAGGACAATCGGCGATGCCGCAGTGATGGATATTGAACTATTGAAATCTCAGCTGGGTGAAAAGGGCGGAGAGTACATTTACAGAAGCGCCAATGGAATAGGCTCGGACACCGTGCACACAGAGCACGAGGATGCCAAGAGCTATTCCAATGAGACTACTCTTGCTACCGATATTACAGCTGATAGCTACGATACGGACATGCCGCCGGTGGTAAGGCGCCTGGCCGATAAGGTGGCTGGGAGACTGCAGAAGGACGGCGTATATGGAGGAACAATAACCGCCCAGGTGAAGACCGGAGATTTCAGGCGGTTTTCAAGACAGATGAAGCTGTCTGAATCTACCAATGATGCAGATGTAATTTATGAAAATGCCATGCTTTTACTTGGGAATCTACTCACCGGAGAGGATGGAATTTTTGAAGGCGGAATAGGCGTGAGACTCGTGGGAGTCGGCGCGGACAATCTTGATAACGGCGAGTACCGTCAGGGTAACCTCTTTGATTGGGCTGCCACTGGTAAGGCACAAGTCAGGGAGGAGAAGCTTCGGGAGGAAAAGCGTGGGAAGCTTGAAGAGATGGAGAAGCTGATAAAGGGCCGTTTTGGAGATGATGCAATAAAAAAGGGGTACGATCAGTAGGCCCCATGAGACAGGCTCATGATGTTTTTGTAGTTTTAAGGGGAAGTTTTAAAGTATGAAAAAAAGTTTTTGGAATAACAAATTGGGGAGAGGAGTTTCTTTATTTATAATTCTATCGCTCCTTTCTACAGGAGTATCGTTTTCATCTGAGGGAGTGACGGCTAAAGCAGCTGCCATGACAGGAAATGTCGCCGGTGACCACAGAGTTGTGGAAGCACCCAAGATACGGTCACGCATGGAATCTGGTGAAAATAGGCTCTGGATGGTACGAGGTTGATTCCACCTGGGATGATACAGGAGATAATAATGAAGCAGCGCGCCATAAATACTTTAATGTGACGACTGCTTATCTTGAAAATCTGGGCTCTTCAAGCCACTTAAGAGCAGCTCCTTATATAGGCTCGCTTATGGAGACGCCTATAGCTACGGGAACTACCTATACCTATAGCTACATGAAAAATCATTACCCGAACCTGTTTACCAACATCGTAGCTACAGGCATAACTACAAATATGAGGACGGCAGATATAAAGACAGGGGAAACAGTCACTGCACAGGCATACCTTACACCTTCAAATGTCACCAACAAATACGTAAAATGGACATCCTCTGATCCTTCAGTCGCTGATGTGGATGGAGGCGTTATAACAGGTAAATCATCAGGAAGAGCTATAATAACTGCCACCGCCGGATCAAACCCTGATTTACTTACGACGATAGCAGTAACGGTAACGACTCCAATAACAGGCATTAAGCTGGATAGAAGTAGTATCACTATGAAAATAGGTGATATTTTCAGTATTAACGCATCTACCGTTCCGGATAACGCAGATGATAAGTCGGTTTCATGGATCAGCTCCAACAAGGAAGTGGCTACCGTCAACAATGGAAAGGTTACGGCTACAGGCTCAGGAACAGCTGTTATTACCGCAGTATCGGATGCCAACAATGCCATAAAGGCAAGCTGCAAAGTTACGGTTTCACTATCATCGGGAGCTGACATCACAGTGACCTCCGGAAAGGATACCTATAAGTATGAGGTTCTTGATGATGGATTTACAGTAGCCTTTAAGGGGGTATCTGATAAAAAGGTAAAGACAGTAGATATTCCTGAAGTCATATCTGATGCAAACGGAACAAAATACACTGTCACGGAGATAGGAAAGAGTGCTCTCAAGGGCAGGAAAAAGCTGAGGAAATTGACAGTTCCAAAAACTGTTACTACTATTAAAAAGAATGCTTTTAAGGGCTGTAAGGAGCTCTCACAGATAACCATCTACGGTGATACTCTTGAAAAGATAGAGAGCGGAGCTTTTTCAGGAATTTCAAAGAAGGCTACATTTACAATAAGAACTTCAGACAAAGCAAAATACAAGAAGATTGTAAAGAAAATAAAGAAGGCAGGCGCAAAGAATGCAAAATTCAAGCGAAAAAAGAAATAACAGTAAGGTAACATCCTTTGCGGTGATAAGAACAATACTTATTATCATCCTCGTAGGAGTAATAGGATATGAGGCGGTTATGATCTACCGCGACCAGACAGAGTATTCTGTTGCGGTTAATGAATATGAAGAAATTCGCGACACCTACGTGGATATAAAGGACGATAATACCCAGAAGGGTGCAAGCCTCTGGGAGGACGCTTATCCCAAGCTCGATATAAAGTTCCAGGCACTTAAGGATGTTAACCCTGATTTTGTGGGATGGATTTATTTCCCTGCACTTTCTAAGATAAGCTATCCCGTGGTTAAGGAGCAGGAGATTGACCAGTACCTCTACAAGACCTTTGACGGAACCTCCAACAGGTCGGGCTGTATCTTCATGGATGTCCTCAGCGATGAGAATTTCTGCGGACTTAGCGACATGGTATTTGGACATAATATGAAAAACGGTTCCATGTTCGGTTCACTTAAGACTCTCTATAAATCAGAGAATAAGGATGTTTTAAAGAATAGCCCTTACGTCTACATTTATACAGAGGATAAGGTTTATAAATACAAGGTTTTCGCATATTACACCACCACACGCGGATCTGAGAGCTACACAGAGGTAACTGACGAGAACGTTTATGATGAGTACATAAATTATATTAAGAGTAATTCTCTTATAGATGTACCAGCAGACATCAAATTTGATGAGCACCCGTCACTGCTTACACTTTCAACCTGCTCCGGAAAAGCCGGCAGCGGAAGGCGATTTGTGGTTCATACAGCAAAGGTCGAAACCTTCGACAGATAAATCAAATAATTTTTATCTTTATACAAAATTCATAGAAATATAATAGAAAATTCAAAGCCCAGGGTATACAATATCTTGTATAAAAATTTATACAGGCTCAAAAATATGTGTTTTGTGTCATGACTTGAATGAGGGGGAGAGTCTATGAACAAACGTATATCCATTAAGGGGAAAAGGCCTTTAATGGCAATCTTTGCATTGTCATTATTGGTCAGTTTAACTATATCTTTTAGTAATCCTATGGCATCTGTCAGGGTCAGCGCTTCGGGGTATGATCTTCCGATTGGAGATCATGAAGGCTTTCCTATGCGAGGTGCTTCTAAGACAGTTGCGTCTGATTATAATCCATTAAGAGCAAAAGTAAGAACCAGTAAGAACGCTGCCAACGCAGTGGATCATGGCTATTATTACGCGAAACTAAATACGATTGAAAAGAGAGATTTCTACGATGCTCTTTATATTGCTTGCGACAGCTCAAGGCGTTTAAAAAAGTTCGATAAGCTTCCGAGCAGTGATTCTGAGGCTGATGTTGTAAGTAAGGGTGGATACCTTTTCTACTCAGGAAGTGAAAGCAGAAACAGATATTACAATGCGGATTCCATGGAATGCACCACTGTTGTAAACGAGGCTATAGAAGCAGTCTGCTATGACCACATGGCCAATGTGGAATATTACATGTGCGACTGGCAGATATATGAATTTGAAACAAATGGTGTCTACAAGGATTACATAATCATGCAGGAATATACAGCTGATGATTATGATAAGATCGACCAGGCTGTAGCTGCAAAGGCGAAGGAATATGCTAATAAGGTAAAAGCCCTTGGACTTGTGGATGCCAATAACACAGCAGTGACAGTTCTAAATGTCCATGACTGGTATACAAAACAGGTTGTATATGGAAATATCGGCTCTACAGGAAAGTCATATTTCAATTTTTCACACACTGCTTACGGCGCACTCTGTAAGGGAAGAGCTGTCTGTGACGGCTATTCTCTGGGCTATGCACTTATTCTTAAAGAGCTCGGAATAAATACAAAGGTTGTTACCGGATACGCTAAAACCTCGTCAGGCAGCACCGGCGGACATGCCTGGAATATGGTAAATATAGGCGGAGACTGGTACGAAGAGGATACAACCTGGGCTGATGCTTCAAATTCCAGCGGAGCTTATATAAATCACGCATATTACAATAAAACAACCTATGAATATAGGGTGGGTATTGAAGGCAGCAAGCATGAGAGAGGCGCGCCCTACGGCGGAAGACTAATAGATACTGCAACCGGAACAAAGTATACATACGAAGCTACTCTTGCTCTTTTATCAGGTCAGGAGCCTCAGTATAACGATAACTCCGGTGAAGAGTCATCTACAAACACCGACAGCACAAATGAAAATAGTTCAGATAACAACACTACAACAACAGATACATCCTATAATGAGCCTGTTACTCTGGAGGCTTCTCCGATAGTATGCAAGGTTAACAGCGACCAGACAGCAACCATAAGGGGCGTGACAGACACTGCCGATTCAACTCTTGATATTCCAAGTACTGTTGAAATCAATGGAAAAGAGTACCCTGTAACAGAGATCGAGGCAGAGGCCTTTAAGGGAAACAGAAATATACGTGAGATAAAAGGAGGCCACAATATAGTTTCTATAGGAAAGGCAGCCTTTAGCAATTGTAAGAACCTAAGGACTGTTGATCTTTCACAGACAGATGTGAAAACAATCGGTGCCAAGGCCTTTAATGGCTGCGGCAAACTAAAGAAGGTTAAACTTAACGGTGATTATTTAAAGAAAGTCGGCTCCAAGGCTTTTAATAAATTAAATAAGGAGGTGAAGATAACAATATATGCCAGGAATAAGAAGACCTACAATAAGCTGGTGACGAAGGTAACAAAGGCTGGCGCTAAAAATGCAAAGTTTAAGAGTAAGAAATCCCTTGGCATAAAGTACAATTGAAAAATTATAACTAAATAGAGGAAACTTTTTTTGTGAATTTTTTCAGGATTACCACTAATAGCGTGATTGAAAGAAAATAATAAAAAGTACAATCATAAATGTAATTTTAATTGAAATTTTCGTTGACTTTTATGATAATCATGGTATTATTGGTGTAGGTAATTTATTAAAAATGATTTTGTTTCTGTGACTGGAGGAACGCACATGAAGAAGTTTAAACGTGTAATAGCTACTATGGTTGCAGTCGTTATATCCCTTAATGTAATGGCTTGTGGAGCTGAGAAGGTAGCTAAAATTGACGACGTAGCTGCTCTCAGAGGAATAAATGAAGATACTGAGAACATCTACATTGATGATGAAGCAATAGCTCTTGCCGGAGAGGCTACATCAAGCCAGGCTGCATTAGCAGCAGCTCAGGCAGCATTCGCGCTCGTTAATCAGAAGCGCGCTGCAGCAGGTCTTTCAGAGCTTAGATGGAGTGATGCACTTACACAGGCAGCACTTGTAAGAGCTCAGGAGATCGTTGGTACATTTTCACATAACAGACCTAACGGTTCTGCATGGTACACCGTAAACAGTAACATCATGTTCGGTGAGAACCTTGCAAAGCTTTATAACACAGGAGACTCCGTTGTAGACGCATGGATGGCATCACCTACCCACGCAGCTAACATCATGGAGGCAGGCTTCAGTACAGTTGGTATCGCCGTATATCAGGCAGAGAATGGCAACTGGTATTGGGCACAGGAGTTTGGATACTAATCCAAAGCCAAGCGAATAAAAAGGAAGAGGCAGAGACGAGCTAGCTCGTATTTCTGCCTCTTATTTTTTATTCATTTGGTGCGGAGCACCAACGAGGAAATGGAACATTTCCGAGTCTGGGCTTTGGATTAGTATCCATGGCAACTCATTTTCCGAGTCTGGGCTTTGGATTTAATTGCATGTAGACTCTTTTTGTTGTATTATAATGAGGTTACTTGCTGTGATAATTTACAGTAGTGAAGTGCATTGAAGAGCCCTGACAACTTTTCGATGCATCAATAGGAGGATTATTATGAAAAGAAAGATGATGGCAGCTATACTTGCTGCATCCATGATGGTGATGACTGTCACCGGATGTGGAGACAACCGTAAGGTAGCAGATGACGCAAACCAGGCCGAGAGCACAGAGACAGCTGACAGCGCTGAAACAGAGAGCTCCGAAGCAGAGACTGAGGCTTCTGAAGAAGCTACAGAGGACGCTACTGAGGCTGAGACAGAGGATGCATCAGCAGATGCTTCCGAGGAAGCTACAGAAGAGGCCACAGACGTTGATACAGAGGGAAAAGAGTACATTATCGGTATTTCCCAGTTTGCAGAGCACGGCTCACTTGATAACTGCCGTGAGGGATTCCTTCAGGGACTTGCAAACGAGGGTATCGTAGAGGGAGAGAACCTCACAGTTCACTTCCAGAACGCTCAGGCTGATACAGGTACTGCAAGCCAGATTTCAGATGCTTTTGTAGCTGATGGCGTAGACCTTATCTGTGGTATTGCAACACCCAGTGCAATGAGTGCTTACAATTCAGCACTTGGTACAACAGTACCCGTTATATATTCAGCAGTTTCAGATCCCGTTGCAGCAGAGCTTGCAAACGAGGACGGAACACCTGTAGGTAACATCACAGGAACATCTGATGCACTTGCTGTAACAGAGCAGCTTGAGATGATCAGAAAGATGCTTCCCGATGCTAAGAAGATCGGTATCCTTTATACAACATCTGAGACAAACTCAGAGAGCACAATCGCTCAGTACAAAGAGCACGCAGCAGATTATGGCTTTGAGATCGTAGACAGCGGTATCAACACACTTGCAGATCTTGATATGGCTGCAGCAGACCTTGTAACAAAGGTTGACTGCATCAACAATCTTACAGATAACACAGTAGTTTCAGGACTTCAGACAGTTCTTAGCTATGCTAACGAGCAGAAGATCCCCGTATTCGGATCAGAGGTTGAGCAGGTTAAGGTTGGCTGCGTGGCAGCTATGGGCCTTGATTATGTAAAGCTCGGTGTTCAGACAGGTGAGATGGCAGCAAAGGTTCTTAAGGGCGAGAAGCAGGCTTCAGAGATGCCTTTCGAGGTAATCAACGAGCCCAGCCTTTACGTAAACACAGCAGCTGCTGAAGGCATAGAGATGCAGCTTGATGAAGAGCTCGTTTCTACAGCAGCTGAGGTATTTGACAGCATCGCTGCAAATTAATAAAAAATATAAAGCTTCCAATGTAGGAAGTGTGAAATAAAAATATGCCTTCCCCCTTTAGGGGAAGGTGCCCGAAAGGGCGGATGAGGGTAACATGGCTTTATTGGTAAGTGTCCTCGAGCAGGGATTGTGCTACGCAATCATGGCTCTTGGAATGTATATAACATATAAAATTCTGGATTTTCCGGACATGACTGTGGACGGCGGCTTTCCTTTCGGAATCTGTCTTGCGGTTGTAATGATAAGAGCCGGAGTTCAGCCTATACTTACTTTGCCTATCTGCTTTGCGGCAGGTTGTCTTATTGGAGTATGTACAGGTATTATTCACGTGGTGTTCAAGGTAAGAGATCTTCTTGCCGGAATCATCATGATGACCGGTTTATATTCCATAAACCTTCGTATTGCAGGAAGAGCCAACCTTCCCATGTACGATTACTACACGATTTTTGACAACAGACTTATGAACGGTATCTTTGGTGCCGTTCCCGGACTTGCAAAATTCCAGTCCGTAATTATTCTTGTTGTGATTGTTGCCGTAGTTAAGCTGATCCTTGACTGGTATCTTAAGACCAGATCAGGACTTATGCTTCAGGCAGTAGGAGATAACGATGTTCTTGTAACCTCAATGGGCGTGGACAGAGGTAAGGTGCGCATCATAGGCCTTGCAATCGCAAACGGTATGGTTGCACTTTCAGGCTCCATATACGCTCAGCAGCAGAGATATTTTGACGTATCCATGGGTACAGGAACCGCTGTTATCGGTCTTGCCAGCGTTATTATAGGAACTGCGCTTCTTAAAAAGCTTTCATTTTTCAAGGTGACTACAAGCGTTATTATAGGTGCTATTGTCTACAAGGCCTGCGTTGCCATTGCAATCAAGTGCGGTCTTCAGTCAACAGACCTTAAGCTCATCACAGCTGTACTGTTCCTGGTGATTCTCATAATCACAAGAGACAGAAAGCGGAAAGTGGAGGCCTGATATGCTGGAACTGAAATCAATTTATAAAAACTATAATGCAGGCAGCGTCAACGAGATGTGTCTGTTCGACGATTTTAACTTAACTGTTCCTGACGGACAGTTTGTGGCTGTCGTAGGAAGTAACGGATCCGGCAAGACCTCAATGCTCAACATTATCTGCGGCTCAATACAGGCCGACAGAGGAGAGGTTCTTGTAAACGGTGTTAATATTGCCAATCAGCGTGACTACCAGAGACACAGAACCATAGGAAGAGTTTATCAGGATCCTTCAAAGGGAACCTGCCCTTCAATGAATATCCTTGAGAACATGTCAATCGCTGACAACAAGGGTAAGAGATATGGTCTTCAGTCAGGCGTTAATCACAAGAGGAAGGATTATTACAGAGAGCTGTTAAAAGGTCTCGGACTTGGCCTTGAGGATAAGCTATATACCAAGGTAGGCTCACTCTCAGGTGGTCAGCGTCAGGCGGTTGCACTTCTTATGAGCACCATGACGCCACTTGAATTCCTGATTCTTGATGAGCACACAGCGGCTCTTGATCCCAAGACTGCTGACATCATAATGGAGCTTACCGAGAAGATAGTAAGGGAGAAAAAGGTGACAACCATCATGGTTACCCACAACCTTCGCTACGCTACGGAATATGGTGACAGACTTCTCATGATGCATGAGGGGTCGGTGATCCTTGATAAGGCAGGAGAAGAGAAAAAGAACATGAATCCCGAGCAGATAATGCATCTGTTCAACGAGATAAGTGTTGAATGTGGTAACTAATTTATTAGGAGCTGTGTCTGGTGATCAGGCACAGCTCCTTTAAAGTTACTTAATTCATTTTTAACTATCTTTATTAGTCAGATTAGTCAATAGTGCTTCGAGTTCTGCTATTCTGGCATCTTTTTCAATCAAAGAATTATCCTTTTCAGCCAAAGCATTATCTTTTTCAGCCAAAGCAGCATCTTTCTTTGCAAGCTCGCGTTCATATTCACCTTTCATAACATCAATATCAATTTTGGATAACATATATTCAGTCCTCCATTTCTGATTGAGACGAGCGAGTTTGACGGCATCGTCAAGCTGGCTGGTTAACTGACTGCCTGCAAGCTTACCACTAAGGTAATCTAAAAATTTAATTGATTAACACTATTATACTGACTGATTTCGGCGGGTACAACTTTTCTTCCAAGCAAGAATTTTGTCACTTTGCTATAATGTTTAATTATGAAAACAGATGAAACAAAAAAAGTCTCCTTTATCAGGATCATAGCCATAGCTTCAGTAGGGTACCTTCTGCTCATGATCGTTATTCTGTCCGCAGTGTGGTGGAATACATCAGGAACACTGGAGGATAGCGCTGCTGCGTCCATTACTCAGGCCAGGGAGATGGCGTCCTTCGAAATAGAAGAGGTGCTAAAATCCAACGAGCAGGCGCTGGCTTCGGTTTTGCAGAATAATGAAAATATACAGGTCTTCGAGTATGGGAATGAAAATCAGAGGGCTATAGCTGCGCAGAACATGGTTCAGATATTGAACAGGGCAGCAATGACAAGTAGTGACGTTCAGACCCTTGTTTTCTATGACCTTGTAGGGGATACCTACATAGCAAGGACAGAGCCTAATATTTCATACGAAGAGACATCTAATATTGAGAAGACTATACGGCAGCTTGTGGAGGATAATCCCGGCAATATGCCTTCATCCTGGTTCTATTGGAAAATAGGTGAAGACAGCTATCTTCTTAGAATGTATAAGAATAAAAAGAGAATGCTCGGCGTTCTTGTAAAGGTGTCAAATATTTCCGATTTTTATTCACCTGAAAGTGGGATTGAATATACTCTTGTGTCTGATGATGGCCAGATAATTGCAGAGTATGGAGCCATAGAAGCTGCTACAGACGAAGATGCATCCCTGACACACGGTGGAAACGGTCTGATAAAGGACTATCTGACCGAAAACTATATCGATGTTTGCAGATGGTCTCCGGACAAGGAGTATTATATTTCCGGAACCGGTTTTGCAAGCGGAGATTTTTCGCTTTTCCTTAGTATGACCAGAAGCAAGGTCTATGGTGGCTTTCAGATTCTTCAGGTGGTTATAATAATCCTGATAGTAATCGCGATACTGATGCTGGTGTTTATGAGCATTTATGCGAGAAAAACAGTTTTTTCACCTCTTTCTGACCTTCTTCGTGCCATGAGAGAAATCGAGAAGGGCGACCAGAACGTGAGGCTCTCTGACAATGCGGACACCACAGAGTTTCAGCAGATAAATACGAGCTTCAACAAGATGATGGACACCATTGTTAATCTCCGCATGAAATCCTACGAGGAGAGAATAGCCTTTGACGAAGCTACTTTAAAATATGTTCAGCTTCAGATTAAGCCACACTTTTTCCTCAACGCGCTGACAACGATTCACAGCATGTCCTATCAGAACAAGAATGAAGAGATAAGAGAGTACATAGAGAGACTTTCAAGAAACGTAAGGTACCTGTTTAAGTCAGGTCTTCACACCGTGCCGCTTTCAGAGGAAATAGAGCACGCAAGGGACTACATCGCGATGCAGGATATTCTCTATCCGGGTTCTGTTTTTGATTTTATAGATATCGGAGAGGGTCTGGAGGACTATCCGGTTCCGCAGCTCCTTGTACATACGATTCTTGAAAATATATACAAGCACGCCGTATCAGTTGATAAAATGATATCCATATTGATTTCCGCAAAAGCAGAGGAACACTATGGGGAAGAGATATGCCACATCACAGTGGAGGATGACGGCGATGGATTTCCGGAGGAATTCCTTGCGGATGTGAAAAATGGAAATGTAAAGGTCAAGGAAAACGGACACGGAGTAGGTCTCTGGAATCTGAAAAAGACACTAAGTCTTATGTACAGAAGAGATGACCTTATCGAGTTTTCAAATAAAGATACCCATGGAAGCCGCGTAGATATGTGGATTCCTAAGAGAGTTAAGAGGCAGAGCAGTTTATGGATGCAATCGTAATAGATGATGATATATCCACGGTGGACGTAATAGTCGCCAATGTGGACTGGGAGAAATTTCATATAGATAAGGTGCACACAGCCTATAATGTGGCTTCTGCGCAGAGGATTTTTAAGGACAATGACATAAGCATAGCTGTCTGCGATATTGAGATGCCCATGGGAAGCGGCCTTGACCTTATAAAGTGGGTCAGGGAGGAGAAAATCGATACCGAATTCATTTTCCTTACAAGCCATGAGAAATTCGATTATGCGAGACAGGCTATTGAATACAAGGCATCAGGCTATGTGGTTAAACCCTTTAATGCAGACAGAATGGAGGCGGAGCTCACGTCTGCCCTGCAGAGATTAAGCGACAGACAGGAGATACAGAAGGCTTCGAAATTCGAGGAGCTTTACGCAGGAAGTCTTGAATATGTTGAGGGCTCCTTTTGGGACGATGTACTACAGCGAAGGATTGTAGAGGACAGGAGTATCATTGCGAAGGAAGCTGCAAACAGAGGCCTTAATATAGATACTGAAAGCGCCTACAGACTTTTCATAATAGCGAGTGGCAATCCCGAGCAGATAGGTGAGAAGATCGGTAAGGAATCCGTGGGACTCTATGAAAAGGACCTTGCGGCCTTTGTGACTGACAAGCTCTGCTGTGAAAAACTCCACCAGGGAAGGATAGTAAACTATCATGTTAAGAACCTTCTCTACACCGCTATCATCTGCGGAGATGAGTCCAAGACCATAGACCAGGAGTTTATCGATGAAGCGCTAAAGGAGCTGGGGAATGTTATAACCGTATATATAGGAAACTCCTGTAATATAGAAGAGCTCCATGAGACAAGGCTTCACATCGAGGAGCTGGACAGAAATAACGTGGCTTCCAAGGGAAGAGTTTTCCATGAAAATGATGAGATTGTAATGCTCTCAGAAAAGGAACATATCCTGGATCAGGAGCAGATAAGACTTCTTCTTAATGAAAAGAAGAAAAAGGAACTTCTGAACCTTCTTAAATTCAGCATGGAGAGCCTTGCGAACCAGAAGAAGCTCTCAGCAGCCACGCTTACCATAATAAAGCAGGATCTTTTGCAGATAGTTTTCGTATACCTTCACAGCAAGGGGATCCAGGCTACGCAGCTTTTTGCAAATGATGCCTTTGTGCTTCTTGAGAGTCAGTCCACGGATTCGCTGATGGACATGATGCGTTTTCAGGTGCATCTGATCTCAGCCACAATCGACTATGTAACTGAGGTTGAGCAGTCAGACTCCATTGTGCAGCGTGCCAAGAACTACGTGCACCAGCACTACGCAGAAGATATATCAAGAACGGAGATCGCTGAGAGCGTGTTCCTCACACCTGAGTACATGGCTAAGATGTTTAAAAAGGAGACAGGCGTAAGTCTTAAGCAGTACATAAGCGACTACCGTGTTCAGATTGCAAAGGAGCGCCTTTCAAGTCCCGGAGTCCGCATCAGCGACGTGGCAGCAGAGGTGGGCTTTGACAATTTTTCCTACTTCTCAACGGTATTTAAGAAGACAACAGGCTATACTCCCGGTGAATACCATGCCATGACTACGGGACAAAACGAATAAAAAATTCTATTTACGAAAAAAACTTAAAATTAAAAATTAATGTCTTGTTTTTAAAAGAAAGAGAATTACCTCCCTTTGTATAATGAGTTTACTTCAAATGAAGAGCAATTAAACACAATGTACAAAGGGAGGTAATTATGTTTAAAAAAGCTATTAGCACAATTCTTGCCGCAGCTATGACATTTTCACTCGTAGCATGTGGTTCATCTGATGGGGGCGCACAGAGCGCAGGTTCAGATAACGATACAAAGACTGAGGCGGCAGCAACCGCTGACGGAGATTACGACCAGATCACTTATGCGTTCGTAACCTTCAATACAGTTCCTGATGATACTTCTGATGTAGAAGAGGCTCTCAACGAGATCACAAGAGAGAAGATTGGAGTTGAGGTTCATCTTATGCCTCTTTCAATCGCTGATTACACACAGCAGGTAAGCCTTGCTGTACAGAACGGCGAGATCGATATTTTCCACACACTTGGCGATCTTGGTAATAGTATTGCAAGTGATATGTGTTACGACATCACAGATATGATGGACACAGATGCAAAGGAGACCAAGGAACTCTTCGAGGAGGAGTGGCTCAAGACCACAATGCAGGACGGCAGACTTTATGCTATTCCTACACTTAAGCCCTTCGCACTTCAGCCCATGCTTCTTTACAGAAAGGACATCGCTGAGGAACTCGGACTTAACATGGATACAGTAAAGACAGCAAAGGATCTCACAGATATCTTTGCACAGGTTAAGGAAGCTCATCCTGAGATGACACCCCTTGCTCCTGTATCACAGGGCGACAGCGGTCTTACAAGATGGATCCCCAATATCGACTGGCTTGGTGATTCCTTCGCATCACCCACAGGTGTTCTTCAGGGCGAGGACATGACAGTAACAAGCTACTATGACCTTACAGATTTTGAGGACTATGCAAACCTTGTAAGAGACTGGTACTCAAATGACTACATCATGAAGGATGCAGCTACAACAACATCTGCAGCAGCAGAGCTTATGTCTTCAGGTAACTACTTCGCTTACTCAGCATCATACAGCTATCCTCTTGAGGACACAGCAGCTTCACTTTCAGCTCCTTCAGGCTACGAGCTTGGTGCAATCGCACTCGGAGATGCTTACCTTGATACATCTTCAATCAATGCAGTAGCACAGGTTATCGCATCAACTTCTGAGAATCCTGATGCAGCACTTAAGTTCCTCAACCTTACATACACAGACGCTGATGTAATCAACACAATGCTCTATGGTATCGAGGGCAGAGATTATACAAAGAACGAAGACGGAACAGTTTCTTATCCCGAGGGACAGGACGCTGCAACAGTTCCTTACACAGCACAGCTTTCATGCGGTGTTCTTGGTAACTTCTTCATCCAGTGGCCTTTAGAGGGCTCAGGCTCAGAGGAGTCACTTAAGTGGGAGGACGAGCAGAACCACAACGCTCCTTCATCACCTGCAATGGGCTTCACCTTTGATGCATCAGGCGTTCAGACTCAGTACACAGCAGTAAGCAATGTAATCCAGCAGTATCTGCCCGGTATCGCTTGCGGATCAGTTGAAACAGAGTCAGCACTTGCTGAGTTCAGACAGGCACTTAAGGATGCAGGCTATGACGACATCCTCGCTGAAAAGCAGAAGCAGCTTGACGCTTGGGTAGCAGCACAGTAATTCATTAGTTTTTATAAAAAATATAAGCAGGCCGGTATATCTTAAAAGGTCACGAACCAGGTAGACATACTGGCCTGTATATATGTAAAAGAGGAAGGAATTTAGATGTCTGAAAACAAGTCCAACATTAAAAAAGTAAAAAATAAATATGCTAAATCGGGTCCGCTTCTTTTGATAGCAGCGCCGGGTATCTTATATCTTATTATCAACAACTATATCCCGATGTTTGGTATCTTTCTTGCTTTCAAGAATTTCAGTTATAAAAAAGGAATCTGGAAGAGCCCCTGGAATGGTTTTCAGAACTTTAAATTCCTGTTCCAGACAAAGGATGCCATCATAATGACAAGGAACACAATCCTTTATAATCTGGCATTTATCGTAATCGGAACAGTCTTTGCAATCACCATCGCGATTTTCCTGAATGCTCTTGGTGACAGCATCAGAACCAAGTTCTTCCAGTCAGCTTTGCTTCTTCCGAACCTTATGAGCTGGGTTATCATCGCATACATGGTATATGCATTCCTTAATTCCGACAGCGGTTTCATCAATAACACCATCATGAAGGCTTTGGGAAAAGAGGATATTGCCTGGTACATGGAGAGAGGCTACTGGCCCTTTATCTTAACGATAGTTTACCTTTGGAAAAATGCCGGCTATATGTCAATCATCTATCTTGCAGCAATTGCAGGAATTGACAAGTCAGTGTACGAAGCAGCGAGCCTTGACGGTGCGACCAAGCTTCAGCAGATCTTCAGAGTGACACTTCCGCTTCTTAAGCCCACAGTCATCATCATGACACTTATGGCAGTCGGAAGAATCTTCTTCTCTGACTTCGGTCTGTTCTATCAGGTTCCTATGAACTCAGGTGCGCTCTATGCCACAACCCAGACCATCGATACCTACGTGTACAGAGGTCTTATGGAACTTAACGACGTTGGAATGAGTGCCGCAGCAGGCCTTTTCCAGTCATTGCTTGGCTTTATCATCGTGGTTTCAGCTAACGCATTTGTCCGTAAAGTGGACAACGATAACGCACTTTTCTAAAGGAGTTAAAAATGGAAAATACATTAAAAATGGGAACAGCAAATATAGTAAGTGCCGTTCATGTCTCTTCGGATGCAAAGAAATTCAAGGCTATATCAACCATCGTCCTTGGAATTCTGGCAATACTGGCACTTTTACCGATAATACTTATCGTAGTTGCATCCTTCACGGATGAGACAACACTTCTTAGAAACGGATATGCATTTATCCCGGAAAAATGGTCCACAGACGCATACGTATATATGCTTCAGCAGGGTTCAACAATTTTCAGAGCTTATGGAATCTCAGTCCTCGTAACAATCGTAGGAACACTTATAAGCGTACTCATCACCACAATGATCGCTTATCCCATGAGCAGAAAGAACTTCAAATACCGCAACGTACTTGCATTTTTCGTATTCTTCACAATGCTTTTCAACGGCGGCGTAGTTCCTTCATACATGATGTGGACTCAGATTTTTGATATAAAAAACAGCATCTGGGCACTGATTCTTCCCAATTATCTGTGCGGTGCTTTCAATATTTTTCTTGTAAGAAACTATTATGCAAACAGCATCCCGGATGCACTTATCGAGTCGGCTCAGATAGACGGAGCAAGTGAGCTTACAATTTTCTTTAAGATCATTTTCCCTCTTGCAGTTCCGACAGTTGCAACAATTTCGCTTTTTACAGCACTTACTTATTGGAATGACTGGGTAAACGCGCTGTACTACATACAGAAGCCACAGTATTACGGAATTCAGAACCTGCTCATCAGGATAATGAACAACATTCAGTATCTTAAGAGCGGCGCAGCCAGTGTGGCAGTAGGTACAGGAGCAATATCCCTTCCAAGCAACGCAGTGAGAATGTCCATGGCGGTTATTGGAATTCTACCTATTGTAGTTATTTACCCTTTTGTGCAGAAATACTTTGTTAAAGGCGTTGTCGTAGGTGCTGTAAAAGGCTGAGAACACTTGGCGAGGTATTTTCGAGCCTAGTGTGAACGTGTTCTGGCGAGGGGCAAAGCCCCGAGAGCAGAACTTCCTTGTGAAAAATGGGAGGCAAAGAAACAGTGAAAATATCAGAAGTCTTAGAACGTGTATACGCATACCATCCCGATCTTGGTCCGGATTATGATGGATGCGATGGAATAAAGTGTGGGGACCCCGACAGAGAGAGTACAGGCATTGTATCATCCCTCGTCCCCAATGTTGATGTAATAAGAAAAACAATTGAGATGGGCTGCAACCTGCTTTATGTACATGAGCCCACAAGCTACCTTACCCCCGACCTTAGGGGATGGAGAGCTAATTATAAGTGCGACATCTATGATGAAAAGATGAAGCTCCTTGAGGACAACGGCATTGTTGTTTTCAGGGATCATGATCACATGCATGCCCACAGACCTGACAGCATCTTCACAGGTGTGATCAAGTACATGGGCTGGGAGGATTATCTTAAGGATTCAGGAAATAAGATTCCCTTTGGCTATGTTATCGAACTCCCCGAGGAGGTTACGGTAGCAGAGATGAACAAGGAGCTCATAGATAAGATAGGACTTCACGGAACAAGATATATCGGACGACCTGAGGATAAGATCAAAAAGCTTGCTCTCGTCGGACATATCTATCCCGATGCATTTATACCTGCATCTGAAAAGGGCGGCTATTACACTGACTACACAACGGAGATTATCCGCGCAATGCAGGAGGAGCATATAGACGCAATCATTCCCGGAGAGATAATCGAGTGGAATCTGCTGTCCTATATAAGGGACGGTATTTCTCTTGGAAGAAACATGGCATGCTTTAATATCGGCCACTTTAACTGGGAGGAGCTTGGTGCAAAATATGCTGCCGACTGGCTGACAGACCTTACAAAGGGCGAAGTAAAAGTATCATACGTTCCGACAGGAGATCTGTGGAACTATCAATTAGCATAACTACTATTTTGCATAACGGAGGAGGCAAAAAATGGCGACAGGAAGACTTAGATTTTACTCCATTTCGCAGATGGGGCAGGTGAATATCTCATATGTAATACCTAATGATATTCCGCCTATAATGGTTGAGGGGAACGAGCATTTTAAAAGACCAATGAAGACACTTTATCTTCTTCATGGCTTTTCAGGTAACGAGAGTGACTGGGAGTACAATGGCGTTGCAGAGGACATCGCAGGAAAATATAACCTGGCAGTTATCATGATAACTGGCGGCAACAACTTCTATCTGGACAGAAAGGCAACAGGCTGTCAGTACGGAACCTTTGCAGGAGAAGAGGTTGTTAATTATACAAGAAAATTATTCGGCCTTTCAGAAAAAAGAGAGGACACACTGATCGGTGGTCTTTCCATGGGCGGCTTTGGTGCAATCCACACAGCACTTGCTTATCCTGAGACCTTCGGCGGAGTTGTGGCTTTGTCATCAGCTCTTATCATCCATGATATTGCAGGTCTTAAGGAAGGCTTCCAGGATATGATGGCCAACTACGATTACTACAGAGAAGTATTCGGAGACCTTGATAAGGTCAAGGAATCTGATAACAACCCTGAGGTTCTTTATACAAAGCTCAAGGATAAGGGTGCAAAGATTCCTCCGATCTACATGGCTGTTGGAACAGAGGACTTCCTCTATGAGAACAATCAGATCATGAGAAGATTCTTTGAAGAGAACAAGGCTGATTTCACCTACGAAGAGGGACCCGGAATCCATGACTGGAATTTCTGGAACGAGTATATCTTCAAGGGGCTTGACTGGGTTCTTGGAAAAATCTAAAAGGAGCTAAACGGAATGTCTTTTTCAGAGGTACATTTTTTATCGGATAGTTTAAAGCAGGGAGTGTCGGTTTGCGTATTCATGCCCGAGAGAGGATCCTTTGGTTCCGACGCTGAGCCTCCCTACAAAACAGTATATTTTCTTCCCGGCTACAGCGGGGATTATGCAAGCATTATCACAATGCTTGGAATCCGCAAGCAGGCTGAGCTCAAGGGCCTTACGGTTGTAATGCCAAACGGCCAGAATGCTTTTTATATAGATCACCCGGAGAGAAATGCCAATTACAGCAAGTTCATAGGTGAGGAGCTTATCGAGAGAACAAGGGATATGTTCAGACTCTCTGACAAAAGAGAGGATACCTACATTGCGGGAATATCCATGGGCGGCTACGGAGCTCTTTTAAACGGTATCAGATACCATGACGTGTTCTCCAAGGTTGCTGCATTTTCACCTGCGACCAATCCCTGGACACTGCTTTCAGAGCCTGAGAAGGGCGGCTTTGGTGCTGCTGAATTTGCCAACATGTTTGGAACCAGGGAAGAGTACGAGAATGGCCCGTGGAACATTTTGAAGGCCTATTCAGAAGCAGATAAGTCCATAATTCCCGAGCTGTTTATCGGCTGCGGAGATCACGATATAGCAGTAGATTCACAGGTTAAGGAATTCAGAGAAACTCTTGATAAGTCAGAGGTTCCCTACAGGTATTTCGGAACTGAAGGTAACCACGATTTTGATACCTGGGATAAGATGCTTGATCCTGTATTTTCATTCCTTGCAGGTATTCCTGAGGGAAGCAGGAACGCACTCTCCATTCCTCCAATGGAATAAAAAATTGACAATTAGCAGGGTAAGAATTGCAAAGTAATGCGCATACATCTTTCCTATAATAGAGTTCGTAAATGGAGGTATATGCAGTATGAAATGGCTTAGTATTTTTAAATATCTGAAAATCGGATATGGAGAAAATATAGCACTGGCTGACAATCTTACTCAGAGAGTGTCCTTTGATAACAATGTCGATGCAGACAGGGTAAGAGTCAGATTCACCAACCGCTACAGCAAAAATGAACTCAGGATTGCCAAGGCAACCATAACAAAGGAAGGCGCTTCAAAGATTAGCAGCATCACTTTGGATGGAAAAGAGGAGATAAAGCTTGGCCCTGATGAAGTGGTATTTAGCGATGAGGTGGATTACAAGATCAGCGCCGGTGACAGGCTGGTTATAAGTATTTACTACAAGGACAGACAGGAAATGGATTCCATCTGCTGCTTCTGGTCAGACGGCGGAGCCGAGGTTAATTACTACGAGGGCGATGTCACAGGGGCTGATGAAAATAGTCTTGGAGCTTCAAAGGGAACACTTCCGGAGATAACCTCTGACATTTTAAGAGATGATGCCAATATCGGTATGATGAAGATTTTCTCAGGCTTTGATATCGTGCAGGCTCTCGCAGATGATGACACCAAGGTTATCGCAGCCTTCGGGGATTCCATAACTCACATGTCCTTTTACACCAATGCACTTCAGAAGAGACTGTATAAAGCATATCCCGGAAAGCTGTCCCTTATCAACTGCGGTATAGGCGGCAACAGACTGGTGGATGATGCGACCTATGTTAAGGCAGCGGGAAAACAGCTTGTGCTTTTCGGAAAAGCAGGAGTAGACAGATTTGAGGAGGATGTTTTCGGAATCGATGAGGTGGACACTGTTCTTACTCTTATAGGAATAAACGACATAATGCATCCGCTTTTCTTAGAGGACAAGGAAGAGACCACAAGCGGAGAGGACATTGTAAACGGATATAAAAAGATAGCAGCTCTTGCCCATGATAATGGCGCAGAGATTTACTTTGGAACAATAACACCTTGCGGAAATGACGAGTATCCTGACTGGTGGCTTCCAAAGTTCGAGGCTTCAAGAAATAAGGCCAACGAATGGATAAGAAGCGGCGAGCTTATTGATGGATTTTTCGATTTCGACAAGGAGCTTAGGAATGACAATAAGCCCGGATATATGAAGGATGACTGTAACATCGGTGACGGACTTCATCCTAATACCGAAGGTGGCAGGAGGATGGCTGATCTGGTAGATATAAAGGCTATTGTCGGATGAGGGGACAAAATGGCAGAGCACTACGAAAGCGAAGCGTTTATTTATAATCAGGTTCCTGTACGTATATTTAATCATTGCTATGACGGAACAGAGATTTTTACAGGCCTTCACTGGCACAGGAACATTGAGTTTAATCTTACGACCAGCGGCAGGATAAAGATGAACATTGACGGCGAGACCGTGCATCTTCCTGCCGGATCGTGGTGCATAGTTAACAGCGGCGAGCTCCATTCCAATCACTGGATTGAGCCCACTGACCATTTCGAAGGAATCTGCGTGCAGATATCCAAGAGCTTCATGGACAGATGGGTAGGAGAGGGTAAACGCTTTGAACTTCCGGGCAGTCAGGCTGCCTATGACAGAATTAAGGATATACTGATAGAGTTTGGAGAATACCAGCGGACGGGAAAGGATGACCTTAGAAAAATGCAGCTGGTTTTTACGCTTTTAAATATGCTCTCCGATAACTGCATCAGGGAAGGAGGAGTTGTGGAGAGACACAGTGAAAACGGGGATGCCAATATAAAGGCTATAATCAACTACATCGACGCGAATTACATGGAGCAGATGGATCTTGCTTCAGTTGCTGCGCATTTTAACTACACTCCTACATATCTTTCAAGAATGTTCAAGGAGCATGTGGGCAGGAATTTTTATCAGTACCTGCAGAATGTGCGTCTCATGAACTGTGTCGAGGAGATGAAGGACGAGGAAAATATAAGGCTTATGGAATGTGCCCTGAACCACGGTTTTCCTAATGCAAAATCCTTCATTTCAACCTTTAAAAAGACCTTTGGATGTACGCCCTCAGAGTGGATAAAACAAGGGAAAAAAACGGCCATTTTGGCATAGTAAAAATTGACAATTACACAGACAAAAATAGAAAAGCCTCATGATGCAGCTTTACAAGGACATTTTTCCATATCATAATGCCGCTTCTTAAGCCCATCATCATCACTGTAACGGTATTCGTTGCCATGGGCGTTTGGAATGACTTTTTGATGTCCAGTCTTTTCCTTACAAAGACTGAGACCAAGACACTGGCTATTTCAATCAAGACCTTCCTGACCAACCACTCTGCGGAGTACGCTCCCATGATGGCGGGACTTCTTCTCAGCGTATTGCCTGTTCTGATTTTCTATCTTATCGGACAGAAGTACATTATCGAGGGTGTTATCGCTGGTAGCGTCAAGGGATGATTGGTATAATACATCATATTGGGAGGCATTATGATGGAACTGATTAGCCAAAAGATGAGAAAACTTGCACCGGAGATGGATCCTCTGCGCATAGGCTGTGGTTGGAAAAAGGAAGACCTTGGAAAGCCGCAGATTATTATAGAAAGTACTGCCGGGGACAGTCATCCCGGAAGCGGACATTTATCTGTCCTGGTAGAAGAGGTGCGGAGAGGTATCTATGATGCCGGCGGCTTTGGTGCGAGATATACCTGCACCGATATATGTGATGGCGAGAGTCAGGGAACTGACGGAATAAACTATTCCCTCGCAAGCAGAGAGATGATCGCCAATATGATAGAGATTCACGCGGGCGCTACGCCCTTTGACGGTGGCGTTTATATAGCAAGCTGTGATAAGGGTATGCCGGCTAATCTTATGGGAATGGCAAGAGTTGGGATCCCGGGAATTGTCGTGCCTGGTGGTACCATGAGTGCAGGCCCTGAGCTTCTTACTCTGGAGCAGCTTGGAATGTACAGTGCGAAGTACGAGCGCGGTGAGATTGATGAAGATAAGCTTTCCTGGGCTAAGGAAAATGCATGCCCTACCTGCGGCGCCTGCAGCTTCATAGGAACGGCTTCTACCATGCAGATCATGGCTGAGGCTATGGGACTCAGTCTTCCCGGAAGTGCGCTTCTTCCTGCCACAAGTCCTGATCTTAAGGAATATGCTTATAAGTCCGGTCAGAGAGTAGTAGAGCTTGCAAAGGAAGGAGTTAAGCCCTCCGACATAGTCACCATGGACTCACTTGAAAATGCGATCATGGTCCATGCAGCTATCTCCGGAAGTACGAACACGCTTCTTCATCTTCCGGCCATTGCTCACGAATATGGCCTTGAGATAGACGGAGATACCTTTGACAGGCTTCACAGAGGAGCACATTATATCTTGAATCTTCGTCCCGCAGGAAAATGGCCTGCAGAGTTCTTCTACTACGCAGGCGGAGTTCCGGCGATAATGGAAGAGATAAAGGACAGCCTACACCTTGATGTTATGACTGTTACAGGAAAAACTCTTGGTGAGAACCTTGAGGAGCTTAAGGCTAACGGCTTCTATGAGAGGTGCAATAAATGGCTGGAAGAGGCTAATAGGAAATATAAAATCAGCGTCACAAAGGAAGATATAATTAAGCCCTACGATAAGGCTATAGGAACAGATGGAAGCGTAGCGGTGTTAAAGGGAAATCTTGCACCAGAGGGTGCGGTAATTAAGCACACAGCATGTCCTAAGGAGATGTTTAAGGCTGTACTAAATGCACGTCCCTTTGACAGTGAGGAGGAGTGCCTTGATGCTGTTCTCCATCACAAGGTAAATAAAGGCGACGCAGTATTTATCCGCTACGAGGGACCAAAGGGCAGCGGTATGCCTGAGATGTTCTATACTTCAGAAGCCATCAGCTCCGACGCTGAGCTTGGAAGAAGTATAGCACTTATAACGGATGGCAGATTTTCAGGAGCATCTACTGGCCCGGTTATTGGACACTGCAGTCCTGAGGCACAGGCAGGAGGCCCTATAGCCCTTGTTGAAGAGGGCGACCTTATAGAGCTTGATGTATTTGAAAGGAAGCTGAATATTATAGGAATTAAGGGAGAGAGAAAGACTCCTAAGGAGATAGAAGCTGAGCTCGAAAAGAGGCGAAAAGCCTGGAAACCTAAGCCGATGAAATATAAGAGCGGTGTTCTCAGACTTTTCAGCGAGCTTGCAGCAAGCCCCATGAAGGGAGCATATCTTCATTTTTCAAAATGAAGAGTTTCTCTTTTATAGGATTCGATATGATCCATATCGTTGAAGAGTTCGAGCCTTGGAATTATCATTTCTCCATTCTGGGCTGTGAAATCGATGATTGAAATGGAGCACACTCCATAGGGCATTGAGGTTAATGCGAAGGGGAAGGGGAGGCTTAGCACATGTGAAAACATGATGGAGCCTGATCCTCCATGGGCAAAGAGGGCGATGTTTTTATCTTTGTTTCCCCAATCTATCTCGTGCATAAAATCGAGATTCTGTATTTCGAGGTTATGGCTTTTGGCTGTGTATGAAGCGGTTTCTCTTGCCCTTCCCATGGGAGAAGAGAAGATAGCGCTAATGTCCTCATCCTTTAGCCTCATAGCCACATTAATCGCCTGCTTTTTACCGTTTTCAGTAAGGCAGTCGTTTGCATAATCAGGTTCGCCGTGTCTGACAAATATAAGTCTCATTAGTTTAGTCTCTTTTCTTTAAGTAATATTTTACAGCTCGAAATATTCTGCGGTTATGTGACTGATTTCAACGTCTGATTTTGAGCTGTTTTTATTTGATCTTCCGAAAATGGAGCCGGAGACACCCATTACGCTAAAAGGTCCGATGAACGCTACATCTGTTGAAACCTCTGAGATGACCGGCTTATGCTGATCGGCGCAGTTTACCTTGGCACAGTTTCGTATTTTAAGACGATCGCGGATGTATTCTGTGGGGATATCATCCGCGATGGTTACAACTGCACAGTCCTCCACAACCACTCCTTCGGGGTGGTTTTTCAGTGTCTCACTGTCTAAGGAAAACGTCGCTTTGTCCGAGATTACGAGACCTTCCATAATGATGACGTTTTTACAGGACACGTTCAACTCGTTATATTTTTTTGCACAGCATTTATCAAGACGTACGGTGCCATCAACTGAGAGAAACTTCAGTTTTTCAAGGGCAGGAAGACTTTCCTTTTTGATCATAAGATCGCCGATAACATACAGGTCATTTCCCATGGATGCGATGAGAGAATCATCAAGACAAATATCATCCATGTCAACAATCCTGCAGCTATCAGGAAGCTCAACAATTTCTGCTTCTATGTTAATAAGTGGGAGAGTCTTCTCAAGGTGGCTTTTCCTAAGATATATCTTACTTGTCTGGAGATTTACGTTTTTCTCAGAGAGCTTATCAAAGTCAGTTTCGCAGTCCATATCATAGATTGAGGAGAGTGCAAAATATCCTGTATTTTCCTGAGCTCTAAGAGGGAAGTATTTATCAAGCTTATATTTATTATCGAGAATTACGTAGTCATCCGGATAAACCTTCGTCAATCCGTTTAGCGAGATTTTCTGCATTGGAAGACGGCCCGAGATGCTTTGCGGGCACATGATAATGCCGTTTACTTCAATCTTTTCATATAGATTAAGTGTATCCAATGAGCCGGGAGCAAGCTTGAGAAAGCCGTTGACTGTGAGGATGGTTCCGGCACTTACCTGAGTCTCAGGTGTTATGTCGAATATTCCGTTTACGCGCTGGATTTCTTTTCCTGAGGATATCAGTGACTCGCTTCGCAGAGAATCTGCCTCGATAGTAAAAGGAAGCATGCTCATAACCTGTCTGCTTCTGTCATCAACTATCATGGTATCTGCTTTTATAAGAATTTCCTCGTAGCCTCTGTAGTTGCTTTCGTTTATTCTTCTTGCATCACATACATCGCAGTTTATTTTAAGCTTCATGATTATTCGCGTCCTTTTTTACAAAAGTTTCCTATTAATCATACTATACGAGCCAGGTTGTAACAAGAACAAGCGTATGGTTTCATATTGTTGATACTGCTATGTTTTGGTATAATGTGATGCTGAGGGGAACAATATAATAATGGGAATGATGGTATGAAGAAAAAACTTGGGAGTCTTTTTATTCGATATCACAGCACTGCTGTGATTTTTTTATGCTGTCAGGACATTCGTCTATTGTATCCGGAACTGCAAGTTAAGTAAGTTTTTTAAAGGAGAACCACAAAATGAGTGAACTAAAATTCGACCCTTATACAGGGAAACCAATTGAACCAGAGGAGAAAAAGGAATATAAATTTGATCCTTATACAGGTAAGCCGATTGAGCAGCCTGCTACTAACGCACCGCAGTTTGATCCTTACACAGGTAAGCCAATAAGCAGTGCACATCAGGGAGGAAATGAGCAGCAGAGTGTTAACCCTCAGCAGAACTATAATGCTCAGCAGAGCTACAATCCCCAGCAGAACTATAATGCTCAGCAGAGCTACAACCCTCAGCAGACTTATAATGCCCAGCAGCCCGGTAATTATGCATATAATCCCGGAATGTATGCAGGCAATAAGTCAGACAGCAACAAGAAGGTTGCATTTATCGTACTTGGTGTTGTTGTAGTTGCATTCCTTGCACTTGCAGTATTTGGTGGCGTTAAGGCTATGCAGTTTTTAAATAAGAACAAGGAAGCTCTTAACAATGAGCAGAGCTTTGAGACTCCTGATTCTACTGCAGAGACACCTGCATTAGAGGTGGTTCCTGATAACCTGAACGATAAGGCTGAGGAGCAGCAGCCCGAGGAGCAGCAGGAAGAGAAGAAAGAAGAGCAGCAGGAAGAGAAGAAAGAAGAGCAGCAGCCCGAGGAACAGAAGGAAGAGGAGCAGCCTGCAGAGCAGGTAACTGTATCCAACAACAATCAGGTTGACGAGAGCAGCATTTTCTCCTTCAAGATAGGTGATGCATCATACCAGATTCCTGAGAAGACAAGCGTATTCCTTGAAGATGGTTGGTTCTTTGATAAGCCCGATGATGCAAATGAGATGATTGGAACAGGCGAGCTTTTCTACACATATCTTGCTTATCCCGGTGGTGAGCAGCCTCACATCATGGTTACTATCACAAACTTCAGTCTTGATGCAGTAGCTGCTAAGGACGGATATATTTCCAACATTTCATTTAATGCTTATGATGTTGAGAAAATGGGACAGAATGTAACTACTCTTGGCGGTAAGGTAGTTCTTGGCCAGGGCGGAGTTGATGACATAAAGGCAGCTTACGGTGAGCCTGGTTATATTTCAGAGTCAGAGCTTGGTGATGGATATTTCTATTACGATGAATCAAGCAGCAGCTTTACAAAGCCTTCTGTAATGATCAGCTTTGATGAGAATGACAATTACGATGGCATTTCAATTACAAATAACGATCAGCCTGCAGACTTTGAGCAGGTAGAGGTTAGCTCAGATGCTCCTGAGTACCTCAGCAAGTATGTAGCTCCTACAGAGCTTGGCGATGATCCCTTCTCAGGTAACTTTAAGCTTGACGGTGTTGTTTATAACCTTCCCTGTCCTCTTCAGGTATTTGAGGATAACGGCTGGACTTATGATGTTGAGCACGACTACTCAGTAGGTGCCGGCGAAGGCTACGTTGTCCAGCTTAAGAAGGGCGATCTGATGCTGACACTTAACACAGAGAACTTCGATACAAAGGCTACAATGCTTAAGAACACAATGGTAATCATGATCTCATCCAACTCTACAGGTCTGTTTGCTAACGGTATCGAGTTCCCCGGCGGATTTACAGCAAGCTGGTCAGAACAGCAGCTCGTTGACTGGATTGACAGCCACAACATTTCTAACTACGAGAAGCGCAGCAGCACAGGCGTTTATTCTATTCCTTTCGATCAGCCCGGCAATGGCAAGAGCAAGGGAGTAGGTAAATACGAGATATATACAGAAGATGGTCAGATAGACTTCCTGCACTTTAGATGCTACGGATGGCTTAAAGACTGATCCTGAAATGAATCACTGATAAAAAGAACCACCTTTCCGCAATAACCGGAAGGGTGGTTTTTTTAATGGCTGTTTTTAATGTTTGTATTAGTAATACTTATTTTACAGCATTATTTATTTTGAGCTTTCGCCGTATTTTTCATCGCAGTATTTGCAGCGGTAAACTTCCTTGTCCTCATCTGCGAGATAGAAGATGTGGGGCAGACCCTGCTCGATTGATGTTATGCAGCGGGGATTGTGGCATTTTATTACGTTCTTTATCTCATGAGGCAGGAAAAGTGCTCTTTTTTCTACGATTTCACCGGCCTTGATAACGTTAACAGTGATGTTGTGGTCGATGAATGCCAGGACGTCCAGGTCAAGGGTGTCGATGTCGCACTCAACCTTCAGGATATCCTTTTTACCCATGACGTTACTCTTTGCATTTTTGATAATAGCAACGGTGCAGTCCAGCTTATCGAGACCTAAGTGGTGATAGATCTGCATGCTGCGTCCGGCCTTTATATGATCTAAAACGAAGCCTTCTTCGATTTTTCCAACGTTAAGCATATTGTTTCCTTTCTACTATGTTCCTTCCCTCGAGGGGAGATGACGCTGCGGGGTTAAAAGGTTCTTAACAACCCGTGATTCATATGAGCGTCTGTCTTATCAAGAAGTGTCAGTATCAGTGCCATTCTTACATACAGACCATACTGAACCTGCTTGAAATAAGCGGCTCTGGGATCATTGTCCACTTCTACGGAAATCTCATTAACTCTGGGAAGCGGGTGGAGGATATGCATATCCTTTTTAGCCATCGCCATCTTTTCCTCATTCAGAATATAGAAGTCACGCAGACGGATGTAATCCTCTTCGTTGAAGAAACGTTCCTTCTGAACTCTTGTCATGTAGAGCAGATCCAGTCTTGGCATTACGTCCTCGAGCTTTATTACTTCCTCATAAGATATGTTGTTTTCATTCAGAAGATCCGTGATGTAATCAGGAACACGGAGTTCATTAGGTGATATGAAAATAAAATGGATGTCCTTATAACGAACTAATGCATTTATAAGAGAATGAACGGTTCTGCCAAACTTAAGATCGCCGCAGAGACCAATAGTAAAGCCACCAAGTGAGCCATATAAAGAACGAATAGTGAGAAGATCTGTAAGAGTCTGCGTGGGGTGGTGATGACCGCCATCACCGGCATTGATAACTGGAATAATAGAATTCGCTGCTGCTACCATAGGGGCACCTTCCTTGGGATGGCGCATCGCACAGATATCAGCGAAGCTGGAAATAACACGGATAGTATCGGCGACACTTTCGCCTTTAGAAACGGATGAACTGGAAGCATCGGCAAAACCGATAATCTGACCGCCAAGTCTGAGCATTGCTGTTTCAAAGCTGAGTCTTGTTCGTGTACTGGGTTCATAGAAACAGGTAGCGAGGATATTACCATCGCATTTGTGAGCATAGCTGCTCATGTTCCGTTCAATGTCTCCTGCGGTGTCAAAAAGCTGATCGAGCTCTTCAACTGAGAAGTCAAGCGGACGCATCATGTGTCTTAGATTATTCATCATAGATTCTGCACTCCCATATATACTGATTAACTTTTTTTCTTAATCAATTATATATGTTTGAGGCTCATTGTCTAGTAAAAAAATCATCTATTTGGATTGAAAGTTGTGACAGGTGCAGAGCCGTCAATCGGAATGTGATACATGACATTTTCTACGCCAAAGGGCTTGAAATAAAGATACTTTGAAGTGAGGCTAAGACCATGGAAAACACCCTCAGCAATAACGGTGTTACCGGAACCATCGAGCTTCATAACTCTGAGGGTCTGGTTTCCTGCCTCTGAGGTAGCATAAAAGATATTGTATTCGTTCATGTTGTAATAATCTACGCGGGAATTGGTCAAAACCTCGGTGCTTCCATTTATGAGACTGGAGCGGCAAAGTCTGTAGTGATGAGCAGCATCGATATAGTAGACATAGTCGCCCTGAACGATAGGCTGCCAGATATTGCCGACAAGAACGGTGGAAGATGTATCATTGGAAAGTGTATCTATTACGTGGAGATCATGATCAAGATCAACTCCGCTGTAATAGATTTTGCTATTAAGTGCGCAGGACGGGTCAAGGAGCTCTGTGGTGATTATTGAAGGATTCTGACCGTCGATTCTGATCTTATTAAGGCCGATCTTTTTTCCTGTATCAACCGTATAATACAGGTCACTGCCAACAAGCTGGATAGAAGAGATTATCTCTCTGTCCAGCATCTTTTGCTTATCACCGTCTGTTTCACTTCTGTAAAGTCCATAAAAAGTAGACACACGGCCAAGACCCTTTAAGTCACTGGTAGCGTTACTTTTTGTGGTATCCATATAGTAGTAGACGTACTTGCCGTGGCCTACTATATTTCTAACGGACATCATGGTCAGGTCATTAAGGTCTGTTTCATCGGGATTCATGGAATACATGGCATCACTATCAAGAGGATTTGAAAAGTACACCTTTCCATCCATCTCAAGGAAAAGCCCGCCATTATATAGATTTCCTGCGGTGTTACCGATGGCTGATTCATCATTAAGCGGCACACGGTTACGCAGAGCATATATTAAAATAAATATTGTGATGAAGGTAATAGCGGCTGAAAAGCCTATAATAACTCTTTTGTTTTCCATAATTTACCATCCTGATTCGGAAAATGCTCGAAAACAATTATTTATAAACTTTATTTTATTAAGTATATCACGGTTTTTGGCTACAAAACTATTAACTTTCCGTGAAATTATCGGAGTTTTATTTCAATTTTATGGTACAATTTATATTAATATTATTTTAAGCCGAACAGGCATTTTTTGAGGAGAGACGTACGTATGGACTTGAACGAACTTCGCTTGGATATTGACGAAATTGATGCGGAGCTTTTGAAGCTGTTTGAACAGAGAATGAAGATAAGCGAGAAGGTGGCTGATTACAAGATACATTCAGGAAAAAGCGTTTTTGATAAGGAACGTGAAATTCAGAAAATCGAAGCTTTTAAGGCACTTGCCAATGATGATGAGAACAGAGATGCTGCCGGTGAATTTATCGAGAAGATAATGGAGATAAGCCGTAAGCGTCAGTACGAGAAGCTTTCAGAGAGCGGAGCTCTTGATAACGGAAAAGATTATGACCCGGTATTTTCGGAGGAAGTAAAGGATAATTCACTTATTCTCTACAGGAATGCCACAAAGGAGCAGGCCTGGCTCAGGGATACACTTGTTATTCTTGCAGACAAAAAAGGGGCAGAGGCTCATTACACACGCGGTGAGCAGGAGGAACTGGTTCATACCTGTATGAGCATCCTTATAGATGAGTCTGCAAGGCGCGGCTTTTATGGCAATCTCTGGCATGCCTTTCTTGCACTTTTACTGGTGTCTGATGAAAATGCCTACAGTATGGCAGACGAGATGCGCGGAGATACGGATGGCTCCATAAGGGAGATTGCACTCCATGATCTTACACGCTTTAAGACATGGTTTGACTTAGACTTTTCCGAGATGATCAAGCGCCTTGGAACACCTGAGCTTTCGGCACTTTTTGATTTTAAGGCCGGATCCTCTGACAGCAAGGTCTTCAATACAAGAGTAAGGGATAGAATCTGCGAGCTTGCAGTAACGTTATCGAAGTGTGAGAACGCTGAGGATATGCTTAGTGAACTTGCTCTTTTCTATAAGCAGTATGGAGTTGGTAAATTCGGACTTCATAAGGCCTTCAGAGTAAGACATGCAGAGCCCTCTGCAGTGATCGAACCCATAAGGAATATCAGACATGTGCAGCTTGCTGATCTTGTAGGCTATGAGATAGCAAAGCAGAAGCTTGCCACAAATACAGATGCATTTGTGGCAGGTAAAAAGGCCAATAACTGCCTTTTGTACGGAGATGCGGGAACAGGTAAATCCTCCTGTATCAAGGCTATTGCCAATGAATACTTCGATAAGGGACTTAGAATTATTGAAGTTTACAAGCATCAGTTTAAGGATCTTAATGACGTTATAGCCCAGATAAAGGGCAGAAATTATAAATTCATCATATACATGGATGACCTCAGCTTCGAGGAGTTTGAGACAGATTACAAGTATCTTAAGGCTGTCATTGAGGGCGGTCTTGAGAAAAAGCCGGAGAATGTGCTTATCTATGCGACCTCCAACAGGAGACATCTCATCAGAGAGAGCTTTAAGGATAAGCCCGCAGTGCTTGATGATGACCTTCACAGGAACGATACTGTTCAGGAGAAGCTTTCACTGGCTAACCGTTTCGGCGTGACGATCTATTTCGGAGCTCCCGAGATGAAGGAATATGATGAAATAGTACGTGTTTTAGCTAAGCGCGAAGGCATAGATATGCCGGAGGAGGAACTTGTAGCAGAGGCAAGAAAATGGGAGATGAATCACGGCGGCCTTTCAGGACGTACCGCTCAGCAGTTTATCGACTATCTTCTTGGAAAATAACAGACTTATGTAGGAGGGGCGCATATGGCAATAGATGTTTTTGCCGCAGTTGACCTTGGATCTTATGCTTTAGAGATGAAAATCTACGAGATGTCGCAGAAAAAGGGTGTTAAGGAGATTGATCATGTAAGCCACAAGATTGATCTTGGAACGGAGACCTATGCGACCGGGCAGATTTCAGCTACGCATATGGATGAGCTTATCAGAATTCTCACTGATTACAGCAAGATCATGGAGGGGTATCGTGTTTCGCGTTATCAGGCCTATGGTACCAGTGCCATGCGTGAGACCAGAGACATTGATACTGTGCTTGAGCTTTTGAGGCAGAGGACCGGGCTTGAGATTGATATCCTTAGTAACTCTGAGCAGCGCTTCCTTGACTACAAATCTGTAGCTCTTAATAACGAACGATTTTTTAAGTTTTTGGAAAAACCAACTGCTATTGTTGATGTCGGAGGAGGAAGTATCCAGATATCTCTTTTCGAGAATGATACTCTTGTTACGACTCAGCAGCTGCGCCTTGGCGTACTGAGACTTCATTCCACAATGCAACTCATTCAGCCGGGACATAGTAAATATCCCATGCTGGTTCAGGAGCTGGTGGAATCACAGCTGAATGTATTTGCCAAAATGCATCTTAAGGACAGGAAGGTTGAGAATGTAATCCTTCTTGATGATTACGTATCACCTGTTCTTCAAAGAATTAATCTCGGAATGGATGAGAAGGGATATGCATCCGCAAGAGAGTTCCAGAACTACATTGGAGGACTTGCAGGTAAATCTCTCCAGGATACCTCCAAGAAGCTGGGGCTTGCTCAGGACAACATAATGCTGATGTATGTTTCGGGACTTCTGGTTTCCAATATCCTCTCAGTACTTAATGCTGAGACTATCTGGGCTCCGGGAGGAACCCTCTGCGATGGTATAGCCTTCGAGTATGCGGAGAGGAAGAAATACATCAGAAGCTCCCACGATTTCGAGCAGGATATCGTGGCCTGCGCTCAGAATATTTCCAGAAGATATATGGGAAGCAGACAGCGCAGTGAGACACTTCAAACGATAGCACTTAATATTTTTGACAGCATGAAAAAGGTTCATGGACTTGGTAAAAGAGAACGATTGCTATTGCAAATCTGTACCATACTTCATGACTGTGGAAAATACATAAGCATGGTCAACCTGGGAGACTGCTCCTATAACATCATAATGTCAACTGAGATAATTGGTCTTTCCCATCTGGAGAGGTCTATCGTTGCCAACGTGGTAAGGTTCAACCATGATGACTTCGAATATTACAAAGCAGGTGGCTACAGATTCCACGGAATTGATCACGATGCCTACCTCATAATTACCAAGCTTACTGCGATTCTCAGAATAGCGAACGGACTCGACAGAACCCACAGGCAGAAATTTAAGAATGTCAAGGTTTCAGTCAAGGACAAGGAGCTGGAGATAACAGTTGATACCATGGCTGATATTTCACTTGAAAAAGGTTTGTTCAGTTCGAGAGGCAGCTTCTTTGAGCAGGTTTATGGAATACAACCTGTTATCAGACAAAAGAGATTATAGTGTGGAAGGTGCCCAAGGGGCGATGAGGGTGAACAATATATGTCAACAAAAAAGAATAAACAGATAGAATCAAAAGCTATAAATTTCTATTATGACGGCTATTATATTAACCGAGAGCTGAGCTGGCTCCAATTCAATAGCAGATGTTTGTCAGAGGCAAAGGACAAATCCACACCTCTGTTTGAGAAGCTTAAGTTCTTAAGTATCACGGCCAGCAACCTTGATGAATTCTTCATGGTTCGTGTCGCATCCCTTAAGGATATGATAAATGCCGGATATAAAAAGCCTGATATTGCAGGACTGTCTCCTAAGGAACAGCTAGAAAGAGTAACCGCTGTTGTCCATGATTTTGAAAATGAACAGTACAAGGTTTACAATCGTCTGTTATTGCCTGAGCTTGGTGAGAACGGAGTGGAGGTTGTAAGAGATTATAAGAATCTTAATGCTGAGGAAGCGGACTATATCGACAGATATTTTGATGATTTCGTTTATCCTGTTCTTACTCCAATGGCGGTGGATTCCTCCAGACCTTTTCCTCTTATCAGGAACAAGACTCTTAATATAGGAGCTCTTGTTAAGGCTAAGGACAATGATGAAATGGAATTTGCCATGGTTCAGGTGCCTTCGGTGCTTCCGAGAATCATGGAGATTCCTGAGCAGAGCGGTGTAAGGAAGATTATGCTCCTTGAGCAGATCATTCAGAGAAACATTCGCAAGCTTTTCCTTAACTATGATATCGTGTGCTGTTATCCGTTTAGAGTTGGACGAAATGCCGACTTATCAATCGATGAGGATGAGGCAGAAGATCTTCTTAAGGAAATAGAGAAACAGCTTAAGAGAAGGCAGTGGGGCCAGGCTATAAGACTTGAGGTTGAGAAGGGCTTTGATAAGCGGCTTCTTAAGATTCTGGTTGATGAGCTCAAGGTTGAACAGAGCGAGATTTATACTGTTGACGGTCCGCTTGATCTGACCTTCCTTATGAAGCTGTATGGAATCGAGGGCTTCGATTATCTTAAGGAGCATGGATATAATCCGCCCGCTCCCGTTCCGGAGCTTCCTCTGGACCGCGACATTTTTGCATGTATAAGAGAGGGTGATATTTTAATGCATCACCCCTATGAGAGCTTTGATCCGGTTGTCAGATTTGTAGAGACTGCAGCTTCCGACCCTGCTGTTCTTGCCATCAAGCAGACCCTCTACCGTGTAAGTGGTAACTCACCCATTATCGCAGCCCTTGCAAAGGCAGCCGACAATGGTAAGCAGGTTTCCGTACTGGTTGAGCTGAAGGCTCGTTTTGATGAGGAGAACAATATCGTATGGGCAAAGATGCTTGAGAAAGCAGGCTGCCACGTTATTTACGGTCTTAAGGGTCTGAAGACTCACAGTAAGATAACACTCGTTGTTAGAAAAGAGGAAGACGGTATCAGACGTTATGTTCACCTTGCAACAGGTAACTATAATGACTCCACAGCTAAGCTTTATACCGATGTTGGTATGTTTACCTGCGCTGAAGCCTATGGTGAGGACGCGACAGCCGTATTCAACATGCTTTCAGGTTATTCAGAGCCTGTAGTATGGAATAAGCTTACTCTGGCACCTCTCTGGCTTAAGGACAGAGTACTCGATCTTATTAAGAGAGAGGCTGAGCATGCAAAGAACGGAGAGCCTGCACATATCATCGCCAAGATGAATTCAATCTGTCACAAGGATGTTATTGCGGCGCTCTATGAAGCCAGCAGTGTCGGGGTTAAGATTGATCTTATTGTAAGAGGTATATGCTGCCTCAGGACCGGAATCCCCGGTGTGAGCGAGAATATAAGTGTCCGCTCAATAGTAGGTAACTTCCTTGAGCACAGCAGAATCTTTTATTTTGAGAATGGCGGAAGTCCGGAGTACTATGCTTCAAGTGCCGACTGGATGCCAAGAAACCTTGAACGAAGAGTTGAGATCATGTTCCCTGTTGAGAACCCCGAGCTTCGTAAGAAGCTGTGGCATATTTTGGACTCTGAACTCAACGATAACGTCAAGGCTCACATTATGAATAAAGAAGGAGAGTATGTGAAGGTTACCAGAAGAGGACAGGATCCGCTGAACTCACAGAAGCTCTTTGGAAAAGAAGCAACTCAGCTCAGTAAGCCTAAGGACATTGCAGAGAACAGAGTATTTGAACCTGAATATAGGGATGATCACGGACTATGAGATATGTTTTAGCATCAGGCTCTCCGAGGCGCAAAGAGCTCCTCGGAGGTCTTGGATTTGAATTTGAAATAATACCGGCAACAGGCGAAGAGGTTATTACAAGCGATGTGCCGTCAGAGGTTGTGAAATCACTTTCCCAGCAAAAAGCTAAAGAGATTTTTCATAAACTTTTTACAGATAATAAAGATACCCTCGTTGTAATTGGCTCAGATACCGTTGTATCATATAAAGAGAAAATCCTAGGTAAGCCAACAGACCGACAGGACGCAAGGCGCATGATCGAGAGCATCGCCGGAGGAACTCATGAGGTCTACACCGGAGTAACTCTTTGTTACTCAGAGAACGGTGAAGCGAAGGAGTTTACTTTTTACGAGTGCACAGAGGTCAGGGTATTTCCCATGACAGACTCTGAGATCGAGGCCTATCTTGATACCGACGAGCCCTACGACAAAGCGGGGGCCTACGGCATCCAGGGTATCTTTGGTAAGTACGTAAAGGGAATCGATGGTGACTACAACTGCGTTGTGGGACTTCCGGTTGCGAGGCTTTATCAGGAAATGAAAAATCTTAATCTTATCTAGACGTATGTGATGCAAACAATATTTTCACATGCGGGAAAGTGAGTTTCTATGCACGAGTATGACGATGCCGTACTGAATTGCTTTTTGGAAAATCAGGGACAGCTTTTTTCCGAAAACGTGGCGGAGAGCCCAGAGGAGGCAGAGGCTTTCCTTGAAGATTGCATGGCCGTAGTTGTGGAATCGCCTGAAGAAGTTGAAGAGTATTTTGAAGAAGCCGGACTTGATCCCGGAGATGGTGATGTTATGGAAGCATCAGAGGTCTTCGATGTAGGCGATGGAAGGTACCTTATTGTTGAAGGTTGAATCCTTATAATGCCAGGTGAGTATGAAATATAAATACTGTAGAATTCAGGGAAAAGAGCTGGCTGCTAATACCAGAACAGGCAAAGGAATCTTCAGCATGCTTAACCAGATGGTTTCAAATGGTGTGATGGAAGATGAGGATGTCGATCTTTTCAAGGAGATTGATTCCTGGTTTGCTGAAGAGTTACCATGGCCTCCACAGTGTAAGAGGCAGGAGAAGGTCATCTGCTATTTCAAGACTGATAATTCAGAGATGATGATGAAGATGATCAATCCATTGTTATGGCTGTTGGAGCGCTACAAGCACCCTTACTATGTGGTTTACACGAACTTCCCCGGAGAGATTGTCTACGAGGATGAGTACCAGATAGTGGTTAAGGTGGATGAGAATGTAGTCATCGAGGATGTCCAGGCGAGCTGGTCTCCGGATGACTAATGCTTTATGGAATTTTAGGGATATGCATGAAAATGCATGTCCCTTTTTGGGTGTCCGGAAGAATCTGACGTTAGCAAAAGTTAATAAATACTTTAGGGAATATACATTGTTTCAGTAACAAACCGTTTTTACAATTAATCTATAACGCAAAAAAGTTTTCTTATGAGGGGAGAAAAATATGAGCGAAAATAGAAGGTTTTTTAGAGCGGTACTGGCAGTATTACTGGCATTTGTTTTCGTTGTTACAGGGCCTTCAATGGGGGCTCTTGCGAAGGACTCCGGCAGCTACATGAAAAAGAATAACCTTCGCACGAACCTTAGAGAGCACAAGTCCGTAAATGTCCAGAGCTATTGCTATGGTCTGGGACTTCGCGACAGCAAGGTTAAGGTTATCGCCGTACAAAAGGAAGGTTCTTCCGGAGTGGAAGGGTACGAAGTGGCCTTAATAAAGATCAGGATATCAACTCCTAAGCTAAACGCTAAGAATGTAAAGAAGGCAATAAAGGCTGCTAATAAAGCCGGCATGGGTAATAACATATCCGCCAGCTATTTCGGTGTCATAATGGATGGCAATACGGGAATGAATCTCTCTGTTTTATCAAGTGGTGAGGACCAGATAGATGGTGTTTATTCCTATGTCACCATGGAGTATGATGGCTTGTATGAGCAGAAGGCTGCGGGCTATGAGATAGAAGGATATAAGGATCTTATTTACACCTTTGCAGTCGCTTATCCCAAGGACAGAAAGAATCTCTATATTGGAATTGCCGGAGTGAAGAAGCCTGATAAATATACACGTACAGAATTTGAAGAGGGCACAAGGAAGTTTACCAGGACAAACATGTACAGTAAAAAGAACAATAAGCTGAGTGCTTTTTATAAAGTTAATTAAAGCAAAAGAGCGAGCCAAACGGCTCGCTCTTATTATGATAATGAATGTTATATATTATTTAAAAGTATTGAAACCAAACCATCGTTATCATTATCGGCTTCTGTAATAATATCAGCTGCTTCCTTTACCATCGGCACCCCGTTTATCATGGCAACGCCAAGGCCTGCAGCCTTTATCATGGAGATGTCATTTTCCTCATCACCCGCCGCAATAGTGTTTTTATGAGGTATGCCAAGGTGGTCGGCAAGTCTTGTTACAGCACTTCCTTTTCCAGCCTCTGAGTTAAATATCTCAAGATAGAAGGGATTGGAATAGAGAGTGGTGATTTTTCCTTTTCCTAAAATATCAACTGCATCCTTAAAACGGTCGATTTTCTCTTTATCATGAAGCTCGATACCGATAATCTTGCAGGGGACATCAGGAAGCTCTGAACATATATCATCCGTTACGATATAAGGAGTTTTTATAACTCGTCTGTAGTAAGAGAGCTCCTCATCATCTGCAGGGCTTATAAGATTATCATCGTTATAGGTGTGACAGTGGACTCCATATTCCTCTGCAAGAGCAAATATCTGAGGGACCAGATCAAAGGGGACCCCGGTCCTGTACACATCCTTTTTAGCATCACAGTCGTATATCTCAGACCCGTTAAAGGCTATAAGATAACTACCGGGGAAGAAGAGATCGTTCTCTATCTGTACGGCCTTTGCACTGTCAAGAGCACGTCCTGTACTTATTGCGAAGTGATTACCTGCATCTGTGAATTTCTTAAGGGCATCCATGGTAGCAGGTGTTACTTTTTTTTCTTTTGTAAGTAATGTACCATCCAGGTCTGTGAAAAAAATCTTACTCATATCAGTTCCATTTCTAAGAGTACGTAAATAACAAAAGCTTTTAATCGAAGGCAGAAGATATCTTATTTGATAGCTACTAAATCGATCTTAAAGTTGAGAGCTTTTCCTGCCATCTCGTGATTAGCATCAAGTGTTATTGTGCTGTCTGTCTTGTCTGTAACAAGTACAGGGAAGGGTCTGCCATACATATCCTGAAGATATACCTGCTGACCAACTGTAAGATCCTCAGAACCGGGAAGCTCTGAAATTTCAGTTGTGAAAATAGCCTCAGGGTCTCTCTCACCATAAGCTTCTGAGGGCTCAAGGTGAATCTCAAGAGTCTCGCCCTCATCCATATTTGCAACAGCAGCATCGAATCCGTGGATCATCATGCCTGCACCGCAGATGAATTCAAGAGGCTCGCCTCTGTCATAGGAAGAATCGAACTGTGTTCCGTCATCAAAGGTTCCAACATAGTGTGCGCGGCATATCTTGCCAACATTTTTACCCTCAATAGCAGGTGCTGAAGAATGGCAGCCTGAGCATCCTGCGCAGCCACCTTCATTATCACCACAGCCCCCGCAGCCTTCCTCAGCGTCGTCATGACCGCCACAGGAATGTCCATCGCTATGGTCTCCACATGTATGTCCTTCACCGTGGTGATCACAGTTAACGCCTGTGCTCTCGAGCTCGCCCTTAAGGTATGCTTCAACAGCTTCATCAGTGCTGCCTGAAGCGCCTGCACATACTTCGATACCGTTGTCAGTAAGAGCTGTCATAGCGCCACCGCCGATACCGCCGCAGATGAGAACGTCTACCTCTTCGCCTGCAAGAACACCTGCAAGAGCGCCGTGGCCCTGTCCGTTAGAATCTACAACCTCTGAAGAAACAACTTTTCCATCGGTTACTTCATATATCTTAAACTGTTCTGAATGTCCAAAGTGCTGGAAAACTTCACCATTATTATAAGTAACTGCAATTTTCATAATATAATTCCTTTCTATGCATACAATTACAAGATAGTAACATATTTTGAGAATATATTCAAATTACTGGGGATAGCCATGATTGAATACCTCTTTTTCCTTAGGTATAATGGAAGATGAAATTGTTATATTTTGAAAATAATTCGAAAAGAGAACAGCCTATGAAAATTTGTGATTTGCATACACATTCAACCGCATCTGACGGAACATATTCACCCACAGAGCTTGTGGACTATGCTGCCGAAAAGGGGCTCTCAGCCATTGCACTGACTGATCACGATACAGTGTGGGGCCTGTCAGAGGCCATGGAGAGAGGGGAGATGTACCCTGACCTTGAGATTGTTCCCGGCATTGAGTATTCAACAGTACGAAACGGTAAGGATGTACATGTTGTAGGTCTTTACATTGATTATAAGGATAAGACATATCAGGCCAGCCTTAAGGGCTTTATAGATTCCAGAGTTAACAGGAATCGTAAGATGTGTGAGAAGCTTACGGAAGCAGGCATGCCGGTTACCTTTGAGGAGCTGGTTGAGATGAATCCCGGTGCAGTTATCACCAGAGCTCACTTTGCAAAATTCCTTTATGCCAAGGGCTATGTTACAAGCGTAAAGGAAGCCTTTGAGAGATATGTGGGAGATCACTGCCCCTGCTACGTACCCAGAGAGAAGATAACTCCCCAGATGGCTGTTGAGCAGATACTGTCAGCTCATGGTGTTCCGGTACTTGCCCATCCTGTAATATATGGACTTGGTAAGGATGCACTGGATGAGCTTGTAAGGGATATGAAGGAAGCAGGACTTGTTGCGATAGAGGCTCTTTACGGAACCTACACAGCTCAGGATGAGCGCGATATAAAGGCGCTTGCTTCGAAGTATGACCTTCTTATAAGTGGCGGATCTGATTTCCATGGAGCTAACAAGCCTCACATAGATCTGGCTGTGGGCACAGGCAGAATGGTTATTCCTTATGAGGTACTTGAACGAATTAAGGAATATGCCGGCAAAGCATGAAAATAAGTCATTCATTGGAATGATAATATACCCGGAGTAATTTAATACATGAACATAAAAACAATTGCGCAGCGTGCAGGTGTCAGCACCGCAACTGTGTCCAACGTAATGAATGGCAACTTTGGCAAGGTGTCAGCCGAGACCAGAAAGCGAATAGAAGACATCATAAAGGAAACCGGCTATAAGCCTAACGTCATGGCAAGGTCCCTTGTGAAAAAGGAGAGCAGGCTCATAGGAGTCGTGGTTCCTTATATGGGAAGGGATGATACCTTTTTTGATAACCCCTACAATGCCAATATTATTGCTTCTCTTGAGCAGGTTATAAGGAGCAGGGATTATTACATGCTTCTTAGATGCGTGGGGGATCCGAATGAGATAGTAACCATCCTTTCTTCATGGAATGTCGATGGGGCGATTTTCCTTGGAATAGTCAAGGAGGAGGTCCATGAGATTAAGGAGAGCATAGATATTCCGATGGTTTTCCTTGATACCTATGCACCTGAGGAAAAGATAGTAAACGTCGGAATTGAGGATTACAGAGGCGGATATCTTTCCGCAAAATATCTCATAGGAAAAGGGCACAGGAAGATAGCTCTTGTAACGCCGGAGATTTCTGATGAGGGTGTTATAAGAGAGCGCTACGATGGCTTTTTTGATGCATGTAAAGAGTCCGGAGTGAAATTTACAACAAAAGACATCTTTAATTCAGATACTTATTATAAGAACGCGATGCAGGTGGGGCAGGACATAGCCTTTGGCGGTGGCGGATACACGGCTGTGGCATGTATGTCTGACCTTGTAGCCTTTGGTGTGGTTGAGGGACTTAAGCAGTGCGGAATGAAGGTGCCAAACGATGTTTCAGTAATCGGCTTTGATAACTTAAATCACTGCGAGCTTGTAACACCGAAGCTTACCTCCATAGCTCAGGACATTGGACTTAAGGCCCAGAGAGCTGGAGACCATCTGTTTAAGATGATAGGCGGAGCGGACTTTGTTTTTGACGAGAGACTGCCCATCAGAGTAGTTGAGAGACAGTCAGTTAGGAATCTGAATGAATGATGTGATGCGATGGGGATAACAGCATCACATCATATATGAAAAAAGTTTAATGTATTGGGGTGACGACATAATGAAGCTTAACTATAAGAGAACGATTCTTATCGGATTGGCATTCATGTCAATCTGTTCTTTCTGGCAGTTCTATGACAATGAGATTCCCAAGATTTTGACCTATCATTATGGTTTGGGAGAGACCTATACAGGCGTTATCATGGCGCTTGATAATGTGCTTGCTCTGTTCATGCTTCCTCTTTTTGGAGCGCTTTCAGACAAAGCGGAGACCAGAATAGGTAAGAGGATGCCCTTTATTCTTGCGGGAACTGCTTTATCCTCTGTGCTTTTATTCACATTAATATATGTAGCGCATGTAAGCAGTAATCTGGCGCTTTTTATTGCCATTTTGCTTTTTCTTCTTGTTTCAATGGGAACCTACAGATCTCCTGCGGTAGCGCTTATGCCTGAGCTTACTCCGGCAGTACACAGAAGTAAGGCCAACGCCATAATAAACCTTATGGGAACCCTGGGCGCTGTTTATACGCTGGTAATGATAAAGCTTCTTCTGAAATCAGCGGAGAACGAAGCAGATACGAATTACATTCCTCTGATGCTATCACTTGTTATTTTTATGGTTCTGACCGTTTTGATCCTTTTTATAGCTATTCCGGAGAATAAGCTGATAAAGCAGGTACGTGAAGGCGTAGAGGATTTTGACGGAGAGGGTGGCCTTATCAGTAAGGAACTGGCAGAGGCTGATGTTAATGCATCTGATGGCTCAGTTAAGGAGGTTCTTACAAAGGATGTCAGAAAGAGTATGTCGTTTCTGCTGATGTCTGTATTCCTTTGGTTCACAGCCTATAACGCAGTTACAACCGCTTTTTCAAGGTATGTTACAGAGGTGTGGGATCTTCACAACGGAGCCTATGCGGATTGTCTTATGGTCGCTACAGTTGCTGCGGTTCTGTCATATCTTCCAATAGGTGTGGTTTCTGCAAAGATTGGTCGTAAGCTCACGATTCTGAGCGGTATTGCACTGATGATTATGTGTTATCTGGCAGCTTCATTTATGCAGAGCTTCAGCCCGGTAATGAATTTCTACTTTGCAATTATCGGTGTAGGCTGGGCAGCGATAAATGTTAATTCATACCCCATGGTTGTTGAGATGGGACGAAGCTCAGTTCTTGGAAAATACACTGGACTTTACTATACATTTTCAATGGCAGCCCAGGTATTTACACCGATCTTTTCGGGATTCCTCCTGGAACACGTTTCCTACAGAACCCTGTTTCCATACGCTGTAGTATTTTCAACGCTGTCATTCATAACAATGATTATGGTAAAGCATGGCGATACCAAGCCACGTAAGAAGAAGAGTATACTTGAGAATTTTGATGTAGATGATTAAAAAAGGGGCTGTCGCACTAAGTGAACTGCTACCCGTCAAGTAGACAATAGAAAAAACAAAATTTTCTGCCATCAGATTGTTGATCTGGTGGCAGTTTTTATGCTACCGCCAGATACTGCTCGTACTTCTCGAATGGTGTTAAAATCCCAAGTTTTCTCTGTAATCGCCTAGTATTGTAGTATTCTATGTAGTCCTCTATCATTTTCACAAGAGTGTCTCTGTCAGTGAATCGGTTCCCATAATACCGTTCGCGTTTAAGTATTCCCCAAAATCCTTCCATCGGACCATTATCGATGCATTTAGCTACA
>NZ_AUIY01000028.1 GCF_000423945.1 Butyrivibrio sp. XPD2002 | reverse complement strand
ATCCCCCAGTACGAGGCAGGTTGCCCACGCGTTACTCACCCGTCCGCCACTAAGATTTAACAAGATTCCGCCGAAGCCTCATCAGCGTTAAATCTCCGTTCGACTTGCATGTGTTAGGCACGCCGCCAGCGTTCATCCTGAGCCAGGATCGAACTCTCACGTTTAAATGTATCTCATCACCGAAGTGACTTGATCGTTCGTCTGACCAGAACTTAAGCTTGGCTTTTGTTCTGTCCGTTTTACCTTTAGTTAGGTTGTTTTGTTCTCTGAAATTTCTTTTTTGGAATTTTCAGGGTTGCATTACTATTTTATTGTCAAAGTGCTTTGCTGTAGCTCGTCGCTCGCAGCTCAGTTAGATTATCATGTTGAAATACCAAAGTCAACACATAAATTTATTAAGAATTTATTAATTACAGGATTTTGGAGTCAAAAATGTCGTTTTTCAGCCGGGACAAGTCTCCAAAAACTCACTGTTTATGCGGCTTTCAGCCAGTACAATAAAAAATATAAATCTTTGAATTTTTCTCCAAAAATTTTTAAATTTAATGCTTTACACCCAAAATTCTTCTTATAAAAGAAGTCAATCTGGTTTTTCAGAATTAACGACGATGATTCCTATTACAACAAGTACAAGCGCAATAACGCCTGTATATGAGAATGCTTCCTGATTCTCATGAAGGAATAATGCTGAGAGCATCACTCCCATGACAGGATTCATAAATCCAAGGATCGAAACCCTGCTCACGGGGTTGTGTTTTAGCAGTATCCCCCACAGTGTGTATGCTCCTGCAGAGATAAATCCCATGTATATCAGGTTAAGTACACATGAAAAGCTTCCAAATACAAGGTGTCCACCCATGAAAAATCCTATGATGAAAAGAACAGCTCCTCCCAGCATAAACTGATAGCCGCTGAGAACAACAGGGTTCTCTTTTCGTGAGTATATCTTGATACAGCAGGATGAAAGGGCATAGAAAATCGCAGCAAGTAGCATTGCACCCTCTCCGGAGAGAGTAATCGCCTCTGCTCCGCTTATGGCTTTTACGCCTCCAAGTATCAGGAAAATACCTGCAAATCCAGTGACGCAGCCAATGAACTTTCTTAATGTAAATCTTTCAAAATGGAACAGATAAGCCGCAAGCAGTATGGCGAAGAAGTTCCCGGATGCATTTATGATGGATCCGCGGACACCTGTTATATGCGCAAGTGCCATAAAGAAGAAGAAATACTGTCCTATTGTCTGAAACAGGGATAGTACAGCAATACTTCTTAATGAATTGCGCTTAGGTAAAAGTAGCTTTTTTGCGAGGATTGATCCAAAGCCAACCGTCATTATCCCTGCAAAGAAAAAGCGTGCCCCTGCGAGCATTATCCTTGAAGCCGTATCATCTGAACTTATATGGAAGATTTCGTATGCAATTTTAATAGCCGGCGTTGCGCTGCCCCACAGAACACAGCAGAATAATGCAGTTAAAAATGTAATGGGGAACCACGCCCAGATAGATGTTTTCTCGTTTTTCATATTAGTGATGATAGCAAATCCTTAAATTTTTGTAAAAAAATGACGACACCTAAGTGCCGTCATCTAATTTAGGAGTTCTTTTCCTCTTCCATCTTCTTAATGAGTTTATCTATCTCTTCCTGAGAAAGCATAGTCATATCATTTGTATCCGCCATCTCGCCCTCCGTTCTTTGGCTCGTCGTTTTCTGTGAGAACATTTATATCACGCGAGCATGAGGATGTCATTAACAATATCGCAAGATATTATATCTTTCATGAATCCGACAAAACTTATAAATCCAAAGGACAATTTTCATGAATAATTACTTATTGCGTGGGTAATTATTTCATGAAGGAGCTCAGGAAATTGAAAGTATAGTTCAAATCAGGCCCCTTTATTTCAGTTCGGATACTTCTATTGAATTATATTTCGCATAGCCCTCATGAAGCATATTTGTTGAAAGCTCGCCATTTTCGGACTTTGTAAACTCATAGAGGTTATATTCACCGTTTTCATATTTATAGTCTTCGCCATTGTCCTGATAGTGTACATACCTTCCTGCACCGGGTGTAGTGAGGAGGATAAGCTTATCGTATGGCTTTTCACCGACATACTGAACACTTTCATAGGTAGGAATAATGCTGCCCTCCTTGATGTAGATAGGACATACTCCGAGAGGTGCATCCTTAATGAAGTATGTCTCTCCCTGCAATTTCTCGCCTGTCCAGTAGTCATACCAGGTTCCCTTGGGAAGATATACCATTTTCTTGGTTGCTCCCTGCATAACTACAGGTGAAACAAGGATGTTTTCGCCCACAAGGAACTCATCATTGAGATTATAGGTGTTCTCGTCATCCTCATAATGCAGAACAAGAGGACGCATTATTGGCAGTCCTGTCTCCTGACATTCATGGAAAAGATCATAAATATATGGTAAGAACTTGTAACGAAGCTCAACATACTTTCTATATATATTAGTTGTTTCCTTATTGAATTTCCAAGGCTCCTGATTTCTTGTACCCTTGGCAGCATGGTTTCTGAAGAAGGGTGAGAAAACAGCCGCCTGAATCCATCTGCAAAGCAGCTCAGAATTACAGGTTCCGCCAAAGCCGCCGATATCCGTACCGAGAAGGGCAAAGCCACTCATCCCAAGGCTGCACAGCTGTGGTATAAGCATCTGCAGATGTGCCCAAAGACTCTGGTTGTCGCCGGTCCAAACAGCAGCATATTTCTGAGTACCTGCATAGCAGGCTCTTGTAATTACAAGAGGTCTTTTGCCTGTCAGCTCCTTCATGCCGCTAAAGGTTGCCATATCCATGAAATGAGCATAAACATTGTGAACCTCCCTGTGATCAGTGGTCCTATCTCCAATATGGAATACAACATCACCGGGAAGCGGTCCCTCAAAGCTTGCAGGCTCGTTCATGTCATTCCAAACGCCCATAACACCCATATCCGTGAGGTTCTTATGGCTCTTAGCCCACCATTTTCTTACATCTTCCCTTCCAAAATCAGGAAAAGCGGAATCTCCAGGCCATACCTTATTGATATATAAGGATCCGTCCGCTGCTTTAGCAAAATAGTCGTTCTCGACACCTTCGTCATACATAAAATAGCCCTCTTCCTTTTTGGTGCCGGGATCGATGATAACTACAGGCTTAAAGCCCACTTTAGAAAGCTCTTCCATGAGCTTTCCTTTCTTTTCATAGAAGTTCTCATCCCATGTGAAGACTTTGAAATTGTCCATATAATCGATGTCATACTGCACAGATTCGCAGGGGATTCTGTTTTCTCTCATAGTGTATGCAACATCTCTGATGTCCTTTGCAGATTCATATCCCCAGCGGCACTGATGATATCCCAGTGTCCAAAGCTGTGGCATGGGCGTTCTGCCTGTAAGGTAGGTATACCCTTTGATAATTTCAGCCATAGACTCGCCGTGAATGTAGTAATAGTTCAGGTTTCCGTCGTCTGCTCCATATACAAAATAACTACTGTTTTCCTGTCCAAAATCAAAATATCCGTGGTAAGTATTGTCATAAAAAAGGCCATAAACTCCGTCCTTCTTCTTACATATAAAGAAGGGTATGGATTTATATAAGGCAGGAACAGCCTCTGTGTGAGCCAGCGGAATATCGGAGTTCCAGTTTTCAAAATAGTACTCTCTCTTATTGAGATAGCCTGTTTTATCACCAAGACCATAGAAGAGATCATCCTTGTCGATAGCCTTTAGATTCTGTACCTTGTACTCTCCATGGATAGATCCAAAGGCCTCATGCCCCTCAGCCTCAAGCTGCTGCATGGACTTTACACTTATTGTCTCACGGATTGTTCTGTCGCCTGTATAGTCAGTCATAAGGCCTTTACCCTTTTTATCTGTTACTTCAATCGCAAAGTCCTTCATTACCTTTATATTCACTTTTTTTCCGGAAATGCTCAGCTCATCTGCTGTCTTCTCCACTTTAAACTCGCAGGGAAGCGACTTGTCTCCCTCTACCGCAATTGACTCATAGCTGTCAGTTGCATAGGGAATCTCAAATCTTACGATTTCATCGGTAATAAAATAAATGTTTGCCTTGCCCTTTTCATAATCAAGGGTAAGCTTATTTCCTTCATACTTGTAGTCAGTTATCTTTCCTAATTTCATACTCTTTCCTTTTTCCGTTTATTTTCATACATTGCTTCATCGGCCTTTTTCAGCACATAACTAGCTGTATCCCCTTCTTCCCTTACACCTATTCCATAGGCAAAGTTGATGGGGAAATCGCCGTATTTAGGGTTACACTTTCCGTTCTTTAGCAGAGCCTCTGCTATCCTGCTTAATTCCTCTTTTGTATTTGAAGAAATAAGGCAAAACTCATCGCCTCCGATTCTGAAGAGCTTACCGCTTGCAGCATAGGCATCTGCAAGGGTTTTGGATGTCGCAAAGATATACCTGTCACCTGCTGCATGGCCCATCGTATCGTTGTAGCGCTTAAGATCATTCATATCTATCATCACAATCGTGGCATAATTATTCTTCATATGTGCGATGGTTTTCTCATACGCATTTCTGTTTGGCAGTCCTGACAAAAAATCCTTTTTATTATAGATCTCTGAAACTGCAAGATACATCAGCAGATAAGAAATACCAAACCCCAGCCAAAGGGTCTTTAGATCATAATTAATCCAGGAGGCAAGGAGTCCAATAAACATGGTCACACCGACAAACGTTGCGAGAAAAGTATCCTCATAATCAAAGGACTTTGCCAAAATCATATCTGCAAGCAAAATAAGGAAGGCCACAAAGCATAGAATATGCATTATGAGGCTCAATGGCTTGAAATACATGTTTGAGTTTTCATGATAAAACAGTATGGGATAAAAAATATTGATGATATCCATGACCGCAAGCAAGATTATAGTTGTAACGCCCACATAGTGTCGTATTTTCCTTATGCCATGCGCATAGATTGCAAAAAATGTACTAAGTGCAAGTGGTATCATAAGATAAACAATACATGTCACTAAATTCAGGATATAGTCTGTTTTTTCAGACTGGGGACACTTGTAGTAAATAACATACCAGAGCATATCAAAAGTATACAGCACAGCAAGAGCAATTCCGGAAACGATAATTCCCTTTTTTGCACTATGTTTAAGATGAATATTATTTAATGCCAGAACAACAACATATATAACAATTGATATTCCAACAATATCGGAAAACTCTAGCCATTCCATCATAATGTTTTATCCCCTACATAAAAGAAAAAAACCTTTTTAGCAGATGTTTTCTCCAATTGTGTTTGCCAATATTAATCGATAATAATCCTGAATACAATTATACTCTTAGGAATAATCTATTGCTACCGATATGATTATTAAAGAAATATTAACCGGGAAACGCACGACCTCTAAAACGTGTTATAATAAATATGATGGGGAGAACTGCATTTATGCAGTAAAAATAGTTGTGGGAGGTTCATCAATGCCAGAAACATCATCAATCAAGACAAAATTTGGGCTTACAGGTAATGCCCTTAAGGTCATAGCTATCATAGCCATGACCATAGACCACTCTGCATGGATCGGAGTAGTTGACTATGCTGAGGCTGAACAGCCTTTGCTTTTATTTTTACACACTATAGGACGCTTAACTGCTCCTATCATGCTCTTCTTTGTAGCAGAGGGCTATCATTATACTCATGACTTCGGAAAATACCTTGGCCGCATGGCTATCCTTGCCGTGGTGAGCCATTTCGCTTTTCTGTTTGGCTTTTATAATCCGGCCAACTTCAATCCTTTTGAAAATACGTTATTTAATACCACGAGCATCGCGTGGCCGCTTATGTGGGGACTTATCCTGTTGAAGGTATGGGATACCGAGCGGATCAATGTCCCTCTTAAGGTGCTGATCACAGTCCTGGCCTGCGTGGTTACTATAACGGCAGACTGGAGCTGCGCTGCACCCATGGCTATCCTTATGATGGGAAGAAGCCGTGGTAATTTCCACAGACAGATGCTGTGGCTCATGTCCATAACCACAATGTACGCAGTTGCTTTCTTTATTTTCAACAATAAGACCTACGGTATGCTGCATATGGCATGCTGGCTGGCTGTTCCGCTTCTGTATCTCTACAATGGACAGCGCGGCAAATTACGCTGGCTTGGTAAATTCTTTTATTGGTACTATCCGTTACACCTGGCACTTTTGGGCATTATCCTGAGAGTCTATATGTGAATTTACAGAATATCTTTTAACGCATTTACGTCAACACCTCGTGACACGCAAAGCGCAGAGGTCGGGCCGCTGTATGATAAGGGATTGCCCTCTATATCTGTCAGCTTGCAGCCTGCCTCCTCTGCGATGAGAGCTGCAGCGGCATAATCCCAGAGCTGCACTCTGAGTTCGAAGTAAAGTCCGCATCTTCCAAGTGCCACGCAGCACATATCCCATGCAGCTGTTCCTGATCTGCGAAGGTCAACGCATCTTGGAAGAAGCTTTTTAGCAATGTCAAAGGTCTTATCTCTAAGCTCCGTGTAATATGGCGCTGTTCCAAAAACCGCGAGAGAATCTGAAAGCGGCGAATCTGAAGACATTATCTTTTCACCGTTCATATAAGCTCCCTGTCCCGCTGTTGCAGAGAACATCATATCGTCATAGGGATTGTAGATTACGGCCATGTGAGGCTTACCATCCTTGAGCAGACCTATAGAAATAACTGAAGGTCTGTACTCATAGATGAAATTGGAGGTTCCGTCTATCGGATCAAGTACGAAGCAGTATCCGCTTCGCATCTTTTCAGTAAAAACGTCCTGTCCGTCCTCTTCTCCTAAAAATGTAGCCTCAGGCAGCACCTTCTGTAGTTTTTCAATCAAAAACTTCTGTATTTTTTCATCAGTCTCAGTGCAGAAATTGGCATGTCCGGATTTTTCCATTATCTTCGGACGTACTGCTGAAAGCATTATTTCTCCGGCTTCCTTTGCAACCTCAATGATCTCACTAATATTCATGTCCATATCCTCTCTTACATTTCATATATTTCAATATTCATAAAATTTCTCAAAACGCTTCGTTAAGCATAGCATACTTATTCATGTATGGTAAAATAAACTAATCAATTAGAAGGATTTTAGAGGTTATATGGTTAAAATAGATTTGATAACGGGTTTCTTAGGATCCGGTAAAACAACGTTTATACGTGAATACGCTAAATACCTGGTTTCCAAGGGTGAGCGAATCTGCATTATCGAGAATGATTACGGCGCAGTAAATATCGACATGGTCATGCTTCAGGAGCTTTTGGGCGATAACTGCAATCTGGAGATGATCGTGGGCGGTGACGGCAAGGAAGCCCATAGAAGACGCTTTAAGACAAAGCTTATCTCCATGGGAATGAGCGGCTATGACCGAGTTCTGATAGAGCCCTCCGGAATCTACGACGTGGATGAATTCTTTGATGTGCTCTATGATGAGCCGCTTGATCGCTGGTATGAGATTGGAAGTGTGATTTCACTGGTGGACGCTGAAGCTGTTTTTGGTCTTGAAGGTATCGAGCGTTATGTTTTCATGTCAGAGATTGCAAGCGCCGGAAAGCTCATTGTCACCAAGTTATCCGATTCCATAAATCCGGTCGATGTTATGAATGAAGCCAATAAAATAATGGCAGAATTTGGCGGGAAAGCCTTTGATATAGAAAAGGACTTCGTCGCAAAGAATCTTACAGAATATACGGATGAGGATTTTGAAGGTCTAAAAAGCTGCGGCTACAGGCATGCATCCTATGTTAAGACCCCTATCGAGGATAAGCAGTTTAATCCTCTCTTCTATTTTGATGTGGAAATGAACGAGGATGAGCTTAAGAAGCTGGCTACAGATCTTTTTGCAGATGAAAAGGCAGGACATATTATAAGAATAAAGGGCTTTGTCAAAACCGGCGAAAGCAGTCAGGTTCAGATAAACGCCACAGAAAAAGGCGTCATCCTAAGCGACATTGTAAGTAGCAGAAACGTGGTCATTATAATAGGTGAGGGCCTTAATAAGGACTACATCAACAGTATTTTCGAGGGCAAGTGCTCAGTGGTATCTCTATGATTTGGTTAATTTCTTTCGCATTGGCAATAATTCTATGCATAGCAGGTGTAATTTATCTTATATCTGCCATAGGCCGCTTTGGGCTATTTCAGCGTATTGAGAAAAAGTGGCTCCGTAACCTTCTGGTATTATGCACAATAGCCTGCGGCTTTATAATTATCACAGTAACGCTGTCATTTATAAATGCGCTTACTGTTCTTCTTCATGTTCTGTTATTTTTCCTTCTATCCGGTCTTATCTTTAAGATTATCTCACTCGGAAAAACAAAGAATTTCCGTTTTTATTATCAGGGATGGCTTGCAATAATCACATCTGTTATTTATCTTGGAACCGCTTATTATCTGTGTGTTCACGTATGGGAGACCGATTATTCTCTGAGTACGGATAAAGATATCGCACCTGTTAAAATTGCACTTATCGCAGATTCTCATCTGAGTACAACCTTTGATGGCGAAGGCTTTGCCAAACATATAGAAGAAATTGACAGTAAAAACCCGGACCTTCTGGTGATCTCCGGTGATTTCGTTGACGCTTCCACTAAAAAGGAGGATCTGGCAGTAGCCTGTAAAGCACTTGGAAATGTTAAGGCAAAATATGGCGTATGGTACGCCTATGGCAACCACGACGTAACTAACTGGGGGAACCTTGGCGTTACAAAGGAAGAGCTGGAAGCGGAATTATCCGCAAATAACATACATATTATGGAAGATTCCTATGAATATATTGGGGATTTGTGCATTGTGGGACGAAAGGATGCCCATGTAGCCTCTGACAGAGCAGATATCTCGGACCTTCTATCAGACGTCGATACCACAAAATATATAGTTGTGTTGGACCATGAACCCACGGATTATGATAACGAAGCTGCTTCCCCTGCTGATCTTGTGCTCTCCGGACATACCCATGGCGGTCAGCTGATTCCTATTACCTATATGGGAGTCTGGCTTGGATTTAACGATAGCACCTATGGTTATAAGAGAATAAATAACACAGATTTTATCGTAACCTCCGGAATTGCTGACTGGGAAATATTCTTTAAAACCGGCACCAGATCCGAATATGTTTTGATTTCAGTAAATTTCTGAATATTTTATTAATTATTTTTAATTTCAGACTTTTTCTTGTATTCGTATATTACTTTATGTATAATCGTTTTTTGTGGGACAAAAATCGATTCAGACTAAAGAGGATAATATTATGAAGATCATCAAGGAAAAGCTGTTACTAGTTGTCGCGTCTGTAGTTTGCATGATTATCTTATTCGGATGTTCATCCATTCATTCCAAGGCTGCCAGCAGGCAATATTCACTGGACTTTTCAAACGGTAAGACCTATAGCTTCGACAGATATGCGCCGTATACCGACAAAACCCCTGATTCATCTAGAGCCTGTAGAGGCGTCTACAACGTACTTCTATATGATGTAAATATGAAACAGAACGAATCCACCGGCCTTTGGACCTTCTCTAAAAATCCATATCAGGCCATATATAGTAAAACAAATCCCCAAAATCACGCTATTTTAACTTATATTCCTGCCAAAAACTGCTCAGGTATAAAAAAGCTCGAGGTGTCTAAAGCATTGTTCAAGCGTTGCTATAAGGAGCGCTACTTCTACTCTGATGCCTATGCGGATAAAATGGCCACAAATGACATGAAAAGAATTGAGCGTGACTTCGAAGGTTCAGCAAAGCTTGGAAATTCTGTATATACAATAGTTCTTAAGTTTACCGGTAGTTCTGATTCAGATTTTAAGGACGTTCCAAGCAACACAAAAGCTCCTGAACCCGAACAGGTTCCTGATACTGATGAAAAATCAGACAAAGCTGATCAGCCTGAGGCTACAGAGCCTTCTGAGGTTCCTGCTGTAGCAGATAAAAAGGACTCTCAGACAACAGTAAAAGCATCATATCAGCCCGGTAATATCATCAAGGGTACAAACTGCCAGTACAAAGTCCTTGATACAAAGGGAAATGTAGCCTTTGTAAGTGTTGATAACCAGACAAAGGATGTAACTATTCCCGATACCATCGTAGTTGACGGAAACAGAGAGCTGAAGGTAACCGACATTGCAGCAAATGCCTTTAAGTCAAACAAAAGCCTTAAGTCCGTTACAGTAGGTGCTAACGTTACAACAATTGGTGACAAGGCATTTTACAAGTGCAAAAAGCTTAAAAAAATCACCATTAACTCCGAGAACCTTACAAAAATCGGAAAGAAGGCCTTTGGTAAAAACTCAGCCAAGCTCAAGGTAAAGGTACCGAAATCCTGCAAAAAATCTTATAAAAAGCTTCTTAAAAAAGCAGGCGTTACCGCAAAAGTAACTTCAAAGTAATATAAATCAGCCAGGGAAATATGTTCCCTGGCTGTCTTTATCTACTCTTATATTTATCTGCAAAAATTCTCTAATCGCTTCTCCTCAGAAAGTGAGGAAATATCAGTATTTTGGAAGATATCCTTAATACGATCCTCGATAACCAGATTTTCTTTTGCAACAGGTGAAAAATTGTCGTATTTTTTCTCATTTACCTCATCCATGACGCTGTTTTTCCAATCGTCATTTACCAGGGCATCGAAATCATAGACGTATTCCTTATCTCCAGCCTGCGCTGCTTCTTCATTTGTCTCCTGCTGAGTGGCATTTCCAGAAGCACAGCCAACGCTCTGGGCGAAAAGAAGTACACTAAACAAGCCTGCAGCCATACGCAAGCATACTGCCACATTCCTATTTTTCATACCCAATAACCTCCGTAAAATAGTCTCCCCTCTATTTCCATTAAATCATAACATATTTAACGGTTTGCTCCAAATTTGGAGATGATTGTAATAGCATGTTATACTTAAAAGATACATAGAGATATAAAACCTTGCTAACCACTTTTTTAAAGGAAAAATATATGGAAAAAGAGATATTTGATAAAGAACAGGAACATTTGACAAAGACCTATGACAAGCTCCTGGAGATGAAGAATAAGCTTGAAGACCAGATCACAGCCCTTGATGAAAAGGCCCTTGATGACAAAAACGACATCAGGGACAATATCCGTTTCGATTACGCGGATATTGAGACCACCATGGAAACACTGGCTGAGATCGAGGTGTGGAACCGCTACATCGATACCTACAATGTCGAGAGCAGCTCCCTTGGCAATCGCTTAAACAGCGTAAATAAGCTCTTGGAAGCGCCCTATTTTGCCAAGATTCAGCTTCAGTTTGACCCTTCCGAGGAGCCCGAGAGCTATTATATCGGCCGCGCTGCCATCTCTGAAAACGGCTACGATCAGATGGTTGTTGACTGGAGATCTCCTATCGCAGAGGTTTACTACAATCAGGAGACCGGTCACACCCACTACACTGTTGAAGACAGGGAAATTCCTGTGGATTTGCAGCTTCGTCGTCAGTTCGACCTGCAGAAGAACAAGCTGATCTCCTACTTTGATACGCAGATTGCCATTGAGGATCCGCTGCTTTTGCAGTCTCTGTCCCAGACACACTCTGACAAAATGCAGGCAATTACTGCCACTATCCAGAAGGAGCAGAATATCGTCATCCGTTATCCTGACGTACCGGTTCTTCTTGTAAACGGTATAGCAGGAAGTGGAAAGACCTCGGTTTTACTGCAGCGTATTGCTTACCTTTTCTATCAGAAACGAAATACTCTGCGTCCGGATCAGGTGTGTCTTATGACCCTGAATCCCGTTTTCCGTGAGTATATCGATAACGTTCTGCCTGATATGGGTGAGACCAACCCTCTGACACTGACCTGGGGAGAGTTCCTTGAGATGGTCAATGTGCCCTTTACAGATAATGAGTATGACTACACTGAAGCAGAAAGCCTGCAGAAAATCCATGATATTTTGCCGACACTCACTCCTGAAATAGGAGATTTCAATGATATCAAGCAGAAGGGCAACCTTGTAATCTCAAGAAAAGAGGTCCTTTCCCTTGTTAACAGATTTAAGAAATTCCCCATGGGAGTCCGCCTTATTCAGACAGTATCTGATGAGCTTGAGCAAAGAGCTAAAAATGTGCTCCACAACATGGACCGCGACGAGGAAAACGCCTCCGGAAGTACTGCAAAATCCGATTCTGCTGAGGATAACCGCCTTGAGAACGACTTTGGAGGGGCTCTCCGCTATATCAGACATGCGGGCTTCGTAAATCCCCTTCATGTTGCGCAAAGAATCCTTGGCAAAAAGCGCATCACTCCTGCTGAATGGCTCTACACCAAGATGGAGCTAACAGGAATATGTGACCGCAACATGCGCTACGTTATGGTAGATGAGGTGCAGGATTACACCATGGCGCAGATGATGATATTTACCAGGTTTTTCCCCAATGCCAAGTTCATGCTTCTGGGCGATGAATTCCAGGCTATACGTGAAGGCACCATAACCTTCGCCCAGATCGAGGAAATGGCTAAGGCTGATAAAAAGAGATTTGCCACTCTTCCGCTCATGACCAGCTATCGTAGTTCACCGGAAATAACTGACATGTTCGCATCCATTTTGCCCAAGGAAAAGAAGATGATGGTATCCTCCGTAAAGCGACCCGGTGAAAAGGTTATCACAAAAGAATGCAAGTCCGAGAAGGATTATCTGAAGGAATTAAAGGGCATGATAAAGGAATTCGAGGAAAAGGATGGTCTTACTGCCATAATATGCAGAAATCCTCTTACCCTGGAGAAAACATCCTCTTTACTTGGAGACAGTGCCCCGCAGATAATTTCAGGGCACGACGCTCTTCCTAAGAATGGAGCATTCCTCTTAGAGCTTGCTCTTGCCAAGGGCCTTGAGTTTGATAATGTAATTCTGGCTGATGCGGATAGTGAATCCTATCCTGATGATGAGCTCGGAAAACACTGCCTGTATACTGCGATGTCCCGCGCCACAAGAAACCTTGCCATTTTGGCAGATGGATATTTATCTGACCTGTTGTAAATTCAAGAACAAAGAGTCGCTCGCGCCTAAGGCGCGTATGCAATTAAATCCGCTTCGCAGCCGCGAAGCGGATTTTTTCTGAATTTTTTAGTCCTGTTGAAGCTTGATCATATCTATTCTCTCAACAACCCCTATGTCCTCAAGAGCCTTTATCATGCGGTATACAGTTGCTGTTCCTATAGATTTATCCTTGCTTCTTACTATGCAGCAGATGTCCTTGCAGGACGCCCCATCGTTTTCTGCTATCACATTTGCCACAAGCTGTCTCTGTTTTGTAATTCGTAACCCCTTGTCCTTTAAAGCTTCAATAATCTGATCATTGCTCATATCCATTCCTCTTATTCTACATTTTTTAATGCTTCACTCATGGGTATACGCCCAATCTTGCGATATTCCAGCACTGCAACGATTACATATGTTATTACTCCCATCAAAAACATCTTCACGTAAACCGACGGATCAAGCCAAATGACCATCCATCCGCTCATCATCTGCTTCAGCATAGCCCTGAAAATTGCCACCATCACATTGGCCAATATCGGGTATGAAATAAGGAGAGATGCTACAACCACAATCGCTGTCGGAACTATGTAAAGCTTTGCTATTTCCATCCTGGAATATCCCAGTATCTTGGCCATGGATATGGACTGCACATTCCTCTCGATAATCAGCTTCGACAGCAGATATATGAGTACAATGAAGAGAATTACAGAGAATCCATCCACCATATACATCATGCTTCCCATAGAAATCATGAGCTGCCTTGATACTCTCGTAAGTGATTCCTCATCCACAACGGTTCCTATGTACTTTTCATCTATATCAGTTATCTCCGTATCCGAGAAAAATCCGGAGAAAAACTCCTCATCAAATCCCATGATCTCATTCAGGTGCTTTTTACTCATGAAAATTGCTATTCCACCGTCATAATCATAGGTTCCGGTGACCTTAAAGCCGTAATATTTGTCTTCATAGGGCTCCTTTAATGTCACCACATCTCCCTTTTTCAGACCATATTTATCCGCATAGGCTGAGGAAACAAGCACTGTTTTATCATCAAAATCCGCATTGATGAACCTGCTGTTATCCCTGATGCCATATAAAGTCACATCCTCGATTCTGGCACCATGCTCTCCTATGGTCTTCAGGCTGACTGCCGTGAATTTCTCAGCAGTTGTGTTATTGGTGTTAATCTTGCTCTTCAAAAATGTATAAGAAAATGCTGCGGACAGCTCATTGTCCGAATCTATGGTGCCTGCCGGAATCTGAAGCAGGTAGGTGTGCTTTGCAAGCATTGTGTCTGTCACGATTCCCTGATAATGAACGAGAAGAGGCGGCAACATCATTCCAAAGAACAGAAGCATGTTTGCAAATAAAAGTCCTACAAAAAGGATAATGTAGCTGCTTTTGTTCTGAATCAGTATCCTGATCCTGAAACGATCGAAAAATCTGATTCCCTTGCTCAAAGGAATCGCTGTTTTCTGCCTTTTTCCCGACAGATCACGCTTTATCAGCTTAAGAGGACTGAGCGAGAGCTTTTTCCTCAGAATGAAATACGTTATCACCAGCATTATGAGCATGGGGATTATGGTAGTTTTCAAAAAAGCATCTGCGCTCCACACCGTCACATAGGTTGGCAGGGAGTAGCTTCCATAGTACATGGCCACGCAGGTATTCTTGAAAACCGTATATCCAAGGATATTGCCTATAATTGCCGCTATGATCGTTACTATAAGAGGCATTGCCATATAGTGCCTTATCAGCTCATGTATGGTGTATCCGGAAGCACGGAGGGTACCGATTACACAAGCCTCCTTATGGATCGTGTTATTTATTGTTATTCCAAAGACAAAGGCCACAATGGCGATAATGATGTATAAAAGCACCTGCATCATTGCCTTATCTTTTCCAAGGTCCTCTCCTGTGAAGGTGATGGATTGATTCAAATAGCCTGGAATAAAGTTCTCAAGGGATGCCTTATCCGCAATATATTCCATCAGCTCATCGGAAATCTCTTTTTCCTCTATATCATCTGCGGGCTTATTATCATAAATCCAGGAGTAGTTGTAATGAATCTCTGAGTCTCCATACTCCTCAAACTGGCTCTTTGAAACCACTGCAACTCCGAAGGCTGATGAATCAAACATCATATCGTTGTTGCTGTAAAAAAGTGCGCTGTAGTCAGATAATGCCACAAGTCCCACAATTGTATAGCTTTTGCCATCAGATATCAGCGTATCTCCTATCCTGAGGCCATTGTTATCTGCATACATTCTGTCTATGCCTATCTCCAGAAGCTCCTCAGGGAGTCTTCCTTCCATTACACAGACCCTGTCTATTTCCTCTCTGTTTGCGTAAATCCTAAGCTTTGTATTGTTATCTAAGCCCTTTTCCACATAGAAGTTCTCGTATATTGTTACGCCCTTGTTTTCTATGCGATTTTTTTGTGATTCAGTCAGCTTGTCTTCTGTCCTGAAATTACCATCTTCTATCGAATATTTTTCAAAGCTCTCATCATACGCTATTATCATGCTCTCTCCGGCAACTAAAAAGCCTGAGACAAAGCCTATTGAAAGCACAAGCAGTATGAAGATTACTATATATTTACTTATATCCCCAACGAGCTCCCTGAGGAGCCTTTTCTTTAACGGATTTTTCATATCCAGCCCCTTTACCAGTCAAGCTCTGCAGCCTTTTGTTTTTCTTCATTTCTATAGCTTTTCCTGATCACGCCATCTCTTAGCTTGACCACAAAATCGGCCATATTCTTTATTGCGTCATTATGAGTGACCATAATAACGGTGTTTCCGTACTTCTGGTTGACCTCTTCTATAAGTGCAAGTATTTCCTTGGAAGTGTTGTAGTCCAGTGCACCTGTAGGCTCGTCACACAGAAGGATATCCGGATTTTTTACGATTGCTCTTCCGATAGCGCATCTTTGCTGCTGTCCGCCCGATAACTGGCTGGGCAGCTTGTTCTGGTGCTCTTTAAGGCCCAGAACCTCTATAATCTCATCAATGTTAAGCGGATTCTTTGATAAATAAGCACCCACCTCGATATTTTCCCGTACAGTGAGATTTGGAATCAGGTTATACATCTGAAAAATGTAACCCAGATGCTCCCTTCTGTAGGCTGTAAGCGCCTTTTCATCCATATCTGACATGCTTTTCTCACGGATTATGATCTTTCCGGAATCAGCGTTGTCAATTCCACCTATTATGTTTAGAAGCGTGGATTTACCTGAACCGGACGGCCCAAGAAGTACTACAAACTCACCCTTCTCTATGCCAAGACTTATATCCTTCAGGACTTCTATCCTGCTTCCTCCCTCCCCGTATGACTTTTTAATGTTCTGTAATTCAAGCTGCATTTCATACCTCGCAATTTTGAGAAATATTATCAAAATTTAACTCCGAGACTATGTTAGCACTAGCTAACCATTTTTTCAAGTATATTCGAGCAACTTATTAAATTGGACGAAATAAAACCTGCTTATTTGCATATCGAGTAGGCTGACTCCTACTCGATTTCGCACACGAACATTCCGCACTTCGTGCTCCATGTTCTTACAACCGGCAAATGAATTTGTATGCAAGCATCCATTCGCTTGCCGGTCTTGTGCAACAAAAAAGCACTATCCGGTACTTTTTTCCCGAATAGTGCCATATATTCACAACCATGACATTTAAAAATGTAGCTGATTACTTCTTCTCAACATCAACTGATTTCATACCGGCCTTCTTAAGGAGCTTCTTGTAAGCCTTAATCTGAGCCTTGGGAACCTTTACAGTCAGTGTCTTGGAATTCTTATAAAAAGCCTTCTTTCCAATCTTCTCAAGAGATGTTGTGTAAATCTTAACCTTCTTAAGCTTCTTGCACTTTGCAAAGGCTGAATCGCCGATTTTTGTTACGTTCTCACCGATATAAACCTTCTTTACCTTCTTGTTGTGGTAAAGTGCCTTATCTGCGATGGCTGTAACCTTATAAACGTTACCCTTGTAATTTACTGTATCAGGAATAACTACCTTCTTGATGGATGCATCTGTAAGACCAGTGAAGGTAACCTCCTTATTGCCTGTAATCTTGTAAGCATAGCCGTCGATCACGAAGTCAGCTTCCACATTCTGCTTATTTTCTTGCTTCTGATCCTTGTTCTGGTCCTTATTTTCTGTCTGAACCTTACCGTTTTCATCCTGCTTTACGTGCTGAGATTCAGGGTTATTGAAAACAATCTTAAGCTTAAAGTAGTTTGTACCCTTGGAATCCTTAGCTTCTACACCATAAAGCTTCTTAGCAGCGAAAAACGGCATCTGAGCATCAATCCAGCTCTTTGACTTGCCCTCAAGGAACTTACTTGTAACTGTCATCTCGAAAGTACCCTTGGAATCGCCTGCGTCACACTTTATGCCCTTGCAGCTTGTTTCGAAGTCGATAAACTGCTTGGCATCCTTATTTACAATGATGCGACCCTTGTTGTTATTGCAGTTCTGACAGGTATAATCAACAGGGAAAAGATCATACAGCTGAACCATTGTTGACAGAAATACTACATTCTTCTCCTCTTCGTTGAGATTGAAATCCTCAATGTGATCCCAATCCGGAGAGGTAATCTGCTGTCCCCTCATATAACTCTGTGTCTTCTGCTTGGAAAAATCGATAACGACCGTATCGTTTGCTGCGTGAGCAGCTGATTTCATGCCTGTAAGCATGACGATTGCTACCGCTGATGCCATAAGCATGCGGCAAGCGTTTGTTAAAACTTTTTTCATCCCAAAATGTCTCCTTTTTCTAGTATTCCCCCTTCAAGCCTTATCCATAATACGACACAAACGCTAATTTATCAAGCTTTTGACGTTATTCCCAACATCTTGCCGAAAATAGAGATCAGCAAAAATGAATATACACACCAGAGAACTATCACTATCAGCCTGCCATTACCCGACAGAAACTTAAATATGCTGATGACCAGCTCAGTCAGCGGAAAAATCACCATCACAAGAAAAATTCCAACTGACAGCAATCTCCTACTAAGCGTATTTGCCATTAACTTAAGGAAAATCGGATATCCTATCACTTTTTCCATGCCGGAGTTTTGACTTATCTGGTCCAGCACAGGCATAATATCAGGAAACTTCTGGCCCTGACTTTCGGCCTCATAGACATACGAAATGTACCTTTCAGTATCGGAATCAGTATAGCCCTCATCCATCATTTTCTGGCAAAGCTGGATAGAACTATCTATCTGAAGCTTATCCTGCTGAAGCTTTTCCATCTGGCTTTCCAGTACCTCTGTGATGTCCTGATTCTCCAGAAGAACCTTTTTGATATCCTCTATGGACATATCTATCTTCCTAAAAAGTACTATCTTTTTAAGACGGTCTATATCTTCGGACGTATATTCCCTATAATTACTATCTTCGCCCCTATCGGGATTTATAAGCCCTTTTCTCTCATAAAATCTGACGCTGCTGACATCGAGGCCTGCAGCAACAGCCGCTTCACTTATTTTCATACCCTTTTATCCTCACGCTATGTTGCTTTTTACCAGTTTTTTGGCATCCTCCACTACTTCTCTCGGAAAATCATAACACAAAAGAAGATCTATGGCATTGGATCCTTCCCCAAAACCGGATTTTATCCTGTAATCAAACTTAATACCATCATCCGTAAGCCTGCTCTCAAAATGATAACCCGAATACTCGTGCTTAAGGTATTTTGCGAGCTCTCCGTCATGTGTGGATACAATAACCATGCCATTTTTGCCGCTAAGATATGACAGAACCGCCTTGGATGCCGCAAGTCTCTCCCTGTAATTAGTTCCCTTCAGGATCTCATCGATGAAATAGAGGACCCTGCCGCCCTTCTTTGATTCATCCAGCATTCTCTTAAGATACCTGACCTCTCGCACATAATAGCTCTCCCCGGTGAGAACATCGTCCCTGACAGCCATTGAAGTCATCACGACGCTTCGCGGTATTTCCAGCCTTTTAGCGCAGCACGTATATATTGACTGTGCCAGAATCGCATTGACCGCAAGAGCCTTCATGAAGGTACTCTTTCCCGACGCATTGGCTCCCATGATCATGGTCGAATTCCCGAGATTAACTGAATTAAGAACAGCATTCTCGATCAAAGGATGATAAATATCGCATACATTTATCCTGTTATCCTTAGAAAACTCTGGAATACAGTAATCCGGAAGACTTTTTCTAAAGGAAGCCACAGAAATGGACATATCCACTTCTCCCACAAACTTGTAGAGCTTCATTACAGCCTTTTCATTCCCCTTAACTATCTGCGTTATCTTATGAAAAGATACCAGATCGTACAGCGTGATACCCATCAGATAATCAGCAAGCATCCCCTGGGGATCTGTAACAGCATAATTTTTCTTGGTCACCAGACCACCTGCAAGCTTCTTTAATCGATGGAGCCTTTTTAGATCTTCACTGATGCCTTCATATACTAAATGCTCCGGAACACATCCCTTTTTCAGCAGCTCCTCTGAAACATCTATAAGACTGCATATACCGTATAGACAGTCCATCATGTACTCTGCCTTAGATTTGGTTCTCATATATAGAAAAAGATTAGTGCACGCGATACCAAGCAATAACACTGCACATTCCGCACTTCTTAAAGCCACACTTAATATTACCGCTATTACAAGCGCAGCCTGGAGTATTCTGTAGCACCATGCGAAAGGCAGCTCAAACTCTGACAAAATCCTAATAAGCTGCGGCATATAATAACTAGTGTTTCTTTTTCCTACCCTAAGCAGCTCAAATTCCGCATCCGTTCTGGCTTCGTCGTTTTTATCGTAGTAATCCACAGCGTCGCAAAAGCCATCTGCATTATCTTCATTTAAACAATGAAGCTTATGATATAGTACCTGCTCGCCAATGTAGGACCTCGTGTGATTAATCCTGTAAAATACTTCATCCATCTCAAGATCATCCCAGGTGATCTCATCAACATCACTCCCGCCCTTATCCTCATGATATTTGGCTATGAGTTTTCTCCTGTCCCTTCTCATATGATGATATGGATCGTTTATAGGATTATTCCCGTACTGTTTTTTTATCTGTTCCCTCTGTTTTCTTTTGTTAAGCATCATACTGTTTTCCTCCTGTTATGAGAGGAAAATACACCCTGAACCAAGTGTAGAGTCAACAAAATACAGCAAAAATTTTAAATATTACACTTGCTATTGAAAAAGAAGAGCCGCATCCTTCGATGCAGCCCTTCCGTTTTTCATCATTCTTATTATAACAGCTCTATGCCAATTACGCTGTTTTCTTGTGCTCCTCTTCCTTTGTCTGAGGTGCTGTTCTTCTGGTCTGGAAGATGAACAGTCCAAGGAATGCAGCTGCTGCAATTATTCCTATCGGATAAGCAATTGATACCGACAGATGCAGGCACTCAGGTGCACAGAAGAAATATGTTACTGAAACAGCTGACATAAAGGTTGCCGGGATAGCTGTAAACCAATAGTTGCGGCCATTTACAAACAAATACATTGAAGCGGTCCAAAGAGCTATCATAGCAAGAGTCTGATTTGACCAGCTAAAGTATCTCCAAACTACGCCGTAGTTTAACTGACTGATGAATGCGCCGGCAAGAAGAAGCGGTACGCAGAGTTCAAGTCTCTTCATATAAGGCTTCTGATCTACCTTAAACCAGTCAGCAACAACCAGTCTTGCTGATCTGAAGGCTGTATCACCGGAAGTTATAGGACATGCAATAACGCCGAGCATTGCAAGAACGATACCGAAGCCACCCATTGTCTTTGTGCAGATATCATATACACATGCTGCCTGTCCGTTTGCAAGCATATCTGTAAGAGCTGTTGTAAGTCCGCCTGTCTTAGCATAAACTGCGCTACCTGCTGCAGCCCATATAAGAGCGATTATTCCTTCACATACCATTGCTCCGTAGAATACCATATGGCTTTCCTTCTCTGTCTTGCAGCAGCGAGCCATAAGAGGTGACTGTGTTGCATGGAATCCTGAAATAGCACCACAGGCAACTGATACGAACATCATAGGCCATATAGGTGTATTGCTGGGATGAAGGTTTGAAAGCTCAATCTCAGGAATTGTATATCCATGTGTGAAAATACCGATTCCAACGCCTACTGCCATAACTATAAGGCAGACACCGAATACAGGATAAAGCTTACCAATAATCTTATCGATCGGAACAAAGGTTGCTATGAAGTAATATGCAAGGATCAGAGCAAGCCAGAAGGTTGTATTTGTTAAAAGTCCTGAGCCGCCCTGATTACCAATCAGAAGAGAAATAAGTCCTGCAGGACCTACTGCGAAAACAGTACCAACCATTACAAGAAGCACTACGCTGAAAACTCTCATGATAGTTTTCATAACGTTTCCAAGATACATGCCTGTAAGCTCAGATACGCTGGCGCCATCATGACGCATGCTCATAAATCCTACTGAAAAATCGTGAACACCACCTGCAAGGATAGTTCCGAGGGTGATCCAGAGAAAGACCGAGGTTCCCCACTGAGCTCCTGCCAAAGCGCCATAGATCGGGCCAAGTCCTGCAATATTAAGAAGCTGTATCAAAAAGAGCTTCCATCTGGGCATTACCACAAAGTCTACACCATCATTGATCCTTACTGCCGGAGTTTTTCTGTCATCCGGCCCATATACTTTCTCGATGATGCTACCGTAGATGAAATACCCTGCCACTAATACACTCAAACATACCAAAAAGCTGATCATATGAATCCCCTCCTATCAATGTAGTGAAAGTGAAATCCTTCCCTATATTGAAGTATAGGCTCACGAAAATTCGGTAACAATAATTCGGGATTCAAATGCTAAAAATCGGTACTGAAATGCAATACACTCTATATTTCAGACACAAAAATGCGCTTTGACGTCATGAATCATATTTCTGCTAATGGGAATAACGGCATTATCACATTCCTTGAGCTTGCAGGCATAGCCATTGTTATAGTCAGGAACAAGGGCCTCACAGGCGTCAAAATTCACTATAAAGCTTTTATGTATCCTGGAAAACTGGTCTCCCGCGGGCTTAAGCTTCTTTTCCCACTCAATAAGAGGCTCATTGCTGTAATAGATATTCTTGTGGCAGTGTACCTTGGAGCCCTTGTGAATGGCCTCAATATAGCTTATGCTATCCGCCACAACTACTTCCATGTGGTCTCCTGCGGGAAGCGCAAAGGGTCCCGGCATCTGTCTCGTGGATGCCCTTCTCTTCATAAGCTTTTCGATGGATTTCCTGATTCTGTTCTCATCAAAAGGCTTCATCACATAATCCACAGCGTCAACATCAAAGGCATTAAGCGCATAGTTTTCATAAGCAGTCACAAAAATTATGGCTGTATCCAGATTCTTTTGCCTCATTGTCTCTGCCAGCTTTGTACCCTTGATGTCTCCCATCTCTATATCGAAAAAGCACACATCAAATGTATATTTATCTATCAGATCCAAAACCGCAGCACCACTGCCGGCTTCCATCACCTCAGCATCCGGATGGTTAAGGTCTTTTAAGATCTTTTCCAGCAAAAATCGCAGCTCACTTCTGGCAGGTCTCTCATCATCCGCTATCAAAATCCTCTTCATTCCCTCTTATCCCTCCAACAAAGCTTTTGGCGGTATGCGCATTGTGACGGTGGTTCCTTCCCCTGAGGAATCAATCACAAGCCCATACTTTTCCCCATAAATACTACGTAGCCTTCCATCTACATTAAGAAGACCATATCTCCCCTTCGTTGTCTTATCATTGAACGCCCGGAGCACCTGATCCGGGATTCCATAGCCGTTATCGGATATTTTTATTAAAAGATCCTCCCCTTCCATACCGGCTTTGATTTTAACCTCGCCAACCTCTCTTCTCATGGCTCCGTGCTTTATCGCATTCTCCACAATAGGCTGCAGAATAAGGGTTGGAACCTGCCTGTGAATATCTGCTTCGATATCCTTCACAATCTGGAGTTTATCCTCGAATCTGGCCTTTTCAAGCATCAGGTAGGCATCTACCTGCTCAAATTCCGCTGCTATATCGATCATATAATCATCACTGGAGTTCAGGTTATGCCTGAAGTAAACGCTAAGAGCCAGAAGCAGCTCCCTCGCATAATCGGGCTTTTCCCTGCAAAAGCAGGATATGGTATTTAAGCTGTTAAACAAAAAGTGCGGATTTATCTGTGACTGAAGAACCCTGAATTCAGCTCTCTCCCTAATCTTCTTCTGATATTCAACCTGATAGGCCTCATAGTTGGTGGAAAAGAACTTGGCCAGAGCTGAAACCAGACACTCCACAGCTTCAGGCGATGAATATCTTCTGTCGAAAACCAGCACCAGATATCCCCAGGTCTCATTCCCCATGGTAACCTTGGAGCCAGATGCAACCAGCGACTGCTTAAAGCCGAGGATTCCCTTTTCCTTCTTATATATAAGCTCAGTGGTGCAGCGCCTTTCCATGCTGTTTACAAAGCTCTCCGTAAACTCATAATCGCTGCTAAACAGCTCATCTTTGCGGCTAAGAGGAAGAAAGAAAACATCCCTGCACCTTGAAAAACCGCTGATAGTCTTCTCCATCTCCCTGTAATCACCGTCTGTTATGCGACTTTTTCTGATATTGACCACGCAGGCATCGGCAATACTCAGCGCCAGACGCATTTTATCTGCAGCAATAAGATTCTGCCTGGTATATATATCATCAAATACCGAGAAAAACAGAACCATTCCTATGGAATTAAAAATGATCATTGGAAGAGCAATTATCTGAACGATAGACACAGCAAGGCTAAAGGGCCTTACAAACACCAGAAGATTGGCCATGTGCAGGCACTCTGCAACAGCCGTTATTGCAACAAGGAAATACCACTCAAAATCTATATTCCTCTTATGAAAGAACTGATATATGAACGCACCGATCACGCCCTCCATAAGTGTGGAAAGTGCGCATGCAAAGGTCGTAACACCATGAATATCAAAAAAAATACGGTGGATTGCGCCAATCAGACCCGCCAGAATCCCGACTGTCGGTCCGCAAAGCAGACCTCCCGCCAGGGCGCCCAAAACACGGGTGTTAGGAATAGCACCCTGAACCTGTGCTCCTGTGCAGGTTGAAAAAATACAGAATCCCCCAAATATTCCTCCCAGCACAATCTTAGCCATGAAAATGTGCTTATTTTCCTCGCAGATGATCTGCGTAACAACAGGAATTCTGACCAGAATATTGGCAATAAGCACAAGAAGACCAATATTTACGATCATATTGTAGTATAGTTCCATGTTTTTCCCCCAAACAAAAACCCTTCTACTACTAACTATTATTATAGCTTCATTATAATAAAATAGTCCTATTTTTTTGTGTTTTTTTACGCTATTTTTTACGATATAATGTAACTGTGACGAGGGGGTAATTTCATATGGCTGATTTGAAAAAAAGGGATTTTCTTTGGATAATCCTGTTTCTTGTTGTCTTCATAAACGGATTCGAAGCCGGCGGATATCAGGCAAGCCTGTGGAATATAGGTGAGACCTACGATCTGTCTTTGACCTCTATGGGTCTTTTTGCATCCGTTGAGCTATTTGCTACTATGCTTGCTCCCCTTGTTCTTGGAAGCTGGGCAGATCATAATAACAAGGCAAAATGCATCATTATTCTCCTGGCTATTCAGCTCGTAGCAGCTTTATTTGTTCTGACCACCGTTAGAAACACTTATTTTATTGGCGGTATATTCTTCCTGGGGCTAACCACCAGTGCGCTTCAGTTTATTTCAATTGCAGCTCTCGCTGACGCATACCCTGTAACGAATAAAAATAAAATAGGCTTTATGACCTCCATGTATGCAGCAGGAGCGCTGGTTGCGCCTCTGGTTGTCAATTTCTATCTCATGATGGGCCTTAGCTGGCGTATATTATTCGCGCTTTTATCAATTGGTTCCGCCGTAGCCCTCATCGGGATCGTCAAATCAGGCAGCGAATGCCGCGAAGAGCTTCCTATGGACGACATTGACTCTGTTTCATCAGGAAAATTCGTGATCACAGCCATTCTGTGCCTGTGCGTTATTATGTGTATTTACGTGGGATTTGAAAATGGATTCACTTTCTTTGTAGATACTATGTTTACTGATACTTTAAAGTCCGAAAACGGGAAATTTGCACTGTCTCTGTTCTGGGCGGTAATGATTCCTTCCAGAATGCTGGTTGGACACTTTTCAAAGCATTCCAAACAAATATTGCTGGTATCACTGCTCGCGATTCCGGCATTTACTGTTCTTTTCTCCTCCATGCAAAATAGCACCGCAGCCATGCTGGTTTGTATCCCATTAGGCATGGCGAGCGGAGCTATTTATCCCTGCGTTTTAACTATAATGCTCAATTTTTCCGGAAAAAGAACCGCTACCTCAACAGGTGTGATAACCACCGCAACCGGTATCGGAGGCGTAGTATTTACCGCGCTCACAGGCTATATGTCTGATCTGTACGGAATGCGAAGTGCCATCGCGGTACTTGGTTCATTTTTCATATTATCTCTGTTATCGCTCCTGGGAATCCATATACTTATGAAAAAGCATTCCCATTCCTGATTCGCATGGAGCATCGCAAAGTCAGGCAAGAAGGTCTCTAAAGCCCTCTCTTAATGCCTTGGACATTTCGTCCAGGTGTCTTGTATAGCAGTGATCATCTCCATGGATGGTCACAAGCTTTGCGTTTTTATACAGCTTTGAAGCCTTTACACCATATTCGTAGGGAACTGCCTCATCATCATCTCCATGGATGATCAGGACAGGTCCATCAAATCTTGCAATCTCGTCCTCAACATGAATGGTCTGGGCAACTCTGATATAATCGCCTGAGATCTCCCATTCATCAGCGCCAACCTTCTCCGGAATGTGCTTTGGATCAAAATCAGCCCCAAGAATAGTGCCTTCTCTTGCTGCCTCAGGAATCATCCATGCGGGTGAAAGCGGAATTATCGCCTTGAAATCATCAGCACACATACCGCCAATCAGCATTGTAAGAAGTCCGCCCTGAGAATGTCCGCAGATATAGAGATCTGTCACGAAATCCAGCTGCTTTGCATATTTCACAACTGAAAGGGCATTGGTAACCCATTTATAGAGAGTGTGATTCTTAAATTCGCCATCACTTCCGCCATGACCATACATCTCAACTCTGAGAACGGATACACCCTCAGCATTTATCGCATCCTTGGCTGCTATTATGTGGTCCTCTTCCATATGTCCGGTAAAACCGTGGATCAGAATGCAAAGCGGCCCCTTCTCTGTACCTACACGATCAAGCTTCGCATGAAGGCGTGTACCATCGCTGTCAATATAAAACTCTTCCATATCATCCTCCTGCTTTTATTAAAGTTTTCTGCTTTTTTATCTTGTAGGCAACATTATAATCTCCAGTTACTTCTTGTAGCAATGCCAAAATTGACTTCTTGTTTCAACGGTAAATTCGCCGTTTTTCTCTATCTTCTCCTGGAAATATGCAAGGAGCTTGTCCACGTTTTCCGGAATAAACTTTGCAAAATCATCAGCCCAGCTGCCGTGGATATCGTAACCTGTAATCTTTGTTCCTGTAGGTATATCAGGCCAGCTTCCAGTTTTCAGTTTTCATCTGAACTGCAAGCATGTGGCTGTATAATCCGTCAGCTTCCTTCAGCTTTGCGGGAGAATCCGATTCAGCCACTTTTCCATTCTTAAGGACAACTATCTTGTCAGCTCCGTCTACGGTACGCATACGATGAGCGATTATAAGAACTGTCTTGTCCTTAATAAGGTCGCTTATTGCCTCCTGGATCAGCGACTCGTTATCCACGTCAAGAGATGCTGTGGCTTCATCCATCAGAATTATAGGCGCATCCTTAAGGAAGGCTCTGGCTATGGAGATTCTCTGGCGCTCTCCGCCTGAAAGCTCGGAACCATTCTCGCCTATAAGGGTATTGTAGCCCTCAGGGAGCTTTTCTATGAATTCATCGCAGTGAGCGAGCTTAGCTGCCGCTTTTACCTCTTCATCCGTAGCTTCCTTTTTACCGATTCGGATATTTTCAAGAACCGTGTTATTAAAAAGCGTCACATCCTGGAAAACTATTGAATACATGGAAAGGAGCTTTTCAGGGTCAATCTTGGAAATATCCATGCCACCAACGGTGATAAGGCCCTTCTCAATATCCCAGAATCTCGCTGCAAGCCTTGAAACCGTTGTCTTTCCACCGCCGGAGGGTCCGATAAGGGCTGTAACCTCGCCCTGCTTAGCCACAAAGCTCACATCCTTTAATACTGTTTCCCCATCCTCATAAGAAAACCGCACATTCTTAAACTCGATATCATAGTTCTTATTTGTAAGCTCTTCACTTCCGGTCTGCTCATAGTGAGACAGAATCTCATCCATTCTCTCGCACTGGGTGTCGGTTGAGATCAGAGCTGAAAAATTCATCAGAGATATCTGCAGCGGCTCATACATTCTTGAAACCACCAGAAGGTACATAAAGAAAGTAAACACATTTATCTCGTTTTTCATAAGAAGCGATGAACCAACGATAGCCACTGTGCCTATTCCAAGCTTCAGGATCATCTGGGAGCTGCTTACAAATGCTGCATTTATGAACTCCGTGAAAATGGTGTGGGACTCGACAGCCTTAATCTTCTTATTAAGTCCCACCATATATGTATCCTGAGCGTTATAAGCCTTTAAATCCCGCACCGTTTCCAGCGCTTCCTGAATACCGTCAAGGCAGGCAACCTTGTATTTGCTTCCCTTGCGGTTCACTTTATGCATCACATGTCTTGATGAAAAAACAATAATGAAGGCTACAGGAAGCACCCACACTGCGGCTATTGCCATCCTGGCATCGAAAAAGAACAGGCTGATCACTACAATAGTAGTTGAAATAAAGGCACCCACCAGCTCCGGAAGCCAGTGAGAAGAAGATGTCTCAAGCATTGCACAGTCTGCCATTATAGTGTTTGTAAGGTCCGCCAGGTCCTTTTTTCCAAAAAATGACAGCGGTATTTTTCTTAGCTTTTCCGCCAAAGAACGCCTTCTTACGCCGCTTTCAACGTAGGTTGAAAAGAATGTGGCATTATACTGCAGATATTCGGTAAATGCTATCAGTATCAGGCTGATCACAGAACCTATTATGTATATTTTCACATGATCGCCTGGAATCTCCCTGTTAAACAGGTCTCCCGTCATCATAAAAAGAATTCCAACAGGCATCATCTGTGCCAGATTTGCTAAGGTACAGGCTCCAAAAGCCTTTACCATATCCTTTGCTCCCTGCTCAGAGAGCGCGTATTTATGCTGTAACTTTTTTATCATTATCCTGCTCCCTCCCCATTTTCCAGTTAACGGACTTCTTATACTCATTCCACATGTGATCATAGATACCGCCCTTCGCAAGCAGAGCATCATGCTTACCGCTCTCTACGATTTTTCCGTCGGAAAGAACGCATATCTTATCTGCATCCACAACCGTCGACAGACGATGGGCTATCATGATGACTGTCTTGTCCTTGGCAAGATTTGCGAAGGCCTTCTGAACCATGTTCTCATTATCAGGATCAGCAAAGGCTGTAGCCTCGTCCAGAATAAGGATAGGTGCATTTTTAAGGAAGGCTCTCGCAATAGAAATTCGCTGAGCTTCGCCGCCCGAGACATAGGTTCCCTTACTACCGATCATGGTGTTAATACCATGCGGCAGCTTTTCAATAATATCCCAGCACATGGCGTCCTTAAGGGCCTTTACTACTTCTGCCTCCGTAACATCAGGCTTTCCCATCCTGACATTATCAAGGATAGACATCTTGAGGAGCTTGCTGTCCTGGAAAACATAGGAAACATTTTTCATAAGATCCGCTGAGGCGATATCCCTTACATCAACGCCGCCGATTTTAATGCTGCCCTGCTTTACATCCCAGAATCTTGCAACAAGAGATGCAAGCGTAGTCTTACCGCCGCCGGATGGCCCCACTAATGCAACATGTTCACCGGGCTTAATATCAAGACTTATGCCGTCGATGGCATTAGTCTTCTTCTCATCATAGGTAAATACGATATTTTCAATTTTTATGCTGCTGTCCTTAGGATTTTGTGGATTTGAAGCTTCCTTAAGAGGCTCCACATCAAGAAGTGCGTACATTCTGTTAAGAGCATCCCTTACAATCATCTGGCTCTCACCGGCATAGGCAACCTTCATCAGAGTAACCGTGAGAATCGGTGTGATGATAATGTAAAAGAGAATGTTGTAAAGGAATGTATCTGTAACCCCGTTTCTTGCAAAGATAAAGCTGCAGGCCACAAGGGCAGCAAACACAGCATTTGCTGCAGTAGTAAAGCCTATCATGGGCATTCTCATGCCAATAGTGTAGGTGATAGTCCACTTTTCGTATTTATCTATTGCTTCCTTGAATCTTTTAAAAGAGAAAACTGACTGACCAAAGGTCTTTACCACGGGAATTCCCCTGACATACTCAACAGCTTCTGCAGACATCTCATCAAGAGCATTCTGATACTCCTTCATGTCATTCTGCATCTTTTCCCCCATCATTCCTCCCATCATAAGGAAGGCTAAAACCGCAGGAACAAGGCAAATAAGGCCAATTCTCCAGTCAAAGATAAGAAGCATTGCGATAAGACCAACCGGTGTAGCATAACTTACTGCCTTATCCGGAAGGCTGTGCGCCAAAAACGTCTCCGTTGCTGCGCTGGATTCAGCCACAATTTTTCTGATCTTGCCGCTTCCTTCGGATTCAATGTAACCCATAGGAAGCTTCATAACATGCTCCATCATGGCTTTTCTCATATTTGTCTGAACTCTGAAGGCTGCCAGATGAGAGCACAGCAGAGCTGAAATATAGAGAAACATTGCAAGAAGGCTCATTCCTACAGCACTCCATCCGTAAGACACTATATGAGTCGCCTTTGAAAAAACAGGACTTACCGCTACCACCTCCCTGATGATGCGCCAGATGTAATAAAACGGCACCAGCGCCACCAGGGCGCTTATAGCGGCAAGAATCCATGAACTGATAGTAAAATACTTGTGATTACCTGCGTAATCGAATAGTTGTGGTATGACACTTTTATTTTTATTCATTTTTTCCCCTTTCTCCCCAATTTTGGACCACAGGGACGGGGTTATAGGGCCAAAAAATGAACCACTAACCCCGTCCCCCTGGGTCATTTCACAACTTCCCACATTTGGCCCATATTCTGGAAACCATCCTGTGGGAGACAACCTTTGCAGGTGTGTTCCCCTTCGTTTTTTCCTGAGGAACAGCCACTGCATCCCGAACAACCTTTAGAGGAAAAGACCACCTTTTTTATGATTCCCATTTTCTCGAGATATTCCATCTGCCTGGTGACATCCTCTACACTGGTATGTAGTTCCAATGCCAGAAGTTTTGTGGTTCTGGCATGACCATCCTTAAGTAATTCCAATAATTGTTCCATTTTTCATCACCAAATAAGCATTCCCACATGATATGCAACAAATGCGAGTAAAAGAGATACTGCTGTGTAATAAAGCACGATTCTTCCTGTCCATTTCGCAGAGTGTGTCTCCTGATATGTAGCAGCAAGCGCAACAACACAGGGCATGTTGAAGGTCATTGCAAAGATAAATGCGAGCGCCTCGGGCTTTGATACGTTTGCAAGAAGAATTGAGCTTAGGGTTACACCATTTGCTGTAGATCCGGCACCACTCATAGCATTGGTAAATGCAGCACTGTATGAGCCACCGGTGTAAAGAGCGCTGATAACACCAATAGCCCCCTCTTTTCCTACAGCCGATGCCAAGTATGAGAGGAATAATTGCCAGGGCATACCAAAGAATTTTGTAACAGGCTCTATTGCTACACCGATTGTGTAAAGGATTCCACCAGTTCCTGAGGGTGAATAGCTAAGAAGCCAGAATACACCACAGACAAGTAGTACTACTTTCGTAACTCTGATAAATGTCTCTTTTGTTCTTCCGAATACATATCTGAAAAGAGCTCCCCACTTCGGCTTGTGGTACGGAGGAAGCTCCATGATCATTCCGTAGCGATCTTCCTTCTGAACAAGCTTTGCCCCAAATATTTTTGCCGTAATATACATGTGTAAAAGCATGGTGAGGAGAATTACAGCGACCACAAGCACAGCTCCGGGTCCAAAGAAAATAGATGAAAGCATAGGGATAGTAGCCCAGGCTGCGCCGCAGGGAACTGCCCATGCGAGAGCAATCGTAAGAACCTTCTGTCCCCAGTTATCGATGACTCTTGCTCCTGCCGCACCACCCATAGTGCAGCCAAAGCTTACAAGGAAAGGCATAACAGATTTACCCTGAAGTCCCAGTTTTCCCATAGTATTATCAAACACATAGGAGATGCGGGCCATAATGCCAACCTCTTCAAGAAGACCAAATACCAGGGTTACTCCAAAAACAAATCCCAACATTTTGAAAATATATGAAAATGACTGGATAATTACATCTGTAGCGATAAGAATTATGAATTCAGGACATCCAATAGATGATAATCCTGCAGTAACAGGCTCTTTAAGCATTAGAACAAGCTCGCCAACGATCATAGGCGGAATAGCCGGAACAAAAGATGCTATAAGGCCCAACAGAACCGTAAGAACAACGGCAGGCTTTCCCCAAACCTTACTTGTATAAATGCGGTCAAGCTTACCAAGAGTCACTTTTACTGATTTAGACTGGATGGCTCCATCGATCATGTCATCAATCCAGGCAAACTTGCAGCCTCCGACTGCCACAGCCCCCTGAGACGATTTTCTTATTTCCTTTATTCTGTCGAACGTTTCTGCATCGAGTGCATTACCCAGCTTTCCCACTACTACTCTGTCGTTCTCCAAAACCTTTGAAGCAAGCCACATTGAAGAATAGCCCGGAATAATACCTTCCGGAATCAGGTTGCAGATTTCCTGATATCCCTTAATACTCTCGTACTGCTCTTTAAGCCCCGAAACATCAAGTCTTGAATCCTTCCTGATAGCCTTTTCCAGAGTCTTGTAAAACTCATCATAGGACTTCACATCTGTTGCTGAAAAGGGTATTACCGGAATTCCCAGCTTCTCCTCTATAGCTGCTGCATCAATCTTTTTCCCCTGATCTGCAGCGACATCCGCCATATTGAGCAATAGAAAACATGGTGCATTTATTCCGGCATAATCAGCCAGCATGAAAAGACTTCTCTGAAGCTGTGAACTGTCTGCAAGGATACAAACCACATCTGCTTTTCCTGACGTGATGAAGTCTCTCGTGATGACCTCTTCATCAGAGTTTGCTGATAAGCTGTATGATCCCGGTAAATCTGCCACGTTATACTCTTTTCCGCCATAGGTAAAAGAGCCTTCTTTTTTCTCAACCGTCTTACCCGGCCAGTTGCCAACATGCTGGCGAAGGCCTGTAAGAGCATTAAACAAAGTTGACTTGCCCGAATTGGGCTGTCCGAGAAGGGCTATAGTCGCTGCTGCACTCATGCTGTCACCTCCTCAACTGTAATACCAATGCACTCCTTACGGTTAAGTGCGATCATGGTATCTCTTGAATACACAAGCAATGGCCTGTTCCTGTCGTTTTTGATGACACTTACCCTGCAGCCTGGTGTCAGTCCTATCGATGTTATACGACTCATGAATCTTGTGTCGCCATCAATAGCCATTATTATGGCATCTCTGTTTTCCCTTACTTCACTTAAACTCATAACTTTCTCCTCTCACAATGTTAGCGTGTGCTAACTGAATGATAGCACATTTTTCTTATATTAAATGATGTTTTGAGTTTAATGAAAAAAATTCTCAATGAACCTAGGGGACGGGGTTAGTGGTCCAAAAAATAATCCACTAACCCCGTCCCCCTGGGTCATTTCTGTTTAGTTCATAGCTTCGCCATTTACATAAAGTGTGTATCCATTTGTGTTTACATTGGACATATCCCCATCAAAAGATGTGATATATGTGTCTGCAGTAAGTGTCCATGTACTGCTTTTATCTATAGATACTGAAACTGCTCCTACTTCTTTAGAAACGCTCTCACCCTTGGCATTTGTAATATTACCATCAATCGCACCGGTGAAATCTGAACCATCAGTAAGGTTTAAAGTAAGCTCAGAATCACTTCCTACGAGAATTGTTCCATCAAGTGTCTGATTGCTTGCATTTACTGTAGCAACGTTACTGTCTCCCTTCCATCCGTCAGCACAAACTGAAAGAAGAACGTTCGCTGAATCCTCATTAACAATCTTTACATTATCGAGATTGATCACAGCCTGTGTGTTTGTCACATGAAAAACATGACCATTTTTGCTTGTAAGCGTTCCACCATTCATTGTAAATGTGGAAGTTCCACTGTCCGCATCTCCGGACATAGACTGATAGATCATGATAGTGTCATAAAAGGTGGCGTTACCGTTGGTATCTGTATTGTTTGCCGTCATGTCGCAGTCATTTAATGTAATGGAATTAATTCCTTCAATACATACACCTTCTGACAAATTTGAAGTGAGTGTTGCGTTAGAAACTGTAATATCTGCGGTTGAATAAATCGCAGGTGATCCAAGTCCATTTGTTGTATAGCTGCCACCGTCGACTGTAACTGTACCGCCACCACGGTCAGTTCTTATGGCAGCTGAAGATCTTCCGCTAGTCTCAATGGTAAGATTTGATGCCTCTGTGATACCACCACCTGTTGTCATGATTCCGCCAGACCCATCGCCTGTGGTGGTAATAGTTGTATCAGAGATGATTACCTTTGTCCCATCACCATCTGCTCCGTTTTTTCCACCGTTACCACCGTAGGAAAAAACCCCGTTTGCTCCGTCAGCATCGGAAGTAATCGTGCTATCAGTAATAGTAGTTGTAGAGCCATCTTTCACAAGAACTACAGCATTAAGGCCATAAAAATTGCAGCTGTCTCCACCATCTGAGTCGCCTGTCTTTGTAACCGTAGCATTTGAGATAGATACCTCTTCTGAAGTGCTTATCATAAGTGCGCTCTCATCTGCAACACTGCTGTCATAGGTTTTTCCATCCTGCGAATCGGCAGCTACTATCTCATCAGCGGCTTTATACTCTATATCTGCGCTACTGCTTCCACCGCCAAATCCGCCGCCTCCCTCAGGAGGATTGCCGGGCGCTTCGCCGTCAGGCGCTCCACCAGGTCCCTGCCCGTCAGGAGCCTCTCCATTTGGGGCCTGTCCGTCAGGAGCCTGTCCATCAGGTTTTTCCGGAGGTGTCTCTCCTTCCGGCATTTCACCTTCAGGTTTATCAGCAGGTACCTCTCCACTTGTCGCATCTGAAGGAACTGTGCTGTCCTCAGGCGCAGCATCTTCAGTAATAATCGTAGATTCTCCGCTTACTGTTCCTGTATTTGTGCCACATGCAGTAAAGGTTACACACATCACTGTGATAGCTGCTATTGATAATACTTTTCTAAGTTCATTTCTTTTCATTTTAAATCTCCTTAATATTCCCTTTGAAAATCGCATCTGCAATGCTTTGCTTTAATGGAGATTATGGATTAGAAAACTAAAATGAACCTAAAACAGAATGAAGTTCACAAAATCTTCTTAATTTTCAATAAATGGACCACTAACCCCGTCCCTTAGGGTCATTTCTTTACATTAAACGCTTTCATCCCGGGATATACTGCTGCATCTCCAAGCTCTTCCTCTATACGAAGCAGCTGATTATACTTGGCAACACGCTCTGAACGTGAAGGTGCTCCTGTCTTGATCTGTCTTGTGTTAAGCGCCACAGCAAGATCAGCGATTGTTGTATCTGCTGTTTCACCTGATCTGTGAGATGAAATTGCTGTATAACCATTCTTGTTAGCCAGCTTTATAGCTTCAAGTGTCTCAGAAACAGAGCCGATCTGGTTGAGCTTTATAAGAATCGAATTAGCTGCGCCGTTTTCAATTCCCTTTGCAAGACGCTCAGTATTTGTTACGAAAAGATCATCACCTACAAGCTGAACCTTGTGACCAATTTTCTCAGTCATTCTCTTCCAACCATCCCAATCCTCTTCATCAAGACCATCCTCGATGGAAATGATAGGATACTTATCTACAAGAGACTCCCAGTGAGCGATAAGCTCATCAGATGTGAACTCTTTCCTGACTTAGGCTGCTTATAGAAGCCCTTTCCTTTTTCACTCTTCCACTCTGATGATGCAGCATCCATTGCGATCATGAAGTCCTTACCGGGCTCGTAGCCTGCATCCTTAACTGCCGCAAGAATGGTCTCGATTGTCTCCTCGTCACTAGCAAGATTAGGAGCAAAGCCGCCCTCATCACCGACAGATGTTGCAAGTCCCTTGCTCTTGAGAATTTTAGCAAGTGCATGGAAAACTTCAGCACACCATCTAAGAGCTTCCTTGAAGGAAGGAGCGCCCACAGGCATGATCATAAACTCCTGCGTGTCTACTGTGTTTGTTGCATGAGCACCGCCATTAAGGATGTTCATCATAGGAACCGGCAGGTCTGTTGCCTGGATACCACCAAGGAATCTGTAAAGTGGAATATCAAGTGAAACAGAAGCTGCACGTGCTGCTGCAATAGACACAGCAAGGATAGCATTTGCTCCAAGCTTTGATTTATCCTTTGTGCCATCAGCCTTTATCATAGCCGCATCAATGGCATATATATCAGAGGCATCCATTCCAACGATAGCATCTGCAATAGGTCCGTTTATATTCTCGACCGCTTTTGAAACACCCTTTCCAAGGTATCTGGACTTATCACCATCTCTAAGTTCAAGTGCTTCAAACTCACCGGTTGATGCTCCAGAAGGTGCCGTTCCTCTCGCTACGGTTCCATCAGCAAGATAAACCTCTGCTTCAACTGTGGGATTACCTCTTGAATCCAGGATTTCTCTTCCAATTACTTTTACAATTTCAAGATAATTCATTACTTCACCTTTCCGCCATCTGGCATTTTAATAAATGTCCCCATAAGAGGTATGCCCCGGAGCAGCCCGTAATCTGCCCGGGGCGATTTAATGATTTACTCAAGTTAGCTATTGCTAACATAGAGAAGCTTATCATATCGTTGTTTACGTTTCAATAAATCATTTAATTATCAAATGATAAGATTTATCATATTATTCGTCACTATCTAAAATCCATCATCGTATAAGGTAATTCCTTCAAATATCTGGCCACATCAGCTTTACTAATCTCCTGTTTTGCATGTATTACAGCCTTTTTGTTTCCCAGATCGACTTTGGCATAAATTCCATCATTTTTATTTAGGGCATTCTCGACCCTTGTGGCGCAGTTACCGCAAACCATGCCCTCAATAGCAACCTCATAATGATAGTTATAATGCCTGATATTTTTATCCGCCACCTTCACCTTTCGCTGGGGTGCCTCATGACCGCCACAACAGCCTCCTCCATGAAGAAGCTTGTTTTTCATCATGCCAACCAAAAGAATAAGTGACCCTGCAAATATCAGTGCCATTATTATCGTCGTAATATCCATCCTTTTTCCTCCCGTTTCGCATATATATGATATTTGTCAACAATTGAGTACATTATTGAACCTATTCCAACTCCGATTGCTCCAACAAATATGGATACGTACACTATGAACGTATCGTTAAGCACTCCGAACAGCATCTCACCTATTGCTACAGATATCATAGATAACATTCCCACTGTAGTTGTAACTCTTCCCAGCAGTTCCTTTTTTACATTGGTCTGGATAAGAACACTCATCGCTATCTGCATAGGGATTGCCTCAGCTATCGTCATACAATCAAGTGCTATGATCATCAGAAGTGCTGCCATTATTGGCACTACACTTCTAAGGCTCAGAAGCACAACCAGTCCAATTATGGCAATCTCTGTAGCAATCAGTTTTGTTGATAAAATACGGCAAGATATTTGCTACAATACCTATGCACATCATAATTGCCGCGAGAGCAGTGTACTTTTTGTACTCCCCCATATATGGGGCGACCTTTTTAAACATTGCCAGTTCCTCCTTTTTGATACCAAGTTAGCTCATGCTAACAAACTATCATTAGTGTAAAGAACTGTCAATATGGTCCTGGGGGACGGGGTTAGTGGATTATATATCTTCCGTCAGCGTTGACTCCGCGTTTAGCTACACGTCTTCCGAATGCAAAAAAAGATGAAGACAATGTCTCCACCTTTTTAACATACTCATCCTAAAGCCACATCAAGAGCCATCATTAGTGTAAATCCTACAGCAAACATCAATACTCCGATATTTGAGTGCTCTCCCTCTGACATTTCAGGAATAAGCTCCTCTACAACCACGTACATCATGGCTCCTGCTGCAAATGAAAGCAGATATGGCAATACCGGAACAACCAATCCCGCTGCAAGAATTGTAAGAAGCGCTCCAAGAGGCTCAACAGCGCCTGACAACGCGCCTCCCATAAAAGCTTTGAACTTACTCTCTCCCCGCGCGTGAAGGGGCATTGAAATGATAGCTCCTTCGGGGAAATTCTGAATGGCAATACCAAGTGACAGTGCAAGTGCTCCACCAGCCGTAACTGCATCAGATCCTGAGCGGAGTCCGGCAAATACTGCTCCAACTGCCATTCCTTCAGGAATATTATGAAGAGTTACTGCCAAAACCATCATTGTTGTCTTTTTTAGCTTTGATTTTGGTCCCTCTGCCTTTTCCGCATTCATGTGAAGGTGAGGGATTACACTATCAAGAAACAAAAGGAACAAAATACCCAGCCAGAATCCTATTACCGCAGGAAGAAATGAAAGCTTTCCCATATGCTCCGACTGATCCAGCGCAGGAACAATAAGACTCCATATCGACGCTGCCACCATTACCCCACTGGCAAATCCGGTGAGTGCGCGCTGAACCTTGCCACTAAGTTCCTTTTTCATAAAGAAAACGCCAGCTGAACCAAGTGCAGTTCCAGCAAAAGGGATCAGTAATCCTAAAATCGTCTCCATGCCATTGCCCTCTTTTCTATGCTTCTCAGCATTAAATATCATTCCGTTGTTGTGTACTTTTATATTGTGCACAACTTTTACCTATATATTATCAAAAAAACGGAGGAATTCAATTTAGAAATTCCTCCGTATTCTATCATAATGAGACATTTTTATAAAATTCTCGCATTTTTTACTAAGACTCTGTTTATTCAACCTTCGGAAGTGTAGCGAAGCTCTTTTCAAGCTCCTCATCTGTAGGGATGAAATCAGTCATGTCGCCATCATTGAACTTCTGATATGCAACCATATCGAAGTATCCGGTTCCTGTAAGGCCAAAGAGAATTGTCTTCTCCTCTCCTGTCTCCTTACACTTAAGTGCCTCATCAATAGCGACCTTGATAGCGTGTGAGCTCTCAGGTGCAGGAAGGATACCCTCTACTCTTGCGAATTTCTGAGCAGCATCGAATACTGCAGTCTGCTCTGCTGTAACTGCCTCCATGTATCCATCATGATAAAGCTGTGACAGAATCGGGCTCATGCCGTGATATCTAAGTCCTCCGGCATGGTTAGCTGAAGGAATGAAGTTGCTGCCGAGAGTGTACATCTTTGCAAGAGGACAAACCATTCCGGTATCGCAGAAGTCGTATGCAAACCTTCCTCTTGTGAAGCTGGGACAGCTTGCAGGCTCTACAGCTATGATCCTGTAATCCTTTTCACCGCGGAGCTTCTCCCCCATGAAAGGAGAAATAAGTCCGCCAAGGTTTGATCCACCACCTGCGCAGCCGATAATGATATCAGGTGTTACTCCATACTTATCAAGCGCTGCCTTTGCCTCAAGACCGATAACAGTCTGATGGAGAAGAACCTGGTTAAGCACGCTTCCAAGAACATATCTGTAGCCCTCTGTCTTTGTAGCTACCTCAACAGCCTCTGAAATTGCGCATCCGAGTGAACCTGTTGTTCCGGGATGCTCTGCATTTATCTTTTTTCCTATCTCGGTTTCCATGGAAGGAGAAGGAGTTACGCTTGCGCCGTATGTGCGCATAACCTCACGTCTGAAGGGCTTCTGCTCGTAAGAAACCTTAACCATATAGACCTTGCAGTCGATTCCAAGATATGCAGATGCCATAGAAAGAGCTGTTCCCCACTGACCTGCTCCGGTCTCGGTTGTAACACCCTTAAGGCCCTGCTTCTTTGCATAATATGCCTGAACAATAGCGGAATTGAGCTTATGGCTTCCGCTTGTATTGTTACCTTCAAACTTGTAATAAATCTTTGCAGGTGTTCCAAGAGCCTTTTCAAGACAATATGCTCTTACCAGCGGTGCAGGTCTGTACATTCTGTAAAAATCCTGAACCTCCTGCGGAATATCAATATATGGAGTTGTATCATCGAGTTCCTGCTTAATGAGCTCGTCACAAAAAACAGGTCTCAGATCCTCAAAGCCCATGGGCTCTAAGGTTGCGGGATTAAGCAGCGGAGCCGGTTTATTCTTCATATCAGCTCTTACGTTATACCACTGCTTGGGAATCTCGTCTTCGCTTAAATAAATTTTATACGGGATTTTTTTCTCTTCACTCATTGTCTTAATCCTTTTCCTCTTTATCAGTTTAAATCATTAAAGCATTTTTAGCATATAAAGTCAATCGAGAAGCAATGAAAAACTATACACAGATTTTATTGCTGTTACATGACATAAGCACATTATATATATGACGATCATCAGTAATATCAGGCTTAAACAGCTCCCCGTTGTCCTTGATTATGACCTCCGGATCTCCCAGGAACCTGAGTACACATTCACCAAGCACTTTCTTTTTACCGCTCTTTTCCTCTGTTATCTTAAACAATGAACTGGCTAATTCCTTAACTTCCGCTATCTTTGTTTCTTCTATTCCCTGCTCTTTAAGGTTATCGTTGATCCAGCCCAATATCCGTTCATATTCCGCAGGGGTATAATCAAAGGAATTCATTTTTACCTTTTCAAAATCCGGATCATCCAGTAAATAAGGTATGCTGTCACCGCCCTTAACAATAAAAACAAATCCATAGAAAATAGCTACAGCAACAACCTGGGAAAGCAACATTCCTTTGCCCATGAAAATGATTCCGCCATTAAGACTAAAGGTGACACAAAACAAAATCGGAAATAAGGCTGTTCGGAAAACCATCATTAAACAAGACCACATCGGATTTCCGATATTTCCGTAGTAATCGCTTAAGAAGCCTCCAACAGCCGCAGCGATAACTCCCACGGCAGAGAATCGGATACATTTGATAAGTTCAGCTCTAAGCGGAGATTCCTCCACTCCATAGAGTAGAAGCACTGTATTTGGTGCCACCAGTAAGAAAAGAGAAAGTACCATGCCACCTATCAGGGTGACCGTCAGCGCTTCTTTAAAAAGTGTCTTCAGACCATCACTATTTTTTTCACCCGCATATGTGGCAAAAAGATACTCTGCCGCCTCAGAAGGACCATTGATTATTTCGTATATCTCCAACATGGCACAAAGCACTGTATTTACAATGAGGTAGCTGCTTCCCCAGAATAATAAGATTGCTTTGGTAAATGATGCTGATGCCAAGGCCATACAAAGTCCTTTGACATTACTTTTAAGTGAACGCTCTGCAAATACAAAAAGATCGCGGAACGAAAAGTGGAAACAGAACTTGTAGGTATTGCTTTTCTTAAAGAAATGAACCGAAACCACAATGATATAAGCCACGTAGCTTAACACAGTAGCAATCGAAAGACCTGACATCCCAATTATATTTGATAAAGCAATAGACATTCCCACATTAACGGCAAAGGAGACAAGATATCCGGCATAGGAAAGCCCATCATCCCCGTCAGATGCAGCTATCTCGTCAAAAAATGTGGCCAGGCCCATTAATGGAGGAACAAAAATATAAAAGTGATAATACTCTCTGGCAAAAGCTTCAATCTCCGGCGAAGATGTAAAGTATGCAAAATACAGATTCTCAGTGAAAAAGTAGACAGGAATCTGAATAACTCCCAGAAAAATCGTTGTCATAAGACCGAGAGAAAAGAGCTTCCTTCCTCTTTCATAATCACCATCTCCCTTGGCTATAGCACAGAGGTTGGAACATCCGGAGGTGATGATATTGGAAATGAAGGTGCTTAAGGATATAAGGGGAACCATGATTGAAGTTGCGGCCAGCGCTTTTTCTCCCAAAACGTGTCCAGAAACCACTCCGTCCGTCATGGTAAGTGCAATCGCAAAAAATATACCAAATGTATATTCAAAGGCACGTGTTCTATATTCTTTATTGATAAAGGTAGATTTAAAGACGGACTTTACTACATCGGAAGCATTCCCATATTCCTTAAGTTTCTTCCTGAAGGAAATGCATATTGCCAGCAGAAACGTTCCGATAAGTGCTATGGAAATGATGGCAGAAAAAGTATTATCTCCCAGTATCCCCATCTCTTCCACAAGAAGTTCCTTTGACCAGTCCCCGATGATAAATCCGAAAACCATTATAGCAGTAGGTGGTGTTGCAAGGTATAAGACAATAGTGTTTACCAGTACCTGGACGAAATTAAAAATTACAATCTCGCGAATTCCGAAATTATCCTCGTCCTTTACCAGAGCACGGTAAATTACACCGATCAGAGCCATAGATGCTCCTTCAAAAATACACATAAAGCTATATTCAAAGCTATGGTATTCTATAAAATCTGTTACCAGGACGCAAATAACTGTTGCGAAGCCTCCCACTGCCGGGCTACACATTATTGATCCGACAACTTCCACGGCTTCACCCAGCCAGATAGACTCATCATTTGACCATACTACGGCAAGATAATCTACCAGAACTGCCAATGCTGCTATGACCACGGTCTGTATGATACGTTTACCAATATGTCTTAGACGCTTCTCCATATTATTTTCCTCTTAAGACAACCCGACAAACACAGCTCCTACAATCAGCATTCCCAAAACCAGATACTGTATGCAGCTCAGCTTTTCCTTCATAAAGATACGTGCTCCCACAATATCAAGGACCGGAAATGCATTCCATAAAATAATTCCTAAAAGGGCATCTCTCGACAACGCGAAAACGTAGAAAAGATCGCTTGCAAGTAAGCAAAACTCTCCGAGGAAACGGTTTTTTTCCGATTTCCGGAAAGGATTATGCGGCTTTTTGTTTTTAATCCAAAGATATATCCATAAAAAGAAAGTAAAGATAACCTGTAACAGGGAAGCTACAGCGATATAATCAAGGGAATCTACTATTTCATCTCCAATAAGAACACTTGTTACCATAGATTCGGAACCATCAAAAAACGCTGCAATGACAGCTATAATGATGCCTAAAATAAGTATTCCCCTTGACTTTTCTTCTGATTCCGAATCCTTATTCCTGCCTTCTTCCACAGGTCCTTTTAAGTGGGGATAGATCATGCCTGCGCTGAAAACAAGTATAAGACCGATGATCGTTAATGGCTTGAACAATCTGGTAGCAAAATCGGCGTTTCCGGTTATCAGGTGATACATCACCAAAAGGATAACAAAAAAAATACCATCGATATTTACGAAAGAATTTCTGACAGAAACTCCCACATACTTGTAAGCTACCAGGGCAAAAAACAAACAAACGTAATTCAGTATCGGAGAAATTATTATAATAGGTTTTTTGAGAATAAGCTGATGCGGAAGCAGCGAGGTTTCATCCAGACCGAATAATAGCACTGCAACCAGCAAAAGTGCATTAAAGATTCCATACCAGACCAAGGTCTTTATTACTTCTTCTGTCTTGGAGGATACGGATTTCTTTTCAAAAAGATCGCAGGCACAGGTCATCAGCATCGACAATAGTGTAAATACGACAGCCATAAATTATTCTCCTTATACATTTCATCGGTATTATAATTTTACCACTTTTACGTTTATTTCTTTTGTTAAAAATGTATAAACTTAATTGCTTCCATTGGCTTGGAATAGGTACTAATTTTAAAAAATGGCTATATCAAAATGGGGAATCCCTTGCAAATAATAAATTTTTTTTATAAAATCGCATTTGCTGCCACAAGAACTACTTATTTTACTGTATTCTATTATTGTGGCAATTATTCTCTAGTATGAAAGAAGGTCAATAACATGAAATCACCCGCTGAAATAGCAGCAACATACGAATCTGTAGGAAAGGGTAAGACAGAACTCCCTGCTCTCAAGACGTTCCTTTTGGGAATCCTTGCTGGCGTCTATATAGCTCTTGGCGGTCTCGGAAGTCAGATAGCAAGCTGCACGGCAGCTGACCCATCTAGTGCACGCATGATCAGCAGTGTTGTTTTCCCAATAGGTCTTTTTATGGTTCTTGTTGGAGGCGCTGAGCTCTTTACAGGTAATTGCCTCATCTTTATTCCTGTTCTGTCCGGAAAAGCTAAGCTTTCTGGAATGCTTAAGAACTGGGTGCTTGTCTATTTTGGAAATATGGTCGGCGGATTCCTTATCGCACTTATAGCTTCCACTTCCCATATTTACTCATTTGCCAATAATGCTCTTGCAGAGTCAGTTATTTCAACTGCTGTTACCAAGGCAAATATATCTTTCAGTGACGGTCTGCTTAGAGGTATTCTCTGTAACGTACTTGTTTGTCTGGCTGTATGGTGTTCTTTCTCAGCTGACGAAATTGCCGGAAAAGTCCTTGCTCTGTGGCTTCCTGTAATGCTATTCATCATTTGCGGCTTTGAGCACTGCATCGCCAACATGTACTTCATTCCTGCAGGAATGCTGACATCAGCTGTTTACGGACTTCCTGCGGATGGACTTAGTCTGTTTGGATTCTTTGTAACAAATCTTATTCCGGTAACAATCGGGAATATAATTGGTGGCGCTGTCTGTGTTGGTGCTATGTATTACACTATCTACTTAAAAAAATGAAATTGGAGCCTCGCCCAGATTCATTCTTGTGTTCTGGAAGTCCCCTGTTCCACACTTTTTATCTCATCCTTTGATACGCCCTTAAGTGCATAGGTATCAAATGCAGGTGTGTCCGGTATTCGAACCTCTACGCTTGTAATCCTGCATATAGACGCATTTCCTTGTTTTAGGGCGATATCAAATACATGTCCGCCATGTTTTTTATCGTCTGAAAGGAAATGCAAATGCCATCCTGCAGCATTTATTCCATCCATATAGTCAGGATAGTACACGCACACAAGCGAACCCTTGATATTCTCAAACCTAAAAGCTTTCTGCGTAACGCTCAGAGCATCCTTAAGTGTCACATGATGTGCCTTTGTCCCTGATTCCGACCTTGCGTCCACCATGGAAAACTCACCATCAATCCGAACGGCATACATGGAATTAAGCCCAAAATCTTCTTCTATCTTAAGGGTCAACCATGATTTGAGCTGTTCTATTGAGCTCATTTCCCCAAGAGTCTCAATTCTCTGCGCATGAAAACAACATACAGAAGCAAATGGAACACCCCGATCATCCTCTGCAAAAACCACATCTCCATTATTCTTAGCCCGGTAACACCTTCCGTCCAAGACAATCATTTCGCCATCCACATCTTCAAATGTTCCAAGCCCCATATCTCCATGCTGTAGTAGTTCTTCTACTGTAATAACAGACTTCGAAAATCCTAATGCCAGAGCCTGTAAAGTAGATACCTGGTAATACTTCCCATTATCTTGTCCCTTCATATCGCTCCTCATTTTCAATCGTGTATTAAACACCAACTATATTTTACATCTCCTATTTTCAAGAAGATGAACCAATGCTCATATTTAATAGACTTTTTAGATATTCAGATAATCGCTGTCATCAAAATGATTCACAGATTTTACACAGACCAGTCACTTTCTTTTACGATTTTGCCTGTATCCTTAAATCATTAAGAGAGAAACAGCTCTCTTGACTCCCTCATAAGAATAAAAACTTTTCTTCAAACACAAAAAATCCGGGTTCTACGTGACAAGAACCCGGATTCCCTCATTAATCTTTATATTATTCCATTTTTGTCTTTTTTATGTGGGAATAATACGGACCTTCAACAACAATGTACCTAATATCCCTATATTCGCAAAAAAAGCCCTGGATTCATTGTAAGAATCCAGAGCTTATAGTTTTAGTTTGAAATTACATATCAGCTCATTTGATATTTATATCAACTGTAATCAAATTTTCCGTCATTCTTTTCTTCTAAAGCCTTTATCATATGAAATGTGAATTCATTATACGGTGTAGAGATGCCATATTGCTTGCCCATTCGAATTAACGCACCTGAAAACATATCAATCTCTGTGTGCCTTTTCGCATCAAGATCCTGAAGAGTTGAGTATCTTGCACGCTTAAAGACTTTGCTTCCTCTGGTCGATGATGGATCTGCCAAAGATATGTCTATACCCTTCGCTTTTGCAATCTCATCAAGCTCTTTTACAAGGCCTTCTCTGATCGCAGCGATGTGTTCACTATCGCCATACGCACCTACGCCCACACTCAGCATTGCCTGAAGTAGGTTATTACCCACGTTTAATCTGAACTTGCTCCATATTTCCGATAATATAACATCTGTCTCTCTGTAATGGAGCCCGGTTCCTTCAAAAAGCTGCTCTAGCGCTAGTGTTCTTTCCGAGCTCTTTCCATCTTTTTCTCCATAGACCACTCCAATCGTGGATTCCGGATCAAAATATATCCTGTTCTGTTTTCTTTCTGAAGCGACTTTTATAAGTGCCGGAACTATATGTTCCTCGCCAATTTCAGAAGCTATCACATCTTCGCTATCAACACCGTTCATAAGACTTATTACTACGGTATGCTCATCTACGATTTCCTTTATATCCAGAACAGCCGTTGGCAGGGCATTATATTTTACTGCCACAATAACAAGATCTGCTCCGAAAGCTTCTTGCGGTGTCTTCACCACAGGCTTATAAAGCTTGTCGTTAATACATAAGCCTTCTGTCTCAATTCTTTCTTTTCGCTTTCCCGATGCGACAACAGAAAGATCTAACTCGTCCTTATGTGAAAGTCCCCACAATATATAGCTTCCGACCGCTCCTGCTCCGATTAATGCAATCTTTTTAAATTCCATTTTGACCCTTTCCGTTTAGTTTTTATATTTCCAACCATTTTTATTCAGCCTGCAAACCAGCCAGAGGATTGACGCTGTCGCCATTATCGTTGCAGTGATCGAGCCTTCATACCCGTAACTCTCATGGAAAAAGCCATTAGCGCGATTCAATGTACCATGATAAGCTCCTATCGTTGCAGGATTTCCGCTGGCTTCAATGCTGAATATGTACGACTGCAGATAATTCCAGCCTGTATGGATACCATTTGTGGTAATCTCCTGCCATATTATATCTATCCGGAATAGCAAAGGTTCCGGTAACAGAATCATAGTTCACATCAGCATTTGTCGTATAGATATCCATCATGTCCGGCTCAATATCAATACCCATTGTTATTTAATCTTATTTTCTAATTATACAGAAAAAGGGCTCTGATTGCCTAGATTACAAAATAGACTTCTGCAAAAGCTGTAAGAAGCTTATATTAGTCACTAAGATTCATTAAAGGATATGGTAAGATAAAAGTGTATAAAAAACCTCCTTACCGGATTCTTATCCGGTAAGGAGGTCACATAGTAAAGAAATAACGGATTAAATTACTTAACTACAGCATCTGTCTGCTTCTTAATTGACTTCACAACCTTCTTTTTAGCATTTCCCTTAAGGGACTTAACCTTGATCGTTCCGTCCTTATTAATCTTCTTAAACGCGTTCTTTTCAACCTTAAGCTTCTTATTAGCCTTTATGGTGACCTTCTTAAGCTTCTTGCACTTATAAAATGCCTTTTTCCCGATTTTGGTAACGTTATTTCCAACTGTAAGAGTTGAAAGCTTCCTGTTACCCTTAGCGGCATTTGCCGAAATGCTTGTAACAGGGAACTCAACGTTTTTATATGTAACAGTGTTAATTTTAGCTTTTCTTACAGATGCGATATTAGTTACTGTTGCCTGACCGTTAATATCAATATGATAAGTAACCCCATCTATAATGACATTTGCGGGAAGATCATATCCTGATTGATTAGCGGCAGATTCCTCTGATGAAACTGGTGTGACATCACCATCCTTCTTTTCAGGAGTAGTAGGATCTGAAGGAACCGGTACAGGCGGCTTTATCGGATCCACGGGATCCTTTTTCTCTTTTTCCCTTTCTATGGCATCAAGGAACATGTATCTGTGGCTCTTATTTGCTTTGATGAAATAGCTGTAAGTAGCGGATGAGTCTGCCTTACCATCTTTGTTATCATCTATGGCAACCTTACCTATGCCACAGTTTTTCACATAAGGTGAATTAGCTGCGTAGTCAAAATTCTTCGAAATCTTGCAAGGTGCGTCAACATACTTAAGACTGATGCAGCTTCCAAGGAATGCTCCAGCGTCAGCATCAGCCACTTTTGATAAATCGAAACCACTAAGATTAAGATATTCCAGGCTTCTACAGCCAGTGAACATCTCCTGGACATTTATTAACTTGGGAGTCCTGAAGCTGCTGATATTGAGAGTCTTAAGATTACGGCAGCCATTAAACATGCGATACATATCTGTTACATTTCTTGTATCGAAATTTGAAAGATCAAGAGTTTTAAGACCTCTTAATCCCTCAAACATCTGGAACATTCTATTGACCTTGGAGGTATTCCAATTTCTAAGATCAAGCGATTCCAGAGCAGAATCACTCATGAAAACACTCTGCATATCAGTAACATTAGAGGTGTCAAAGGTGCTGACGTTGATTTTCTTTAATTTGAAGCAGCAATGGAACATCTGGCACATGTTTACAAGATTAGGAGTTCTGAACTGACTAAGATCCAGATTTACCAGACTGCTACAGCATCTGAACATATAACTTGCATCTTTCATTTCACTGGTATCAATCACATTACTACCAAAATTGATTTCCTCAACATTATAGAAATCAATGAACATAGAATCACAATCACTGTTGAACTTTATTTTTGAGTTACTGCAGACATAAACTGTCTGTTCAGCCGAGTCATAATATACAGTTACACCATCGCCTATATTTTCCGGAATAAGGCTCTTAGCAGGTTTTGAAGGTGCCTTGGCAAAAATTATCTTCTTAATGGTATAGTCTCTGGTATTATGCGTGCTATTAGCATCCACAAAAGATTTAATTGTCTTATTGAATGTTCGGCCATTATACAGAACACCTGTAGCAGCATGAGCTTTGATACCAGTTAATCCCGGTAGCAAAAAAAGACACAGCATGGCTGTGATGACGAGTAGTTCTTTGAAACTTTTCCTCATTTTGATTTCCCCTTAAAACTTTTCGTAAAATGTCCTCTCGATTAGGGATTATAGCATATCGGGAGTGGGGATGCATCCTCCATGAAAATACCGGATTCCCATAACAGGAATCCGGCACTTACTATTACAATTTACAATTCGTCTGCACTATGAACAAGCTTTGCATCCAAAGAAGCTACTCCTGCTAATGAAGGCTTAAGCTTCTCAGCAGTTTTTCCTATTCCGCTTCCTCCTGATGTAGCAAAAGCATGTACTGCCTTGCCAGACCAGTCATAGCCTTTACCAAATGTATGAATGACTCTTGGAGCCTGACCATACCATATAGGGAATCCGATATATACGGTGTCATATTTATCGAAATCCTCTATTTTCCCGTTTACCGGTACTTCTTTCCCTGCTATCTGCTCCCTGTTGCATCTTGCAACCGGATTTGTCCACTTAATGTCAGCTGATGTGTATGGTTCCTGAGGAACAATTTCAAAAACATCAGCACCTATTCTACTTGCAAACTCCTTTGCAACATTGGCAGTTTTGCCTCCTGCACTAAAAAATGTTACGAGTGTAGCCATTGTATTCCTCCATTCTCTGCATCAATTAAAGCAATGCCTTGATGCAAGCCTCAACGTCAGCCACATCAGCTGTAGGCTCGAATCTTGCAACAACATTTCCTTCTCTGTCGATCACAAACTTTGTAAAGTTCCACTTGATGTCAGGCTTTTTATCCCATTCAGGATCTGCTTCTGCAAACATCTTTTCAAGAACCTCTCTGTACTGATGATCCTGGAAGCCTTCAAATCCCTTCTGAGACTTAAGATATGTATAAAGCGGAAGCTCATTCTCTCCGTTAACGTCAGCCTTCTTCATCTGAGGGAATGTAGTATTGTAGTGCAAAGTGCAGAACTCATGGATCTCTTCATCTGTTCCGGGTACCTGTCCGCCAAACTGGTTGCAGGGAATATCAAGTATCTCCAATCCCTTGTCATGATAGCTCTGATATAAATCTTCGATGGGCTTATACTGAGGTGTGAAACCACATCCAGTAGCAGTATTAACAACAAGAATCACTTTTCCTTTATAATCTGAAAGGCTAAGCTCTTCTCCGGTTCCGGTAGTTACCTCGTAATCATAGATCATTGCTGATTCCTCCTTGACTTATATATTTATCTCTATTTGATTGTGCGCAATTCATAATTGTATAGTACACCTTTTTAAATTAAAAATCAATACTCCTCATATATGCTCTCACAAAAATTTAATAATATGTTCTATTGAAACATATGTTCTCTTGGTGTATTATAATCTCTGCCCAAATGTATGTTCGGAACGTCGGTTCTAATCATTACTCTAGGAGCTGCCTTATGATTAACCAGTTTATGATAATCGATCTAAAGAGCTTCTATGCCAGTGTGGAATGCGTGGACAGAGGACTAGACCCCATGACAGCCCTTCTCGCTGTTGCTGACAAGGAACGCAGCAAAGGCACTATATGCCTTGCAATAACACCCGCTATGAAAGCCCTTGGAATCAAGAACCGCTGCAGAATATATGAGATACCCAAGCACCTTGATTACATAGTCGCTCCGCCCAGAATGAAGCGCTATGTAGACATATCTGCCGATATTTACGGTATATACCTAAGCTACGTCGCTAAGGAAGATATTCATGTTTATTCAATTGATGAGTCTTTTCTCGATGTAACGAACTATCTTGGTATGTACTCCTTATCAGCCCACGACCTTGCACTTAGGATCATGGGCGACATAAGGGATAAACTGGGACTGCGGGCTACCTGCGGCATTGGCACTAACCTTTATCTGGCGAAGGTAGCCCTTGATATCCTGGCTAAACACTCTCCCGACTTTATAGCTGAGCTTGATGAGGAATCTTTTAAGCAAAAACTGTGGACACACAGACCCCTGACAGATTTTTGGCGAATTGGTCCCGGCACCCAGAGAAGGCTCAACTCCCTTGGCATGTATACCCAGGGAGATATTGCGATTTTTCCTGAAAAACTGCTATATAAAAATTTCGGCGTCCTTGCCGAATACCTGATTGACCACGCCTGGGGACGGGAGCCCTGCACCATGCAGGAAATCAAGAACTACCGCTCACGCTCAAAATCCCTCTCCTGCGGACAGGTACTGATGCGTGATTACAATTTTGATGAAGCACTTATCATCGTGAAGGAAATGGCAGATGAGTTGTCCCTTGATATGGTCGCAGCCCATGTTGTTAGCAGCAATCTCTCACTTTATGTGGGTTACAGTGCAGAAACCTTCCCATCCACGGGCGCAAGTACGAATCTCCAGGTCACGACCAACTCCTACAGGATTCTTATGGATGCCTATACGAAGCTTTATTTAAGGAGCACCTTGCGAAATGTCCCTATCCGCAGGGTCGGTATTAGCGCCAATTCTGTTCTTGATGAATGTTTTGAGCAGTACAGCTTTTTTGTTGACCCGGAGATAATGGAAAAAGACCGCAAGATCACACAGTCAGTAAATGAGATTAAAGCCCGCTATGGTAAAAACGCCATTCTTAAGGGCATGGATCTTCTTGATGCAGGAAATGCAATAGAACGAAACGCACAGATCGGCGGCCATAAAGCAGGTTCAATAATATAGGAGGAATATATGCCAAGAGCAGACAGAGCAAGCCAGTTCATGCCCTTTGCAGCACTTAAGGGCTTTGAGTCCGCATTAAGGGAAAAGGAACGTATAGAAGTAGAAAAGATCATTTTGTCTGAAGAAGCCTTGGACTTCCTCGACTATCAGCTATCTCTTCTAAAGGTTGGTGACATGGTCACCATAACCTATTACGATTATGGTGCTTACATAAAGAAGACCGGGCTGATCTCCAATATAAAGAAGGACGCCCGGTATCTTACTGTTGTCACAACAGACATTAGTTTTGATAATATACGAGAAATACAGGTGTAATTCTGTGATAACTTACAGTGCTTTTTTTCGTGCCAGAAGAATTCTTTCTGCAATGTCTCCTGCATTGACAAAGCCCATCTCCTTCAATTCTTCAGCGGATTCCTTCACCGCATTTTCAAATCGGTCGAGAACCTTATGATAATTACTCATAGCGATTTTCTCACCAATTCCAACTTTTGCAGCAAGTGACTTAAAGCTATCTTCATCAATGCTATCTAGATTTCTTATTCCACCGATGTTAAAAGACATATCTTTCGTCGCACTCTCATAAATCACCGTGCTTATCATATCGTACGCCGGAGCAAGTGATATTCCTTCCATATGTGGGTCATACAGAAGCGAATAGTTTTTAATATGTGCATCCGTATTGCCAAGCACAAAGTTAAACACTATTCTATCCCAAAGACGCAATTGATCTTCCAACGGCCTTCTTGCATAATTTCGGATTATTTCAAACATTTTCTCAGCGTAGTTCTGACCGTCTGTTTCATATTTTTCAAAGGCTGCCACTCCCATGGCCTGAGCAAAATCTTCCTGATGCACCCTGAAAGGACGCTTCAAATTTCCAATCAACTGTGATGTTTCATCAATAATCCTGTCATATCTTTTTGTAGCAAAAAGAACCTGTGAATCAGTACCCTGGCCGACATTAATAATAAAGCTCTCCGGAATATCTATTCCGCATTTATGAGCTGTTAACATAGACAATTGCTCGTTTGTAACTATCCCATCAAGCCTAATATGACTTTGCTTAACTATATGTGTACTTGGTGCAAGTCCGCAGGGCAGATACCATCTTCCCTCTTTTTCATCATAATATAGTCCAACTTTTCCTGAAGCCCCTGTCAGCGATAAGTGCGTTTTTATTACTATCTCCGTGGATTTGGTTGTTCCTTCAGCTGCCAGCTCCTCTACTTGCATAGAAGTTATAGCTTCATACCCGGATTCCTGCTCCTCATCAGACTCATCTATTCTTATTGCGCCAAGGCATTCCTTCCCAAGGTTATAAAGAATCGACAGATAATCATTCTCATCAAAGTGCATATTAGTAGCTATGCTCTTTCTCATAAATCCTTCTGGCAGAAGTCCGTCAAAAAAGATTTTGGTACGTTCAGGAGAAAAAGGCTCCTCCTGTATTGGTAATGATACAGAAATAGCCCTTGAATCTGTCCTCGCTACATATTCTTTTGAATATGAAAAGCTGGCATCTTCAGAAGAATTACCTTCTATTTCTCCTACTTTTACCTGACTCCCGTCTATTTCAAGATATACATTATAATGTCTCATTTATTTCCCCTCGCATTAGCAGCAATATCAAGTCCCAGCATATTGGCAAGATAAATAGCTTTTCCCAGTTCAGCCGTGCTCTTGCCATTTTCCAAATCCGAAATAAAACTGATACTGAATCCGGTAAATTCAGAAATATATCGCTGGGTATAGCCAAGTTCTTTTCTACGATTTTTCAATGCTTTACCAAAATCAGCCGCATTGTTTATTATCATATACGCCTCCGCCCAAAATAAGCCGTACGAACAAATATAAACATTCAAATACAAAAATACGCCGTTCGGCTTTATTTTTCTCATTTCATTCTATAATAAGCCGTACGGCGTAGTCAAGTTTTCCCTTCCTATAGGGTCTTTATCAACATTTTCGTATATATGCCGAAACGAGCTGGTCACCATGACCAGCTCGCTACACATTATTCATGTTATTATATTTTTCCTCTAATACTGTCTATACCTTTATGCAAGTGCCATTCCCAGAGATCTGCATTCCTCAAGAGCTGAATCATCCGGAGCATTATTGGCCATTACACTGTCTGTGGCAAGAACTGCTCCGTCACCCTTACAGCGATCCTCCCAGTCTCTCATCCACTGGCCGTCTCCCCATCCGAATGAACCGAACAATCCAATCTTCTTTCCTGAAAGAGAGCCTTCTACGGCTGAAAACATGGGATCAAACTCTGTTTCCTCCAAAACCTCAGCTCCCATTGCAGGACATCCAAAGGCAATGCTGTCAAAGCTTGAAACCTTGTCTGCACTGAACTCTGACGGGTTAAGAACTGTAACCTCAGCACCTGCTCCCTTTGCTCCATCAGCAACTGCGTTTGCCATGGTTGCTGTATTTCCTGTACCGCTCCAATATACAACTGCTACTTTACTCATACTGATTTTTCCTCCTTTGCTGTTACAACTATGTTAGCTATTGCTAACTGTCCAAAGGTTATCATATCAGTATTTTCTTTTCAACAGGTTCTGACAAACTATGATGATAAGTTTTTTCAACTTAGACATTTGTGCAATAAAAAAGTGCCTACGGCACCTCAACTCCCCTGCCCCTCAATCATGAGGGGTGGGGTTGTTTTTTGCCTCAACTCATTCATAATGATTTTTATG
>NZ_AUIY01000027.1 GCF_000423945.1 Butyrivibrio sp. XPD2002 | reverse complement strand
TACTGCCTTGTCCTATACACAGTTGAGATTTCCTTTCCAAAAGATTATATTAGTATTATAGCATAATTTCCAAGAGCAATCAAAACATTTGTTCTTTTTAGATGGAGTTTTTATGGATAACTACAGAAGAGGTTCACATTCAGTTTACCTGCTTACCTATCATATCATTTTTGTCACTAAATACAGAAAAAAAGTGATAACCGATGAGATGGGGGATTTCATGAAAAATCACGCCGCTTATCTGTGTGGAAGGATGAACTGCGATATGCTCTCAGCTGAGACAGACGAAGACCACATACACATGCTTATCTCCATGCCTCCGGATGTTGCTCCGGTAAAACTGATAAACACCTTAAAGTCCCAGCTCTCTAAAGAAGTCAGGATCAAATACCGTGAACATATAGAAAAATTTCTGTGGGGAGATGCTCTTTTCTGGAGCAGGAGCTATTTTTGCGCCACAACCGGATCCGTTTCACTTGAGACAGTGAAAAAATATATAGAAAGCCAGCGCACAGATGACCACAAAAGAAAATATGAAAAGACAGGACGATATAGTAAATCAAATCGCTGAGGATCAGCGATTCATCCCCCACCGACTATGTCGGAAGGAGTTTTCTCGCTGATATATCATAATTTATCCCCTTAGGTGACACTATTTTCATTCTCCTAAGGGGTCAATATTTAATGGCGTAATCTTTTCACAATGCTGTTAAATTACTTACTGATTGATTTTATGAGCTTTTTCTTTTTACTACCTTTTACACCTTTAATCTTGATCTTAGCGTCTTTGTTAATCTTCTTGAAAGCACCCTTGCCTATTTTCAGGGATTTATTCGCTTTTATGGTAACCTTTTTGAGTTTCTTACAACCCCTGAAGGCATTTTTTCCTATAGAAGTAACATTACTGCCAATCTTCACAGATTTTATTTTCTTATTGTTTTTGCAGGCATTTTTAGCTATAGATGTGACAGGATAAGTTGTACCATCCACTGTAACTACATCCAGAACAGCTTTCTTTTTTGATGCGATTTTTGTTGCGCAGGCATTGCCATTAACATCGATGTCATAAGTTATATCATCAATAGTTACTGTCATAGGCAGCTTACTTACCGCATCTACTTTATCTTTTGTATTAGCATTTTCATCTGCAGGAATATTTTTTGATGTTTCATCATCTGAATCCTCGGTAGGTCTTTTAATTGTGACCACCTCTGAATTAGCATATTTATTCAGGTCACATGAAGAAGTTTTTAAAGTAACTTCTTCTACATCCCAATCTATTTTTCTAAACTTTACTTTTTTATTCATACTGGATGTAAAATAATAATCTTTTGCATTGGAATATCTTAGAACATGTCCGTATCCATCATCAGCCCAGCTTACTACCCAACATTTTTTTCCATCTTTCTCATCTATTTTAGTTGTTATTCCGGTAGGCTGTGGCATTCTTTCTTTTACAGTTGTCTGGTAACTTGATACGGCATATTCTGAAGTTTTAAGATACTCATCCCTATTAAATGTGGTTTTTTCCTCATCACTTCCAACAACATAAAATATGATCTTCCCAAGCTTGTCATACTTATAGAACAAATTCAAATCAGCACTATCTATTGTTTTATTCTTTTTAAGTGTCCCTATAGTACATCGATCAAGACATTTTATTTTCCCATCTTCATTTTCATAGCATACAAAAAAGAAGTAAAATCCATCTGTAACCGTTTTGAAATGATATCTATCATCGATTAATTTTAGATCCTTAACAGGCTGTACTTTCCTTGCTGCTTTCGAATTTATGGATACACATCCAAATAAGACTATCACACACATAAGTGATGTGATAAAGAGTAAAAGATTCCCCAAGATTTTTTTCATTTTCATTTCCCCTGACTTTTCTATTCTGCACTATGGCAGGCTCCCTCATAGTCAATAATTATATCACAAGTCGATTATTATATTAATGAAAAAACTGCCGCACTATAAACTAATGCGACAGTTTCTCTCACTTATTTTTATAATATCGATTTATTTAAAATATCTGTCAAGGAGTCCCTTAAATGCCTTGCCATGTCTTGCCTCGTCACGAGCCATCTCATGGACTGTGTCATGGATTGCATCAAGATCAAGTGCCTTAGCACGCTTTGCAAGATCTACCTTACCTGCTGTAGCGCCATTCTCAGCATCTACTCTCATCTGTAGATTCTTCTTTGTGGAATCTGTGAGAACCTCACCAAGAAGCTCTGCAAACTTAGCAGCATGTTCTGCCTCTTCCCATGCAGCCTTAGCATAGTAATCACCAACCTCGGGATAACCCTCTCTGTAAGCCTGGCGACTCATAGCAAGATACATACCAACCTCTGAGCACTCACCATTAAAGTTAGATCTAAGATCTTCGATAATGTCATCCGGAACACCCTTAGCTACTCCAACAACATGCTCTGCTGCCCATGTAAGCTCACCTTCCTGCTTTGTAAACTTCTCTGCAGGAGCATGACATACCGGACACTCTGCCGGCGGCTGATCTCCCTCATGAACATAACCGCATACTGAACAAACCCATTTCATATTTGAAATCTCCTTTCTGTTTGAAACAGAATGCCTCATCTTCCTTCAGCTTTAATGAAATCTTCTTGTTATTGACAAGGGCTATTAGAGAATCAGCATTCTCACCTAATATCTAGTATACCAAATAATTTTAACACATTTAATCGTTTATAGAATTTTAATAAATGCTTAAATATATTATTGTTATTTAATAATGTAATTACTGTTTTTGCGTTATACTATAAATGGTTAATTACGTTATTCTCGCCTATGATGAAAAGGGGATAGAATATGTCATTATTAGAAGAAAGAATTAAAAGCGTTTATGCAAATCTTACCAGAGAAGAGCGCAAAGCAGCTGACTATTGCTTAAAGAATGATGCAACCATATATAACAATACCGTAGCAGAGCTTGCTGAGGCTTCAGGAACGACACAGGCTACCTGGAGCAGATTCTCCAAGTCTCTTGGCTACTCAGGACTTAAAGGTCTAAAGCGCGAGATTTTCTCAGATGCAAAGAAAGCTGAAAAAGCAGGTCCTCACATAGAGTTCAAGGATCTTAACCAATATACATCAATGCAGGCAATAGCCGATAACATCTGCGCTACCAGCTCACAGGCTATTCAGACTACCTACAGACTGTTCGATTCCCAGTCCTTTGAGGGAGCCGTTGACGCTATAGTCGGTGCAAGAATGATCAGGATATTTGGTGTAGGAAGCAGTTCACTTGCTGCTTACGATCTTTTCACTAAGTTCCAGAGACTGTCCTATAACGTAACCTACAATGAGGATTATCATAACAGTCTCATGAATGCCGCTCAGCTCCAGAAAGAGGATGTAGCCATTTTCTTCTGCGATTCAGGTAAAACCGATGAAATCATGCAGATTTTGAAGATTGCAAATGAGAGGGGCTCTGATACAGTTGCTATCACAAAGCTCGGAAACAGTCCCCTTGCTCAGGGATGTAAGCATGTGCTCTTTACCACATCCCCTGAAATTGATAAAAAGAGTGGTGTTACAAGCTCAAGATTTGCGCAGCTTTTCCTTGTAGATACTCTTTATACAGCTGTAGCAAATAAAGACTTTGCAAACATTCGCCAGCATCTTCAGGATTCCTATGATCTGTTCCATGATATGGGAACCTATTGATTACTCTTATCTACTTAAAAAAGTATATTATTATGCCCCGGATATCATTAAAAATATCCGGGGCGTTTTTTTAATTACTGCTAAGGTATTTCTCAACTCTGTGCTGTATCAGGCTTGATGCCTTCTCAGCAGTTATTTCTCCGTTATAGTAGGGCTTTGCTGCCTCACTTATTATCTTTATTATCTCAGTGTCCTGATGACGGAGTCTGTCTATTGAGCAGATAAAGGTTTTAAAGCTCTCCGCCTCATTTCTGTTAAGAGGCGTGATCGTTATTTCCCTGTCTCCGATTATTACCGTACTGTTGGTTGTTATCTTTCTGCCGCTGTCATCGATGTAGTATTTATCCTGTTCAGACTTCTCCATCAGTGCATTAAAGGCGTCCTCATTTACCGGGAATCCCCAGTCTATTTTGTACTGGTATTCATCAAGAAGGAAATACCTTATAAATTCCCAGGCTGCTTCTTTGTTGGAGCTTAAGCTGCTGATACCAAATAGCATTCCCGGATCAATATATGAAAGTCCTCTATCCTTTCCGGGATAGCCATTGAAAACCACATCTGCACTAAAGTATCCATCCTTTATAATTCTGTAATCCTCAAAGGATGTTATAAAGCAGCTCTGCAAAAGAGCCTTTTTATCTCTAAAGCAGTTGTCATCTATCTTCTGGTTATTATGCTCCTGTGCTCTTTTGAGCTCTCTTATGAAAATCAGAAGATCTATGAATTTGTAATTCTTGAAGTTACAGGTATTATTTTCAAAGTCTATAAAGTCAAATGCACATGCTGTATAAAGATCCTCTGCGTTGTCAAAGGTCTTTGTTCCCATCATGTTCTGCAGCTTGATGTTGTGCTTATTACAGTGGTTTATATAATTTGAAAGTGTTATTTCTTTTCCTTCAAGAAGACTGTTTGAAGCTGCGCAGGTAGCCACCGTAAATGAAGGCATTACCATGTACTGCTTACCGTTTCTGCTAAGAAGAGAATTAATGCTTTTAAGATATTTCTTATTAGTTATCTCTTCATCATTTTCAATATATGAATCAAGGGGTTCAAGAAGTCCATCTGATATATACGAATCGATGGACGCGTAGGAATTTAGAACCATGATATCCGGCGCATTTCCCTCTTCAATATCCTTGTTCATCGCCTGGTATATTGAATAGTAGCTTGAATATCCTTCCTCCGCGTAGTTCTTGACCTTTATAAAATATTCGTCACTGCTTTCGTTAAAATCAACTATCCTCTTTTTTACATATTCGTCGGTAAAAGCTGTTCCGATAGTGATTATCTCTTTTACATTACTCTGAGTATTTCTCTTTGATATCTCAGTAGTTTTTATGGTATCTGCGCCATAGTTAGATACAAGTCTGAAGGTCCCCTGAGCGTATTCATAAAGAAGCAGCGTACTGTCTGAATAAAAACCGTAGTCCTCAAAGCAGCAGATTTTTTTTAAGCTGCCATCTCCAACATTAAAACCATATATGTAATTATTGTTTAAATAGTAAAAGTCATAGGTAATTCCTGGAAAAAGATTACTTCCGTTAGCGATATCTGACGGCGCATAATGTTTCTTCCCAAGAGTCAGCTTCTTTTGATCTAACTCACTAAGGAAATATTTCCACTTACCATCTGTCTCCCCTACAAAAACTCTTCCATCAGCTGAGGTGAAAAATCTCCTGTCTCCATGCAGATTCCCCTCTTCCTTAATCTGCAACAGACTTACACGGCCATTATCCTCATCATAGAGAGAGTATCCACCGTATTGAGAGTAGGTAATGATTCCTTTTCCCTTAATATAAGCAATATCCAGAATATGTGAGTTCTCATCATTATCCGTTAAAGCTACAGCCCAGATCTCATCTCCTGAAGAGGAGTATTTAACCAGTCTCTTTTCCCCATTACCGGTATAGCTGTTATCATCCGGTGTGTTAAGAGATGCTATCTTATCCGGGTATATTGTTCGTATGGCATAAAAACAGCCTTCATCTCCCATAGTAAGGCATTCAAGGTTAACATTACCTGATTCTAACAGTATTTCCTCTGCCTTTTTCTCATCGTTTCTGACTCTTGAAAAGCTATAAGTACTATGTCCGTCACTCTTTGTCATTCTAAGGCAGTACATTCCGTTTTTATCAAAGGTAAAATTGGAATACTCACTGTCACTTGAAATATTTATGCCAAGGTCTTTGAATTCATAGGTATTGATCTCTGTATTTGAATCTACTTTTTGTGATGTACTGCCACTTTTCCCGCAAGCGCATGAAAAAGTCATAGACAGTACCATAACCGCAACTATCCCCCCTGTTAGCAGTTTTTTGATCATATTTTTTTATTCTTCTATCTGTTCGTATGTTAAGAGGTTCTGTTCTTCGTAGGGCTTAATAAGCTCATTAACTATTTTATCCGAAAAGCTCTTCATGTCATCAAGCATTTCTTCGTAATTGTCTTCTGTCATCTGGTACTCACCGGCTATCATCTGATCAAGCATAAGCTTATTGATCTCCGGAGAAAAATGGATTGAATCCATGTAGTTATCAAGATTTGTTATTACATCCTGCTCATTTTGGAAACAGAAGACCTTTACATTATCATACTGTAAGAGACTCTTAACCATCTCCTTTTCACAGTGGATAAATGCATCCCTCTCACCTGTTCTGTATATTCCGTCCCACCAGAGCATGGAATATGCAGGGAAAAAGAAATAAAACTCTGTGTCAGGGTGTCTTTCAACTTCACCTGTAAGAAGCTCTATATTTCCTTTAAGCTGCTCGTCATAGACCTTCTCATCCATCATGGGAGTTTCGGTTCTGGTTCTAAAATAAAGTCCAAGAGCGCTCTCGCTGCTAAAGTTCTTCCACTTTGCCCAGTTATATGACAGGTTCTCATTGTAGTCAGTTATATATGAGTTAACTATCATATATGGGATTTTCTCAAGGATTACGCCCTTATTGTACAGATACTGCACATCATTAAAAGGATTATGATCGTACAGATACATAGGGCATCCTGTCATCTCGTAGGTGGTTTCTGTACTTGCATTTAGCGATGAAGGGTCTATGTTATAAAACACCCTCTTTATATCATTACCTGATGCAAAGGCTTCATCTAACAGATAACAGAGGTCTGCCGTTGCACCATAAGACCTTATCGCCTTAATTGACTTGCAGTTAAAGGCTTCGTCATACCAACCGTTGTCATTATTCTCAGCAACAGATGATCCGACTATAAGTGTGTCATAATCAAAGTGCCTGAGGGTACCTATACACTGATATTCCTTGTCATTAAGAACTGCCTTAAGTCCAAACCAGGGCTTATGGTAGTGATAAAAAGGATCTATGCAAAATACCACTGCGCCTGTCAGTATGATAACCACAAGAGATGCTATCGCAAATCTTTTTATGAAATTAATGTCTTTGTTACCGTTTTTCAAAAATCGTCCTCTTTAAACAATCAGAACTGGAAATATATAAATGTGCTTACCTGTGATAATGAGATAAAGGACCATATAAAAATGATGACCATAAAGATCACGTGTCCTACTGAATTCCTCTTTTCATCCACGATCTCATGGGCGTTCTTTGCTCTTATCACTAAAACAGATATCACAAGAAGAATTATCCATGTGATCAGATACAGGATGCTTGTGTACTGCTTCGCATACATATTTGCAGCGGTAATAAGCAGGTAGTTCTCAGATATATCAAGCATTGCTGATGTCTTATACATAAATCCCGGCCAGGTCGGTATCACAAGCTGTTTAAAATACTGCAGTGCATAAGTCATGTCCTGGGATCTGAAGAATATCAGTGATACAAGGAACATCATAAATGTAAGTATCTGTCCAGGCATCCTGGGAATTACAACTAAAGGCTTTTCCCTAAGTAGATAGCTCTTTTTAATATCTCCCTCGACTGCCATGATTCCAAGGTCATCCCATACCACCAGGATTCCCATGACAAGTCCCCAGCATATATATGTCCAGCCTGCTCCGTGCCAAATTCCGCTGAGGATAAAGATTATAAGTACATTAGTTGCTGTTCTAAGCTTTCCCTTCCTTGATCCCCCAAGAGGAATGTAAACATATCTTACGAAAAATCTTGTAAGTGTCATGTGCCATCTCTGCCAGAGGTTTCTGACGCTGAAGGCTTTATAGGGCGAGTTGAAGTTCTGCGGAAGCTCTATTCCAAGCATCAGACTTACGCCCTCTGCCATATCGCAGTAGCCGGAAAAATCAAAGTACAGCTGGAATGCATAAGATATCAGAACCAGCGCTCCTGTAAGAGTATCCATATAGTAGGTATATTTAAATCCGTAGTCCGCGATCTTAGCAAGGTTATCTCCAAGAAGTACCTTTTTGGAAAGTCCTATTACAAAAAGCTCTATACCTCTTCGGAAGTTCTCAGCCTTTAATGCTCTTTTTTCAGTATCTCTTATCTGACCGATTATCTCATAGGGGAGAGCTATAGGTCCCTGAACTATCTTAGGAAAATATGTGATGTAAATGAGATATTCTATGAAATCTACATCTCCAAGCTTTTCATTTTCCTTTACCTTATTTTCTTTTTCACGCTTTATATCAGTTATAAATGCTATCTGTGAAAATACGTAAAAACTTATTCCCACAGGCATTATTATTTTTAATTCCGGGATTTCTTTTCCTATGACTGTAAAAATATTGGAAACAAAGAAATTTGAGTATTTAAAAAATCCTAAGAGAAGAATGTTAAAGATAATTCCTACTACATGGATTATTTCTGCTTTTTTCAGGAAGTTATCCACAATTAGCCTGGATATTCCATAGTTTATAAGACATGAAACCATTAAAACCCAGACAAATCTCACTGAAAAAAGGCCGTACAAAATCAGGGAAGCTGCGATAAGTGCCAGATCTGCCAGCTTCCACATTTTGATCCGATTAAGTCCGTGCCAGGTTATCAGCACTATCGGTAAAAATATTAAGATAAACGAAAATGAATTAAATGACATGTCTCAATTATAAGGTTATTTTTTTATTTAAGTATAAGTCCTACAGGACAGTGGTCTGATCCCATCTGATCCTTGTAGATAACTGCATCTTCAATTTTGTCTTCAAGAGCTTTTGATGTTACAAAGTAGTCGATACGCCACCCTGCGTTCTTTGCTCTCGCCTGGAATCTGTAGGACCACCAGGAATAAGCTCCTTCAAGATCAGGATAAAAATATCTGAAGGTGTCGATCAGGCCTGCATTAACCACATTTGTGAATTTCTCACGTTCTTCATCTGTAAAGCCTGCGTGTCCACGATTGGGCTTCGGATTTTTAAGGTCTATCTCCTTATGTGCTACATTTAAATCTCCGCAGTAGATAACAGGCTTTGTCTCCTCAAGCTTTTTAACGTATTTTAAGAAGTCATCCTCCCATCTGCATCTGTATTCCAGTCTGGACAGATCATCCTTGGCATTGGGTACATAGACGGTTATAAGGTAGTATTCCGGATACTCAGCTGTTATTATTCTTCCCTCATGGTCATGTTCCTCGATTCCAAGACCATAGGTAACATTTATTGGCTCTTCTTTTGTGAAAAGAGCTGTTCCGGAATATCCCTTTTTTTCTGCGTAATTCCAGTATTGATAGTATCCCGGCAGGTCAATTTCTATCTGACCTTCCTGGAGCTTTGTCTCCTGAAGTCCTATAACATCGGGCTTTTCATTTTCCATAAAGCTATTGAATTCACCCTTTGATACGCATGCTCTAAGTCCGTTAACGTTCCATGATACCAGCTTTTTTGACATTTTTTTCTCCTGTAAATTAACTATCTTGTGCTTTTTTCTGTCTGCTTGTTACTTTGTTTTCTGGTTAATGTATTTATTGTGGAACTTTGAATACATAATTTTCTGTGAGCCATATACTCCGTAATAGCCTGAAAATGTATAGCTAAGTGCAATGGCTATAAGATAATATGGCATTCCGCTATATCCAAACATCTCGAAACAAAGAAGAAGAGATGAAATCGGACAGTTTGTAATTCCGCAGAAAAGAGCCCCCATTCCTATTGCTGAGCAAAGTGCTGCATTATATCCAAACAGCTGTGAATACAGACTTCCAAAGGTTGCTCCGATAAACAGAGCAGGAACGATCTCACCGCCTTTATATCCGGCTCCCGTGGTAACTGCTGTAAACAGCATCTTAAGAGCAAAGGCAAAATATGGCGATTCTCCTCTTGTAGCAAGCTCTATAATATCCATTCCTGCGCCATTGTAGTAATTATTCCCAACTATAAGAGTGAGAACCACTACCAGGCATCCACCTACAAATATTCTGATGTAGGGATTTTTGAAGAATCTCTTGTACAGCTCTCCGCTTTTCTTCATAACTATGCAGAATATAATACTTATAAGCGCACAGAGTATGGCAAGTATTCCACCCTTAATAGCAGTGTTTACTGAAAAAGCAGGAACGATTTCAACCGTAAAAACATCCGGGACCGTTCCAAAATGCTGGGCAACACCGCTTGAAACCAGTGCAGATAATACGCATGGGATAAGAGCAGCATAGTACATTACTCCAACCGCTTCTATCTCCATCGCAAGAAATGCTGCAGCCATAGGTGTTCCAAATAAAGCTGCAAAGGCTGCACTCATTCCACACATGGTTATTATTCTGCAGTCATTTTCATCAAGCCCTATCAGTTCACCGAAGTTATGTCCGATACTTCCGCCAAGCTGTAGCGCCGCGCTTTCTCTTCCGGCACTTCCTCCACAGAGGTGTGTCAGAATTGTAGCTACAAATATCAGTGGTATTTTTCTTTTGGGTAAGTGATCACCGGCTGAAATCGTAGTAATAACAAGATTCGTACCGGTGTCCTCATATTCCTTGGACATTCTGTATAGAAATACTATAAGAAGACCTGCAAAGGGTAGTAGATAAATCATGAAGCTATGAGTTTTTCTAAACTCAGTAGCAAGTCTTATCCCATGAAAAAAGGCAGCCCCAACTGCCCCTATGATTATTCCCACAATAATACCAAGCACCAACCATTTCAGCGTAGCTAAAAGCCTTCTGATCTGATGCTTATAGTGTGGTTCTTCACTATTCGCATTGTTTTGAACAGACATTTTCTCACCCAAAAACTATCTTATTATTTAGACATTGACGCTATAAGTGCATCTATCTCTGCCTGACTTAGCATCTTACCACTATCTGCAGGATTGGGAGCCGCGGCAGGTGTTGGCGTAGCTCCAGCTGCTGCGGGCATACTAAATGAGCCTGCTCCCTGTTGAGAAGACTTACCCATAATACTCGCAAGTAAAGCCTGTTGTTCTGGATCTAATCCGTTTGCATCAGTACCCATTTACTATCCTCTAAATTAAATGCTAATGATACTAGTTAAGCACATTGTATCTTCTTTTATTGTTTTTAACAACTTAATAAATTATAAACTATTAACCAAGAGTTTCCATTCTTCGCATATTTTTGAGATTATCATCTGTTTCCTTGAGCATTTCTCTAAGTGACAGACTCTCCTCATAATCAAATTCGCAGATAGAATAGATCAAGTGATTAAGATACTTTGTATTCTCCATGAGAAGCTTATTGTTCTGACGGGCCATCTCAATTCTGAGTTCCTCAGCCTTATCCTCTTCGTCTGTAACCTCTATTACAGCAAATTCGTCACCACGTATTCTTCCGCAGACACTCTTTTTACCAAATACTTCTTCAAGAATATCAGCTACTCTCTTTACAGCGTGGTCGCCCTCGTCATGGCCATGAATAGCATTAATGTTTTTTAATGAATCCATGTCTATATATGCAACTACAGCATATTTTCCTTCCTTGAAGTCCTTTTTAAGAAGATCGTATGCCTTTGTGAAAAATCCTCTTCTGTTAGGAAGATTGGTAAGATAATCCTTATCTCCAATATGATCAAGAACAGATCCGTCTCTTGCAATCTCCTCCTGGCACTGAGTAAGCTCTTCCTCAGCATCAATAAGACGTTTTCTTAAAAAATTCATTCTTATTCCGCTAAGAACAATGCTTGTAATAAGGTCATCAAAGGTTCCTGTTCTTACACTGTCTTCAAATCCGATGATAAAAAGACCATACTGCTCCTCACCTCTGAAAACATTTCTTATAATTTTTGTACCCTTGATTTTGGAAAGGTCAAAAATATCAGAGGTTTCCATATCTGTCTTCTTATCAAATTTATCAGCTTTTCCGTCATGAATGGTAATTATACGCTTACTGTATTTAGGTACCTTCCAGCCCTTTTTCATTGAACATATCTGAGGACTTTCAAGAAGAAATACTTCAAAATTCTTAAATCCGGCCTGAGCTATTTTTTTGAATATGAGATCATAGTTATCCTCCTCATAATTGCACTGAGAAGAAAGCTTTGCCAAAGCTGATGTTCTGCTATTTACACTAATAACATCTTCAGCTGTAAACTCTTTTATACTCTTTCTCTTTGCCTTTACCTTGTTATCAGATACCTTTGACAGAATCTGCTCAATAGCAAGGAAGCCTATTTCAAAATAGGGTGTGTCCTTTTTATATTCGACCTTTTCAAAGCCTTCAAGCTCTGTAACTGTAAGGAGGGGCTTTTTTCCAAACTGCTTAAGGAAGCCTTCTTTTTTCAGTATCGGCGCACTATTTCCAATGCGCTCTATATCCACAATAAGTCCGTCAAAGCCGGCCTCATAGATATAATCAAATACTGCCTGATACTGATATTCATAGGGATTATCATCACTGAAGTTTTTATCAGTGATGATATATTTTCCCGGAAAAATGACCAGTTCAACCCCTAGGTCTCTTGCAGCAATGTCTGCTCCAAGACACATATCGCAAACATTTTTATCCTTAAATTCAGAAATTAAAAGCCCAACTCTCATAAGTTTTACTCTTCGTCTGTCTCTTCTTCAATGCCTTCTTCGATATCGTCAGTATCATCATCGTCGAAGTCGTCGGTTATTTCCACACCGTCGTCCTCAGGAATATCTTCCATTGCATCTTCGATGTTTTCGAACTCTTCGTCACCGTTTGAAATCTTCTCACGAACCTTTGCAATGGCAACTACACTGACACCCTTGTCAAGATTTATCATCTTAACACCTGATGTTACTCTGCCATGGATTGTTATTTCTTCCATTCTGAGCTGGATCAGTATTCCGCTGTCTGTGATCATCATGATCTCGTGCTCATCCTTAACAGCCTTGACACCGATTACATTTCCGGTCTTCTCTGTTATCTTGTAGCACTTAACACCCTTACCACCTCTGAGCTGGATATGGAACTCACCAAGCTCTGTTCTCTTTCCAAAGCCTTTTTCAGATACGATAAGAAGCGAATCACCCTGAGAATTAAGCTGCATTCCTACAACTTCATCCTGATCACCGAGCATAATACCTCTTACACCCATTGATGATCTTCCGGTAGGTCTTACATCTGTCTCCTTGAATCTGATACACATACCATTCTTGGTTACAAGGAAAATCTCAGAATCTGCCTTTGTTGTCTTAACCTCGATAAGCTCGTCGTCATCATCAAGATTGATTGCTGTAAGTCCGTTCTTTCTTACATTTGCAAATTCCATTACAGGAGTCTTCTTAACGGTTCCCTTCTTGGTAACCATGAAGAGGTTCTTCTCCTCTGTGTATTCCTTGATTGGAATAGTAGCTGTGATTTTTTCTTCAGGTGAAAGCTGCAGAAGATTTACTACTGCTGTTCCCCTGGATGTTCTTGACGCCTCAGGAATCTGGTAAGCCTTAAGTCTGTAAGCTCTTCCCTTGTTGGTAAAGAACATAATGTAATTGTGTGTTGTGGTCATAAGAAGGTCTTCCACATAATCGTTCTCAATTGTGGATATTCCCTTTATTCCCTTACCTCCGCGGTTCTGTGCACGGAAGTTATCTATGGACATACGCTTGATATAACCAACGTTTGTCATAGCTATAACTGTATTAACATTGGGAATCATGTCCTCAATGTTTATGTCAGAATCATCATGTCCTATCTGAGTCTTACGATCATCGCCGTATTTATCAGATATCTCTGTGATTTCTTTTCTGATTACTCCAAGAAGTACCTTCTTGTCAGAAAGGATGAGCTTCAACTCTTCAATTCTCTTTAAGAGTTCAGCATGCTCCTGCTCAAGCTTGTCTCTCTCCAAACCTGTGAGAGTACGAAGACGCATGTCTACGATAGCCTGTGCCTGAGCATCTGATAATCCGAATCTCTCCATCAACTGTTCTTTTGCTATCTGAACAGTTTTACTTCCACGGATTATCTTTATAACTTCATCGATGTTATCAAGAGCTATGAGCAATCCCTCAACAATGTGATTTCTCTCTTCAGCCTTGTTGAGATCGTACTGTGTTCTTCTTGTTACTACCTCTTCCTGGTGGACGATGTAGTGGTGAAGCATATCAACAAGTCCAAGAATCTTAGGCTCGTTGTTAACAAGAGCCAGCATGATAATACCGAATGAATCCTGGAGCTGTGTGTGCTTGAAGAGACGGTTGAGCATTACATTTGCATTTACATCATGTCTGAGCTCAATAACGATTCTCATACCTTCACGGTCTGATTCATCTCTAAGAGCTGTGATGCCGTCAAGCTTCTTAAGCTTTACATATTCTGCAATCTTGGAAATAAGATTTGCCTTATTAACCAGATAAGGAAGCTCTGTTACGATAATTCTGCTCTTACCGTTAGGCATAGTCTCGATATCTGTTACCGCACGAACTACAACCTTTCCTCTACCTGTTCTGTATGCTTCCTCTGCACCTCTTGTGCCAAGGATGATACCACCTGTAGGGAAATCAGGTGCCTTTACGATGGGTAAAAGCTCCTCAATATCTGTCTCTCTATCTTCATTTACCTTGTTGTCAATCATCTTAACAACAGCAGCAATTACCTCACGAAGGTTGTGAGGCGGAATATTTGTAGCCATTCCGACAGCGATACCTGTTGTACCGTTCACAAGAAGATTAGGAAATCTTGCAGGAAGTACTGCAGGCTCTTTTTCTGTCTCATCAAAGTTAGGTGTGAAATCTACTGTATCCTTGTTGATATCAGCAGTCATTTCCATGGAAATCTTGGTAAGTCTTGCCTCTGTGTATCGCATAGCGGCAGCGCCGTCACCATCCACAGATCCAAAGTTACCGTGTCCGTCAACAAGACAGTATCTCATTGACCAGGGCTGAGCCATGTTAACCAAAGCTCCGTAAATTGAGCTGTCACCATGAGGGTGGAATTTACCCATTGTATCACCTACGATACGAGCACATTTACGGTGCGGCTTATCGGGTCCATTGTTCAGCTCTATCATGGAGTAGAGAATTCTTCTCTGAACAGGCTTAAGTCCGTCTCTGACATCGGGAAGAGCTCTTGAAGCAATTACACTCATGGCATAGTCGATGTAATCAGACTCCATGGTCTTTTGCAGGTCAACTTCCTTAATTCTGTCAGTAGTTACCTGATCAAATACGTCATCAGCTAACTCTTCTCCATTCTGGTTGTTATTGTTGTTATTGTTATCCGCCATTTTTTATCCTATCCGTCAGCTTCGCTGACGCCCTCCAATAATTGAAAGGCTAATATTATATATCCAGATTCTTTACAAATTTTGCGTTCTTCTCAATAAACTCTCTTCTGGGCTCTACCTTGTCACCCATAAGAGTTGTAAATGTTACATCGATATCAGATTCAGCTTCTTCATCGATGTTTACTCTGAGCAGAACTCGTCTGTCAGGATCCATTGTTGTCTCCCAGAGCTGCTCGGGATCCATCTCTCCAAGTCCCTTATATCGCTGAATCTTGTTATTCTGATCACGACCTACGTCGTTAAGAATCTTATTTAACTCATCATCACTGTATGCATACCATATCTTTTTGTTCTTCTCCAGCTTATAGAGCGGAGGCTGAGCAAGATATACATGTCCTGTCTTAATGAGCTCAGGCATGAATCTGTAAAGGAATGTGAGCATAAGTGTAGCAATATGAGCACCGTCGACATCGGCATCAGTCATGATAATGATCTTGTTGTAACGAAGCTTTTCGATATCAAAATCATCATGAATTCCTGTACCAAATGCAGTGATCATTGCTTTGATCTCGGCATTACCATATATCTTGTCTATTCTTGCCTTCTCAACGTTTAAGATTTTTCCTCTAAGAGGAAGAATAGCCTGAGTCGCACGAGATCTTGCTGTTTTAGCTGATCCACCCGCGGAATCTCCCTCAACTATGAAAATCTCACAGTTCTTGGGATCCTTATCTGAGCAGTCTGCAAGCTTTCCGGGAAGTCCAAGTCCATCCAGAGCAGACTTTCTTCTTGTAAGGTCTCTTGCCTTTCTTGCAGCATCTCTTGCATGCTGTGCAAGAATAGCTTTTTCAAGTATAACCTTTGCAACCTGAGGATTCTGCTCAAGGAAATATGTAAGTTGCTCAGCAACAACGCTGTTTACAGCACCTCTTGCTTCACTGTTACCAAGCTTCTGCTTTGTCTGTCCTTCGAACTGAGGATCCTCGATCTTAACACTGATGATGGATGTAAGTCCTTCACGGATATCATCACCTGTGAGGTTATCCTCGTTATCCTTAAGCATTTTCTTTTCTCTTGCGTAGTCATTGAAGGTCTTGGTAAGAGCTGCCTTAAAGCCTTCAAGATGAGTTCCGCCTTCAGGAGTATTAATGTTGTTTACGAAAGTATATGTGCTCTCGTTGAAGGAATCGTTGTGCTGAAGTGATACTTCAACCTGAACGTTATTCTTATTTCCTTCAAAGTACATTATCTGATCATAGAGAACTGTCTTACTCTTGTTGAGGTACTGAACAAATTCCTTAATACCGCCTTCGTAGTGGAAGGTCTGCTCTGTAAAGTCAGCGCCTTCTTCAACTCTGTAATCTCTAAGCGTGATTTTAAGACCTTTTGTAAGAAAGGCCATCTCACGAAGTCTCTGCTTTAATACGTTGTAATCGAATATAGTTGTCTCTTTGAAAATAAGAGCATCAGGCTTAAATGATACCTTTGTTCCAGAAGTTACAACATCTGTTGTTCCAACTTCCTTAAGAGGATAGCAAACCTTTCCTCTCTCGTATCTCTGCTGGTAAATTTTTCCTTCACGAACAACCTGAACCTCAAGCCATTCTGAAAGAGCATTAACTACTGATGCACCAACGCCGTGAAGACCACCGGATACCTTGTATCCTCCACCACCGAACTTGCCACCTGCGTGAAGAATAGTAAATACTACTTCTACACCGGTAAGTCCTGATTTGTGGTTAACGTCTACAGGAATTCCACGGCCGTTATCCATAACGGTTATGGTGTTGTCAGCATTGATATTAACTTCAATGTGATCGCAGAATCCGGCAAGTGCCTCATCTACTGAATTGTCTACTATCTCATATACAAGATGATGAAGTCCTCTTGCAGCAGTAGTTCCAATGTACATACCAGGTCTCTTACGAACTGCCTCAAGTCCTTCAAGAATCTGTATTTGGTCCGCGCCATACTTATTTTCTTCGTTACTCATTCTTATCCTCTTATTCTTCAGGTATACTTCCGTTAACTACTCTGAATACTTTGTTTATTTCAAAACGATTATTAACAAATTCATCCAAACCGGTACAGGTAATGATTGTCTGAATATCACCTATGGTATTTAACAGGTAATTCTGTCTGTTACTGTCAAGCTCTGACAATACATCATCAAGTAAAAGAACCGGATTTTCTTTTTTGGATTTTTTTACAATCTCAATTTCCGAAAGCTTAAGTGAAAGTGAAGCAGTTCTCTGTTGTCCCTGAGAACCATATTTCCTGATATCTATCTCTTCAGGCATATTTTCAGTAGTGACATTAAATGAAAAATCATCCTTATGAGGTCCTACCGTTGTCTGCTTAAGATATATGTCCTTCTGCCTGGAATTTCTGAGCTTACTTTCGAATTCCGCAGCAGTTATATTGGGCTCATAATATATCTTTAATTTTTCTCTTCCACCTGTGAGTTTATGATGAATAGGATCTACAATATCACATAAATCCCTTATGAACTTTTCTCTGGATCTTATAATTACTGATCCGTATTCCAAAAGTTGCTTATCCTGAACATCCAAAAGAACACTGTTTTCAGGATGTTCAAACATATCCTTTAATACCTTATTTCTCTCAGTGATCAGCTTATTGTATTTCGCAAGGTTCTCTAAATAAATTTGATCCAGCTGACAAAGCTCCATATCCATGAATCTTCGTCTTTCCGCCGGACCGTCCTTTATAATACTAAGATCTTCCGGAGAAAAAAATACAACATTGCATCTTCCCACAAGGTCAGATGCTTTTCTTATTTTTTGTCCGTCAATTGCTATTCCTTTGGATTTGCTTTTTCTAAGGTGCATGTCTACGCGATATTCTGCACCATCTCTCTCGATAATTGTTCTGATATGTCCCTCTTCTTTACCAAAGGATATAATTTCTTTGTCCTTACTACCTTTGTGGGACTTTGTTGTAGCAGCAAGATAAATAGCCTCGAGAATGTTAGTCTTTCCCTGGGCATTGTCACCGTAAAGAATGTTGGTTCCACTGCTGAATTCTATTTTTAAATTTTCGTAGTTTCTAAAATCTGCTAACTCTAATGATTTTATTATCATTTTATTATTTGTACCTGAACGCCTTCGTATTCGATAGTGTCTCCACTGTAAAGTTTTCTGCCTCTTCTGGTTTCAACTTCACCATTAACCTTAACAAGACCTTCCTGAATATCCATTTTGGCGTCAACGCCGGATTCCTCAAGGCCGGCCTTTTTCATGGCCTGCCCTAATTTAATGAATTCGTCGCTTTCTCTTAAATTAACCTTTATTGTTTCCATTTTTTCAGCTCACTGTTAAAAAATTTATAGGAAGAACAAGATAGATGTAGTTAGAATCCTTGTCCCTTATAAAACAGGGTGCCTTAGGATTAACCATGTAGATATCTATGTTCTCATCGTCAATAGCGCGAAGAGCATCAATGAGGAACTTAGGATTGAATCCGATTATAAGATCCTTACCCTGTTTCTCGATTTCAATCTCTTCATCCATGCTTCCGATTGTGGAATTGATCTTAAGCTCCATCTTATCATCAGTAATTGAGATGATAACGGGCTTCTTATCGCCTTCCTTTACAAGCAGAGTTGCTCTGTCTATACAATCAAGCATCTCTTTTCTTGAAATAGTCATCTTTGTTTCATAATCACTGGAGAGCATCTGATCAATATTGAAGTACTCACCCTCAAGAAGTCTTGAAACAACGATAGTTTTATCAAACTCGAACAATATATGCTTGTCAGTAAAGAAAATTTCAACATTATTCTCAGTACTGTCAGTAATAATCTTACTTATATCCGAAAGAGTTTTTCCGGGAACTACTACCTTTTTGGAATCATAAGAATTTTGAAGCTTTACTTTACGAATAGATATACGATGACCATCAAGGGATACAAGCTTAAGTGTATCCTGATTAATCTCGAAAAGCTCACCACTCATCATCTTATTGGCATCATTCTCAGCGATAGAGAAGATAGTCTGCTGGATAATGTTTTTAAGAGTGAACTGAGATACAGTTATACCATCTATTCTTTCAATATTGGGAAGATATGTAAAATCATCTGCATTTCTTCCTACAATACCAAACTTAGCTTTTTCACAGCTGATAGTAACCTTACCGTTTGAATCGGATTCAATAGTTACATCATTATCAGGAAGCTTTCTTATAATGTCAAAGAAGATCTTTGCATCGATAGCAATATATCCTCTCTCTAAAATATTACCGTCTACCTCGGTCTGTATTCCGAGTTCCATATCATTAGCGATAAATTTGATGACTGTTTCTGTAGCATCTATAAGAATGCATTCCAATATAGACATTGTAGTCTTATTAGGAACTGCCTTTGAAACAATCTGTAGTCCGGTAATAAGATTCGATTTTGAACAAACAAACTTCATGGGTTAAGAACTCCCTCCAACTAGAAAGTGATTATGCACAAAACACTATATATAAATTAATTAATAATATTTAGTATTATAATTAGTAATAGGTGTTGATATGTGGAAATCCTTATCTATTATACAATTTATCTGCCTTATTTACAAATTTTTAATAGTTGATAAATAAAAATTTAATGTTGAAAAGCTAAATGTTCTCCACAGGGCAAATTTTGCGATATAAGGCTATAAAAAAGTTTTCCACTCTTATCCCCAGTTTATAAACAATTTATAAAGTATTTATAAACTGAGTTATCCACTTTATCACGCAGAAGGGTTTAGCTTCTTATTAATAATGTCGAGATTCTTTTTGAGCTCATCATCAATAGCAAGAAGATCCTTTATCTTGGTTACGCCACTCATTACAGTAGTGTGATCCTTTTTACCAAGTGCCTTACCTATTTCTTCAAGAGGCATATCTGTAAGCTCCCTTGCAAGGTACATAACGATCTGTCTGGGAAGGACAATTTCCTTATTTCTCTTCTTGGAAGTAATGTCTTCCTGTCTTACTCCATACTGCTCACAAACTGTACTTATAATAAGAGAGATTGTAATAACCTTTGAAACATCGGGATAAATGATATCCTTTAATGCTTCCTTGGCATTATCTAAAGTAATTTCTACCTTATTTAAACGTGAGAATGCGATTATCTTGTTGTAAGCACCTTCAAGCTCACGGATGTTTGACTTGATATTGGTAGCAATGTACTCAAATATCTCATCATCGATGTGCTTTGAATAGCTCTCAGCGTTTTTCTTAAGGATTGCCATTCTGGTCTCATAGTCAGGAGCCTGGATATCTGAGATAAGTCCCATCTCGAATCTTGAACGGAATCTCTCTTCAAGGGTCTCCATTTCCTTCGGAGGCTTATCAGATGAAATAATGATCTGTTTTCCTGACTGGTGAAGTACGTTGAAGGTGTGGAAAAACTCTTCCTGAGTACTTTCCTTGCCTATAATAAACTGAACATCATCTACCATAAGTACATCAACTGTACGGTATTTATCACGAAGACGACTCATGGCCTCGGCTTTACCACTTCTGATAGACTCGATAACTTCGTTGGTAAACTGCTCAGATGTAACATATAAAACCTTAAAGCCTGGATTGTTCTCTATTATGAAATGTCCAATAGCATGCATGAGGTGAGTCTTACCAAGTCCGGGGCCTCCATATAAGAAGAGGGGATTGTAAGCTTCTCCCGGTGATTCTGCAACTGCTAATGAAGCGTTGTATGCAAAACGGTTATTTCCACCTACTACATATGTATCAAAAACGTATTTAGGATTCAGGTTAGAAAACTCATAGTTATTCTGATTAGATTTAGGTTTATCTGACTCATTTGAATGAGTTTCTTCTTTATTAATAAATGCATCTTTTTCTAAAAGGAATTCGACCTCAATTTCCTCATCCAAAAATTCAGATAAAGTAACCTTAAAGAATTTCTGATATTTCCTCTCTATATAATTGAGAGCGTTTGTATCATCAAAGGGAATTAAAACGATAACAGAACCGTTTTCATATTTATAAAAAGAAAGAGGTTTGATCCACGTATCGAAGGAGATAGTGGTCATACCTAGCTCTACTCGTATTTCTTCCTTTAAATTATCAAAGTTCTCTGTAAGTTTTTGTGTTATTTCTGTAGCCTTTTCCATATATTTCTCCCATTGCAAATTTAAGATTTATTTTATCTTATGGATAACTAAATATCAAACGGAGGGAAATTGTGGATAACTTTTAAAAAAAAATATTTTAAAATCACATTGTAATAACAACAGGTGGAAAAGTGGAAAAAAAGGATAGAGATATTCACCGTCTGGAAGCCGCATAAATACTGGATTCTATATTTTAACTTTATAAAAACTTTAAATGTTTTCCACATTATATCCACATTTTGTGGATAAAAATTCTAAATTTACAGATAATAACAAGTTATCCACAAAATCAACATTTAGATGTGGATAACTTGTTGAAATACAAAATGTAGACAATATTTTTTCAAAATATTTTCCACAGTTATCCACAATTTTTTTTTAACTTGACGGAAATGCTTAATTTTATTATAATAACAACGATTTTTTCTGATTCAGACAATTATATTATTTGCTAAATAGATTTTAAAAAGGAGGTGTATTTCGACTATGAAGAGAACTTATCAGCCGCATAAGCTTCAGAGAGCTCGTGTTCACGGCTTTAGAGCAAGAATGGCAACTAAGGGAGGCAGAAAGGTACTTGCTGCCAGAAGACTTAAGGGTAGAAAAAAGATATCTGCATAATAAGGACCACAGCATATTGTGGTCTTGTTACGCGAATGTGCATAGATGCATATTCGCGTATTTTCTTATCTTATAGGAAATATAAATGCAAAATACAGAAAGTTTAAGAAAAACAGCTGATTTTAAGATTGTTTATAAAACCGGTAAGGCGTACGCAGATAAAAACATTGTCATTTATGTCAGAGAAAATAATACCGATATAAACAGACTTGGTATTTCAGCAAGCAAAAAAGTAGGGAACAGTGTTGTAAGGCACAGGTTTGCAAGACTTGTTCGAGAAGTTTACCGACTACACGAAAATATATTTAATAGTGGTTTAGATATAGTAGTCGTGGCCAGAAGCCGTGCTAAAGATGCTTCGTATTTTGATATTGAGAAGTCATTTTTATATCTGGCCGGGAAGTCTCATCTAAGGAAAAATGATGAGGTGAAATATGAAGAGAGTACTGATATTCCTGATTAAGTTATATCAAAAGTATGTTTCTCCCTTAAAGAGAACAAAATGTCCGTATATACCGACTTGTTCGCAATACGGATTAGAAGCAATAGAAAAACACGGTGCATTAAAAGGTAGTTTACTTGCTGCATGGAGAATTCTAAGATGTAATCCATTTTCCAGCGGTGGTTACGATCCTGTACCGTAAGTATTGGAGGATAGGTTTTGAATATTGTTACGTTGACACAATATCAGGGAAAAATTGTAGGTCCTATTGCATGGCTCCTTGGTCATATTATGAACTGGATCTTCATTTTCCTCGATAAGATTGGTATTCCCAGTACCGGTCTTGCTATTATTTTATTTACAATAATAATGTACTTTTTACTTATGCCTCTTACCTACAAGCAGCAGAAGTTTTCCAAGCTGCAGGCAAGAATGAACCCTGAGATTCAGGAAATTCAGAAGAAGTACAAGGGTAAGAAGGATAACGAGTCCATGCTTGCACAGCAGGAAGAAATCAAAGCTGTTTATGCTAAGTATGGTGTTTCACAGACAGGTAGCTGCGTTCAGCTTTTAATTCAGCTTCCTATCATGATCGCTCTTTACAGAGTTATCTATTCCATGCCTGCTTATGTTAGCCAGGTAAAGTCAGCTTTTTATCCTCTTGTTACACAGCTTCGTGAGACAGCAGGATCAGCTGAGTTTTTACAGACACTTTCAAGTGCAGGTCAGTATTCAAAGCAGTTTACAAATGAAGCATTCACATCAGGTAATACTACTTATATAGAGAACACATTTATTGATGTTCTTTACAAGGCTTCAACAAAGGATTGGGCTTCACTTACAGAAAAGTTCGGAAGTCTTTCAGATTCAATTGCAAACTCACATGCACTTATTAGTAAGTACAACAACTTCCTTGGTCTTAACATGGGAGATTCACCTTCCTACATGGTTCAGACAGCTTGGGCTAATAAGTCATTTGTTCTTTTTGTAGTTGCACTTATTATTCCTTTCCTTTCATGCTTTACACAGTGGGTTAGCATTAAGCTTATGCCTCAGGCTGCTCCTACATCCAATGATCCTAACGATCAGGCAGCTCAGATGGCTAATTCAATGAAGACTATGAACATGATGATGCCTCTCATGTCACTTTTCTTCACATTTACATTCCCTGCAGGTCTTGGTATTTACTGGATCGCAGGTGCTGTAGTTCGTACAGTTCAGCAGATTGTAATTAACAAGCACATTGACAAGACCGATATTGATGCTGAGATTGAGAAAAATATCGCTAAGTATAACGAAAAGCTTGAGAAGATGAAGTCAACTCCTCAGATGAATCGCTATGCTAATATGAATACCAGAACCATGAATTCTTATTCTTCAACTTTATCTGAAAAAGAGAAGGAAGAGGGTCTCAAGAAGGCAAATAAGGTTTATGAGTCAGGTAAGATCAGAAAAGACAGTCTTCTTGCCAGAGCAAATATGGTAAAAGAGTTTGATCAAAAGAACAACTGATAGGGGATAAGAAAATGGAATATATTGAGATTTCAAAAAAGACTGTAGAAGATTGCATCACAGAAGCATGTGCACAGCTTATGGTTACAAGTGACAATCTTGATTATGAAGTTATTTCTTCCGGTTCAACTGGATTTCTTGGTTTAAATGTTAAGCCTGCTGTTATAAGAGCAAGAGTTAAAGCTGTAAAAGAAGAAGATGAGATAAAGACTTCTCTTGAAGAGCAGGTTGATAACAAGGTTAAAGAAAAAGCAGAGAAGAAGGAAAGCAAAAAGCCTCAGAAAAATGAGGAGAAAAAAGCTGAAGTAAAGAAGAAAGCTTCTGTTGAAACTCCTGAAGTAAAAGAAGAGAAGAAAATTTCTTATGTTTATGATCACGAGTTCATAAACAGTGCAAAGGAATTTTTATCAAATGTATTTGGTTCCATGAACATGAAGGTTGATGTGAGTGCTAAATACAATGAGACAGATAAGGTTCTTGAAATAGAACTTTCAGGTGATGAGATGGGTGTTCTTATTGGTAAGAGAGGACAGACACTTGATTCATTACAGTATCTCATTTCTCTTGTTGTTAACAGAGGATCTGAGGATTACATTCATGTAAAGGTTGATACAGAGAACTACCGTGAAAGAAGAAAAGCTACTCTTGAGAATCTTGCAAAGAACATTGCTTATAAGGTTCGAAAGAACAGACAGTCTTTATCACTGGAGCCTATGAATCCTTATGAAAGAAGAATCATTCATTCAGCGCTTCAGAATGATAAATATGTTACTACTCACAGTGAAGGTGAAGAGCCCTTCCGCCGAGTTGTTGTAACTCTTAAAAAATAAGCAAATATTAAGAGCTGCCATTGATTTTACATAGATTTCAATTGGCAGCTCTAATTTACATTATGTGTTATTGAGGATTGAATAATGTTTTATAAGGAAGATACGATTTGTGCAATAGCAACAGCTATGATTGATGCCGGTATTGGTATCATAAGAGTAAGCGGTGAAAATTCAATTGATATCGTAAGCAAACTTTATATAGATGCCAAAGGTAATTTTTCCTTGAAGGATTATCAGTCCCATACTATTAACTATGGTTTTATTGTTGATGCCAATAAAACTAAAGTTGATGAAGTTATGGTTTCCATTATGAAGGCACCAAGAACTTATACCAGAGAGGATGTTGTTGAAATCAACACTCATGGTGGCCGTGTTGTCATGGAAACAATAATTAACCTTCTTATATCAAATGGCTGCAGACTTGCTGAGCCAGGCGAATTTACCAAAAGAGCTTTTTTAAATGGAAGAATTGATCTGACAAGAGCAGAAGCAGTAATGGATCTTATTAGTGCTCAGAATTCTTTTGCAGTAAAAAATTCTGAACTTCAACTTGATGGAGCACTTTTCAATAAAATAGATTCACTTAGAAAAGAAATTTTATATGAGATGGCATTTATAGAATCTGCCATTGATGATCCTGAGAATTATGATCTCACAGGATATGATGAGAGATTATCAAAAAAGAATTCAGAGTGGCTTACAAAATTAGACTCTCTTATAAATTCCTCTGATGAAGGTGTTATAAGAAAAGATGGAATTAAAACTGTAATTATTGGAAAGCCTAATGCAGGTAAGTCTTCACTTTTAAATAAACTTGCCGGAGAAGAAAAAGCAATTGTTACTGAAATCGAAGGAACAACTAGGGATGTTATTGAAGAGACAATAAGACTCGGTGATTTTGTTCTTAGAGTAATGGACACTGCCGGCATAAGAGATACAGAAGATAAAGTTGAAAAGATTGGTGTTGAAAGAGCAGTTAAATATGCACAGGATGCAGATTTAATTTTATATATAATTGATTCCACTGATAAGACAGTTTCAGAGGATGAGAGAATTAAGGATATAATCAATAAAAAACATGTGATTGTATTACTTAATAAAAATGACATTAGTGACAGTATTAGTATTCTTGAAAATGATATACACAATATATATGGTTCAAGTATACCCGTTATTAAAACCTCAATGGTTGATGAGACCGGAATTGATGAGCTCAAAAAAATAATAACTGATATGTTTTTCAATGGAAGTATCACTCCTAAGGAAGAAATATATATCACTAACTTAAGACATAAGGAAGCTTTGATAAATGCTTTTGACAGTTTAAAAAAAGTTGAGAGTAGTATTATGGATTGTATGTCAGAAGATTTTTATTCAATTGATCTTATGAATGCATATTCATTCCTTGGTGAGATTATCGGACAGGAAGTTGATGAAGATCTGGTTGAAGAGATTTTCTCAAAATTCTGTATGGGAAAATAATTCGTTTAGTAATTTAGTTTTATGGAGCAAAATATGGTAGCAGATATAGTAGATGTAATTGTAATAGGTGGCGGTCATGCCGGATGTGAGGCCGGACTTGCAGCAGCAAGACTTGGCTTAAAGACTATAGTTTTTACTTTAAGTGCAGATAATATTGCATTTATGCCTTGTAACCCTCACATTGGTGGATCCTCAAAAGGACATCTTGTAAGAGAGATTGATGCTTTGGGTGGAGAGATGGGAAGAAATATTGATAAGACCTATCTTCAATCAAAGATGCTTAATAAATCAAAAGGCCCTGCTATCCATTCACTTCGTGCTCAGGCAGACAAGCTTGAGTACTCAAAATCTATGAGACATATTTTGGAAAATCAGGAAAACTTAATTGTAAAGCAGTCAGAGATTTCTGAGATTCTTTTTGAAGATTTAAATAGTAATAATGATAAAGAATTATTAAGTGATGGATATGAGAAGAGAATAAAAGGAATTAAAACTGTTACAGGTCTTATCTATGAAGCAAAGGCAGTTATTCTTTGTACCGGAACATATTTAAAGAGCAGATGCCTTTGCGGTGAGTCAATTTCTTATACTGGACCTAACGGATTACAGCCTTCAAATCTTTTATCAGACTCACTTATAAAAGCCGGAGTTGAACTTAGAAGATTTAAAACAGGAACTCCTGCCAGAATGGATGGAAATACAATCGATTATTCAAAGATGGAAATCCAGACAGGTGATACTCCTGTAATTCCTTTTTCATTTGATACTAATCCTGATGATATTCAGAAGGAGCAGTACAATTGCTGGCTTACATATACAAATGAAAAAACACATGAAATAATACGAAATAACATAGATAGATCACCTATATATGCAGGTATCATTGAAGGTATCGGACCAAGGTATTGTCCTTCAATTGAGGATAAGGTTGTAAAATTCCCTGATAAGATAAGACACCAGGTATTTATCGAACCTGAGGGAAGTCATACTAATGAGATGTATATAGATGGTATGTCCTCTTCAATGCCAGAGGATGTTCAGCTTCAGATGTACAGATCTGTTCCTGGACTTGAGAATTGTGTAATTGTAAAAAACGCTTATGCGATTGAATACGATTGCTTATGCTCTGGTCAGCTTTATCCTACATTAGAGATAAAGAAAATCAGAGGTTTATTTAGTGCCGGTCAGTTTAATGGAAGTAGTGGTTATGAAGAGGCTGCAGCTCAGGGACTTTATGCAGGAATAAATGCCTGCATGCAGATTTTGAAAAAACCTTATTTATCTATCGATAGATCTGAGGGATATATTGGTGTACTTGTAGATGACATTGTTACCAAAGATAATCTTGAGCCATATCGTATGATGACTTCAAGAGCAGAGTACAGATTATTGCTTAGACAGGATAATGCTGATATAAGACTTAGAAAAAAGGGTTACGAAGTAGGACTTATTCCTGAAGATAAATACAAGAAGCTAATCGAAAAAGAAGAGCAGATTAAAGAAGAGACTGAGAGACTTAAGTCTATAAAGGTTGGTGCCGCAAAAAATGTTCAGGCATTTATGGAAGAGCATAACTCACCTATACTTAAGACAGCAGTTTCACTTGCAGAACTTATATGCAGACCTGAACTCAACTATGAGAATATAGCTGATCTTGATCCTGATAGAAAAGAACTTTCCAAGGAAGTAATCGAGCAGGTAGAAATCAATATCAAATATGAAGGTTACATAGAGAGACAGCAGAGACAGGTTGATAAATTTAAGAAGATGGAAAATAAAAAGATCCCTGCTGAAATAGATTATAATGATATTCTTAGTTTAAGACTTGAAGCTCGTGCTAATCTTAAAAAGTTCAGACCTATAAATGTTGGTCAGGCTTCAAGAATAAGTGGAGTAAATCCAGCAGATATTTCTGTGTTACTTGTATATTTAGAAAATTATAATCGTAAAAAATAACTACCACTAATTGTATTAAATGTTTCACGTGAAACACTATATATTGTATTAAAATTTCAACGCTGATTAATCACATATAAATTAGTGTTTTTAGAGGAGAAAATTGAATTGAATAATGATTTTAATTCATTAAAGGAAGACATAAAGTCATTCAATATAGAATTATCTACCAAACAGATTGAACAGCTTGATAAGTATTTCGAATTATTGGTTGATTGGAATAATAAAATGAATCTTACAGCTATAACAGAATTTGATGATGTCTGTAAGCTTCATTTTGTTGATTCAATATCATCTGCAAAATTTTTTGATTTTACTAAAAATGATTTATCTTTAATAGATATTGGAACAGGTGCTGGCTTTCCAGGTATAGTTTTAAAAATTGTTTTTCCTAATTTGCATGTTACTCTATTAGACTCACTTCAAAAAAGAATAAGTTTTCTTGATGAAGTAATATCAGAGCTTGGACTTAATGAAGAAGGTTCTATTAAAACAGTACATGGAAGAGCAGAAGATTTTTCAGATTCAAAGAAGGGTGAGCTTAGAGAAAAATTTGATATAGCAGTATCAAGAGCAGTTGCAAGATTTTCAACTCTTTGTGAATATGATTTACCTTATGTAAAAAAGGGTGGACACTTTATTGCCTATAAAGGTGATAAAGGAATTGAAGAAGTTGATGAAGCAAAAAATGCAATTTTCTTATTAGGAGGGAAGATAAAGTCTGTTGATGAATTCAATCTTCCTAATAGTGATATCAAACGTACTATATGTATAATTGAAAAGGTACAGAATACATCATCTAAGTATCCTCGTAAAGCTGGTGTTCCACAGAAAAAACCATTATAGGTTTTGATTATTAGTTTCACGTGAAACATTGATATATGAAAAATTTATTCTACAAGAAATTGTTTCACGTGAAACATTCAAACCCAATATGTAGTAAAATATCATCGTGAAACATTAATATGATGAATATTGTAGCAAAAATATAAAAAATTATAGCCATAATTGCAAAACTGAAGTACTGAATTTGTGTTATAATTACAAAGTTAAAAATTGAAGAGGGAGAGAAAAGTATGGGAAGAGCAATAGCAATTGCAAACCAAAAAGGTGGAGTAGGTAAGACTACAACATCTATTAACTTATCTGCAACACTTGCAGAAAAAGGTAAAAAGGTACTAGTTATTGATACAGATCCTCAGGGAAATACTACCAGTGGATTTGGTCTTAATAAGAATCAGTTAGAAAATACTATATATGAATTGCTCATAGGTGAATGCGAAGTTAATGACGCATTATATAAAAACGTTGTTGATGGAGTAGATATTATTCCTTCCAATGTTAACCTGGCTGCAGTTGAAATAGAACTGATTGATATGGAAGAAAAAGAATTCATTCTTAAGAAGTCCATAGATACAATAAGACAGAACTATGATTTTATTGTAATCGATTGTCCTCCTTCACTTAGTATGCTTACTATAAATGCTATGACTACAGCTGATACAGTTTTAGTTCCGATTCAGTGTGAGTATTATGCATTGGAAGGATTAAGTCAGTTGGTACATACAGTTAACCTTGTAAAAGAGAGACTGAATAATTCATTGGAGATGGAAGGTGTCATCTTTACAATGTATGATTCAAGAACCAACCTCTCTATGCAGGTAGTTGAGAACGTTAAAGATCATATTTCTGAAAATGTATATAAGACAATAATACCTAGAAACATTCGCTTGGCAGAGGCTCCCAGTTACGGACTTCCGATTAATCTTTATGACACAAGATCAGCAGGTGCTGAAGCATACAGATTATTAGCGGATGAAGTTATCGGAAGAAAATTTTAAATTAAAGTAATAGAAAGAGGTACATATATGGCACCCAAAAATGCTAAACGAGGATTAGGTAAAGGACTTGATGCACTTATAGCTCCTGCTCCTGCTTCATCAAAAGCTGGAAAAGAAGAAAAGATAGAAGAGGGACAGGTAGTAACAGTTAATATTACTAAGGTTGAACCCAATAGAGATCAGCCCAGAAAAACATTTGATGAAGATAAGCTTATAGAGTTATCAGATTCAATAAAGCAGCATGGAATTATAAATCCTCTTATTGTTCAGGATAGAAAAGATCATTATGAGATCATCGGTGGTGAGAGAAGATGGCGCGCTGCTAAAAAGGCAGGACTTAAGGAAGTACCTGTTATAATCAAAAATCTTACTGAAGAAGAGATAGCAGAGTATGCGCTCATTGATAACATTCAAAGAGATGATCTTAATCCGATAGATGAAGCTCTTGCTTTCAAAAAGCTTATCGATGATTTCGGGTATACCCAGGATGTTGTAGCAGAGAAGGTTTCTAAGAGCCGAGTTGCTATTACTAATTCACTCAGACTTCTTAAGCTCTGTGAAGAAGTTCGTCAGATGGTAATTGATGGTAAGCTTTCCACCGGACATGCCAGAGCACTTATCTCAATAGAGGATAAAGAAAAGCAGATCCAGATTGCGGAGCAGGTTTTCGATTTAAAGATGAATGTTCGTGATACTGAGAAGCTTGTAAAGAATCTGGATAAACCGAAGAAGAATAAAAAGAAATTAGAAATTAATCCAAGTGTTGAATCAGCCTATAGAGAACTTGAAGATAAATGTACTCAGGCAACCGGAACTAAGGTATCTATTTCAACTAAGAGTGATGGAGTTGGAAAAATAGAAATTGAGTTCTATAGTACAGATGATCTTGAAAAAATCACTGAGAGATTATATAGGTAATAAATTATATTTAGGAGATAAGGTATGAACAGTAATTTATTTGACCAGCTTGGATTGAACTTGGATATTGCCTACATTTTTATAGGATTTGCAGTACTTATTATTATTTTATTTATTATAATTATTAGTCAGAATAAAAAGATAAAAAGTATTACGGAACAGATATCAAGATTCATGAAGGGTAGAGATGCAGCTTCCCTTGAAGAAGAAATTGTTGCTTTATTTGAGGATAATCAGATTATCAAAAAAGCGACTGAAAATAATCAAAAAGACATAGATGATTTATACAACAGACTTGCTTCATGTTTCCAGAAGGTTGGCATAATAAAATATGATGCCTTCAATCAGATGGGAGGACAGCTCAGTTATTCAATAGCACTCCTTGATGAGGACAACAATGGATTTTTATTAAACTCAGTTCACAGTACTGACGGATGCTATTCCTACTCAAAAGAGATACGCCATGGAAAATGCAAACTTGAACTTGGCGATGAAGAGCAGATGGCATTGAATGAAGCAATGGATTATAAGAACTAACAAATTATATTTCACAAAAGTGAAATAAGAAATAAAGGGGAAAAGAAAATGATAGATATTAAATTCTTAAGAGAGAATCCTGAAGTAGTAAAGGAAAATATCAAAAAGAAATTTCAGGATGAAAAACTCCCGCTGGTTGATGAAGTAATCGAACTTGATAATGAGAGAAGAAAAAATCAGCAGGAAGCTGATGAGCTTCGTGCCCACAAAAATAAGATATCAAAAGAAATTGGTGCTTTAATGGCACAGGGTAAAAAGGAAGAAGCAGAAGAGAGAAAAGCAGAAGTTGCAGCTAATGCAAAGAGACTTGCTGAGCTCGAGGAAAACCAGAAGGTAGTTGATGAGAAAGTCATGAAGATCATGATGGTTATCCCTCAGATTATTGATGATACAGTTCCGATCGGAAAAGATGATTCAGAGAACGTAGAGATTCAGAAATATGGTGAGCCCGTTGTTCCTGATTTTGAAATTCCCTATCACACAGACATCATGGAGAGATTCAACGGAATAGATTTTGATGCAGCAAGAAGAGTTGCAGGAAATGGATTCTATTATCTCATGGGTGACATCGCAAGACTTCACTCAGCTGTTATTTCTTATGCAAGAGATTTCATGATCGACAGAGGCTTCACATATTGCATTCCTCCTTTCATGATTCATGGTAATGTCGTTGAAGGTGTTATGAGTTTTCCTGAGATGGAAGCTATGATGTATAAGATTGAAGGTGAGGACCTTTACCTCATCGGAACAAGTGAGCATTCAATGATCGGTAAGTTCAAGGAGCAGATCATTGAAGAAGAGGAGCTTCCTCAGACACTTACAAGCTATTCACCCTGCTTCAGAAAGGAGAAGGGTGCTCACGGAATTGAGGAGCGTGGTGTTTACAGAATTCACCAGTTTGAGAAACAGGAGATGATCGTTGTATGTAAGCCCGAAGAATCCAAGATGTGGTATGACAAGCTTTGGCAGAACACAGTAGATCTTTTCAGATCTATGGATATTCCGGTTCGTACACTTGAGTGCTGCTCTGGAGATCTTGCAGATCTTAAGTGCAAGTCATGCGACGTAGAAGCATGGTCACCCAGACAGCAGAAATACTTCGAGGTAGGAAGCTGCTCTAACCTTGGTGATGCTCAGGCAAGAAGACTTAAGATCAGAATCAAAGGTAAGGATGGCAACTATCTTGCTCATACACTTAACAACACAGTTGTTGCTCCGCCTCGTATGCTTATCGCATTCCTTGAGAACAACCTTAACGAAGATGGATCAGTTAACATTCCTGTTGCTCTCAGACCTTACATGGGCAACAAGGAAAAAATGATTCCTGTAAAGTAATTATTTAAAAATACAAAATGCAAAAATATAAATTAGAGAGGAGGTGAAATCCATGCACAATTATTTAAGAGCAATAGGCTTCGAAAACTTCAAAAGCAGAGAAGACATTCAGCAGCTGATTGCCATGACAGTTCAACAGGCTGATACAAGATCCTATGTTACTAAGGATGGTGAAAAGCTTATAGGAGAATTCTGCAAGGATTTCACTGACCGTATAGGAATCTGTGTCTGCGGTGAATTCAATGAGAACGATAAATTCTTATATGATTATTATTACCCCTACATCAGAGGAACCAATGTTACTACCGAAGAGGATATCACAGTCTCAAGGCATTCTTCTAAGGAATCCTATGCCGGAGTGTGTGATGACCTTCGTGTAGGTGTAACAATAATTTTCTATCTGCAGAACATGATTCCATATATCAAGATCCAGAATGAAAACAGATTCCCAATCAAAGGAACCTCACTTACATTATCCGCCCTTTCACTTAAGGGAACGATAATGATGCCAATTGCAAAAACAGATAGCGATAAAAATTTTGCAAGAAAAAGAATCCGTGAAAGAGAAAAGCTCATGCACAAAGCAAGAAAAGGTGATGAGTCAGCAATGGAATCTCTTTCAATAGAGGATATGGATACATATAGTGCAATCTCAAAGCAGATAAAAACCACAGATATTTATACAATTGTGGATAACTACTTTATGCCCTTCGGTGTGGAGTGCGATCAGTATTCAGTTATGGGAGAAATCATGGAATGCCATGAGGAGACTAACAGTCTCACAGGACAGACTCTGGAGATAATGACCATCAACTGTAACGAGCTTATCTTTGATGTATGTATAAATAAAAAGGATCTGCTCGGTGAACCTGTTCCCGGAAGAAGATTTAAGGGAACAATCTGGATGCAGGGATATGTAAATTATCCGGAAAATTAAATGAAAATAGGAGAAGTATTGAACTTGTACTTCTCCTATGATAAGATATTTTGGTGTTGTAAAACAGTTGTTCTCGTAGCTCAGCTGGATAGAGCGTCCGCCTCCTAAGCGGAAGGTCGTGTGTTCGAATCACATCGGGAACGTTCAACCTAGCCGGCAGTATAGATCTGCCGACCAAAACGCATAAGGTCGTGTGTTTGAATCACATCGGGAACGTTCATTTTTCGAAGTCTCATAATGAGGCTTCTTTTTTTTTATTGGAATGGGAGAAATCTCATTCCTTTATAAATTTTATATAAACAAGGCAAAGAGATTATAAATTTATGATATACTTTTTATGGTTATCACAAAAACGGAATTTCATTTTAGACAATTATGAAAGAGGGAAACTTTATGAAAAAGAAGATTATTTCAATGATTCTTACTTTATCAATAGTTGTGTCCGGTTGTGCTGCAGGTAACAATTCTAATAATAATGAAGCACCTGCAAAAGAGGAAACTACTAACAATAATGATACGGTAGAAGAAAAAAAGGAAGAGACAAAAGAAGAGGTAAAGGAAACAGAAGAAAAAGAACAGGAAGCAGAACAGACTGAAGAAACAGAAGTAGCAGAGGAGGAAAATGCATCTGAAACTACTGCGACCGGTGAAACAAAAAGACTTTCACTTCTTGGCGATGAGATAGAAAACTACTATGATGAAAATCTTGTGCCAAGTATACCTGATTATCAGGTAGAGCCTGATCTTTCCAATATTGTTTATGATAAAAAATTTGAATATCTTTTCGACCCGAAGGAAGAAAGTGAATACAATCATGTAGAGGATTTCAGAAAAGGTCTTGCTGAGAATATGTTTGTAGTAAGAGAATCAGGGCATGACGAATTCTTTGATGTATATGAGGGAAACCGTTATAACTATTTTCCTAATTTTGTTACGGTTGATTCTCTGATGCACACCTATCATCTCTACTTTGCTTATCTTATGAAAAAGACAGAAACTAATTACATTACAGATAGGCTTCAGAGCTTAAGTGCGCAGATGCTCGAGGCATCAGCAAAGCAGTATGAGGAATTAAAGGGAACAGATTTTGAAAATGCTGCTCTTAGAAATTTAAAGTTCTTTTATCTTGGTTCACTCCTTCAGGACGATTCAGTTGAAGCACCTATCAGTAATAGTGAACTTACTGATGATGTAAAAACAGAATACGACAGGATCATGAAGGCTGAGGGAATAGAAGAATCCCTGATATCGGGAGTTAAGGAAGATTATTCACAGTACAAGCCAAGGGGATATTATGAGGGTGATGAAAAGCTTGAAAAATATTTCCGAGCTATGATGATGTATGGAAGAATGGCCTTCGAAGTAGATAATGATGATACCCTTAAAAGCTCAATGCTGATCACAATGGGAATTGCTGAGAATCCGGATGACTGGATGAGCATTTATGAAATAACAAGCTTCTTTGCAGGTGCATCAGATGATCCTGGATATGCAGAGTTCTCAGATATATTGCAGAAGAGCTATGGAAAAATTCCGGAGGCTTCAGATCTGACATCTGATAGTGGCGCTTTTGATAAGGTAAAAAATGAAATAAAGAATCTTGCACCTCCGAAGATAAATTCTATTCCTGTTTATGAGGATGAGGAATCAGTTATTTCATCCTTCAGATTTATGGGACAGAGATTCACCATAGATGCAGCAATTATGCAGCGCCTGGTATATCAGTCAGTAAAAGAAAATGATGAAGGTGAATTAAGATACCTTCCTGATACACTTGATACGGCTGCAACTCTTGGTTCTGAAACAGCCCTTAAGATACTTGAAGATAAGGGTGACACAAAGTTCAAGAACTATACAGACAATCTTACAACAATGCAAACTATCTATGACGGAAATGACTCTGCATTATGGAATGCAAGTTTGTACTCGGGATGGCTTAATACATTAAGACCTCTTTTCGAGAAAAAGGGTGATGGTTATCCGTCCTACATGAAGTCAGATGAATGGGAAAAGAAGGATCTTGAAACCTTCGCAGGCTCTTACGCTGAATTAAAGCATGACACTATACTTTATGCTAAGCAGGTTATGGCAGAAATGGGAGGCCCCGGCGACGAGGAGATTCCTGATGACAGAGGATATGTAGATCCAGAGCCTGTTGTTTACAGCAGATTCGTATTCTTATCTAACAAGACTAAGGAAGGTCTTGATAATTTCAAGATGCTTGATGCAGATGATAAGAAGAATCTTGAGCTTCTCTCAGAACTGGCAATGAGACTTATTGAGATTTCTGAAAAGGAATTAAAGAATGAGTCACTTACTGATGATGACTATGAGTTTATAAGATCCTACGGCGGAAGTCTTGAGCACTTCTGGCTTGAAGTAAATAAGGATAGTGAAGATAGCATAGTTTACAGTTATCAGGCACCCTGCCCGGTAGTAGCTGACATTGCGACAGATCCTAACGGTTCTGTTCTTGAGGTTGGTTCAGGAAAAGCAGATATAATCTATGTAGTATTCCCTATCGATGGTGAGCTCCATGTAGGAAGTGGAAGTGCATACAGCTTCTATCAGTTCACCGTTCCGATCAATGAGAGAATGACAGACTCCGAATGGAGAGAGAGACTTTCAGGCGGACATCTCGATGACGACTGGAACTGGGTTGAGTCAGAGGATGTACCTGATAAGCCTGAATGGACAACAAGCTATCGTATAAAGTGATAATGAAAAATAATATGCCAAAAATAACAACATCAAAATGGCTGCTGCTTCTTATAGCGGCAGCCATTTATATAACAACAAATTTAACTACAGTAAAAGCGGCCGCGTCTGAAAATGAAGAGATACCTGGGTGGGTTTCCTTTCAGGAAAAAGAGCTAAAGACCAGCGACAAAAAGGTCTTCGAGCTTTCAGATAAGCATGTGATATATAAGGACGGTAAAGGTAAGACACTCTGGGAGAGCAAAGAAGATTATCTTGTTCAGGATGAATTTATCACAGATATCGACAGAAACGGCGACGAAGAGCTGATCCTTCTTTTGTGGAAAAAGGGAAGATACGGAAAGGATAAACCCTTCTGGGTAAAGGGTGATGAGGATAGTTTTTCTCAGCACATTGGAATTTACGACATAGGAAGTGAAGGCAAGGTGTCCGCAAAGTGGTTTGCCTCCGACATAGGAAGACAGGTCACAAGAATGAAGCTCATGGAGAAGGACAATGCCATACTTCTTACTGAGGATATAGATGAAAACTGTGCCCTTTGGATGTGGGAATCTTTTGGACTTAAGAATATAAATAATGAAGTTAAATTCATCGCCTTTGGGGATAACATTATCCACGAAGAGATTTACCAATACGCGGCAAGAAAAGAAAAGGGAAGCTATGACTTTTTATATAAACCCTTTAAAAAAGAAATAGAGGAAGCAGACATCGCAGCAATTGCCGCGGAGACAATTCTTGTGGATAAAAATAGTGCTGTATCTGGGTACCCAAGCTTTGGGTCACCTCTTGCTGTAGGAGAAGCTATTAAAAATGCTGGCTTTGACATAGCAGTGTGTGCTAATAACCATGCCCTTGATAAAGGTATTTATGGAATAGATGTAACGACAGATTTTTATAAAGAAAACAAGATTACCTGCGTGGGAATCCAGAACAGCTCTGATAAAGAATATAAGCCCTATGAGATTATAAGCAGGAACGGTATAAGATTTGCACTTTTTTCATATACCTATGGAACAAACGACATAGATGTGACCGATAAATATCCCTTTGCAGTTCACTACCTTCCAAGGACAGATGCCGAAAAGAAAAAGGTAATAGGTGACATTGATAAAGCCGGAAAAGAAGCAGATTTTATAGTGGTATTCGTGCATTGGGGTGATGAATACAGTAAGGACATAAGCAAAGAACAAAAGGAGATGGCTGAGCTATTTTCAAAGACGGAGGCAGATGTGATAATTGGAACTCATCCACATGTAGTGCAAAAGACGGAGCTCATAGATAAAGAGGATGGAGGAAAGCTATTAGTCTATTATTCTCTCGGGAATTTCAGGGCAGATCAGGGAAAAGATAAGGCTACAAAAACAGGTGAAGAGGCCATTTTCTATGTTGCTCACACCTATGATGGTGTTCGTCTAAAAAAGTGGGAAACAAAGGAATTAAATTCTTATTGGAAAGAATAAACCCTGCAGAAATGCGCATTTTCAGCTATAATATAAGTTAAGATTATATGAAAATTAAGCTGGGACAGATATTCATTTAGCATAGGTATGATTTAAACGAACAGGGGGATGCTATGAATAAGAAAAAGAAAAACGGCTTGAAATGGGTTTTGCTTGTAATTGTACTGATAATTACAGCCTTTACCGTAACTATGGTTGCCTGCGGTCTTTTTAAGGAAAAGGGTTCTGAGAAGGCTGCGGAGGAACAGGGGGAAACGGCAGAGGAAGAGCTTTATGACACAGGTTCTCTTTCAGATACAGGACTTGGAGGAATAGGAGATGTCAGCATAGACACTGATGAAGCTACTATAGATTTTGACCTATCTGACCTTCCTGATACGATGGAGCCCTGCGGAATTTGCAGCTATGACGGCTGCCTTTATATAACGGATTCTTTTTCTAAATGTGTGTGGAAGGCATCTGCTGACGGAATAGATATTTTGGCAGGAGCGGACAGCTCAAGGGATATCTATGATAAACCCCAGGGTGGTTATAATGATGCGTCATTGACAGAAGCACTTTTCAAATTGCCCTGGACTGTGACACCTTTCCTTGGTGGAATCGCGGTATCTGATACAGAAAATAATGTGATACGACTTATAAACGATGACAGGGTTGATACCATTAATTCTGCAAACGGAACTGATGAGTATAACTATCCAACCGGAATTACCTCCGACGGAACAGGACATCTTTTTGTTTCCGATACTCATTCAGATTCAGTAAAAATAGTTTCAGAGGATGGAACAGTTTCCACCTTTATTGATGGACTGGACAGCCCCATGGGACTTAGCTTTAATTCAGGCTATTTATATATAGCAGAAACAGGAAAAAACAGAATTATAAAAGTAAATGCCACTGATGTCAGCTCTAAAAAGAGTAGCAGTGATATTGAGCTTGTGGCAGGAAACGGAGAAGAGGGCTTTAAGGACGGAGCAACACCTGAAGCATCCTTTTCATCACCAAAGGGAATAGCTGTTGCTGGAGATGGAACAGTTTTTGTTGCTGATACTGTTAACAGCGCGGTTCGTTTAATTAAGGGCGGACAGGTAAGTACCCTTAACATTGTGGATGAGAGAATTCCAGATGCAGAGCTGGTGTCACCTATTGGGATATGCATACAGGGAAGAAGATTATATATCTGCGATAATTTCGGAAAGAAAATCTATACAGCAGATTTATAAAAATATTTTTGGTATGTAAATCTTTTCATAAGAAATGACCGGTATGGAAAGAGGAAGGGGAGAAAATGGCAGATAAGCCGGTAAGAAGAAAAAAGAACATCGAGGACGGAGGCGTTGGAGTCCATAAGAGAGGTGAAGGTCTGGGCGGAGGTCCCGTCGGATCAAGTGATGGCTACGCAGGAAGAAAGGGAGGAAGTACTACCGGAGGCGGAGGTCCCCAGAGAAGCGGCGGAAAAAGTCCTCTTTCACTTATAGTAATTTTGGCTATACTTCTTCTTGGAGGTGGCGGCGGAATCGGAAGCCTTATGGGAGGCTTTTCAGGAGATGACACTACCTATACTCAGGAGAGTCATCAGACTACAACCACCCAGAATACTACCAATACTACGACAACAACAGGTACAGGCAGTCAGTCAGGAAGCGGACAGAGCCAGACGGGCACATCTCAGATGGGATCACTTCTCGGAACTCTTCTTGGAGGAGGAACGGGATACTATGGTCAGACCAGCAGTGCCTGGAGCGAGTCACCTAACACAGGTGTCCTTAACAGAGAGGTTGCAGAGGGCTCAAGAGAAAGAAGAACTAATATAATCGGCGATGGCTCTGATAAAACCACAATCATGATCTATATGTGTGGTACAGACCTTGAGTCAAGAAGCCAGATGGCCACCAGAGATCTTCAGGAGATGATGGCCGCTGATATTAGTGATAATATCAACATCATTGTTTACACAGGTGGCTGTAAGCAGTGGCAGAACAATGTTATTTCAAGTAAGACAAATCAGATTTATCAGGTAAAGAAGGGTGGTCTTGCTCTTTTAAAGGATAACCTTGGAGAGACTGCCATGACAAAGCCTGAAAATCTTACAGGCTTTATAAAGTGGACAGCAGAGAATTTTCCTGCAAACAGATATGACCTTATTTTCTGGGATCATGGCGGCGGATCTGTAAGCGGCTATGGTTATGATGAGAAATTTGCAAGGGAAGGATCAATGGATCTTTCAGAAATCAACAAGGCACTTAAGGATAGTGGAATAACCTATGATTTTATAGGCTTTGATGCCTGCCTCATGGCTACTGTAGAGACAGCCCTTGTTGCTTCAAACTACGCTGACTACATGATAGCTTCAGAGGAGACAGAGCCCGGAGTTGGCTGGTACTATACAGACTGGCTTAACGCTTATTCCAAGAATCCTTCAATGGAAACTATAGACCTGGCGAAGCTGATAATTGACACATACACAGATGTGTGTGCCACAACCTGCAGAGGTCAAAAGACAACACTTTCACTTATAGACCTTGCTGAGATTCAGAACACAGTTCCTTCAGAGCTCAAGGAATTTGCAAAGGATACCTCTGATAAGATTTCAGATAAGGATTATCAGGTAGTTGCAAATGCAAGATCAGAAGCAAGAGAGTTTGCTTCATCATCGAAAATCGATCAGGTTGATCTTATCCATCTTGCTTCCAATATGGGAACAGAGGATGGAAAAGAGCTTGCGGACGCTCTTAAGGGCTGCGTAAAGTACAACAGAACAAGTCAGAATATGACAAATGCCTATGGCCTTTCCATATACTTCCCTTATAAGAAGACCTCCAAGGTTGACAGTATGGTAAGCACCTATGAAGCTATAGGAATGGATGATAGCTATGCCGACTGTATTCAGAAGTTTGCGTCAATGGAGGTTGCAGGTCAGGTAGCTTCAGGCGGAACCATGTCACCTATGGGAAGTCTGTTTGGAGACATGAGCAGCCAGGGTCAGTCCGTATCCAGTCAGGATGTACTGGTTCAGCTTCTCGGAAGCATGATGAGCAGCGGAGTAACAGGAATCTCCGGACTTGATGCATCCAATTCTTCCTTCTTTGGAAAAGGAATTGATGCGGAAACAATGGCAAGCTATGTAACTGAGCACAGCTTTGACAATAACCAGTTTGTATGGACAACTAACTCCAAGGGTGAAGATGTTATTCAGATGTCAGAGGAGCAGTGGAGTCTTGTTCAGAATCTTGATGTAAATATTTTCTATGATGATGATACAGGATACGTTGACCTCGGACTTGATAACTCCTATGATATCGACGATGACGGCAATCCTGTTGCACCTTCAGACAGGACATGGATATCAATAAATAAGCAGCCTGTTGAGTACATTCGCATAGATACTCAGGGAGATGAGGACAGCTATGCAATAATGGGAAGAGTTCCCTGCTTCATCAACGATGTAAGAGCTAACCTTATCCTTATATTTGATTCAGAAAATGAAGACGGATATGTGGCAGGTGTTTGCTACGATTATGCCACGGGTGAGACAGAGACCATTGCGAAAAATCTCACAGAACTGCAAACTGGTGATAGAATAGATTTTGTTTGCGATTTCTATGACTATGATGAGAACTTTCAGGATAAGTATCACCTTGGTGAGACTTTGACTGTGGAGGGAAGCATGGCAGATCTTCACATTTCCAACACAACAGTTGGTGATGGCAAGGTACGTGTGACCTTCAAGATTACAGATATTTATGGGCAGGAGCATTGGACACCTGCCAAGGAGTATTAAGCCTTAATGGGAAATTATATTGTATTTGATCTGGAATGGAATCAGGGAAAAACAGTAAAGGAGAGAAATGGAAAATCTCTTCCTTTCGAGATAATAGAAATCGGTGCAGTGCGTCTTGATGAGAATAGAAACAGGACCGGAGAATTCAGCCGCCTTGTCCGTCCTCAGGTTTATAAAAAGATGCACAAGATCACAGAGGACCTGATTCACATTTCAATGGAAGATCTTCAGAGCGGTGATGATTTTGTAACAGTCATCACTGACTTCCTCGAATGGTGCGGAGAGGAACCGACCTTCTGCACCTGGGGACCCCTTGATCTTACAGAACTTCAGAGGAACATGGACTTTTTTGACCTGCCTCTTCTTTCAGACAGACCACTTCCGTTCTATGATGTGCAAAAGCTTTTCAGCATCCAGTACGAGGATGGAAAGATGAGAAGATCCTTAGAGCATGCGACAGAGAGTCTCGGTATGAAAAAGGATTCAGCTTTTCACAGAGCCTTAGCGGATGCGGACTACACTGCTCAGATTTTTTGTGAGCTTAGCCGCAAGGTATTTTACAACTACTCCTTTGACAACTATGTCACACCAAAGACTAAGGATCAGGAAGTTCATATTGTTTTTGAACACTATGCAAAGTATATCTCAAGAGAGTTTAAGTCAAAGGAAGAGCTTTTATCTGACCCGGAGGTAATGGGAACAAAATGCTATCTTTGTAATAAGCCGATAAAGAGAAAGGTCAAATGGTTTTCAAATAACGGGAAGCATTTTTACAGTGTATCTCTTTGCAAAGAGCATGGCTTTATGAAGGCAAAGGTCAGATTAAAGAAGGCGGAAAGCCAGAAATATTATGCTGTAAAAACTTTGAAATTCATCACCGATAAGGAGATGGAGGAGATGAAGGCTAAATCGGAAAAAAAGAGCTATAACAGGTTGGGAGACCATAAGAAAAAGCGGACTGATTAATTTCAGCCCGCTCTTTTTATAGACATTTTAAAGTCTTGGTCCGTTTCGTTTTCTTGCTTCTCGTTTTCTTCTGTTAAGTCTCTTTCTGTCTTCGCGGCTTACACCGGTACTGTATGCTCCGATAAGAGAGGATACATATATCAGGAAGACAAGTGATCCACCTGCAATTGAGATAAGAATTATTATGAATTTGATATTTATATATATCATGCTGGCAGCAGCTTCCGGATTCACATCAGAGGAAAGAGCTGCATTCTGAGAAATAATAATATGCCCTGAACCAACAGGAACACCGTTAAAGCTGTAATTGATAGTGGCTATATGTCCTGTACTTTCTGCGTCCTCATCGTAGGATACTGTGGATACTGCATCTGACAGAGAAGAGGTCACAGGAAGTATTACATAATCTGATTTTGCAAATTCCAAAAAGGAGCTCTGTGTGGTGAAGAAGTCCTTATCGGATGAGAAAAAGGAATTGTCCTTGGGGATATATCCATTTTCTTCACTTTTAACATTAACTGTCTTGAAGTTATTAAAGCCGTAATCAAAAAGTGTAACTGTATCAGTAAACTGTGCCGGGGATTCCTCCATAAATACAACACAGACAAGCTTCATTCCGTTTTTTTCGGCGCAGGTTACAAGTGTTTCTCTGGCAAGATCGGTGTAACCTGTTTTTCCTCCGATTATTCCTTCGTAGGAAACCTCGCCTGTTATAAGCTTATGCTTGTTATTAAGATAAAAATCATCAGGCTGACCGGCACTTGGTTCAAAGTGATATCTTGGAGTATTACCAACTCTGCAAAGAAGTTCATTTGAGAAAAACTGAGCAGATATCAGAGCCAGGTCATAGGCACTTGTGTAGTGGTTTGGATCCTGAAGACCGTTCGCATTGGCAAAGTGAGTATTGGTGCAGCCAAGGGATTTTGCCTTTTCATTCATGAGATCAATAAAGCCATCAATGGAACCGCTCACATGTTCAGCGACAGCGTTGGAAACCTCGTTGGCACTTCCGACCATTATTCCGTAAAGACATTCCTCAAGTGACAGGTATTCACCTGCATCTATACCAATTTTGGAACCATCGGCGGGTACTGAGTGAATAGCATCGTATGTAAAATCGACCCTGTCATCGAGACTTGCATTTTCTACAGCAAGGAGGCAGGTCATTATCTTCGTGGTACTTGCAGGATATAACTCCTCATGTATATTTTTCTCATAGAGAATTGTTCCCGTATTAACATCCATCAGGATAGCGGCTTCCGCACCGATCTGAGGTCCTTCTGGCCATCCCGGAATCTCATTACTTTGTATAGGAAGCTCTTTTCTTGAGGCTGCAGCACTTTCTAAATCAGTCTCAGCATGGCTTACAAATGTGTTCGTAAGAAAAATAGCAATAAATGAGAATATTAATGCACCTCTATTCAGTTTTTCCACAAAATATCTGCGATTCATTAAAAACTCCTTATAGCAACATTCTGCTAATCTATGATACACTAAAAGAGGACAAAACCAAAGATAAAGCTGCAAAAAACTTTTCAATAAGTGGCTATTGGCGTATTCTCTATTTATGGTACAATTAATTTATATTTGAAAGGTGATTTTTTATATGCGGCTTAGAAATGTAGCCGGATCCAGAGAGAGGATTGCTGAAAGTCCCTTTACCATCGATAACCCGGAAGAGAACAAGGGTAAATGGAAAGAGGTTTTCGGGAATGACAATCCTATCAGAATAGAGGTTGGAACCGGAAAAGGAAGATTTATTATGGATATGGCCAAGGCCAATCCGGACATCAACTACGTTGGAATTGAGAAATACTCAAGTGTTCTTTTAAGAGCAGTACAGAAGCAGACAGAGCGGGAGCTTACAAATGTAAGATTTATCCGAATGGAAGCTGAGATCATTACAGAGGTCTTTGAGGAGAATGAAGTAGACAGGATTTACCTTAACTTTTCAGATCCCTGGCCCAAGGACAGACATGCTCAGAGAAGACTTACATCAAGTACTTTTCTTAGAAGATATGATCAGATATTAAAAAAAGACGGACAGTTGGAATTTAAAACAGATAACAGAGGCCTTTTTGATTTTTCACTTATGGAGCTGAATACTGCAGGCTGGCATGCAGAGGCAGTTACATATGATCTTCATAATGATTCATCCATGAATGAAGGTAACATAATGACAGAATATGAGGAGAAGTTTTCCGCAAAAGGAAATCCGATCTTCAAATATATTATCAAGCGGTAGGGTTGTTACATTATTTTATGCAAAGCGATAGTACTTATCGCGGAAAGAGGTGGACGATGGCTGAGTACACATTTACAACAGACAACTTTGAGGAAGAAGTTCTCAACAGTAAGCTTCCGGTTCTTATTGACTTTATGGCTGACTGGTGCGGACCTTGCAAGATGATGGCTCCTATGATTGACGAGTTTGCCAAGGAGTATGACGGAGAGCTTAAGGTTGGCAAGATAAACGTGGATGAGCAGCCTGAGATTGCTCAGAAATACGGAGTTATGTCCATTCCTATGTTTGCTTTTATTAAGGATGGCGAGCTTGTAGATCAGGCAGTTGGCGCACAGAGCAAGGCTAAGTTGCAGAGCATGATCGACAAGGTTGTTTCTTGAATGTAATTAAATTAAATTATGTGATAATATAGAGTTCGGGTAGACAACCAGGTCTGCCCGAGCTGTTTTTAATTTACTGGAAATTATTTTTTGTATGGGGGAGATGTTGACCAAGGGATTTCCCGGAGGAGAAGTCATGTCGGACAATATCAGGAATTTTAACGACTACAGAAAAAAGATAATAAATGACGAACAGGCAACAGAGGAAATAGATATTGAGATTCAGGATCCGCTGGATTTTTTAAGTGCAGAGGAGAGAGAAGAATACTACAGAACCCAGCATGAAGCCATGGACAGGGAAAGAGAAAACCTCAGCGAGGATTCGGATGAGTTTTATCTGGATGAGGATTTTGAGGTAGAGTACGAAGAACCTGTGAGAGAACCTGAAAGACCCAGAGCTGAAAGCAGTAAGAGAGAATCTGCAAGAGAAAGATCTGAAAGCAGAGACAGAGAACCTGATCCTTCTAAAAAGGAGAGACGACCTGAACCCAAGAAGGAAAAAAAGCGTCCTGAGCCTCCTAAGAAAGAGAAAAGAAGGCCTGAACCCAAAAAAGAAAAGCAGGAATTTATTAGGAAAAAGCACCGTAAGGAAGTAGAAAGAAGAGATACTGAAGACGATTACGATGATGAAGAGAATGAATTTCTTCCTCTTTTAATAGTAAGGATTTCTTCTATTATTACTGGTATCGTAATACTGGTACTGATTGGAATGATCTTAAAGAATAAGGTATATGATAAATACTTTGTACCAGATCCTGACGAAGAGACCACCACTGAAACGGTTGTGGGAGAGCTTGCCGGCTATACCAAGACCGGTGATAAGATCGTAACTACTGCAGACCTTAATCTTAGAAATACACCCAGCACTGCAAGTGATGACTTTATTGTAGTTCAGGTACCGCAGGGCACCGTCCTTGACAGAGTTGCTGTCAGCGATGACGGTGAATGGGCACAGATTCAGTACGAGGGTCAGCTTTTATTCTGTGTTATGAAATACGCTCAGGTTCAGGAATAAAAGTTGTGGATCCAGGAGCAGAATCCATCAAGAGCATCTGAAATGTCATCCTTTTGCATGCACAAGGAATTGATTTTATCAAAGATCTCGTCAGATGTGATTTTGTTATCCAGGGCAGATGAGAGTTTATCTGCATTGGTTTTTTCGAGGGCATTTACATCCATATGAATAAGAATATCCTCATAGAGTTGTTCAACGCTTGTGAACAGATGGGGATATTTTTTGCGGATGTAGGAAAACTCATCGAGATAGCTTTCTCTTCTCTGAAGAAGGAAAAGAATATAAACCGGCTCGAAGATTTCACGAGGCTCTATTTCTTCCATATAAGAACCGTCCTCGTAGTCAAGACCGGATGCGTAGTATTCACATACCTCCTGTACAAGGGAGCTTACGTGTGAGTCGTCATATAATTTTTGTAATTCGAGTATAAATGATTCTTTCATAATTAATAATGATACAACAACGAGGAACGATATGCGAATAGGAATTTTTGATTCCGGTATAGGCGGACTATCAGTTTTACATGAGGCTTACCACAGATTTCCCGATGAGGAATATATTTTTTATGCAGATACCAGGCACGTACCCTATGGAACCAAGTCTGAGGATGAGATAAAGGGATATGTGGATGGCATAGTGCGCTTTCTTATAGAAAAGAAGGTGGATGCTATCGTAATAGCCTGCAATACTGCCACCAGTGTAGGCGCTTCCATGGTAAGACAAAAATACGATCTTCCCATACTTGGTATGGAGCCCGCAGTTAAGCCTGCAGTGGAGGAGTCTCCCGAGGATGAAAGAAGAATCCTTGTTATGGCAACTCCCGTTACCTTAAGAGAGAAAAAGCTTGAGATGCTTCTTAACAGAGTGGATATAGGACACAAGGCTGATCTTCTTGAGATGCCGGGACTCGTAACCTTTGCTGAAAAAGAAGAATTTGAAGGTGATGAGGTGAGGGAATATATAAGGCAGCGCTTTAAGACTCTTGATGCTTCAGACACAAAATATAGTGGTCTTGTTCTTGGCTGCACTCATTTTAATTATTTTAAGCCTTTATATAAGGAAATTCTCGGTGACAACATACATCTTATAGATGGAAATCACGGAACAATCAATCATCTTGGGGATGTTATGGGGTTAAAAGCTAAAAACACTCCGGATAGTGAGATTATTTTTAATGAACCACAAGATATAGTGGTTAGATTCAATACGACATACTACGAGTCAGGAGACGAAATAACGGATACCGTAAGGCTCTCAAAATACCTCAGAATGCTGAGCAGGCTTGAGTTTGTGAGAAATTTCAGCTAACGATAAATTGTTACTTGATTTATACAATATAATGTATTATAGTTTATATATAGCCACAAGATATAGTTTCGGGTGGCTATTATTTTTCTACAAATTTAAATTTATTCATATATTTCCAGGGGGTTAACCAGTGAAGATTATAAAGAGAAGCGGAAAAGAAGTTACTTTTGATGGCTCAAAAATTTTGGCAGCTATCGAGAAAGCAAATAAGGAAGTGACTCCGGATCAGAGCTTGTCTGACGATCAAATTAAGAATATCGGCGCGCAGGTAGAGGAGAAGTGCGGAAAGCTTACCAGAGCTGCCAGCGTAGAAGAAATCCAGGATATGGTTGAGGATGGCCTCATGCAGTCCGGGAAGTTCGAGGTTGCCCGTAAGTATATAACCTATCGTTATCGTCATGCTCTTGTTCGTAAGTCTAATACTACAGATGAGCAGATCATGTCACTTATCGAGTGCAGTAACGAGGAGGTTAAGCAGGAGAACTCCAACAAGAATCCCACTGTAAACAGTGTACAGAGAGATTACATGGCTGGAGAGGTTAGCCGCGATATCACTCGCAGATTCCTTCTGCCCGAGGATGTTGTTAAGGCTCACAAGGATGGAATCATCCATTTCCATGATTCTGACTACTTTGCTCAGCATATGCACAACTGCTGTCTTGTAAACCTTGAGGATATGCTTCAGAACGGAACAGTTATTTCAGAGACCATGATCGAGCGTCCCAAGAGCTTTTCAACTGCCTGCAATATTGCTACACAGGCTATTGCACAGATAGCAAGCTCACAGTACGGCGGACAGAGTATCACTCTTTCACACCTTGTTCCTTTTGTAGATGTCAGCAGACAGAAGTTCAGAAGAGAAGTGCGCCAGGAGTTCATCGATGCACACATGGAAGCAACAGATGAGCAGATAAAAGAGATTGCTGAGATGCGTGTCCGCAAGGAAATCGAGCGCGGTGTTCAGGTTATCCAGTACCAGGTTATCACATTAATGACAACCAATGGACAGGCACCTTTCATCACAGTATTTATGTATCTTGACGAGGTTCCTGAAGGACAGCTCAGAGATGACCTTGCACTTGTTATCGAGGAGATGCTCAAGCAGAGAATCACAGGTGTTAAGAATGAGAAGGGAGTTTATATTACTCCTGCATTCCCTAAGCTTATTTATGTTCTTGATGAGGACAATATCAAGGAGGGTACACGTTACTGGTACCTCACTCAGCTTGCTGCAAAGTGCACTGCTAAGAGAATGGTTCCGGATTACATCTCTGCAAAGAAGATGAAGGAATACAAGGGCGGCGACGTTTATCCCTGCATGGGATGCAGAAGCTTCCTTACAGTAGACAGTGAAGATACTAATGAGGGACTTTGCAACAAGGGCAATATTTCCAAGGCTCAGAACTACAACGAGGGTGAGCACAAGTATTACGGACGTTTTAACCAGGGTGTTGTTACTATAAATCTCGTTGATGCAGCCTGCTCTTCAGGCGGTGACGAGGAGAAATTCTGGGAGATCATGGAAGAGCGCACAGAGCTTTGCAAAAAGGCATTAATGTGCAGACATAACCGTCTTCTTGGAACTCCTTCAGATGTAGCACCTATTCTTTGGCAGAACGGTGCCCTTGCAAGACTTAAGAAGGGAGAGACAATTGATAAGCTCCTTTATGGCAACTATTCAACAATCTCTCTTGGATACGCAGGTCTTTGTGAATGTACTAAATTCATGAAGGGCGTTACACATACAGATCCCGCTGGAAAGGATTTTGCACTCAGAGTTATGCAGTTCATGAATGACAAGTGTGCAAAGTGGAGAAAGGAAACAAACATCTCCTTCAGTCTGTATGGAACACCACTTGAGTCTACTACTTACAAATTTGCCAGAGCACTTCAGAAGCGCTTTGGAATGATTCCTGGAGTAACAGACAGGAACTATATTACAAATAGTTATCACGTTCATGTAACTGAGAAGATCGATGCCTTCACAAAGCTCAAGTTTGAGTCTGAGTTCCAGGCACTTTCTCCGGGAGGAGCTATCAGCTATGTAGAGGTTCCTAACATGAACAACAACATTGAGGCCGTTCTTTCTGTAATGCAGTATATTTATGAGAATATAATGTACGCCGAGCTCAATACAAAGAGTGATTATTGCCAGTGCTGTGGCTATAATGGCGAGATACAGATCGAGAATGACATCGATGGTAAGCTGATCTGGAAGTGCCCTAACTGCGGTAACACTGATCAGTCCAGGATGAACGTGGCAAGACGTACCTGTGGATACATTGGAACCCAGTACTGGAACCAGGGTAGAACACAGGAGATAAAAGAAAGAGTATTGCACCTTTAATATGAATTACGCTGAGATAAAAACTACAGACATTGCAAATGGAGTAGGAATCAGGACATCTCTTTTTGTATCGGGATGTACTCACCACTGCAAGGGCTGCTTTAACGAGGAAACATGGGATTTTAATTTCGGAAAGCCCTTCACGAAGGAAGTGGAGGACGAGATAATTGAATCCTTGCGTCCTGATTTTGTAAAGGGTCTTACAATCCTTGGTGGTGAGCCCATGGAAGTAGTTAATCAGAAGGCTCTTCGCCCTTTTATTGAGAGGGTAAAAAATGAGCTTCCTGATAAAAATATCTGGATTTATTCCGGATATGTGTGGGAAGAGCTTAACGACAAAAACAATAAGCGCTGCCACAGTGAGGACACGGAAGCAATTTTATCCATGATTGATACTCTTGTGGACGGAGAATTTGTTATCGACCTTAAAAATATCTCACTAAAATTCAGAGGTTCATCGAACCAGAGAATCATAAAGGTTCAGGATACATTAAAAGAAGGAAAGATTGTTCTTTCTGAATTGAATAACTGATTATGAAAATAGCTGCCGGAAATATTTCCGACAGCTATTTATTATTATTATAGGTTATAAAGCTTTCTTGCGTTTTCTTCAGTTATGGCAATTACTTCCTCGGCTGTAATGCCTTTAATTTCTGCAATCTTTGCCGCAATAAGAGGAAGATTTAATGAGGAATTGCGCTTTCCTCTATAGGGCTCCGGAGAAAGATAGGGAGAGTCAGTTTCAAGTACGATCTGTTCGATGGGAGCATATTCTACAACCTCTCTTAATTTTCTTCCGTTTTTGAAGGTAATTACTCCTCCAACTCCAATATAGAAACCCATGTTCAGATATTCTCTTGCAACTTCAACAGAATATGAAAAGCAGTGGATATCTCCTCCGATTTCTTCTGTCTTAAGGGCCTTCATGATGTCCATAGTATCCTTTGCAGCATCACGGGAATGAACAATGATAGGAAGCTTTACTCTTCGTGCCATTTCAATCTGGGCTTCGAACCATTTTTTCTGAATGTCCTTTGAGGGCTCATCATAGTGATAATCAAGACCGATTTCACCAACGGCTACGACCTTTTCATTAGAGCACATATCCTCTAGCCATCTTAGCTCATCGTCATCCATTTCAGCGCAGTCACTTGGATGAACACCAATAGTTGTGTATATAAAGGGATATTTCTTGGTAAGCTCCAAGGACATCTCAACGGTCCTTTTACTTGCAGTGGCATTTACAATAGTACCGATGCCATTTTCCTGCATTGATGAGAGGAGTTCTGCCCTGTCTTCATCAAAGGCCTCATCATCAAAATGTGCGTGTGTTTCGAAAATCATTAATTACTCCTGAGGTTTTATTTATTTAGTTCATCATATAAAAGATTGGAAATATCGGCAAATTCCTGAAGGCTAAGCTTTTCTCCTCTTATAGAAGGATTAATAGAAAGCTTTTCAAGAGCAGAGACTACCTGCTCTCTTGATATACCAAGATTTCCGTTTGTAACACCGTTAGCCAGAGTTTTTCTTCTCTGTGAAAAGGCAGCCCTTATAACGGAAAACAGGAACTTTGAGTCCTTGGTTTCAACCGGTGGATTCTTGTGGCACTTTAAGTGGATAACAGCTGAATCAACACCCGGCTGCGGGATAAAGCAGCTTGGAGGAACAATCTGAACCATAGAGGGCTCAGTATAATACTGTATTGCAAGGGAAAGAGCACCATAGTCCTTTGATCCCGGTTTTTCAGCCATTCTGTCAGCGACTTCTTTCTGAACCATAACGGTTATACTCTCAATCGGAAGCTCACTTTCAAGTAGTCTCATTAGTATGGGGGTTGTGATGTAATAGGGAAGATTTGCGACAACCTTAATAGGCTTTCCGCCATTTTCTTCCTGAACGATCTTTTCAATATCAACCTTTAAGATATCCTCATTAATGACCTTTATATTATCATAATCAGATAATGTGTCAGCAAGAATGGGGATTAGCATTCTGTCTATCTCAACAGCGATAACCTTACCGGCGCTCTCTGCGATGTACTGGGTCATAGTTCCGATTCCGGGGCCAATTTCCAGTACTGTATCTTCCTTTGTAACTCCGGCGGCTTCCACGGTTCTGCTAAGAACAGAATCATCTATAAGAAAGTTCTGGCCGAATTTTTTTTGAATACTTAGGTTATATTTTTCAATTACTGCTTTTGTGCCCGAAGCACATCCAAGAGTTGGCATATATTTTCTCTCCAATAACATTTATAAAAGCTATATTTGTACATACATTTTAATATATTTCTACGTGCTTCAAAATAGTTTGATACAAATTCGTGAAAAACCGCGAAAATATGCGGATTTTTAATGACACAATTTTGACATAAATAGGTTGCTATGCTAAAATTTCACTATATATAGTATGAAAAAGTTTTAGAGGACAATATTTTGGATAAAACAGAATATAAAATTCGAGCGGAAGAAATCAAATCGCTGATAAGAGCACAGCGTTTTGCAGATGCAGTAAAGATTGCCGACACAATTGACTGGAAAAGGGTTAAGAGTGTCGGTATGCTGTGTGCCATCAGTGATCTGTATAAGGTAAATAGAAGGCTGGAGGAGAGCCGAGACATTCTGCTTCTCGCATACGACAGAAGTCCTACGAGAAGGGAAATTGTATACTCTCTTTGCGAGCTGGCAATTGCCATGGGTGAATTTGTCCAGGCAGTTGAATATTATAAGGAATTTGTGCGACTTGCTCCAAGAAATACAGCAAGGTACATCCTTCAGTACAAACTCTATGAGGCTCAGGAGGTTAGTCTTGAGGAGCGCATTGCGGTACTTGAGGAATATAAGAAGCATGATTATAACGAAAAGTGGGCTTATGAGCTGGCTTATCTTTATCACAGAGTCGGTCTTACAACCGAGTGTATTGAGGAATGTGATGAGCTTTTCCTCTACATGCGTGAGGGCCGCTATGTAATAAAGGCATTGGAATTAAAGGCTTTGCATGAGCCTCTTTCTGCTGAGCAGAAGGCAGTTTATGCGAAGTACAAGGCAGAGATAAGCGGCAATCTGTATGCTCCCGAGGTTCAGGATTCTGTTCCCGGAAAAGATGTTGTTGACGGGAAAAAGGCTCCCACAAGAGAACTTCCTGAATTAACAGAAGAACAGATTAATGGACAGCCCTACTATCAGAATAATGCAGTAAATGAGCCTGTTTATCAGGCACCGGTATATGAAGCGCCGGTTTATGAACAGCCCATAGCACAGGCACCTGTTCAGGAGGCTCCCATGCAGGAGATTCCTCTTAGGCAGGAAGCTTATGAAGCACCACAGGCAGTTCAGGAGCCCTATCAGGAGGAGATACCTGAACCCTACACTGTTCCTACAGTAAATGTGGATACCTATAACACAGTAGATCTTCAGAAGGAGATTGCTGAAAATCTTAAAGAGGTACTTATCTCAAATCCCGAAGCAGCACTTTTTGCAGATGCTCACGGACCTCAGGTTATCAAGGAGGGTGACGAGACAGAGAGCCTTGATACAGGAGATATGTTCGACACCACAGGTGATATAACAGGTCCCTCTATGTCTGAGCTTTTCTATGAGGATAAGAAAGAGGACGTTGCAGAAAAAGAGCCTGTCAATGTTCCGATAGAAGAGAAAGAGCCGGAGCAGGAGTCTTTGGAAGTACCTACTCCAGAGGATGATGATAATTTCACTGTTACAAAGATATGGAGCGCTGATGAAGTAAAGAAGGCAAGTGAGCCGGCAGTTCCTGCAGAAAATAAAAAGGCACCTATTTCAGAGGAGCTTAAGGACAAGGAGATTGCAGCGAATATTGCAGCAGCCACAATGAATGACCACACCATGTATAAGGGTGTAGTTTTCATGGACGAGCCCCTGCAGGATGAGGTTCCCGGTGCTGTTATCAGACCTAACGTAAGATATCAGATCAACAGTAACAGCCATTTTGATAAGATGCTCTCTCAGGAAACTGACGGACAGATCAGCATTGCAATTGATGATGCAAAGCAGGTTGAGCGCCAGATAACCGGTCAGATCAGTATCAATGAATTCATGAGCGACTGGGAGAATTATAAAAAGCAGCAGCAGGAAAAACAGTACAAGAATGTTAAGAAGCTTATGGCTTCAGAGACAGGCGAGCTGTTTAAGGACTTTGACGAGAACCTAAAGGATGCGCTTTTAGGTGAAGCCGGAGTTTCAGGTATAAAAGAAGAAGTAGCAAAAGAGCCTGTGATCCAGGAAGAAGAAATCATTACTGAACCTGTTCAGGAGACAGCAAAGACAAGTGATACTCTGGCAGTAGAGGAGACATCACAGGAGATAACACCTGTTGATGATCTTCAGAATACCCAGTCAATAGTACTTATAACTGGTGAGGACCTCGAAGAAGCTACTAATACTGAGAAGGCACCTGAAGAAGATAACGGTGAAGAGAAGGTTGCTGCAGAGGTAGACCTTGGAGAGACTACAGAGATTAAGTCAGAAGAGGTTGAAGAGGCTATAGCGAAGGCTTCCGGAATGAAGGAGCTTAAGGTAGAAGAGGCTCCGAAGGAAGAAGTACAGGAAGAATTGCCTGAGGAGGAATTACCGCAGGAGGAAGAATCTGAGGAGGTACCTTCTGAAGAAATATCTGAAGAAGAAATTCCTGAAGATGAGATTCCTGAGGAAGCTCCCGAAGAAAAAGCAGAGGATATAGAAGAAGAGAAGACAGAAGAGCCTGCAAAGCCTGTTAAGGAAGAAAAGGTTTCCAGAAAACAGGAGTCTGAAGATGCAGACGATTCCGATGACGATACAGAGGATGCAGGACTTGAGCAGAGAGTCCGCGTAATGACTCCTGAGGAGAAGGGTCTCTTTGGACCTTACATCCATTACAAGAAGTCCAGAAAGCAGATAATAAGAGCCATTGATAATCTCAGTATGGCTGCTTATACCAATAATGCCATTGTTACAGGAGAAGAAGGCGCCGGAACAGTGAACCTTGCAAAGGGTCTTATCAAGGCCGTGCAGTCCACAGATTCCAATTTCTCCGGAAAAGTGGCAATGATCACAGCTATGAAGCTCAACAAGAGCTCCGTAAGTTCAATCCTTGATAAGATCGTAAATGGTGCGCTGATCATCAGACGTGCAGCTGACCTTAAGGAGGATACGGTTAAGACTCTTCTTAAACAGCTTCAGAGTGAGAACAAGGGCTATATAGTTGTAATCGAGGATACCAAGGACGACATCGACAGACTCCTTGATAAATATCCGGATCTCAATAAGTGCTTCAATGTACGTGTTGATATAGAGGCACTTGATGATGATTCTCTTGTTGCGTATGCTGAGCAATATGCACTTGAAAAAGAACATATCATAGATAATTTGGGAATTCTTGCGCTTCATCAGAAGATTTCTGAGCGTCAGACACTTGACCATGAGGTTACGGTAGCTGAGGTTAAAGAGATGGTTGATGATGCGATCTACTACGCAGATAAGCATTCAATCGGACATTACTTCGATGTGCTTTTGAGAAAGCGTTATGATAAAGAAGATATGATTATTTTAAGGGAGAAGGACTTCCTTCATTAAGCACCTGTTGTGCTATAATGAAAACACTTCAAAAATTTTCTAAAAAGGGGATATTATATGGGTCAGACAGTTTTTATTTCAGACGCAGATGAGTACCTGTTTGGGCAGGGAACTCATTACGATATTTATAAGAAATTAGGGGCACATGTCTCTGAGGAAAATGGCGTTAAGGGGATGTTTTTTGCTGTCTGGGCGCCAAATGCCGCAGCGGTTCATGTGATCGGGTCATTTAACGGATGGGATGAGGACATGTATCCGATGGAAAGAATCGGAAACATGGGAATATATCAGCTTTTCATTCCGGGAGTAGGTACAGGTGAGCTGTACAAATATCTGATACATACACAGGACGGCAGAAAGCTTTATAAGGCAGATCCTTATGCAAACTATGCTGAGCTCAGACCCGGTAATGCTTCAAGAACCACAGATCTTTCCAAATTCAAATGGAGTGACAGCAAGTGGTACGAAGGCAAAAAGGGCAAGGATTTAAATAAGCAGCCCATGGCTATCTATGAATGCCATATCGGTTCATGGATGAAGCATCCTGATGGGACTGAGGATGGCTTCTACAGCTACAGACAGTTTGCAGACAGAGTAGTTGAATATTTAAGGGAAATGAAGTATACGCATGTCGAGCTCATCGGTATTGCGGAGCATCCATTCGATGGTTCCTGGGGATATCAGGTAACAGGCTATTACGCACCGACATCTCGTTACGGTGAGCCTACAGACTTTATGTACCTGGTTAATCTTCTTCACAAGAATAACATCGGAGTAATACTTGACTGGGTTCCTGCACACTTTTGTCCTGATGAATTCGGACTTGGATGCTTTGACGGTACATGCATCTATGAGGATCCGGACCCGAGAAAGGGAGAGCACCCTGACTGGGGAACAAAGATATTTAACCTTGCTAAAAACGAAGTTAAAAACTTCCTGATCGCCAACGCACTGTTCTGGATCAAGGAGTTCCATATCGATGGACTCAGAGTTGATGCCGTTGCATCAATGCTTTATCTTGATTACGGAAAAAGAGACGGACAGTGGGTTCCCAACAAGGACGGCGGAAATAAAAACTATGAAGCCATCGAATTTTTCAAGCATCTTAACAGCGTGGTCAGAGGAACATACCCTGATGTTATGATGATTGCTGAGGAATCAACAGCATGGCCTAAGATCACAGCTCCTGTAGAGGACGACGGACTGAACTTCAGCTTTAAATGGAACATGGGATGGATGCATGACTTTTGTGAATACATGAAGCTCGATCCCTATTTCAGAAAAGGCGCTCATTACATGATGACCTTTGCAATGAGCTACAACAATGCTGAGAATTATATTCTTCCTTTATCTCATGACGAGGTAGTGCACCTTAAGTGCTCCATGGTTGAGAAGATGCCCGGATACAAGGTTGATAAGTATGCTAACTTGAGAGCCGGCTATACCTTCATGTTTGGACATAGTGGCAAGAAGCTTCTTTTCATGGGACAGGACTTCGGTCAGGAGAGAGAATGGAGTGAAAAGAGAGAGCTTGACTGGTTCCTTCTTCAGGAGGATCTAAACAGAGGTCTTAAGGACTATGTTCGTGACCTTCTCGAGATATATAGAAAATATCCTGCCCTTTACGAAGTGGACAATGACTGGGGCGGATTTGAATGGATAAATGCAGATGATGCAGATCACAGCATTTACAGCTTCTACAGAAGAGCATCCAATGGAAGAGATAATATCTTATTTGTAATTAACTTTACTCCTATGGAGGTTCAGAACTACAAGGTAGGAGTTCCTTTTGCAGGAAACTACAAGCATATACTTGACAGTGCCGATAAAAAATATGCAGGCTGCGGAACAGGTATTCCGGAGAGCATAAAGGCAGAGCCCGGACTTTGCGATTACAAGAATTACAGTATTACAATGACGATCCCGCCTTATGGAGCAGAGGTATTTGTATTCCAGGATCCGGATGCAAAGCCTGAGGAAACTGTAGAAGATAAAAAGGCTGATACAGCTAAGGCAGAAACAAATAAGACAGCTACTAAGAAGACAGCAGCCAAGACTACTAAGAAGACTACTTCAAAAAAGACAAAATAAGGCAGCATAAAGATTTTTAAAAATCATTCCGAAATAATAGGTGATAAACATTGAATATGTTTGTCACCTTTATTTTTTTGTTGCACAAGACCGGCAAGCGAATGGATGCTTGCATACAAATTCATTTGCCGGTTGTAAGAACATGGAGCACGAAGTGCGGAATGTTCG
>NZ_AUIY01000026.1 GCF_000423945.1 Butyrivibrio sp. XPD2002 | reverse complement strand
AGTCCGGCGGCTTGAAGAATCATTGGTGTGAAATATGCTGTCAATCAGCTTGTCAAAGTGCAGTTTGCTGATGAATTCCTTTATTAGGAGAAGACCAGCATCGGAGGATAAATCACCTCCGTCAAAATTTAATTTAAAACGCTTATTGCTTTCTAAGGTTGTGTAATCTAAACTAGACATATGAAGCCTCTTTTTTGTTATGTTTTTGGATTCGACACCTAAAATTGTAACAGAATCGGGGCTTTATTAATACCCCTAAGGCTTCACTTATTGGGTGAAAGCAATATGCAGTTTAAATGCAGTAACTATGCGGCTTTGTAATTAAGCCGTGAATAATTCAGGTTAAGGTAATAAAAAATAATGTATAATAATTAAGTTGAATAAAATGTTTTTTTAAGCGAGGAGGATATGTATGAAGAAAAAGTTTGGCATTAGGGAAGTTGTAGCAGTGGGCATAGGAACCGCTCTTTTTGTGGCTCTTACGTCTGTTCAGGTTCCGCTGGTTGTTATCCCTAATACGGATCTTCAGCCCAGAATGGCTGTTATGGCTTTCTTTGCTACGGTTTTTGGACCTATAGTTGGGGGAATTATAGGTTTACTTGGACATGCGCTCGGAGATGCTATCTTTTGGGGCTCTGTATGGTGGAGCTGGGTTATCCCGGATGGAATTGTAGGTGCGATCATCGGTATATTTGCTAAGCAGTATGCTGTTAAGGATGGTGGCTTTACAAAAAAGAGCTCTATATCTATTTTTAACGGTGTTCAGATTGCTGCAAATGCAATTGCATGGATTGCTGTTGCACCTGCACTTGATATTCTGATCTATGCTGAACCTGTAAATAAAGTCTTCACACAGGGTGCGTTTGCTTTCCTTGGAAATATAATCATTATCGGTATCCTTGGAACTCTTATTATTGCCGGCTATTCCAAGATTGCAGAGAAATCAAATAATCTGTCATTGGAGGAATAATCATTAAGTGAGAGAGCCTATAATTGAGTTTAAGGATTTTTCATTTAAATACAAATCTCAGAAGGAGCCAACTCTTAAGAATATTAACCTGAAGATTTATCCCGGTGAAAAGATCCTGTTCGCAGGACGGTCAGGCTGCGGGAAATCTACGCTGGCTCACTGCCTGAATGCACTGATCCCGGGATCCATCCAGGGTGATATCAGCGGTAATCTCCGAGTTTGCGGTAACGATCCCGGCAAGCTCGGAGTTTTTGGAATGTCCAAAATCGTAGGAACTGTGCTTCAGGATACGGATGGTCAGTTTATAGCTCTCACTGTTGCTGAGGATTTGGCGTTTGCCCTTGAAAATGAGAACACACCTCAGGACGAACTTTTTGAAAAGGTAGGAGATGTGGCTAAAAAGCTTGATATTTCCGATCTTTTAGAGTGTGCTCCGGGTGAACTCTCCGGAGGCCAGAAGCAGAGAGTATCTCTCGGTGGAGTAATGGTCTGCGATGTCAAAATTCTTCTTTTTGACGAGCCCTTGGCAAATCTGGATCCTGCCACCGGAAAGAGAACCATAGAGCTTATGGATGATCTGTGTAAAAACGACGACATGACCGTTGTGATAGTGGAGCACAGAATAGAGGATGTTCTTCACAGAGATATCGACAGAGTAGTTGTTCTTAGTGAAGGTGAGATTGTAGCGGACATGACTCCCGATGAGCTTTTGTGCTCTGACGTTCTTTCGACCCACGGTATACGTGAGCCTCTCTATATTACTGCGCTTAAGGCTGCGGGGGCTGACATTACCCCGGATACTCATCCGCAACATATAGAATCGATGCTAATCGATCCCTATAAAGAAAATGTAATACAATGGTTTCATAAGACAGAGAGACAAAAGAGCGAAACCTGCGATGATACGATCTTAGAAATTGAGAACCTCTGCTTTAGCTATGACGGAATTAACAAGACGGTAGACAATGCCAGCTTCAAGGTAAAACGCGGTGAGCTCTTTGCTCTTGTGGGTAAAAACGGTGCAGGAAAATCCACCCTGTCATCACTTATCTGCGGTTTTAATAAACCAAACACCGGCAGGATTTTACTTGAAGGAGCGGATATAGCAGAACTTTCCATAAAGGAGAGAGGCGAGAGAATAGGCTATGTAATGCAGAACCCAAATCAGATGATCAGTAAGACCATGATATCTGAGGAGGTAGGGCTTGGACTTTTTGTAAAGGGAGTTCCCCAGGATGAAATAACAAGGAGAGTCAATGAGACCCTTAAGATATGTGGTCTGTATCCCTATAGAAACTGGCCGATATCAGCCCTTTCCTTTGGCCAGAAAAAGAGGGTGACCATTGCGTCAATTCTTGTCATGAAGCCGGAGATCCTTATTCTTGATGAGCCTACGGCAGGTCAGGACTATGCCCATTACACGGATATCATGGAATTTATTCTGAAGATTAAAAAGGCTCTCGGAATAACTATCATGATGATAACCCACGATATGCACCTTATGCTTGAATACACAGACAGATGCATAGCTATGGCTGATGGTCAGTTGATAATGGATGCCAAGCCCTTTGACGTACTTACAGATGAGGCAATCTGTGACAGGGCGTATCTTAAAAAAACGTCCCTGTATGAGCTCTCATTAAAATGCGGTATAGATGACCCTTCTGAATTCACGGCAAGATTTATCGATGATGAGAGGCGAAGAAGGAAGGAGGCGTGTGATGAACAGAATGATATCCTATGAAAACAAGGATACTCCTATTCATAAGCTCAGCGGCTTTACAAAGCTGGTGTTCTTCCTCCTCTGGTGTATTACAAGTGCCATAACCTTCGATACCAGAGTACTTGTTGTGATGATCATTATGGGCGCTATGATATACATCATATCCGGCACAAAATGGGAGCAGGTTTCCGGAGTATTTGCCATTATCATGTTTTTTATGGTGCTTAACATTCTGGGGATTTTCTTTTTCTCGCCCTATGAGGGCTGCAAGATATACGGAAGCCGTACGGACCTTTTGCATCTGTTTGGTAATTACACCATAACCTCAGAGCAGCTGTTTTATGAATTTAATGTACTTATTAAGTATTTTACGGTGATTCCGTCCATATTTATTTTTCTTACGACTACTGATCCAAGTGAGCTTGCTGCATCACTAAACAGGATAGGAATCCCATACACTGCTGCTTATTCTCTGGAGATAACACTTCGCTATATTCCGGATGTCCAGGATGAATTCAGAAGGATAAAGAACGCTCAGGAGGCCAGAGGAATAGAGATGAGCTCCAAGGGGAGCCTGTTATACAGGATAAAGAACACGGCAGTGATAATATTCCCGCTTCTTTTTTCATCAATGGACCGAATAGAGGTGGTAAGTAATGCCATGGAGCTTAGAGGCTTTGGGAAAAAGAAGAAGAGAAGCTGGTATTCACAAAAGAAGCTGACCGCGATGGACTTTGCAACCCTTGCATTTATTATCCTTTTTAGTATAGGTTCATTAGTGCTTACCTTTGCTGATGGAAGCAGATTTTATAATCCTTTTATATGATTATAAGGCTTAATTAATAATGCACCGACATATATAGTGTTAGAATAATTTTATACTATATATGGTCGGTGATTTTTTATGGCAAAACGGTCAATACTACAAAAAGTACGAATAGTATTTATAGCGCTTAGCGTATTATGTCTGATAGTTGCCATATTGTTTCTTAGACAGTTTGTAACTACAGATGATACCAGCTCGATGACTGGACCTGTTTACAAGGGAAAGGTCCAGTATCGGGTTCTTTTGATTGCTTCTTATAATTCCCAGTATTATACGTTTACACCTCAGATTGAGGGACTAAGAGAAAGTTTTGATCCAAACGGCATCGATCTTGATGTCGTGTGTATGGATGCCAAAAAACACAGCTCCGCAAAGGATATAGAGATATTCCATGATTTCTTTGTCCAGAGAGTTAATCTGGATAAGGATTATGACGGAGTAATGCTTGCAGATGATGAGGCGGTTAAATTCGCCATGCAATATAAGGATGAACTGTTTTCAGATATTCCGATCGTATTCTACGGAGTCAATAATCTGACAACTGCTCAGATGGCGGTAGAACGCTATGGAATGAACGGATATTACGAAAATGATTATCTTATTGATACCATAAAGCTTGCCATGAAGCTTATGCCTGATCGTAAGAAGTATTATGGAATACATGACAATTCTCCGGCAGGAATTGCGGATATGGTTCAATTTAACAGGCTAAAGCGGAATAGTACAAATGACTATGAGTTCCATGAGATAAACGTTGCAGACATGCAATTTGAAAAGTTTGAAAAGAAACTGCAGGAGATTCCTAAGGATGCAGTTGTGATTTACATGACCTGCTTTACAGACAGGGATAACAATGTTCATTCAACCAATGAGATGACAAATATTATCGTCAGTAACACTAATGTTCCTGTTTTAAGAAACTATCTAAGTGGGAATATTGACGGTATTCTCGCTAGCTTTGGACTTGATTTTACTTTTCTGTGCAAGACGGCGGCAAATGATATGATCAATCTACTTAATGGAAAGCCCATTGGACATGAAAAGCTTATTGTTGATTCTAATAATAATAATGCCGAGTTTGACTATAGTCTTTTGAATAAATACGGAATAGACGAAAAGGATCTTCCTGAGAATGCGGTTATTTTCAATAAGCCGCTGACCTTCATTGACATGTACGGGAACATTTTCCCTACAATGGGTATGATTTTCCTGTCAATGGTATTCCTTCTTGGGGCTGTATACATAACGGTGCTGTTAGGTAAACTGTCTAATCAGGAGCTCATGGAATCAAAGACAGAGCTTGAAAAATCTCAGGAGAAATTAAGGTATCAGGCAGAGCATGATGATTTCCTGGATATTTTGAACAGGCGAACTGCAGTTGACTATCTGCGCGATAATCTGACGATTAAGAATGTCTATTCAATACTTATGATAGATATTGATAACTTCAAGGATGTCAATGAAACCTATGGTCATCAGATAGCGGATGAGATACTTAAGTATCTGTCCGTTACGCTTGAACGCATATCCGCGCAAAGAGACTGGATGATAGCAAGATACGGCGGAGATGAATTCCTTATCATGGTTCCCAAGGAACAGCTTGAGGAGGATTCTGCCACTATCAATGAAATACTTGAGCTCTTCAGAACGCCCATACCTGTAGGAGATGAGACTATAATCATGTCCTGTAGTGTAGGTATTTCCGTATCTGACGGTGCGACTCTGCCGGATCAGCATATTATCAATTCCGAGATAGCCATGTATGAGGCTAAGCTTCGCGGAAGGAACAAGGCCTTTAAGTATTCGGATGAGATAAAGAAGAAGGTTCGCGAAGAGAATAAGATTAAGGCTAAGATTCTTGAGGCCTTTGATAATGACGGCTTCTTTATGCTGTACCAGCCTCAGATTGATGTTAAGACCAAGGAGGTTACAGGCTTCGAAGCTCTTGTAAGAATGAAAGCCGAGGGTCTTTATCCCAATGTATTTATTCCTATAATTGAATCAAGCGGATGGATAGGAAGACTTGGAAGGGTTACCACAGAGCTTGTTATAAAGCAGCTGGCAGCCTGGAGAGATATGGGCTATACGCTTAAGCCTGTTTCCATTAACTATTCAAGTAATCAGCTTGGTGATACAGGATATGTAGACTTTGTTAAGGAGCTGCTTTCGCGTTATAATATTTCAGGAGAGTACGTTGAGATAGAGATAACGGAAGGACTGTTCCTGGAGAGAACAGAGCAGGCAGAGAGACTGTTTACCCAGTTTAAGGAGCTTGGAATTAAGCTACTTATGGATGACTTCGGAACAGGATATTCCTCACTCGGTTATCTGACGTACATTCCTGTGGATTTCGTCAAGGTAGATAAATCCTTCGTGGACAGCTATCTTGTTGATGGAAAAGAAGCATTCATGCAGGACGTAATCAGACTTGTGCATGACATAGATAAGCAGGTTATCATAGAAGGCGTAGAGGAAAAATGGCAGTTTGAAAAGCTGAGGACCTACGGCGCCGATAAGATACAGGGCTATTATTTCAGCAAGCCTGTTAAGCCTGAGGAAGCGATAGTATTTGATGCCAGTGATAAATAATGGGGATTTACTGGTTTGAGAAATATTGAAAAATTTTGTAGGGGACAATGTTGTGGAAAATAGTAAAAGCTTTGAAGAGTTTAGAAAGAAACTTTTCAGAATAGTATCCGTAGGATATCTGGGGGATTTACCGAGTATAGCTTATGACGTGATTGGAACAGCAGCTCTGATACTTAATCTGGCAGCTGCGTTCCTTTCCACGTTTGCGGAACTGAACGCCTCTTATGGAGCGCTTTTTAGCGAGATTGAGAGATGGACAGTTCTTTTCTTTGCAATCGATTACTTCCTTCGTGCCTTTTGCGCGAAGTGTCTTTTTCCAAATAAATCTGAAATGGAAGCGATCATAGCATATATCTTTTCGCTTTCGGCGATCATTGATCTTCTGAGTTTTATACCATATTATCTTCCCTTTGTATTCCCGACAGGGGCAGCAGCCTTCAGAATGTTCAGGGTTGCAAGGATATTCAGACTTTTCAGGATTAACGCCTACTATGACTCTCTTAACGTAATTACTGAGGTTATTAAAAATAAGGCCCAGCAGCTCTTATCTTCGGTATTTATCATTGCCGTAATGATGCTTGCGTCAAGTCTTTGTATGTATTCACTTGAGCATGACGCACAGCCTGAGGTGTTTAAAAATGCCTTCTCGGGAATATGGTGGTCGGCATCGACACTTCTTACTGTTGGCTACGGAGATATTTATCCGGTTACTGTTTTAGGAAAAGCTTTAGGAATTTTGATCGCATTTTTAGGCGTAGGAATCGTCGCTATCCCTACTGGTATTATTTCCGCAGGATTCGTTGAACAGTACACGAAGCTTAAGCGGATGGGAGATTACGCAAAGTCCATAGACATGCATTTTATAAAGGTTATTCTGAGCACCAGGGATAAGTGGGTTGATAAAAAGATAAGGGATATCGATATTCCTCACGGAGCCCTTATTGCGATGATACAAAGGCGAGGAGAGGTCATCATTCCCAACGGGAATATCGTGCTTGAAGCTGGAGATAAGGTTGTTATAGGTGCCCAGGCTATACAGAATGACACTCCTTTGAATCTGAAGGAGGTAACCCTTGGAGATACGCACCCGTGGGTTGATCATTTTATTAAGGATCTTGATTTTCCAAGGCAGACACAGCTCTTATCTATTAAGAGAGGCTCAAGGACAGTTATCCCTAAGGGCGGGGTGAAGCTTCAGAGAGGCGACACCATAGTAGTTATTTCAAAGGTCCACCTCCCCGATGAGGATGAGATTACAGTATAAAAATAGCAGGCATTCACTTAATGAAAAGTGTTTGCCTGCTGTTTGCTTTTAAGGTTATTCAACACCGCGAAGGGCAGCAGCCGGTACATATTTTTGAACGGTCTTAAGAAAAAGCTGCATATCTTCCTTAGATGGAGATGTGAGAGTTTTGTCAGGAACAGTATCCCTGTCTGTAAACTGCTGAAGGTAATATGCTTTTGCACCCTCGATCCATTTACCTATTTCCTCAAAATCAGAAACGTTGTGATGCTCGTGGATCACGGTGGTTCTGAATTCGTAGTCTATTCCTGAGTTCATTATGAGGTCTATTGATTCCTTGATGGTATTTACATCTACTGTCGGAAGTCCGCTTGTAAGTGGATACTTTGCCGGCGAGTTTTTTATATCCATGGCAATATAGTCGATCAGGTCTTCTGATAAAAGGCTTTTTACCACATGCGGGTGATTGCCGTTTGTATCAAGCTTAACAAGGTAGCCCATGCCCTTAATCTCTGATATGAGAGAGGGGAGCTCCATGTAGATGCAGGGCTCGCCGCCTGTTACGACTACTCCGTCGAGAAGACCTTTTCGCTTTTGTAAAAATGAAAAGAGCTCCTTATCATCCATGATTGGAGCCATACTACCGTCTACAATTTCAAAATTATGACAATATGGACAGCGAAAATCGCAACCGCCTAAAAAGACGGTTGCGGCAACTTTTGACGGATAGTCCAATAATGTCATTTTTTGTAAGCCATGTATTTTCATGATGCCTGATTAAGCTCTTTCTTTGTTACGTCCGGAAAAAGGTTTGCCTTGTAAAGTGCCGGGCGAAGTGCGTTATAAAGTACAACTGCAAGAAGTGAATTGATCACTGCATTTATTATTGTAGCATAAGTTGTAACTGCAACAAGAGCACCGATTGCTGCTTCAGCTTTTTCTGCATTGGGAGTAAGGATTGTGTACCATACATATTTAAGTGAGGGCTCGAATACGCAATTAAATGCAAGTCCTGCAATAGCAGCGATTATGGACCATTTTAAAATATAGGTCTTCTTGTGATCCTCAGAAATCTTAGCAATCTTGTGTGCTACGAGACCAACAACGAGACCGATTACAAGCTTGCAGATAAAGGTTCTGGGAGCGGAGGCAGCGTAGCCGGAGATGATATCAGCAAGGGATAAGCCGATGGCTCCGGCAAGTCCGCCGTACAGTCCTCCTAACAATAAAGCGCCGAGTACTACAAATGCATTTCCGAGGTGAACCTTAGTACCTGAGGCATTTATAGCGGGAAATACAGCATAGCCTACATAGCAAAGCGCAGCCATGAGACCTGCGTATGATATTTTTGTGATCTGATCGTTTTTCATAATGTCCTCCATCCTTCGTTAACTTTTTTATTATTTTCCGTTGACTAATTTGTTTAAAATAATATATCATCAAACTGGTATCATTAAAAATATCAGATTTGGATTTTTTTATATAACCAGAATAAAAATTGATAATTATTCGAAAAGGTAGACGATATGGAGAAGGTAAAAAGATACCTGAAGGTGTACGAACAGGTAAGGGAAGATATCATAAACGGAAGATATACTGTAGGAACGAAGCTCCCTTCAAAAAGAGTTATGGCTGAGGCAATGGGCGTCAGCGTCATAACAATAGAGCATGCTTACGAGCTTCTTGCTGAGGAGGGGTACATAAGTCCCAGGGAGAAAAGCGGCTACTTCGTAAGCTTCGATGATAAGGAAATTTACACCGGAGTAAACAGTAAGTCTGTAATACATGCTGAAAATAGAAAAAACAGTGCTGTAAGAGCAGATAAAAAGCCGGTTGGCAGCTTTTCTAAAGTAAATGCTACAGATGAAATAAAGTCTTCTTCACTTAGCGTTCCCAAATTTTCATATTCTATATATGCAAAAACCGTAAGAAGGGTGCTAAGTGAGTACGATTCATATATAATGAACAAGTCGCCCAAAAACGGGACCGAGGAGCTGCGGAACGCCATCACCGGTTATCTTGGAAGATCAAGGCGCCTTGTGGTGTCGCCGGATCAGATAATTGTGGGCGCCGGAGCTGAGTATCTTTACGGGCTTATCGTGCAGACCTTCGGGCGGGATATTGTCTACGGCGTAGAGAGCCCTTCATATCAGAAGATTGCCAAGGTTTATACCGCAGGTGGTGCTGACATCCATATGCTAAAGCTGGGAAACGATGGTATTGAAAGTGAAGAGCTTTGGAATTCGAACGTTAAGCTGCTTCATATAACACCCTACAGAAGCTTTCCAAGTGGAGTAACAGCTTCTGCTGCAAAAAAAAGAGAGTATCTTAAGTGGAGCAGAAAAAACGATGCTTATATAGTCGAGGATGATTTTGAATCTGAATTTACTCCCAGCAGAAAACCGGAGGAGACCATCTTTTCACTGGACGAGGAAGGCAGAGTAATGTATGTAAATACCTTTACAAGAACCATTGGAAGCTATGTGAGAGCTGCTTATATGGTGCTTCCGACGAACCTTCTTTCATTTTTTGAAGAGAAGACAGGCTTTTACGAGTGCCCTGTGCCAACGCTGGATCAGCTTGTTATAGCATCACTTCTAAACAGCGGCGATTTTGAAAGACATATAAATAAGGTCAGAAGAAATAACAGAAAAAAAGAAATTGAGAATAATTCTTGATTTAGGCTTATAATAAAAGGGGGATAATGATAACACTTAAGGAAGGCAACGATATATGAATCTAAAAGAATTGTCACTTGGACATTCAGCAGTAATAACAAAGGTAGGCGGGGAAGGTGCTCTAAGACAGCACTTTCTTGATATGGGAGTTATCCCGGGAGCTGAGATAACGGTAGTTAAGTACGCTCCTTTAGGGGACCCGATAGAGCTTCAGATACATGGCTATGAGCTGACTCTCAGATTGTCAGAAGCCGAGAAAATTGAAGTAAAAGAGATAGAAGAGAGACAAAATAAGCACGAGAGAATTACTCAGATAGACAGCTCTGAGCACCCGGGACTTGGTGAGGATGGCAGATATCACAATCCTACAGAGGGTGAAAAGCTCCCTGAAAATACAATTCTTACCTTTGCTCTTGTGGGAAATCAGAACTGTGGTAAGACAACACTTTTTAATAAACTGACAGGCGCCAATCAGCATGTGGGAAATTTCCCCGGAGTTACGGTGGACAGGAAGGATGGTCCAATCATAGATTATCCGTGGACGCTGGTGACAGACCTTCCGGGAATTTACTCCATGTCCCCTTACAGCAGTGAGGAGATTGTATCCAGGAATTTTGTAATAGAGGATAAGCCAAAAGCGATCATCAATATTGTTGATGCAATGAATATAGAACGAAACCTCTATCTTACGATGCAGCTTCTTGAGATGAACATTCCCATGGTTATTGCGCTTAACATGATGGATGAGGTGCGCGGGAATAATGGTTCCATCGATATCAATAAGATGGAAGCACTGCTGGGAGTTCCGGTAGTTCCGATTTCAGCGGCGAAAAATGAAGGCGTAGCAGAGCTTGTCCGTCACGCAATTCATATAGCAAGCTATCAGGAAAAGCCAATTCCGCAGGATTTTTGCCAGAAGACAGATCATGGTGGAGCAATCCACAGAGCAATTCATGCTGTTGAATCTATAATTGAGGATCACGCTGAAAGAGCTGATATACCCCTTAGATTTGCAACCACAAAGCTCATAGAGGGTGACAAACTTATCGCGGAAAAGCTTGGACTTGATGATAACGAAACAAAAACAATAGAGCATACCATTCTTCAGATGGAGAATGAGGGCGGAATGGACAGAAGTGCTGCCATTGCCGATATGCGCTATGACTTTATTGAGAGAGTCTGTGAGCAGACTGTTGTTAAGCCCACGGAGAGTAAGGAGCGAATCAGATCAGAGAAAATTGATAAGGTTCTTACAGGAAAGTGGACTGCGATACCCTTCTTCATAATTATAATGGGTATCACCTTTATACTTACCTTTAATGTAATAGGACCGTTTTTACAGGATATTCTGGCAGCAGGAATTGATATGTTAAAGGAAGCTGTGGATGGCTGGATGGTGAAGGAAGGCGTCAACATTGCCATACGGGAGCTGATTATAAAGGGTATTTTTGAAGGTGTCGGAAGTGTGGTAAGCTTCCTTCCCATAGTAGTGACCCTGTTCTTTTTCCTGTCGATCATGGAGGATAGCGGATATATTGCAAGAGTTGCGTTCTTTATGGATAAGCTTCTCAGAAGAATCGGACTATCGGGAAGAAGTATTGTGCCGCTGCTTATCGGCTTTGGCTGTACGGTACCTGCCGTAATGTCCACGAGAACTCTTCCTTCAAGACGAGACAGGAGAATGACAATCCTGCTTACACCCTTCATGAGCTGTACCGCGAAGGTTCCGATCTATGCCTTCTTCGTGAATGCATTTTTCCCGAGGCGCGGCGGACTTATTATGACAGGTCTGTATATTCTTGGAATTGTTGTTGGAATACTTGTGGCACTGGTTTATAAAAACACCTTCTTTAAGGGCGAGGCGGTTCCTTTCGTAATGGAGCTTCCAAATTACAGAATGCCCGGCTTTAAGAATGTTACACAGCTCCTTTGGGAAAAGGCGAAGGACTTCCTTACAAAGGCCTTCAGTATCATCTTCCTTGCTACGATCTGTGTATGGTTTTTGCAGAGCTTTGACATGCACCTTAACTTTATAAGTGATTCTTCCACCAGCATCATGGCAACAATATCAGGACTTCTCGTTCCTATATTTGTGCCCCTTGGACTTGGAGACTGGAGAGTAGTAACCTCACTTATAAGCGGCTTTATCGCAAAGGAGAGCGTTGTATCAACCATGGAGATTCTTTTTGCGGACGGCATTGAGAGCGCTCTTACAACAGTGACTGCCGCAACTCTGCTTGTATTTTCGCTCCTGTATACACCCTGCGTTGCAGCCATTGCCTCCATCAAGAGAGAGCTTGGAGCAAAATATGCGATCTGCGTTGTTTTGTGGCAGTGCGGTGTTGCATGGATAGTAGCGCTCGTTGTGAGATTTATCATGATCGCTTTAGGATAAATAATCTCAAAATGTGATGGTTATTTATTTCGCATAATCTCGTCTTTGTACTGCTTGGGAGATTTACCATACTCCTTAACAAAGGCACGATAAAAAACAGAATAATCGGAAAATCCGTAGCCTGAAGAAACTGCGGAGATATCCTGACCACTTAAAATAGCGTCGAGGCACATGCCAAGGCGCTTTTTTATTATGTATTTGTGGAGCGGTAGACCATTGGTCTTAGTAAAAAGGTGAGAGATATGGTACTTGCTAACATGGAATTTTTCTGAGAGCTCATCCAGGGAGAGATCCTCATCTATGTGTGTCTCGATATAGAGGATGATGCTGTGATACAGGGATTCGCTGTCGCTGTCATTCTGCGTGGGATTCTCTGATTCGTATACAGCCCTGTTTAGTGACAGCATGAAGTCGCTGACGGAGATGAGGATTTTCGCATCCCTTCCGAAGCGCTCGGAGTTTATTTCATCTATTAAGGAGAACACCTTTCCCTGCAGAGAGTTGAAGGCGATCTCTGTAAATTTGTGCATGAAAAATGTACCGGATTTCTTTGCTCTGTCAGCAAGAAAGCGGTAATCCTCAGATATACTTCCAAGAGTACCAAGAAAATCCTCGGTTACCCAGAAGACGAATCTCCTATAGGGGGATTCTCCGTTTGTAAGAGTGGCGTAGTGAGGCAATCCCGGAGGGATAACCATCATGGTTCCCGGAACCGGAACGAAGGTATTTTTATCTATATGCATTTTGATATCGCCCCCAAGGAAAAAGTAAAACTCATAGTAGTCATGAGTGTGGGACTTTACGTTGGGAAGGCTTCTGTCGCTGTAGTAGTAGATCTCGAAATCTCGCGACAGCATATATTGTCTTGTACTAAACTCAGTTTTTAAATTCTTTTTCATGGGCTAAAACTAACATACTATAGCAAAAAATGCAATGCATAAGGCAATCGTTACAATGGGAAAAAACAGCCCGAAACAGTAGTATTATTCACGGAATATAACATTCGCTGCAGATTTGTACTGCGGATAAAAATATAGAAGAGGAGATTTAAAAAAGGTATGTACGAAGAAATCAGAGAAAAGCTTGGAAAAATCGGTATTATTCCGGTTGTAGTTTTAGAGGATGCAAAGGATGCAAAGCCTCTTGGAGATGCTCTTATGAAGGGCGGTCTTCCGGCTGCTGAGGTTACCTTCAGAACTGATGCTGCTGAGGAGGCTATAAAGATTATGTCAAAGGAGTTCCCTGACATGCTGGTAGGCGCTGGAACAGTTCTTACCTGCGAGCAGGCTGACAGAGCTGTAGCAGCAGGCGCAAAGTTTATCGTTGCTCCCGGCTTTAATCCCACAGTAGTTAAGCACTGCATCGAGAAGGGATATCCCGTAGCACCCGGTGTTCAGACACCTTCAGAGATGGAGCAGGCTATGGAGCTTGGTCTTGATTTTGTTAAGTTCTTCCCCGCAGAGCCTGCAGGCGGACTTCCCATGATCAAGGCAGTTGCAGCACCCTACACAAATCTTACATTCATGCCCACAGGCGGTATCAATAAGGACAATGTAAGAGACTACCTTGGCTTTAAGAAAATAGTTGCCTGCGGCGGCACATGGATGGTTAAAAATGATCTCATCAAGTCCGGAGATTTTGCAAAGATCCGGGAGATGACAAGAGAAGCTGCAGAGATAGTAAAAGAGATTAGAGGTTAAAACTATGCTGAAATTAACTAACGAAGGAATTCAGGACAGAGCATCCTGGGAGAACAAAGGCTATAAGCTTCCCCAGTACGACAGGGAGAAGATGATCGAGGAGACAAAAAAGAATCCTGCATGGATTCATTTTGGAGCCGGCAATATTTTCAGAGCTTTTCAGGCAAATGTATGTGAGGAGCTTCTTAATAAAGGAGTTATAAGCACAGGTCTTATCGTTGCAGAGGGCTACGACTACGAAATAATCGAGAAGTACAACAGACCTTCAGATAACCTCAGCATTCTTGCTACACTTAAGGCTGATGGCACAGTTGAGAAGAAGGTTATCGGTTCAATCGCTGAGTCCTGCATTCTTGATGAGGACAATGAGAAGGAAATTGAGAGACTTAAGGAAATCTTCAGAGCACCTTCGCTTCAGATCGTAAGCTTTACGATCACAGAGAAGGGTTATAAGACCAGAAGCTACATGAACAAGGTGGTAGGCCTTCTTCTCGAAAGATATAACGCAGGCAAGCTCCCTGTTTCCGTAGTAAGCATGGATAACTGCTCACACAACGGAGATAAGCTTAAGGAAGCTGTAACAGAGATCGCAGCACAGTGGATTTCTGAAGGTAAGTGCGACAAGGGATTTCTTGATTATATAAATGATGAATCAAAGATGGCCTTTCCGCTTACAATGATCGACAAGATAACACCCCGTCCGGATGATACTGTAAAGCAGATGATAGTAGCTGATGGCGTTGAAAACGCTGAGCCTATCATTACTTCTAAGAATACCTACGTTGCAAACTTTGTAAACGCAGAGGAGACAGAGTACCTTGTGCTGGAGGATAAGTTCCCCAACGGCAGAGCGCCTTATGAAAAGGGCGGCTTCATTTTCACAGACAGAGAGACTGTTGATAAAACTGAGAGAATGAAGGTTTGCACCTGCCTCAATCCGCTTCATACCTGCCTTGCAATATTCGGATGCCTCCTTGGCTACACAACTATTCATGATGAAATGGATGACGAGGACTTAAAGAGAATCGTTACTATACTTGGAAAAGATGAGGGAATGAAGGTTGTTACAGATCCCAGGGTTCTTTCACCTGAGGAGTTCCTTGATGCAGTCCTCACAAAGAGACTTCCTAATCCATTCATGCCTGATACACCGCAGAGAATCGCCTGCGATACATCACAAAAGCTCCCTATCCGCTTTGGAGAGACTATAAAGGCCTACAGAAAGGACGCTAAGCTCAGCACAGATGATCTTAACGTAATTCCTGCAGTGATCGCCGGTTACCTTAGATATCTTCAGGGAACAGACGATGAAGGCAATGCCTTCGAGCAGAGTCCCGATCCGCTTCTTGATGAGCTTAAGGCACTTTCACCCGAAGAGGTTCTTAAGAGAACTGACGTATTCGGAGTGGACCTTTACGAGGATAACCTTGCAGACAGAGCACTTGTAATCTTCGAGAGAATGCAGGGCAAAGGAAATGTAAGAAGGGAACTTGAAAAGCTATGAAAAAATTCATGGATGAGAACTTTTTACTAAATAACGAAACTGCAATTTCACTTTTTAATAATGCAGCAAAGGATGAGCCTATTATAGATTTCCATAATCATTTAAATCCGAAGGAAATCTATGAGGATCAGTGCTTTGACAACATCGCGGATGTGTGGCTTTCAGGTGATCACTACAAGTGGAGAGCCATGAGAGCAAACGGAATCCCGGAGAGACTTGTAACCGGTGACGGAGAGCCCTTTGACAAGTTTATGGCCTGGGCAGATACAGTTCAGAATCTTATCGGGAACCCTCTGTATCACTGGACTCACATGGAGCTTCAAAGATACTTTGGAATAGATAAGCCCTTAAATCCTGAAACTGCCAAGGAAATCTGGGACAGCTGTAATGAGAAGCTTAGAACCCGCGAGTACTCAGTAAGAAATCTTCTCAGAATGCAGAAGGTCAGCGTTCTCTGCACAACGGATGATCCGGCAGATGACCTTATGTGGCATAAGAAGATAAAGGAGGACGGCTTTGAAATAAAGGTCCTTCCTTCCTTTAGACCGGAGAGAGCAATCGGTATTGAAAAGGCAGACTTTGCAGATTATATGAAAAAGCTCGCTGAGGCTTCAGAGACCGAAATCTGCGACGTGACTTCACTTCTTGAAGCACTGGATAAGAGACTTTCATATTTTGATGAGGTTGGCTGCAGAGTTTCTGATCATAGTCTTGAGAGCTGCTTCTATGTAAAGACAAGCCTTGAAGAGGTAGATGGGCTTTTTAAAGCCAAGCTTGGCGGAAAACAGCTCACTGAAGAAGAGTGCGGTAAGTTCAAAGGTTATATGCTCACAGAGCTTGCTAAAAAGTATCATAAACGCAACATGGTTATGCAGCTCCATATCGGCGCACTTAGAAGTAACTCAAAGAGAATGTTTGAGAAAATAGGACCTGACACCGGCTTTGATTCACTTAATGACTTTGATTATGCTCCTCAGCTATCAGCTCTTCTCAATGAGATCGACTACACGGATGAGATGCCAAGAACAATTCTGTATTGCCTTAATCCCAAGGATACAGAGATGCTTGCAGCTATGGCCGGTAACTTCAACAGCAACGACGAGGGCATAAAGGGCAAGGTTCAGCTTGGCGCAGCATGGTGGTTCTGCGATCACAAGAACGGCATGGAGAGACAGATCGATTCCATGGCGGACGTATCACTTATTTCAACCTCAGTGGGAATGCTTACAGATTCCAGAAGCTTTTTATCATTCCCAAGACACGAGCTCTACAGAAGAATTCTTTGTAATAAGGTAGGAGCATGGGTTGAAAACGGCGAATATCCCGCTGATAATAAATATCTGGAAGAGATGGTAAGAGGAATCTGCGGAAGAAACGCAGTTAAATACTTTGGATTTTAACAGCCTTCTCCCTAAGGGAGAAGGTGCCCCGTAGGGGCGGATGAGGGTATTAAAGGAGGATGAACATGAATTTAAATATAAAAGATAAGAAGGATTGCAAATATGATGCTGTATCACTTGGAGAGGTAATGCTACGTTTTGATCCCGGTGAAGGAAGAATCCGCACAGCAAGAGAATTTAAGGTATGGGAAGGCGGCGGAGAGTACAACGTTATCCGCGGCCTCAGAAGATGCTTTGGCATGACAACAGGCGTAATTACAGCCTTTGCTGATAATGAAGTAGGACACCTTGTAGAGGATTTCATTCTTCAGGGCGGTGTTGATACATCTATGATCTACTGGAAAAAGACAGACGGAATTGGTCGTGAATGCAGAAACGGTCTTAACTTTGTTGAGAGAGGCTTTGGAATAAGAGGCGCTCTTTCCTGCTCAGACAGAGCAAACACAGCTATTTCACAGGCTACTGATAAGGATTTTGATTTTGACAAGATCTTCGGTGAGATGGGCGTGAGATGGTTCCATACAGGCGGAATCTATGCAGCACTTTCCGAGCAGTCCGCTGAGACAGTTATCAAGGCTATTAAAACTGCTAAAAAGTACGGAACAATCGTATCCTACGACCTCAACTACAGAGCTTCCATGTGGTCTGCAATCGGCGGCCAGAAGAAGGCTCAGGAGGTTAACAAGGAGATCGCAAAGTACGTTGACGTAATGATCGGTAACGAGGAAGATTTCACCGCATGCCTTGGCTTTGAGATTGAAGGTAACGATGCAAATCTTAAGGAGCTTAATCTTGACGGCTACAAGAAGATGATTGATGAAGCTGCAAAGGTTTATCCTAACTTCAAGGTTGTTGCAACAACCCTTAGAACCGTTAAGACAGCTACAGTAAATGACTGGTCAGCTCTTTGCTGGGCAGATGGCCAGATCTACAAGGCTAAGGATTACAAGGGACTTGAGATTCTTGACCGTGTTGGAGGCGGAGACTCATTCGCTTCAGGTCTTGTTTACGGACTTATGACAACCGGTGATCCCGAAAAGGCTGTTAACTACGGAACTGCTCACGGAGCACTTGCCATGACAACTCCCGGTGATACTACAATGGCTACTGTTTCCGAGGTCGAAGCTATCATGGGAGGCGCCGGAGCCAGAGTTAAGCGCTAAAGTTACAAGTTTAATGGTATTTTAATACTCTTTTAATGGTACTTGATTCGCACCGATTATAGAATAAAGTTGTAAAGCTGTGTGCAAAAAACACTTGAAGGAGTAAGTGTTCTGGGCTAATAATATAGAGGTGATGCCATGCTGGACAAGTTTATTCTTATCGGGGCGACAACCCTGACATTAAGCGGAATTGTCGGTGCCATTCTTATAATTTCATGGCCGGATAAACCGGTAGATGGAACCTTTAAAGAAGTGATTAAGGGATTACATTTGAAATGGAAGATTCCGCTTTTGATAGAGATTTTACTTATTCTGGCATCGATTGTTTTATGCATTTTATCGCTGGTATTTTGGATAAAAGGCGGTAAAACCTTGTGACACTTTGAGGAGTAATAGTATGAGAGGAGTATTATTATAATGAGTAATTACAAGATTAATACCAAGTGCGTTCAGGGAGGGTACAGACCCGGTAACGGTGAACCCAGACAGATTCCCATTGTTCAGTCGACTACATTCAAATACGATACAAGTAGTGACATGGGAAAGCTTTTTGACCTGGAGGCTTCAGGATATTTCTATACCAGACTTCAGAATCCCACTAACGATTATGTAGCTGCAAAGATAGCTGAACTCGAGGGAGGAACAGCAGCAATGCTTACATCTTCCGGACAGGCAGCCAATTTTTTTGCGCTTTTTAATATCTGCGAAGCAGGTGACCATATAGTTTCATCAGCTTCAATCTATGGTGGTACTTTTAATCTCTTGGCTGTAACTATGGCTAAGATGGGAATCACAACAACCTTTGTTGCACCTGACTGCTCAGAGGAAGAGCTGAACGCTGCATTTAAAGAGAATACCAAGGCAGTATTCGGTGAGACCATCGCTAACCCTGCACTTACAGTTCTTGATATCGAGAAATTTGCAAAGGCTGCTCACGAGCACGGTGTACCGCTTATCGTTGATAACACATTCCCTACACCTGTTAACTGCAGACCTATAGAGTGGGGCGCTGATATCGTTACACATTCCACAACCAAATACATGGATGGTCATGGCGCTGCAGTAGGCGGAGCTATCGTTGATTCAGGTAACTTTGACTGGATGGCTCACGCTGACAAGTTCCCGGGACTTACACAGCCCGATGAATCCTATCACGGAATCGTCTATGCAGAAAAATTCGGAAAAGAGGGTGCATTCATTACAAAGGCAACCTCACAGCTTATGAGAGACTTGGGAAGCATTCAGTCTCCTCAGAACGCTTTCTATTTAAATCTCGGACTTGAGTCACTTCACGTTCGCATGCCCCGTCATGTTGAAAATGGTACAGCTGTGGCTGAGTTCCTTGAAAAGCATCCCAAGGTAGTTAAGGTTAATTACCCCGGATTAAAGAGCAATGCTTACTATGATACAGCTATGAAATACATGGGTAATGGTGGATGCGGAGTAGTATCCTTTGAAATAGAGGGCGGAAGAAAAGCCGCTGAAGAATTTATGGGCAAGTTAAAGCTCTGCGCAATTGAGACTCACGTTGCAGATGCCCGCACATGCTGCCTGAACCCTGCAACCTCAACACACCGTCAGATGACTGATGAGCAGCTTGAAGCAGCCGGAATCCCTGCAGGACTTATAAGAATATCCTGTGGTCTTGAGGATAAGGAAGATCTTATAGCAGATATTGAGCAGGCTCTCCTTTAAGCCCGCTCAATTATATGACCTAACACATGTACAGCATATAAGCTCATCGCAGCACGGCTCTGCTTAAGCTTATCTGTCAGTTCGAAATACAGAGTCTTATCACTATACTCTTTTTTGAAGACAGGAGTGAAAACGGAGTCCCACTGCACAAGGTACTGCCCGGGCTTTCTGGTATAGCAGGTAGCGGCGGTAGCCTGAACCCTGTGAGTCTTATCAACAAACTGTGCTACGGATTTATGAAGAGCCTGATCCTCTGAAGGAAGATAGTAATAATCCTTATAGTTGTTATAAAAATACTTGAGTTCAGCTTCGTAAAGCGGAATCCTTATGGTTGCGGAATCGCCTTCAGCCTTAAAGAAGCATCCGTCTGCTGAACCACCAATTGAAGAGGGAAGAACATCGGGAAGGGATACTTTCATAAGTATCTCTTCTTTTTGTTTGCCATCGATATCGTTATAATAATTGGCCTGAACCTTCATGGCACGGATAGGCAGATCGATAACTGCATCCGGATTCTCGTTGTCTGAGACCTCATCAATTGAGAAGCCTGTGCGGACCTGGGGAAACACAGGTGAATCTGTTTTGAAAATGATGACCTTCTGCTGAAGGATCATCCTGAAAAAGTCATGATAATAAAGTGCGGGGAGAAGAGAGAACATTCCGCGCACATCATCTGCATTGTGAAGGAGAAGAACTTCGTATTTTTCTTCATCGGGATCGATCAGGAAATCCTTGTATACCTTAATGAGCTCGCCGCCGGAGTAGATATCCTTGCGGTCGATGCCAAGAAACAGCTCCACGGTTTTCTGCTTGCAGTCAGGGATTCCAAGGAGATTTTTATATGGTGCAATACGCTTGTATATATCAATTGATTCCAACTTATCCAGAACGTTTTCAATATGGAATCTGTCACACTTAAACTGAATGAAGGGTATATCAAATCTGTTTCCGTTAAAATGTATCAGAACCTTATAATCCTTTGCAAAGGAGATGAAAGCTCTGACAATATCCTCCTCATCACCACGTCTGTCAGCAAAAAACTGCTTCAGATTCCAGGTGCCGTTTTTATAATAGGCGCAGCCTATGAGGTATATGGTGCTGTTTTTAGGAGAAAGCCCTGTGGTCTCGATATCAAGGAATAATATGTCTTCAGGACTGCCGGAAATTCTATCGATAGGATAGCCTTCTGTTGTGCAATTTATAATTTCATCTATTATTTTCATGGTGAAAATCCCCGCAAAATTAACAAAAATTTTTTGTAATCTCCAAACATTTTTATTTTAGCACATAAATAGTGAAAATAAATGAGGATTTTTCTTATAAAATCTGACTATTACATGAGAATTGTAGTATAATAATTGCAGTGATTTTATTCGTTTAGAATCATTATTCTTTGTTGGGGGGAAATTCTTATAATTAAATTCCATCTTTGAATAATCAGATTCTGACAAAAATATTGCCTCTAGGGCAGAAAAAAGGAAGGGTAGGAAATGGCTAAATTAACTTTTGTGGGGGGAGTTCATCCTTATGAAGGTAAAGAGCTTTCTAAGGATAAGCCCATCAAAGAAGTCCTGCCGAAGGGTGATCTCGTCTATCCGGTATCCCAGCATATCGGAGCACCTGCTAAGCCTATTGTAGAAAAGGGCGATCATGTGCTTGTCGGACAGAAGATTGCCGAAGCGGGAGGCTTCGTCTCAGCACCAATCTATGCAACGGTATCCGGAACAGTTAAGGGGATTGAAAAGAGAAGACTCGCAAATGGCGGCATGTGCGACTGCATAATTGTCGAAAATGACGGTCTTTACGAGGAAGGCGAAATGCTTCCGACCAAACCCCTGGAGGAGCTTACAACTCAGGAAAAGATCGATCTCATTAGAGAGGCCGGAGTTGTCGGAATGGGTGGAGCCGGTTTCCCTACCGCTGTCAAATTATCTCCTAAGGAACCTGAGAAAATTGAATATGTTATCGCAAACTGCTCAGAGTGTGAGCCTTATCTTACCAGCGACTATCGCCGTATGGTTGAGGAACCTGAGCTCCTTCTTAGTGGTCTTAGAATTGCGGTTTCATTGTTCCCCAATGCACGAGGAATTCTTGCAATAGAGGATAACAAGCCTGATTGTATTGCCAAGTTCCGCGAGCTCACAAAGGATGATGATAAGATCATGGTCAAGGCCCTTCAGACCAAATATCCTGAAGGCGCTGAGAGAATGCTTATTTATGCCTGCACTAAAAGAGAGATCAATTCTTCAATGCTTCCTGCAGATGCAGGCTGCATAGTTGATAACGTGGATACACTGTGTGCGGTATCAAGAGCTGTCACTGAGGGACGTCCCCTCATGGAGAGAATAGTTACTATCACAGGTGATGCGGTAGCTGATCCCCGTAACTATAAGGTAAGGATAGGAACAAACTACAGAGAACTTCTTGAGGATGCCGGCGGATTCGTTAAGGCTCCTGCCAAGATCATCTCAGGTGGACCTATGATGGGATTTGCCCTGTTTGATCTTGATGTTCCTACTACCAAGACTGCTTCAGCTCTTACATGTCTTACCGAGGACGCGGTATCTGCCATAGAGCCCAGTGCCTGCATCAACTGCGCAAAGTGCGTTGAGGTTTGTCCTGAGAGACTTATTCCTAAGAATCTTGCGGATGACGTTGAGAACGGACAGGAAGAGAAGTTCCTTGCAGAATATGGTATGGAGTGCTGCGAATGTGGTTGCTGCAGCTATATTTGTCCTGCAAGAAGACAGCTTACCCAGCTCATAAAGGGCATGCGTAAGATACAACTTGGAAAGAGGAAGAAGTAATAGAAAGGAAAAGACAATGAGCGATATGATGAAAGTTTCGTCAAATCCGCATGTTCGGTCCGGTGTGACAACCTCAAACATTATGATGTGGGTAGTCATCGCACTTCTTCCGGCTGCTGGATTTGGAATTTATAACTTCGGAATAGATGCACTGATAATACTTTTACTGTCTGTATTCTCAACTGTAGCTACCGAATTCTGCTATGAAAAGATACTTGATAAAAAGATAACCATAGGTGATTTTTCAGCGGTTGTCACAGGACTGCTTCTCGGAATGAACCTTCCCTGCACAGCTCCTTGGTGGCTTCCCATCATCGGCGGTATATTTGCAATTCTTGTTGTAAAGATGCTTTTTGGAGGTCTTGGACAGAACTTCATGAACCCGGCACTTGGCGCAAGATGCTTTTTGCTTATATCCTTCCCGGCACTTATGACCAACTTTGTTACCGATACATACACATCTGCAACTCCTCTGGCTGCTCTTAAGGCAGGAGAAGAGGTTTCAGTTATCGATATGATAATCGGTAAGATCCCCGGAACAATCGGTGAGACTTCAATGATCGCCATCGTGATCGGTGCTTGTATCCTGATCATGCTTGGAATCATCGATCTTAAGATCCCCGGAACATATATTGTTTCCTTCGTGATCTTCATAATCCTCTTTGGAGGACATGGCCTTAACGGTGCATACATTTCTGCACAACTTGCAGGTGGCGGACTTATGCTTGGTGCTTTCTTCATGGCAACGGATTATGTCACGAGTCCTATCACCACGAAGGGTAAATATATTTACGGTGTTTTCCTTGGAGTCCTGACCGGTATTTTCCGTGTGTTTGGTGTGTCCGCAGAGGGTGTATCCTATGCGATCATAATCGGCAATCTTATCGTTCCGCTTATTGAGAAGTACACAATCCCGAGAGCGTTCGGTATCAGACCCGTAGAAAAGAAGGAGGAGAAGAAAGCATGACAGATGTAAAGACAATGCTGAAAAATGCACTCATCCTTTTCATTATCACTCTTGTAGCAGGTGTCTCACTTGGATTTGTTTATCAGGTTACAAAGGAGCCCATTGCCTACCAGGAGGAGCTTGCTCAGATCAAGGCTAATCAGGCAGTATTCCCTGATGCAGCTGATTTTGAAGATGTAGAGCTTGACACTGACAAGGCTGCTTCAGTTCTTAGCGGCGCAGACTACAGCAAGATTGAGATCAACAGTGTTAAAAAGGCAGTTGACGGATCCGGCAACGGACTTGGATATGTTGTTCAGGTTACCAGCGGTGGATATGGTGACAAGATCGTATTTACAGTTGGTATTACAAACGATTCACAGGTCAACGGAATTTCTCTTATTTCCATTAACGAGACTCCCGGACTTGGAATGAATGCAGAGAAGGTTCTGGTGCCTCAGTTTGCAGGAAAACCGGCTGCTCAGTTTTCAGTAACTAAAAATGCTGCTTCCTCTGACAGTAAGATAGAGGCTATTTCCGGCGCTACCATCACTTCAAAGGCAGTTACTTTTGGCGTTAATGCGGCTGTAGCTTATTTCCAGGCTGCGCTTAACGGTTAAGGAGGTGTTCAGATGAGTGAAGAGAATAAAGGAGCTTTAGGCTTCAAACAGGACACCCCTATGGAGCGTTTCCTGAATGGACTTATAGTAGAGAACCCGACACTGGTTCTTATGATCGGTATGTGTCCTACACTGGCGGTTACAACCTCTGCTATTAACGGTGTCACAATGGGACTTGCAACAACCTTCGTTCTGGCACTTAGTAATGCGGTTATTTCACTTCTCAGAAAAGTGATTCCGGATACAGTTCGTATCCCTGCATTTATTGTAGTTATCGCATCCTTCGTTACATTGGTTCAGCTTGTTATGCAGGCTTATGTACCTGTTATGTATCAGGCACTTGGCGTTTATATTCCGCTTATAGTTGTTAACTGTATCATCTTCGGAAGAGCCGAGGCTTATGCATCCAAGCATGAAATTGTTCCTTCCTTCTTTGATGGAATAGGAATGGGACTTGGCTTTACCTGCGCGATTACTGTCATCGGACTTTTCCGTGAGCTTATCGGCGGCGGCACAATGTTTGATGTTCAGGTATTCGGAGAGGGGTCGGTTGTTCCCGGACCGGTTGGTTACTTCTTTAGCCAGTATCAGCCTATTCGTATTTTCATTCAGCAGGCCGGTGCGTTTATCGTACTTGCAGTTCTGATAGCTATTATGAATCAGGTTAAGTTCAATATGGAAAAGAAGGGCAAGGATACTTCCAAGTTCGGTGTTGGCGGATGCTGCAGCGACATTGAGATCAAGGATCCCAAGAAGGTTAAGGAAGAACTTCTTGCAAAGGAAAGAGCAGAGAAGGCACAGATCGGCGTAAAGCAGGAGCAGATTAAGCCTTCAGATATCAAGGTTCCTGAGAAAGAGCCGGTTAAAGTAGGAGAGGAGGATAAGAAATGACAGATACAATAGTAGGACTTTTGTCCATCATGATTACAGCCTCTCTTGTAAATAACGTAGTCCTTAGTCAGTTCCTTGGACTGTGTCCCTTCCTTGGAGTTTCAAGAAAGACAGAGACGGCTTTCGGAATGGGTATGGCGTGCGTATTCGTTATATCCCTTGCATCACTTGTTACGAATGCAATTTACAAGTTTATACTTTCACCACTTGATTTATCATTCCTTCAGACCATCGTCTTCATCATGGTCATTGCGATGCTGGTTCAGTTCGTAGAGATGTTCTTAAAGAAGTTTGTTGTATCACTTTATCAGTCACTGGGTGTTTACCTTCCCCTCATCACAACAAACTGCGCAGTTCTCGGTGTTGCACTCAACAACGTAACTGATGGCTACAGCCTTTTACAGAGCACGATCTGCGGCTTTGCTACTGCAGTAGGTTTTACGATCGCAATAGTAATTCTTGCCGGAATCCGTGAGAAGATTCAGTTTAACGACATTCCCAAGCCCTTCAAGGGAATGCCCACTGTACTTCTTGCTTCAGCACTTATGGCAATTGCATTTACAGGATTTTCTGCACTAAGATAAAGGAGACAATTATGATTAGTGGTGTACTCATTGCTACGGCAGTAGTAGCCGGTGTCGGTATTCTTATAGGAATAATCCTTGGTGTTGCCGACATGAAGCTGCACGTAGATGTAGATGAGAAAGAACAGGCTATTTTAGAAGCACTTCCCGGTAATAACTGCGGTGGATGCGGATTCCCGGGATGCTCAGGATGTGCTGCCGCCATTGCAAAGGGCGAGGCTCCGGTTTCACAGTGTCCGGTAGGCGGACCGCCTGTAGCTGCTGTAATATCAGGTATTATGGGAGTTGACGCAGGTGATGCAAAGCGTATGGTTGCATACGTTCACTGCGGCGGTGACTGTGAGAAGGCAACACAGAGATATGAATACTACGGCGCTGACGACTGTCGCGTTATCAATCAGGTGCCCGGTTCAGGTCCCAAGACCTGTACCTTCGGCTGCCTCGGCGGCGGAACCTGTGTAAGTGTATGTCAGTTTGATGCAATTCATATTGTTAACGGTATTGCAGTAGTTGATAAGGAAGCATGTAAGGCATGCGGACAGTGCGTAAACATCTGTCCACGCCATCTGATCGATCTTATTCCTTACGACGCTGCAGAGTCCGTTCGCTGTAAGTCTAATGATGCCGGACAGGCTGTTAACAAGTACTGTAAGGTTGGCTGTATCGCATGCCACATCTGCGAGAAGAACTGTCCTGCAGGTGCTATCACAGTAGAGAACAATGTAGCAACAATAGATCAGGAAAAGTGCACGCACTGCGGCTTATGCGCAGAGAAGTGTCCGAAGAAGGCAATCGAAGTATTGTAAGATTTTAGCCCCGAGTTTTCTCGGGGCTTTTTTTATGTGAATATGATAAACTATCAGTAGTGTGTTTTAAAATTATGAGGAGAGGTGAAAAAAGTGGAGAATATGGAGAACATTGAAAATAAGAAGCTTCGCTTAGAAATTATTGATGTTATCAGGGGAATTACGATCATCAGTATGATACTTTATCATTTTTGCTGGGATTTAAAATATTTAAAGGGCTTTAATATGCCCTGGTACGACACCCTTGGTTCGTACATATGGCAACAGAGTATCTGCTGGTGCTTTATATTTATAGCGGGCTTTTGCGTTCATTTGGCCAGGAACCCCATTAGGAACGGAGCGATTGTACTTCTTTGCGGTGTGATAATAACTGCAGTAACTGAGCTCCTTATCCCGGATGCTGTTGTGTATTATGGAGTCCTGACTTTTCTTGGATCAGCCATGATACTTGTGGGCTTACTTAAGAAGATACCGTTAAAGCTTGATGCCTTCTGGTGCTTTATAATAAGTATACTTTTGTTCTGCATTACAAAGCCCATAAACAGCAGAATGCTCAATCTCTTTGTCACAAAGATAAATCTTCCCGATTCGCTATATGTGACAAACGGGTACTATGGAGTTGGCAATTCAATTCTGACATATCTTGGTTTTATGCAGGATGAGTTTTATTCCACAGATTATTTTTCGCTGATGCCGTGGATATTCCTGTTTTTGGCGGGCTTTTACGGATATGGTGTTGGGAAGAGACGCTTTGATAACGGACTTTTTCATATAAACATCAAGCCCCTTGCATTTATAGGAAGACATTCTCTTCTTATATATATGCTGCATCAGCCTGTGCTGTATGGGATTTCAATGCTTATAAAGTAATAAAAAGCTGAAATTATGAGGATTTAGTACAGTATGGTTTTTTACGGAAACTTTTTATGGTACAATCATTAGCTGTACGCATTTACAGAAATATTTATTACCGGAGGGAACGTATGAAGAAAAAAGTTAATTTGGGGGTTGTTATTGCAGCAGTATTTATCACCGTTTTTGCAGTGTTACTTGCGCTGTTTATCTATATGCTTAATACATCGAACAAGCTCAGGGAATTCAAGGTTGATATGTTTGTTCTTTGTAATGAAGCGGATCTTTGCGTAAGGGACAGTGATGAGGGCAAAATCAGAATAGACAGTGATAATCTTAGCGCTTTGAATTCCATTATTTATGGTACAAGAGGCTACTTTACATTAGGTACTCCCAAGACAAGCGAAGAGATTACTCTTGATTTTGACCATCAGGATGATAAATGGAATATGACTATTGCCAGAGCCGGTGAGAACAGACTTATGATCGACCTTGAGGGACCCAGGAAATATAAGGTTTATATCAAGGACAATAAGAAGTTCGAAGAAATCAAGAAATGTGTTTCAAAAGATGGCTATCATACTGCAAATAAGCTTATAGGAAGTAAACAGTAACAACCATAGTGTGGATTTTTTCACACTCAAATTTCAAAGTAAAGAGGAGATTTTAATGAGAAAAACAAAAATCGTTTGTACAATTGGTCCTGCAAGTGAATCAGAGGAGATGATCGCAGCCCTTTGCAAGGCTGGAATGAACGTTGCCAGACTCAACTTTTCACACGGAGACCATGAAGAGCAGCTCGCCAGGATTAAGAGAATCAAGAAGATAAGAAAAGAGCTTGGACTTCCCATCGCTATCCTTCTTGATACAAAGGGACCTGAGTATCGTATCGGTACCTTTAAGAACGGTAAGGTTAATCTTGAAGCCGGAAAGAAGTTCACCTTTACTACAGAGGATATAAAGGGTGACGACACAATCGTATCAGTAAGCTACAAGAATCTTGCCAAGGAGCTCTACAAGGGCGACAGAATCCTTTTGAACAATGCTCTTTTAGAGTTCAAAGTAACAAGTACAGACGGCACCAGAATCGAGACTGAGATAGTAACAGGCGGTGAGCTTTCTGATAAGAAGAGCATGAGCTTCCCCGGAAAGCACATCAAGCAGGTTTACCTCTCAGAGCAGGATAAGTCTGATATTCTTTTCGGTGTTGAGAATGATGTTGATTTCATTGCATGCTCCTTTGTATCAGTTAAGCAGGATCTCGTTGATGTTCACGAGTTCCTTAAGACTCATAACGGCAATGATAAGGTTCAGCTTATTGCGAAGATTGAGAACCAGTCAGGTTATGAAAATATTGAAGATATCTGCACAGAGTGTGACGGTATCATGGTTGCCCGTGGTGACATGGGTGTAGAGGTTCCCTTCGAGCAGCTTCCTGCTATCCAGAAGGATCTTATCACCAAGTGCCGTATGCTTGGTAAGCGTGTAATCACTGCAACAGAGATGCTTGAGTCCATGATACACAATCCGAGACCTACAAGAGCTGAGACTTCAGACGTAGCAAACGCTGTATATGACGGAACAAGTGCTATCATGCTTTCAGGTGAGACTGCTGCAGGCGCATATCCTGTACAGGCTGTTGAGACAATGGCTAAGATCGCAGAGACTACTGAGCAGAACATTCACTACAACAAGCGCTTCTACAACTATGACTTCATTATAAAAAATGACGTGGATGCTATATCACACGCTACCTGTGGAATGGCTATCGACCTTGATGCTAAGGCAATCGTAGCCTGCACACTTTCAGGTCGTACAGCAAGAATGGTTTCAAGATTCCGTTCACCTGTAGATATCATCGGTCTTACTACCAATGAGAAGACCTGGAGATGGCTCTCACTTTCATGGGCAGTTACTCCCAAGATGTGTGATGTATTCCCATCTACAGACGTTCTGTTCTACAGCGCCAAGAAGGTAGCAATCGAAACCTTTGATCTCAAGGAAGGTGATAAGATTGTTATAACAGGTGGTGTTACAAACGGTGAGTCAGGTAATACAAACCTTATCAAGATCGAGGATGTTTAATACATTCATAAATTTATCAGGGGGACTATTTTATGAAAAAGAAATTGCTTGCAGGTCTGCTTCTTAGCACGGCACTTGTTGCCTGCGCCTGCGGAAGTAAGGTTCCGGGTGAGACAGTGACAGAACCTGCTGCAGAGGAAGCTGACAAGGACTGGACAGAAGAAGTTAAGGCAGATGAGAGTACAGAAGAAATCGCTGACACTTCTGCAGAAGCTGAGCCTGAAACCGAAGAAAACCAGGATACAGAAGAAACTCAGGAAGCAGAGCCTGAAGAAACTACTGAAGCTGAAGAGAATACCGCTGATGATCCTGCTGGGGACATAGAGAAATCACCTATGGCTTTATGGGCATACGAGGGATATGTGGACGAATGCCGTGAATACTATTGGGTATCAGATTTTGTGGATCAGGATTATGACGGCGATGGTACAACTGACAGGGTAAACAGGACTTATCATGAGGAAGACCAGAAGGCTGATTATGTTATCGAGTTTGGTAACGGTAATAAGCTTGAGATCGACGGTGTTTGGGAGACAGGCTTTCCGCATATTCAGATGGACGACTTAAATGGGGATGGAGAGAAGGATTTATTATTTACTCTTTCCTATGATACCAGTACTGATCCCCTTGCCTTTGGCAATATGCTCATATATGAATATGACAGCGCTGCTAAAAGCTATAATCAGGCACAGCTCCCCTTTGATAAGTCAGAGGATGAAGAGGTCGGTGGATGTGCACTTTTAGTGGACTTCGAGGCTCCTACTGATAATGGTGATATAGCTTTTCAGGTTAAGAAGACCGGCTACTCTGGCACCGTACAGGCAGGCTCTGACTATGTATCTTCCTTCTGGACTAATGATGCAGCCAGTGAGAATCGAAACGTATATGAAGCCTCAATCGAGGATCATAATGGCCAGAAAGCTGTGCATTGTAATATGGAGCTTCTTCATAAGCTTGGTGCGGTAATAAACTTTTATCTGGTTTATGAAAACGGAGAGTATGTCATAAAGGATATGGGAAGTGACGATGAGCTCATTCAGGGTGAAATGAAGGATATGTCTGCTACAGACCCGGTTGCTCCGGCTGCTCCTTCTGAAACACCTAAGACCGGTGGTCATGTTGTTGTAATAGACCCCGGACACCAGGCCAAAGGAATGTCTGAAAAGGAGCCCAACGGTCCTGGTTCTTCCGAGATGAAGGCTAAGGTAACCAGCGGAACATCAGGTAAGACCTCAGGACTTGCTGAATATCAGTTGACACTTACAATAGGTCTTAAGCTTCGCGATGAGCTCCAGAACAGAGGCTACACGGTAATAATGACAAGGGAAACCCATGATGTCAGCTTAAGTAATGTAGACCGTGCTCAGATAGCCAATAATGCAGGAGCAGAGGCCTTTATCAGAATTCATGCTAACGGAGCTGATGATACCTCGGTTAATGGTGCCATGACACTATGCCAGACACCATCTAATCCTTACAATGCAGCGTTCTATCCCCAGTCTAGAAAGCTTTCTGACTGTGTGCTTGATGCCTATGTGGCAGCTACAGGCTTTAAGAAGCGCTCTGTATGGGAGACAGATACCATGACAGGAATCAACTGGGCAAACGTACCTTCAACCATCATTGAGATGGGCTATATGTCCAATCCTACAGATGATGCCAATATGGCAAATGAAGCTATGCAGCAGCAGATGGTAATCGGAATTGCCAATGGTATAGATAATTACTTTGCCCAGTAAGGCTATTTAAATACAAACTACGGAAAAGCAGATTGACCGTGATATATCGAACAGTTTTTATAAATGTGTTCGATATGTCTCGGTCAATTTTTGTTTATGTGTTCATTAAGCCGTAAAGCCTATGGAATGAGGGAACCAATTATGATAACTTCGTTGTTGTTAACAGGAACCACTTACATGAGGGGAAACTAATAAGGATTCCTAGAGGAGGAGATTATGAAAAAGACCTATCCGCTTACGGCAGCCCAGAACATGCATTACAGATGGATAAAGGAGTACGGCACTCAGCAGGTGTCAGGCCTCAGTATAGTTGCTGCACTTAAAGCAGAGCTCGACTTCGGACTTCTGAAAAAATGCATTGAACTGGAAATGGAAAGATATGGCTGCATGAGAGTCCGCTTTACAAAGGCAGATAAGGATGGAAATGTTCAGCAGTATCTTGTGGAAAAGGATCACAGAGATATTCCCATAAAGGACTTAACGGGAATGAGCATGAAGGAAGCAGATGACCTTATGCAGAGCTGGGCATATCAGACCTTTGATGGAGATGACATCCCGATGTGCGACGTGTATATGATGAAGCTTCCTGAAGGCTACAGGGGATTTTTCATACACATGGATCACAGACTTATTGATTCCTGCGGAGTTGTGGTGATGACAAACGACATCATGTCGCTCTATACACATTACAAATTCGGAGCAGCCTATCCGGCAGACCTTGCTGACTTTGAGACTGTGCTTGAATCTGACCTGAAAAAAGCAGGTAATGAGAAGCGATTCCTAAAGGATAAAAAGTTCTGGGATGATCAGCTTGATGCCTATGGCGAACCCTTATATTCAGATATTCAGGGGCCTTCTGTTTTAAATGATTCCCGAAAAAAGCATAAGAATAAAAAGCTAAGGAGTGCAGACATCGAGCGAAAGAAACTTTTCGTAGCAGTAAAGGACTATAAGCTTGAGGCTGAGCCCACAAAGAGACTCATCGATTTTTGCATGAACCATGGAATATCGATGACAAATCTGCTTCTTCTTGGAATAAGGACCTACCTGTCCAAGCAGAACGATGGTCAGGAGGACATCTCCATTCAGAACTTTATATCAAGAAGGTCCACGAAGGACGAGTGGACATCAGGTGGAAGCAGAACGATCATGTTCCCCTGCAGAACCGTTATAAGCGGGGATACAGATTTTATGTCAGCGGTCTATGAAATTCAGAACGTGCAGAACAGAATATATATGCACAGCAATTACGATCCGGCACTTATCTATGAGGAAATAAAAAAGCGCTACAACACGCCGGAGGATACGACCTATGAAAGCTGCTACCTGACCTACCAGCCAATGCCGGTAAAGATGGACAACCCTTTCCTTAAGAATATTCCAATGCATGCCAAGTGGTTTGCAAACGGAGCAGCTACAAAGAAGATGTACCTCACGGTGTCCCACACGGAGGATGGAGGCATGAACTTTTCATACCATTATCAGACAGTGCAGCTTACCGAGAAGGATGTGGAGCTTATGAACTATTACCTCATGAGGATTCTCTTTAGAGGAATTGAGCAGCCTGACATGACAGTGGGCGAGATAATGGAAGCCGTATAAAGCATATTTTTAATACATATATTCAGAACCAGTAAAAGACAAATTTGAGGAGGAGATATTTATGAGTAGAGAAATGAAATTCAAAGAAATCATCGCACAGTACTGTGAGGTAGCACCTAAGGATATGAAGGATGCACTCAGATTCCGTGAGGACCTGGGCTTTAGCTCCCTTGACTTCATGTCATTTCTTGGAGAGCTTGAGGATGAGTTTGACGTAGAGCTTGAGCAGGAAAAGGTGGTTCAGATTCACACTATCGGGGAAGCGATGGATCTTCTTAATGATGTAGAAGTTGCGTAAATATATACGCACCGGGAGGAGGAGTTTATGAATAATATCAGAGCTATTTGGGATGAGTCAGTTAAGAATTATAAAGATATACCCGCTGTGAGGTGGCTTGTAAAAAAAGACATCCACGAAAAGACCTATGGCGAACTTGATGGCAAAATAAAGAGCATAAGAGCTTACCTTGAAAAGGAGGGCTTTAGAGGAGCACATGTAGCTTTAATAGGAAAAAGCTCACCTGAGTGGGTTGAAGCATATCTTGGAATTGTAACAGGCGTCAATATCGCAGTTCCTCTCGATGCAGGTCTTCCCGATGAGGAGCTTGTAGAGCTTATCCAGAGATCAGATTCAGAGGCACTTTTTCTTGGTAAGGAGAGAATAACCCTGATGGAGAAGGTGCAAAAGGACTGTCCCAAGGTAAAGAAGATATGGCTTCTTACAGAGGAGGAATTCGCAGCCTTTACCGAGGATAAGGTCAATGTACCGGGGGCTGCGGGATACGAGATTGCTACAATTATCTACACTTCAGGAACAACCGGAAAGAGTAAGGGCGTAATGCTTACCCAGGAAAACCTTGCCGACAACGTGAAGTATGTTGAATATGATGGCAAAGTTGGCGGAGTCACCTTAAGCGTTCTTCCGATACATCACGCTTATTGCCTTGTAATGGACTGGCTTAAGACTTTATCCCTTGGAACAACTATATGTATAAATGATTCATTCATGCATATGGTAAGGAATATGGGAATCTTCAAGCCCGAGGTCATGCTTATGGTTCCGCTTATGATAGAGACTATCTATAAGAGAGTTTCCATGCTTGATAAAGAAGCTGTAAAGGCTGCTCTTGGTGGCAACCTTAGGACCATTTTTACAGGTGGAGCTCATCTTGATCCCTTCTATATTGAGAAGTTTTCAGAATATGGAGTGGAGATTCTTGAGGGCTATGGAATGAGCGAATGCTCACCTGTAATAACCACCAATACAATAAATGACCACAAACCCGGATCTATAGGAAAGCCTCTTGGTAACGTTGAAATAACCTTTGAAAACGGAGAGATTCTTGTCCGCGGAAGCTCAGTCATGAAGGGCTATTACAAGATGCCGGCTGAGACAGATGAAGCAATTAAGGATGGCTGGCTTCATACCGGAGATAAGGGATACCTTGATGAGGATGGATATCTTTTCATAAACGGAAGAGTAAAGAACCTTATCATAATGTCCAATGGTGAAAATGTATCACCTGAGGAGATTGAGAATAAGCTGGCACTTAATCCTCTTATTGCAGAGGTTATTGTGACAGGTGAGAACAACGGCCTTACAGCCAGAATTTTCCCTGAGGCAGAGGTTGTAGATAAAAAAGGACTTGATACCAATGAGCTTTATGCTGAGCTTCAGCTGTTCATTGATGAGTACAACAGCGGACAGCCTACCTACAGACATATCACATCTATAGTGATAAGGAGCACACCTTTTATCAGGAATTCTACAGGTAAAATAAAAAGGCAGGACGCTCTCAAGGAGAATCCTGCTGCATAATTTAAATCATGAATGGAAGTATTCCGTTTAGGAAAATGGTAGTTAATATATCAGCTATGTTCTCAGCCGGGGATTCAAAGTCCTCGGCTGTCCATTTGTGAAGGACACCAAGGGTGCTGCCGATGATACCGGCGATGAGATAGGAGTACTTCTCTCTCGAAACATTGCCATTTCTTTTTACATCGGAAACCTGTGTTACATACTGGTGGAACATTGTCATGGCCTTTTCAAAAAATCCGTCGCCTCTTGCGCTCTCTAAGAGACTTGCAAGGAACGGATTTTTCTTTGTGTAATTACAGATGGCAAGGAAATATGATTTGCATAGCTCCCTGTCGTTCGCGGGATGGAAGCTCTCCATCATATGGAAAATATCATCTATAGTTTTGTCCTCTGCAGCTGTAAAGAGTGCAGGGATATTTTCGTAGTGATTATAAAAGGTGCTTCTTACGATTCCCGCCTTTTTTATAACATCGGAAACCGTGATCTTTTCAAAATCCTTTTCCTTTATCAAAAGAAAAAAGGCATCTATTATTGCTTCTTCAGCAGTGCTGTAACGTTCATCAAGCTCGTTCATATCAATCCCCTCGAAATTTGCTTTTTCGGCTATTTTATCATAAATTCTATTAGAAAGGAAAAGGCGTTTACTTAAATTCACTATGGAAAGTATAAGAACAGATAACGATATTCAGAAAAAAAGAAAAATAAAGGCGGCCCTGACAGAAACAGCAATCATCGCAGGCATACTGGTGGTAAACTCTGTGGTTTACGCTCTGACAGGTTTCGGCATTCCATGCATATTCAGACTTGCCACAGGATTAAAGTGTCCCGGATGCGGTCTTACCCATGCGTACCTGGCACTTTTTAAAGGGAATATCCATGGTGCTATGGATTACAACATATTGTCGGTTACCCTGATGCCGGTCTTGGGACTGTTTTTATTATATAAAGGGATAGTTCTGATAAGAACAGGGAGCACACGGATGAAAAGGTGGGAAAATATATTTCTGATCATCTGTGCTGTTATTATTGTCATATTTTTTGTTTGCAGAAATATACCGGAGCTGATAAATCATCCGTTATTCAGGTTGATCATTTCAAAATGAGAACTTGTTCGCAATAATCAGGTAGAGATTGAATTAAGTAGACATCATAATTATTACTCAGGAGGAACTATGGTATGAAGAAAAAAACAATATGGGGAATGATTATGCTAATGGGAGCACTTGCTGCCTGTGGAAAGGCAGATACAAAAACTGAAGAAAAGATTGAAGTTACAGTAGAGGAAGAGAAGCCGGAAGGCGACAATGCCTATGCTGAGGCAATAGCAGAAGAGACATCGGTTTCCGAGGAAGCTACAGAAAGTGAAGAAGCTTCATCTGAGGAGAGAGTGCCTACAGCTGAAATTGGCGATCACGTCCTTCCTAAATACACCAATCTTAGAACTGACGAGGCAGGAACTATAGAGCATATATCCTACACCGGTCATGACTATGCAGGTGACGGAAGTGAGATCACAAAGGAAGCTAACGTATACCTTCCGCCTAACTATGATCCTGAGAAGAAATACAATGTGATGATTCTTCTTCACGGTATCGGTGGTAATGAGGATGAGTGGGGACTTACAAAGACCACCTCAAGAGTAAAGGCTATCATGGATAACCTCACATATTATGGAGACATAGAGCCCTTCATAGTGGTTACACCTAACGGAAGAGCCGGTGCTGAAAACAATAAGGACACAAGTAAGATTGACTCCTTCTATAAATTCGGAGAAGAGCTCAGAAACGACCTTATCCCTTACATGGATTCACACTATAGTACCTACGGCGAGTACAGCGAGGACGGCTACGACCTCAGCGCTGCAAGAGCCCACAGAGCAATCGCAGGCTTATCAATGGGAGGAATGCAGACCATAAACATTGGCCTTGATGAGTGCAATGACATGTTCGGATACTTCGGAGCATTCTCCGCTGCACCTACAAGTAATGCAGCCACCAAGACAGCAAGCATTATGGAGAACTGCGAATATCCCATCTATTATTTCTATAATATATGCGGGCTTCAGGACAGAATAGCTTACCAGTCCTCATCAGCAGCTGCAAAGAACCTCCCCGCCCTCTGCGACAAATTCAAGGACGGCGAGAACTTCATGTGGCAGGAGATGGACGGAGGCCACGACTTCCACATCTGGTACCAGGGCTTCTACAACTTCGCTCAGATTGCCTTTAAACATGATGACGAGAACGTACAATAAAAAAATATATCTACCCCTCCACGGAGGAGCGTGATGGAATAATAAATATTAAAGTCGGTGCGAAATAATATTTCATTTTGCACCGGCTAATTTTATACTTTTTATTCATGGAATGTTTATGGAAATTTAAGTCCATGAATAAAAATACGTATATATAAACATGATAAAATACATATGTTAGGTGAAGGATGCGGTGGAATGTCATGATCGTTTGAGGGGATGTAGAGGTGAATGATAATACAGGCCGGAATCTGAAATCACATAATGTTGTAATTGTCATTATTACCATTGCGTGCATCGGGGCTATTATAGAATGTGTAAACCTGAGATGGGAATTTTGGGTTGCACCTTTAATTTTATGCGGCGTTATCGCAGTTTGGGCCATTCATATAAGTCAGTATCGTGACATCAGATTCAGAGAAAATTTCTATATGATTTTTTCGATGATGGTGGCGTTTTTTCATGGTGTTCATTTAACCAGCTTTTTCGATGTCTTTATTATATCTTCACTACTTCTTGTTACCGCGACACTCTTAAAGAGAAAAATCTTTTTACATCTAAATCTGGCAGAATTCTATCTGATCATGATAATACAGACCGTGGTCTTGGCATTAAATAACTATATCGAATTTGATTCCCTTGTAATTTCCAGAATAATATTGCATTGCGTAGCCGAAGTGTGCTTGTATAAGGCTTTACTTAATCTCCTTGAGGAGCATCAAAAGATAGAGACCGAGCTTGATGCAAAGCAGCGTGATGAGGAGATGAGCAGCGCCACAATGGAGGATTTCCTTGTGAACATCTCACATGAGCTGAGGACACCTGTAAATGTCATAACGGGAATGTCTGAGCTTATCTTGAAAAACAGGTTCAGTGAGGATGTTGTCTCCATAAGAAATGCAGGAATCCGTCTTTCACATCAGATAGAAGACATCCAGGATTACAGTGAGATACAAAGAGGCGATGCGATCATTGTTGAGGAAAAGTACAGCATCATATCCCTTGTCAATAATATAGTTGCCGGCATCAATATTATGGGTATAAAGAAGGGGATTGAGCTTATCATTGATCTTGATCCCAACCTTCCGACGCTTCTTAAGGGTGATGGCGCAAGACTGAATAAGATCATCACTCAGCTTCTTGATAATGCCATCAAATACACAAAGTCAGGTGGAGTATGCCTTAAGATAACCGGAAAGAGAAAGGATTATGGAATAAATCTCATAATCGAAGTTACGGATACCGGTGTCGGGATGAAACGAGCTGAAATAGAAAAGGTTTCAAAGGGCGGATATCAGGCTAATAAGAAAAGAAACAGAAGTACCGGAGGTATCGGTCTTGGACTATCCATAGTTTATGGCTTTGTCAGACTGATGAATGGCTTTGTGTCCATAGAGAGTGAAAAGAAGAAGGGGACTACTGTGCGCATCAGCGTTGTACAGGGAGTCCTTGATGCTTCGCCATGCCTTAAGGTGAAAACCAGAAACTTCGTAAATATCGCTTACCATGTTAATCCTGAGAATTTTAATAACTTAAAGGTCAGGGCTTTTTATAATGAGATGGCCATCAATATGGCATCCGGATTAAGGGTTAATCTGTATGCTACGCCCAGTCTGGCAGAGCTTAAGAAAATTCTCGAAAGAGGAGATATTACACATATCCTTATGGGTTATGAGGAGTATAAATGCGCGCCGAAATTCTTTGATGATATAGCAAAGGGAGACATTAAGGTTGCAGTATTTTCAGACAGAGGAGTCAATTTATCAAAGGGAACCTCTGTAATAAGCATGCCAAAGCCCATCTATGCCTATCCGGTTGTAAGAATACTTAATAATGATGAGCTGGGATACCTGCCCGGTAAGGCCGGAATGAGACCTGAGCTTGATGGTGTTAAGACCCTTATTGTCGATGATGAACCCATGAACCTTGTTGTGGCATCAGGACTGTTTAAGGATTACAACATGATAACTGATACCGCTGAGAGTGGACAGGAGGCTATTTCAAAATACGAGCGGGAAGATTATGATGTGATTTTCCTTGATCATATGATGCCTGAAATGGATGGTGTCGAAGCCATGAAGAAGCTAAAGCTTATAGCAGAAAGAAAGGGTAAACGGCTTTGTACTATAGCCCTTACGGCAAATGCAATAAGCGGCGCAAAGGAGATGTTTATAAGAGAGGGCTTCGATGGATTTATCAGTAAGCCTATTAAAATAATAGAATTTGAAAGTGTAATGAATCGCGCTCTTGCCGATGGCAGGATAAGTCGTAACGGAGGTGCGAAATGATACGCAGATTATTGAGAAAAATAATCGCGATGATCAAAGATCCCTCCAGAGACTTCAGGGAGCGCATATTCATTTTGCTGACTTTGGTCATCTCACCGGTAATTATACTGGCGCTGGCAGGCGACATTTATTTTGGTGAAAACATCATAGAAATCGGGGCACTGATTTTCTCTGTTATTATGGTTCCGATAATGACCTTTATTTCCGTCAAGAGAGATAAGGTTAATCAGGTTGCAAAGATAGTGGTGCTTGGACTTGTTTTTGTGCTGCTACCGATTCTGTTCTTCTGTGGAGGCGGAATTGAGGGCGGTGGCATCCTCTGGGTTATATTTGCATATTTGTATATAGGACTTGTACTTTCCGGAAAATGGAAGCCTGTGATCCTTGTAATCTTAACTGTCGAAGTAGTTCTGTTCTATGCAATGGGATATTTTTATCCTGAGACAGTATATCAGCATACTCACAAAATGTTTTATGTGGATTCGATGCTTTCCATTATTATGGTGGGTGTGATCATCACATTGACGGTGTGGTTCGAAGAGGGACTCTATAAGGAAGAGAACAAGAGAGCTAAGGAAGAGAACAAAAAGATCGAGGAGCTCATCAACAATCAGAACAGCTTCTTCTCAAGCATGAGCCATGAGATCAGAACTCCTATAAACACAATCCTTGGATTAAATGAGATCATTTTAAGACAGGAAGACGCATCGGATGAAATACTGAAGGACTCACAGCACATTCAGGGTGCGGGACGTATGCTCCTTACACTTGTAAATGATATCCTTGATATTTCCAAGATGGAAGCAGGGGAAATGGATATCGTTCCTGTTAACTACAATATGGAAAACATGGTCTCTGATATTGTAAATATCATGTGGCTAAGAGCAGAGGAAAAGGGCCTTGAGTTTAACGTTGAGGTGGATCCCACCATCCCGGTAGAGCTCTTTGGTGATGAGACGAGAATTAAGCAGATTCTCATAAATCTTCTTAATAATGCGGTCAAGTACACGGACGAGGGCGCTGTAACACTGCATATTGAAAAGGGTGAAATAAACGGCGATTATGTACTTCTTCTGTTTTCCATAATTGACACAGGTATTGGAATTAAGCAGGATGCAATTCCATATCTTTTTGATGCCTTCAGAAGAGTTGATGAGGAGAGAAATGCAGGAATCGAGGGAACAGGTCTTGGTCTTGCGATCGTAAAGCGCCTTGTTGATCTTATGAACGGCAAGATAACTGTCAGCAGTGTGTACACGGAAGGCTCTACATTTATCGTTACATTAAGGCAGAAGGTTGCAAGACATGACAGCATAGGTGAGATAGACATTCGGAACTTTGGCTTTAAGAGACCGGATAAAAAGTACATGCCAAGCTTCACTGCTCCTGATGCAAGAATCCTTATCGTAGATGACAATGAGATGAACCTTGAAGTGGAAAGGAAGCTCATTGCCGATACCATGATGACGATTGATACAGTCACCAGCGGAGATGAAGCCCTCTCCATGACCTTAAGTGAGAAGTATGACATTATTTTCCTTGATCACCTAATGCCTGACATGGATGGAATAGAATGTCTTCAGTATATAAGGAAGCAGGCCGGAGGACTTAACAATCAGGTACCTGCGATAGCACTTACTGCCAATGCGGGAAGTGATGTAAGAGAGCTTTATAACAAGAGTGGATTTGACGGCTACCTCCTTAAGCCTATATCAGGCAATCAGTTGGAGGAGATGCTTTTAGAGCACCTGCCTGAGCTTAAGGTAAAGCGGACAGTTACGGATAATAATACTAAGGTCAGAATGAATTCTACAAGAGGGTACAGCAAGAAGATTTCCGTCATAGTTGCCACAAGCAGCATGTGCGATCTTCCCCAGAGTACCCTTAGGAATTGCCAGATTGATATTATACCCTTCAATATTATTGCTGATGGTAAGACATATTCTGACCGTATTGAGGCCAGCACGGATGAAGTAATAAATTATATGAAGCAGGGCGTATCCTTTGAATCCATGCCGCCTTCAGTGGAGGATTTTGAGCGTTTCTTCGGAAAAGAAATAAAGAAGGCTCACGAAGTTATTTATTTGTCACTTCCTCCTGCTATCAGTAAGGAATATGAAAATGCCCTTGAGGCAGCAAAGGAATATGGCAACGTTAAGGTATTTGATTCCGGTTACAATTCCGGAGCAATGGGTATGCTGACACTTATTGCCTACAAGCTGTCCATGCAGGGCGCCAGCACAGAAAGAATACTGGAGGAGTTAGAAGAAGCCAAGCAGAGAACAAGATGCAGCTTTATCACAGGTGATGCGGAGCTGTTGATGAAGCGTGGTTCCATAGGAAAATGGATATATGGCTTTATAAGTACCTTTGGATTCAGACCAAGTATCAATGTGAAAAACGGAAGCATTTATATCGGCAGAATGTATGTAGGTGATTATCTGAAATGCTATGAGGAATATATCGAAAACACACTTCCTAAGAGGATAAGGCCTGACCTTGATGTGATAATAGTTGAATATATTGAGCTTACTGAGGAAGGACGCACCAGAATAAAGGAGGCTATCAGGAAAAGATTTTCTTTCGAGCATATTCTTATGCAGAAGGTGTCAGCGGTGGTATCCCTTAACTGTGGAATGGGAGCTGTTGGCCTGTCCTTCATGATGAAGGGCGATAATTCCTATGAGCTTAGTAAGCTGTTATGTGAAGATGAAGCAGAGGATAACGAGGAAGCTGAGAATCTGGTTCAATATGCCATAGAAGAAAATGAATCATCAGAGACTGAAGAAGAAAATGATGAGTCAAAAGACGCGGAAGATACGGAAGAAACCACGACTATTGAAGCCAAAAGCAGTGATAATAAGAAGTGGTATGAAAAGCTTCCGGGAATTGACAGTGCGATAGCTCTTGATTACTCGGGATCCGAGGAGGCACTTTTATCAATAATTGAGATATTCTATGAATCAATAGATAAAAAGGCAGATGAGATAGAAGCTCTTTATAACAGCGGCGATTATAAGAATTATACGATAAAGGTCCATGCCCTGAAGAGCTCAGCAAGACTAATTGGAGCAACAGAGCTTGGAGAGCATGCAGAAGCCCTGGAGATGGCAGGAAAAGCTAACAACCTTGAGTTTATAAAGGAGAATACTGCTAAAACCCTTGATGAACTCAGGAATTACAAGAAGGTATTTGGACCGCTTTTTAATAATGAGAATGAAAAGGGTGAAGAGACCGTAGAGAACGATGAGAAGGAAAATACACCTGGGGTAAACGAAAAGTTCGACAGCAATCTTCTTGTAAGTGTTTATGAGGGAATACTGGAAGGCGCAGATAACTGTGATGAGAATATGATCGCAGAAATACTGGATGAAATTGCTGATTATGATCTGCCAGACGAGGATATGGAAATCCTCAAAAAGGTTAAGGAACATCTGGATAAAAAGGAATTTAATGAAATCAGAAACCTGATAGATAATTGACACAGGGGGTAAGCAAATGAGCAGGGTCGTACTTATTTCAAACCACTTCAGTGTGGTTGTCAGATCGATAGAGAAAAGTCTCACAGAGCAGCATTTTAATGTGACCTTACTGGAGATTGATATGGAACAGATCATGGCCTTTATGGAGAAGGCTGATATTTTCCTGATATATCTTCAGAATACAATTCTTGATGAAGAGAAAAAGGTTAAGGATCTCTTCAAGCTTTGTGATGCGGTAAGGGATCATAACAGGAGACTTATTCTTATTGGTGCAGACAGAGATAGGGATATGTTTATTCAAAGTGTACCTGCATTCCATGACTGTACCTGGATGGGAAGACCTGTGGATATGGAGGCTCTGACCGATGAAATCAAGGGTGAGATAGAACGACTTGCAGATGAAAACGCCCATTACAGCATTCTCATAATAGACGATGACCCGGTTTACGCGAGAATGGTAAGAGAGTGGCTAAGGTTTAATTATACTGTCAGCACAGTTGAGGACGGTACCCAGGGAATAACATATATATCAAGGCGAAGGGTGGATCTCATACTTCTTGACTACGATATGCCGGTGGTTGATGGCCCTACCATTTTGGAGATGCTAAAGTCATTCCCTGCAACCTCACAGATTCCGGTTATGTTCCTTACAGGCAAGGGTGACAGGGAGAGCATTAAGCGTGTTGTTTCGCTAAAGCCAGAAGGCTATATCCTGAAAACAGTAACCAAGCAGGAGCTGCTAAAAACGTTAAACGAATTCTTTGAGAAGGTTCCAAAGAGTTTTGAGATTACGGATGGTGATGCTAAAGCATGAAAAAAGCACTGACGCTAAATAAAAATCTCATAGGGATATGCGGCTATCTGATGGCTGTTGTCGCTCTTTATGCACTTCTTCTAAAGGATAGGATAAACATTGGAAGTTACATCATGTTAAGAACGCTTCTGATGTCTGTTTTAATAGTAAATTTTATTATCTGGTGGAAGAAGGATTATAAGGCGAAGGAGAGAGACCGCTTTATTAATCGTGCAATTCAGTACGCTGTAGCTTCTAATTCTCCTGAGGAAAACATAAATTCCATGATAAGGTTCCTGGGAAAAGAGCTTAGTGCCATGCGTATTTTTATCTTCGAGGATCAGAAAAACGGCAAATACAGAGGAACCTACGAATGGTTTGACGAGGAGCTTGAAGCAACATCCCTTGAGCTTATGTATGTTCCCTATGATGGTTTTATAGATAAAATTCTGGAGGCCTTCGAGGATAATAATAACCGTCTGATCATTGGAAGTGCGGAGTCCTGTAAGACGTCTATTCCGTCACTTTACGACTTTATAAAGACCAATGATATAGATAATGTGGTGCTGGGACCCTTGGAATTTAGGGGGACTACATTCGGAGTATGCGGAGTAACGGATGTTCCGAAGAACCAGCTTGAAGATGTAGCAGAGATCATAAGGCTGATATCATACTTTATTGCCCAGCTCATCATGCAGCGTGAGGAGCAAAAGCGCAGCTTTTTCTATAGCTATAACGATACGCTTACAGGTGCCTATAACAATATCGCTTATAAAAAATATATTGAAAAGGATCTCGACAAAGGGCAGCCCTTCGGATTTCTTCGCTGTGACTTAATAGGCCTTATGGAGATAAATGTGTCCCAGGGCTATGAAGTAGGCGACATGATAGTTATCATTCTAGCCAAGGCACTTATGGAGGTATTTGGAGAGAATAACGTATACCGTATGAACGGAACGGAGTTTGTTGCATTTGGATTTGAGACAGATGAGGTGTTCTTTAATACAGACGTTGAGAGAGTAAAGAAGCTGATCTCTGAAAAGGGCATAAATGTTGCGTTTGCACCTGTCTATTGCATGTATGGAACCTCGGATATGAGCATAGTTGTTAAAAGAGCTGAGAACCTCATGCATGAAAACTTTGAGAAAATGATGATGAAATGAAATCATCGTTGTGATATTATTAACAGAACAATTGCATAAAGCGTAAGGTGTCTGCAGGCGTATATGCTATGTATGTCGTGCAGGTGAAAAGGGAAGCAGGTGAGAATCCTGCACGATCTCGTCACCGTGTTTCGAGAGCCGGTTTCAAATACCACTGGAGTAATCCGGGAAGGTGAAGCTGGCGCTGCAAGTGCTGAATCGATCAGCCGGGAGACCTGCCTTTCGCTGTACATGGATTATCCGGGCTACGAGGAATTAGCCGTACGAATACTTTGGGGCAAATATTTTTTGTTTGCCTTAATTGCGTGCGTATTTTTTGACCTCTGCCTTCTGGTGGAGGTTTTCTATTTTTCTTTAATTTCCTGATTATCCATCGATGCAAAAAAAAGCAAAAGGAGAGAGGCATATTATGAAAAGAAAAACTATTGCACTGATCATGACCACTGTACTCGCAATTTCTTTGATGAGTGGCTGCGGTCAGAAGGCAGCACCTGCAGAGGAGAATCAGACTGCTACAGAAACAGTAACAGAGGATACTGCTGAAGCACAGACTGAGGAATCTGTAGAGGAGAAGGCCGAGGAGCCTGCAGAGGAAGAAAAGTCTGAAGAAAATACAGATGCCACTGCAGAGGAGAGTACTGAGACAGCCGAAGAGGGAGCCCTTGAGGATGGTGAGTACAGCGCAAAATTCACAACTGACAGCAGCATGTTCCATATTAATGAAGCTTATGCTGACAGAGGAACACTTACAGTTAAAGACGGTGAGATGACAATTCACATCACACTTCCTTCCAAGAATATCGTTAATCTTTTCCCCGGAACAGCTGAGGATGCACAGAAGGACGGAGCAGTTCTTCTTGAGCCCACAACTGATCAGGTTAAATATGAGGATGGAACAGAGGAAGAGGTATATGGCTTTGATGTACCTGTTCCCGCAATCGATGAGCCCTTCCAGCTTGCACTTATCGGAACAAAGGGTAAGTGGTATGACCATGAGGTAACAGTATCTGACGTACAGACTGGCGAAGCAGGGGAAGGTGATGACGACATGGCGGCAGCAAAAAAGGTGGCAGATCTGATTGACTCCATTTATGTACAGACATGGACAGAGGAGACAGATTCACTTTGTGAGGAAGCAAAGAAAGCCTGGGATGAGCTTACAGATGCTCAGAAGGAGCTTGTAGAAGGTGAAGATGCAGATCCTGATTACTTTGGTAATGACACAGGAGATGCTTCCAAGGATGATCCGTTAAATGCAGATGATATCGGTGAAAACGAGCTTCTCGTTGTAAGCTTTGGTACATCCTTTAACGACAGCAGGGCAGAGGACATCGGAGGAATCGAGAAGGCACTTGCGGCAGCTTATCCTGACTGGTCTGTAAGAAGAGCATTCACAGCTCAGATCATCATCAACCATGTATATGCAAGAGATGGTGAGAAAATCGATAACGTTGATCAGGCCCTTCAGAGAGCTGTAGACAACGGTGTAAAGAATCTTGTAGTTCAGCCTACACACCTTATGCACGGTGCTGAGTACGACGAGCTTGTAGAAGCTCTTGATAAGTACAGCGATAAGTTTGAGTCAGTAAAAATCGCAGAGCCTCTTCTTGGAGAAGTTGGTAAGGATGCAACTATCATCAACGAGGACAAGGAAAAGGTTGCAAAGGCTATTACAAACGCAGCTGTTAAGGAAGCAGGCTTCGACAGTATAGAAGCAGCTGATGAGGATGGAACAGCCTTCGTATTTATGGGACACGGAACATCACACACAGCTAACGTAACATACTCCCAGATGCAGACACAGATGGAGAAGCTTGGACATAAGAATGTTTTCATCGGAACAGTTGAAGGTCTTCCGGAGGAGACAGCTCTTGATGCAGTGATCGAAGCTGTTAAGGCTGCAGGCTATAAGAAGGTTATTCTTCGTCCCCTTATGGTTGTTGCAGGTGACCATGCTAACAACGATATGGCTGGTGATGATGAGGACAGCTGGAAGAGTGGCTTTGAAAAGGACGGTTCATTCGAAAGTATCGAGTGCCAGATAGCAGGACTTGGCGGAATTTCCGAGGTTCAGGAAGTATACGTTTCACATACAGGTGATGTGATCAAATAAAATTTATGAATAATATAAAAAGAAGAATAGAAATAGTATGGATTGCTTTTCTAACACTTCTTTTTACCTTAAGTCTGACAGGATGCGGTAATATTTCCGATGGGGAGTATACCGCATCTGTGTCACTTATGGGAGGAAGCGGAAAAGCATATATAGAAAGTCCCTGCAAGGTAACGGTTAAGAATAAAAGGGCAGAGGCGGATATCGTATGGAGCAGTCCCAACTACGATTATATGATTGTTGGAGATGAAACCTATTATCCGGTTAATTCTGAGGGCAATTCGGAGTTTATAATTCCGATTGAGCTTGATAAGGATATGGCAGTTCAGGCTGATACTACAGCCATGAGCCAGCCACATTTAATAGATTATCAGCTTAGATTTACTCTTATCACAGCTGATGGTAATGACAAAGAAAACAGCGCAGAGCAGGAAGCGGATGAAACGGCATCTATAGAAGATGATGATCAGAAGTATGATGTTCAGGCCAATCCTGAAATAGAGGGATTAAGCTACGTTTCAACTGATGAAAATGAATATGCGGAATGCTTTGCAATACATAGATATAATGATGGATATGCAGTTATAGCTGTGGATGATGGAAGAAATTATCTGGTGGTACCTGAAGGTAAGAGTGCTCCTGAAGGAGACGATTTTATAATCCTTCAAAAGCCTCTTGATAAAATCTACTGCGCAGCCTCAGGGGTTATGTGTCAGTTTGACACCCTTGGAGAAACGGGCAAAGTTATACTTTCAGGAATAGAAAAGGATAAGTGGTACGTGGACTCAGCCAGGAAGGCTATGGAGGAAGGTACCATGGAATACGGAGGAAAATACAGTGCTCCGGACTATGAAAAGATAATAATGAAGGAAGTTGATCTTGCTATAGAGAACACCATGATCCTTCACACACCTAAGGTTATTGATAAGCTTGGTGAGTTGTCCATTCCTGTTTTTATTGACAGATGCAGCTATGAAAGGGATCCTCTTGGACGTCTTGAATGGATCAGGATTTACGGACTATTAACAGATAAAGAAGCTGAAGCAAAAAGCTCCTTTGAAAGTCAGACAGAGCTTGTAAAAAAGCTTGATGACATAGATGCATCAGAAAAAACGGTTGTTGTGTTCTCCATAAAATCCAATCATATGGTAAGCACCAAAAAGAGAAGTGACTACTTCTCAAAGATGATTGAAATCGCAGGTGGACAATATCTTGGCCCGGACATGGAGGATGATGAGAAGGCAACCTCCCAGGTGACTATAAGTATGGAGAGCTTTTACAGATACGCTTCAGAGGCAGACATCATTATTTATAATTCCACAATAGAAGAAGCTCCCGAGTCCCTTGAATCACTTATGAGTACGGATACTACCTTCAGTGATTTCAAGGCCTTTAAAAGCGGAGAGGTATATTACACTGATAAAGCTCTTTATCAGTTTGCAAACGAGACAGGAACAATTATAGATAACCTCGGGGACATTATCTCCGGTGAAAAAGAGGACACGGAGTTTTTCCATAAACTGAGGTAAGGGGAGAAAATTGGCTAAAAATCTAATGATACAGGGCACCATGTCAGGTGCTGGAAAGAGCATATTGACTGCAGGAATTCTGAGAGTTTTAAAGCAGGATGGCTATAGGGTAGCTCCCTTTAAATCCCAGAACATGGCCCTTAATTCCTTTGTGACAAGAGATGGGAAGGAGATGGGAAGAGCCCAGGTGGTACAGGCCTATGCTTCAGGAATGGAACCCTCCGCAGACATGAATCCCATCTTATTAAAGCCCATGGGAAATACCACTTCCCAGGTCATTGTAAATGGACTTCCGATTGGGAATATGAGAGCTGCTGATTATTTCAAGATGAAGAAGCAGCTCATCCCTGACATAAAAGCCGCATATGAAAGACTGTCCGATAAATCGGACATCATTGTTATTGAAGGAGCAGGAAGTCCTGTTGAAATCAACCTGAGGGATAACGACATTGTGAATATGGGACTTGCAGAAATTCTGGATGCTCCCGTTCTTATTGCAGGTAATATTGATCCCGGCGGCGTCTTTGCGCAGCTTCTTGGCACGGTAAATCTGTTGTCAAATAGTGAGAGGGAAAGAGTAAAAGGACTAATTATCAATAAGTTCAGGGGCGACGTTTCACTGCTTACTCCAGGACTTGATATGTTCGCCAAATACTGTGACATTCCCTTTGCCGGAATTGTGCCCTTCGTTCCACTTGATATAGATGAGGAGGACAGCATTTCAGAGAGACTTGATAATAAGCTTACAAAAAGTGATAGTGCGGTCTTGATAAAAATAGCTGTTGTTAGGCTTCCGTTTATTAGTAATTATTCGGATTTTTCAGTTTTAGAAAGGGTAGACGGAGTAAGTCTTCATTATGCAAAGACCGCAGTCGAGCTTAAAGATGCTGACCTTATAATGCTTCCGGGAACAAAGAACACCCTAAAGGATCTTGAATGGCTAAAGGAAAGCGGAATTCGTGAAGTGATATTGGACAGAGCAAAGAGTGGAACTCCTGTAGTTGGAATCTGCGGCGGCTTCCAGATGCTGGGAGAAAAAATAGATGACAGCGATAATCTTGAAGGTGGCGGAAGCTGTAATGGGCTTGGACTTCTTCCGGTTTCAACTGTCTTTGGACATGAAAAAATGCTCAGACAGACCACGGGAATAATCGAAGGTGTATCAGGAGATTTTGCGGTAATAAACGGAGCAGAGGTAAGCGGCTACGAGATTCACATGGGAATCAGCAATAAGGGTGAAATGAGTTTTCCTCTTGTGGCAAACGGAAATGTACTTGGCACTTATCTTCATGGCATTTTTGATTCAGCAGATTTTTGCAAAAGGATACTCGATGTCACCTGCAAAAAGAAGGGGATTGCTAATCCTGAATTTGTAATTGAGGACGCAGGAAGTCACCAGGAAAAGGAGCTTGATAAGCTTGCTGATGTGCTTAGGCAGAGCCTTGATTTTGAACTTATTTACAGAGCTATAGGAATTTAACTTTTATGGAAATAAAACACATACTTCCTTCTGATATAGAGAAGGAGAGCTTTAGGATAATTAAAGAAGAGCTTTCGGAGATGGGAAAGAGCTTTCCTGAAATCCTTGAGCCAACCATTATAAGGGTGATACATACCACAGCTGATTTTGAATATGCGGATACAATGACCTTTTCTAAGGACGCAGTCACAAAGGCCAAGGATGCCATAAGAAGAGGTGCCCATATTGTAACGGATACCAATATGGCGCTGCAGGGGATAAGTAAAAAGACGCTGGGTAAATATGGCGGAGAGGTTCACTGCTTCATGGCTGATGAAGAGGTCGCAAAGGAAGCAAAGGAAAGACAGGTGACAAGAGCCTACGTCAGCATGGAAAAGGCGAGAGAGATAGATGCGCCAATTATCTATGCCATAGGTAATGCACCGACTGCACTTATTAAGCTTAGAGAAATGATAGATGAGGGCTATAGACCGGAGCTTATAATAGGTGTTCCGGTAGGCTTTGTTAATGTGGTTGAAGCTAAGGAACTGATTCTTGAAACAGATATCCCTTACATAATTAACAGGGGCAGGAAAGGCGGAAGCGGAGTTGCGGCTGCGATATGCAATTCGATTCTGTATAACATGGATTAGGTATTATGCCGGATGAGATGACAGTATTAAAAAACAAAAAAGAGCTAAGGTGCGGATATACAACAGGGAGCTGTGCAGCGGTTACCGCAAAGGCAGCTCTTATAATGCTGATATCCGGAGAGGACATTTTTAATGCCAGCATTGTTACGCCAAAGGGACCTGTTTATAACGCAGAGATACTTGATATTACAAGGACGGATGACTCTGTAAGCTGCGCAGTTATTAAGGATGGCGGAGATGATCCTGACATAACAAGTGGCAGTAAAGTGTTTGCTACGGTTCGATTTCTGGATGATCAGGGGATCACCATAAAGGGTGGCGAAGGCGTCGGAGTTATAACAAAGCCCGGACTTGATCAGCCCATAGGAGAAGCTGCAATTAACTCTGTCCCAAGGAAAATGATAAGGGAAAATCTCGAAGATGTCCTTGAAAAATATGGAAGAACGAATCAGGGAGTTGAGGTTACTATAAGCGTTCCTAATGGTAAGGCTCTTGCGGAGAAGACCTTTAATCCAAAGCTTGGCATAGTTGGCGGAATATCAATTCTTGGAACCACAGGAATAGTTGAGCCAATGAGTGATGCGGCTATTCTTGATACCATAAGAACTGAAGTTAGAGTAAAGCGCGCTGAAGATAAGAAAGTGCTTTTGGTAGCACCCGGGAACTACGGCCTTACATTTTTGAAGCAGAGCTATGGTATCGATGAAAATGATGCGGTGCTATGCTCTAACTTTGTATATGACACGGTGCAAATTGCCTGCGATGAGGGCTTTTCCAAAATGCTCTTTGTTGGACATATAGGAAAGCTTGTCAAGGTCGCAGGAAAAATAAAGAATACCCACTCCATGTACGGCGACCACAGAATGGAAATCCTTTCCGGAATAGTATCGGAGGTTCAGGAGGATACAGGAAGCAGCGATATAAAGGAAAAGGTTCTTAGCTGCGTAATGACAGATGAAGCCGTGAACATAATAAATGAAGCAGGTCTTGGGGATAAGGTATTTCCCAGGATGGTATCGAAAATAAAGGAAGCCATGGAAGAGTTTTCAGGCGGGAAAATAGAAACGGAAACAATAGTTTTTTCAAATGAATATACAGAGCTTGTAAGAACAGAAAATGCACAGCTGTTTTTGGAAATGACTAAATAGGTATTAAACATAGATGAGAGGACACGGAATGGTTCATTTTGTAGGCGCAGGACCGGGAGCTACGGACCTAATAACTATACGTGGGAAGAAGCTGATAGAGGAGGCTGACGTAATTATTTATGCAGGCTCACTTGTTAATCCCGAGCTTCTTCAATATGCAAAAGAGAATGCGGAGATTCATGACAGCGCCAGGCTTACGCTGGAAGAGGTTATAGAGATAATAAAAACAGCACGTAAGGAAAACAAGGATGTTGTGAGACTTCACACTGGTGATCCGTCAATCTACGGAGCAATAAGGGAGCAGATGGATATCCTTGATGAAGAAAAGATAACCTATGATGTAACTCCGGGAGTCAGCTCCTTTTGCGGAGCTGCGGCTGCACTTAATATGGAGTACACACTCCCCGGAATCAGCCAGAGCGTAATTATTACCAGAATGGATGGAAGAACACCGGTGCCTGAAAAGGAATCTGTTGAAGCACTTTCATCCCACGGTGCAACCATGGTATTTTTCCTCTCCGCAGGTGACCTTGAGAGACTTTCAAACAGACTCCAAAATGCAGGAATGGCTGCGGATACACCCTGTGCGATCGTATATAAAGCTACATGGGATGATGAGAAAAAATATGTATGCACGCTGGAGAGCCTTGCAAAGACAGCCGCTGATAACGGCATAAACAAGACGGCGCTCATTATCGTTGGTAAGACTGTGGCACAGTCAGGCTATGAAAAATCAAGACTTTACGCGGCAGATTTTTCTACAGGCTATAGAGAGAAAAAGCTTTGATAAAAGCTTATAAAAACAGATTAGGAAACAAAGCTTATGCACGATAACCATAAAAAGAGAACTGTAATAGTTTTCATATTGCTGATCATTCTGGTGATCGCGGGGCTTTTGATTAACATCTGCATCGGCAGTACAAGCATCAGCTTAAGTGATGTGCTTAAGTCGGTTTTTAAAGGAAATGCAGATGCCAAGACCGCCAATATCATCATGAATATCAGAATTCCAAGAACGGTCATGACACTTTTCCTTGGTGGAGCGCTGGCTGTATCGGGCTTCCTTCTTCAGACATATTTTGCCAATCCCATAGCGGGACCATATATCCTGGGAATTTCCTCGGGAGCAAAGATGGCAGTTGCGGTGACACTTATTTTTATAGTGGGAAGTACAGGCTATTCCTCCGGACTTATGCTTATCGTATCAGCGTTCGTGGGAGCGCTGATATCAACCGGATTCATTATACTGATATCATCTAAGATTAAAAACATGGCAGCTCTTCTTGCAGCCGGAATAATGGTGGGATATATATGCAGCGCCATCACGGATTTTCTGATAGCCTTTGCGGATGATTCGGATATTGTGAATCTCCATGGCTGGTCTCAGGGAAGCTTTTCCGGAGCCAACATGAACGGAGTAAGGTATTCGGTAGTCGTTGTAGTAATAGCGCTTGTATTATCGATGATGCTAAGTAAGAGTCTTGATGCTCTGAGGCTTGGTGAGACCTACGCGAAAAGTGTAGGAGTAAATGTAAAGGTGTGCAGGATCTGCATAATACTTTTATCAAGTCTGCTTGCAGCCTGTGTTACTGCCTTTGCAGGACCGGTATCCTTTATAGGAATAGCTGTTCCGTTCCTTATGAGGCAGTCATTAAAATCATCAAAGCCTATTATTCTTATTCCGTCATCCTTCCTCGCAGGCTCTGTATTTTGTACGTTCAGTGACCTTTTGGCGAGGGTGATGTTTGCTCCCATGGAGCTTAATATTTCAGCGGTGACATCACTGTTTGGTGCACCGATAGTAATTTTCATGATCATCAGGAGAAATAAAAACCATGGAGCTTCTTAAAGTAATAGCAGGCTATGGGAAAAATATAATAATAAACGGCGCTGAGGCTAAGCTCCAAAAGGGTGAGATCATTTCTCTTATAGGCCCAAACGGCGGCGGAAAATCAACGCTTCTTAAGACCATCTCAGGTCAGCTCCGTCTTCTTGGAGGAACAGTTCACATCGGAGAGGATGACATTAAAAGCATTTCACTTAAGGATTTGTCTGAGAGACTTTCAATCGTAACAACGGAGAGGGTTAAGCCGGAGCTGATGAGCTGCTTTGATGTCGTAATGTCAGGAAGACTTCCCTATACAGGAAGCTTTGGCTCCTTTTCAGAGGCTGACTATGAAGCAGGAAATAGAGCTTCGACTTTAATGAAAATAGATAAGCTAAAGGAAAAGCCCTTCGAAGCACTTAGCGATGGACAAAAGCAGAGAACTCTCATTGCGAGAGCGATATGCCAGGAGCCTTGGTACCTTATTATGGATGAGCCTACATCCTATCTTGATATCAGGTACAGGATGGAGCTTCTGGAGGTTTTGAAGGAGCTTTCGGATAAGGGCATAACAATAATAATTTCACTTCATGAGCTTGATCTTGCGCTGGAGATATCATCAAGAGTTCTCCTTATAGACGGCGAGGGTAAGGTGATCGTTGAGAGTCCGCAGGACGTTCTCGAAAAGGGAATGATTAAGGATCTGTATCGCCTTACAGATGATATGTACGAGAAGGTAAAGGCTCAGCTGCAGTACAGTCTGAAAGGGGCAGAAAAGGCTTCGGACGAAAATATTGAGAAAGCTTCAGATAAGCCTTCGGGGAATGTACGTCACTCATCATATTTTCTTAATAAGGAGTGTGAGTACTATCCCTGTCATAACCTTCCGGAGGAGTGCTTTAGCTGCATGTTCTGTTATTGTCCGCTTTACGATATGAAGGACTGTGGTGGCGAATATACCTACACGGAAAAGGGAGCCAAGAACTGTAAAAATTGTACCTTTCCTCATGACAGGAACAACTACGGCAAGGTGATAAAAAAGCTAAAGGAAAAGATGTATGGAGACCGCTGAATTTAAAAACTACAAATTCATATGCTTTACCGATGCCGGCTGTGAGCTCATGAAAAGGACAGTGGCAGCTCTTTGCGAAAATGAAGATGTTAATGAAAATGTCATAGTAAGTAAGGTAAATGACCTTAAAGATTGGACCGCTTCCAATTTTCAAAAGGGGAACACTCTGGTATTCATTGGTGCCATGGGAATAGCAGTAAGGGCAATAGCGCCTTTCGTTAAGGACAAGACCACTGATCCTGCGGTGATCGTTATTGATGAAAAGGGGCATTATGTTATTCCTGTTTTATCGGGGCACATCGGAGGCGGCGTTGAGTATTCAAAGCGCCTTGCCGAGATTGTCAGCGGAGAGGCTGTAATTACTACCGCCACTGATGTTGAAGGGCTCTTTGCAGTAGATGTTTTTGCGAAGGACCATGACATGGTCATATCCGACATGAAGAAGGCAAAGGAGTTTTCAGCAGGACTTTTGAGAAATAAAATCGCCACATATTATGTGGATGAATATTTTGAAGAATATTTAAAGCTTGCGACAATTCAGGCTGAACTTAGAAAGGTACATTGCATTGGTGATAACCCCGATATGATAATTACGCCTGCGAAGACTACAGGAAAAATATTGCAGCTGATTCCAAAATGCCTTGTCGTCGGCATGGGCTGCAAAAAGGGAACAGATGCAGATAAGCTGTGTGAATTTTGCAAAGAATACCTGGGGGAAGCAGGTTTTGATATACGCTCTGTGAAGGCAGTTACTTCCATAGATATCAAGGAAAAGGAGCTGGGACTAATTGAGCTTTCAAAGAGATTAAATGCAGAGTTTGTGACTTTCTCTGCCGAAAAGCTTATGGAACAGGAGGGAGATTTTTCATCCTCTGATTTTGTAAAAAACATCACCGGAGCTGACAATATCTGTGAGCGCTCCGTGATGGCTTATGGCTGCGAAAAGCTCCTTATAAAGAAAAGGTCGCAGGATGGAATGACCTTAGCTGTGGGGATAAAAAGATATGAGTAATGGAAAGATTTATATAGTCGGAATTGGTCCCGGGAAAATGGAGGGCATGACAAAAGCTGCCTTTAAGGCTCTTGAGGAAAGTCAGTATATAGCAGGCTACACCGTGTACTGCGACCTTGTAAGAGACTATTTAAAGGATAAGGAATACATCGAAACACCCATGACCGGGGAGGAAAAGAGAGTAACTCTTGCCTTCGAAAAGGCTGCGGAAGGAAAAAATGTTTCAATTATCTGCAGCGGAGATGCAGGAGTATATGGCATGGCAGGCCTTGCCTGTGCCAAGGCTCCCTACTATGAAGACGTTGAGATAAAGGTGATACCCGGAGTTACAGCGGCTTTAAGCGGAGCAGCGCTTCTCGGAGCACCGCTTATTCATGATTTTTGCGTAATAAGCCTGAGCGATCGCCTTACCCCAATGGAGATAATAGAAAAGAGACTTCGCCTGGCTGCACAGGCTGATATGGCGATAGCAATCTATAACCCTGAGAGTAAATCAAGAAGCGGGTACCTTGCTCATGCCTGCGAAATCTTAGAGGAAGTAATTGAACCTGCGAGAGTATGCGGAATTGCAAGGAATATAGGACGCGATGGTGAGGAGTGTGAGATCACAACGCTCGAAAAACTAAAGACCATAGATGCAGACATGTTTTCTACGGTTTTTATAGGCAATTCTTCTACAAAAAATGTTGGCGGATTTATGGTTACGGCAAGAGGATATAAGAGTGAAAAGTAAGGTCTTGATATTTGGCGGAACAACTGAAGGAAGAGAACTGGCAGAGCTTTTAGACAGAGCTATGATACCTCATGCGGTAAGCGTTGCTACTGAGTATGGCGAGGAGATAGAGGAAAACGCAGGAGAAAAAAATCTCTTTGTCGGAAGACGTAATGCGTCAGAAATGGCAGATATCATGCGTGATGGAGGCTTTGGCATTGTTGTGGATGCAACCCATCCCTTTGCTACAGGGGCATCGGAGGAAATACGAAAAGCTTCCATAGAGGCAGGCGTTAAATATCTTAGACTTTCAAGAGATACAGCATCAGGCTCTGAATATGGAGAAGATGTATTTGGTGTTTTAAATCTTGATGAAGCAGCAGGAAAGCTTATGGAAATCGGAGGCTCAGTACTTGTTCTTACAGGCAGTAAGGAGCTTAAGAACCTCACGTCAAAGCTTGGCAGTAATATCAATATCTATGCAAGAGTTCTGCCCAATGAGGACAGTCTTCAAAAATGCAAAGAGGCTGGACTTTCTGGGAGACAGATAATTGCTATGCAGGGGCCCTTTTCAAAGCAGATGAATATTGCGCTCATAGAGGAGACAGGCGTGGATGCCATTTTGACTAAGGAGAGCGGACAGACAGGCGGTTTTGCAGAAAAGCTCCAGGCAGCAAAGGAATGCGGGATAAAGACCATAGTGATAAGAAATCCCGAGAGTGTTTCAGAAAACAGTGACGGAAAAAGCATGTCTGAAATAATCAGGGAGATTGAAAAAGAGACAGGTGCCCTGGTACGAACAATTACTGTTGCGGGAATGGGACCGGGAGATGAAAAACTGTTCACGGTAGACATCAGAAGAGCCATTCAAGGCGCAGATATTATTTTCGGAGCAGCCACTGTTACTGCTGCATTTAGAGAACTGACAGGAACAAAAACACCCACAAAAGATATATACAGAGGGGAAGAGATTCTTGAATTTCTGGATGAGCATACTGAGTATATGAGACCCCTTGTAATCTACTCAGGTGACATCAGCTTATGCAGCGGAGCAATTAAGGCTACCGAGGTTTTTGAGAAGGCGGGCTACAGGGTAGAACGTATACCCGGGATATCATCGGTTACTCTTTTTGCTGAGAGACTCCGCATAGATCTACAGAATTGCAGCATCCTAAGTGCTCATGGAAAGGATGCCAATGTCACAGGGCATGCCATGAAAAACGAAAGGCTTATCGCTCTTACGTCAGGGTATAAGCATGCTTTGGAGATTGCAGATAAGCTCCCTGAAAACATGAAGGTAGTTCTTGGATACGAGCTTGGTAGTAAGGATGAAGAGATAATTGTTATTAAGGATAGCGCTGAGAAAGAAGCTTCAAAATGCGAGATACCTGATAGTAATATAAAGGACTACACCGGAAGGTGCCTGTTATACATTGAGAATCCGGAGGCTTATACAAATTCTGTTTATCCTGCCATTGGTGATAATGAATTCATAAGAGGGAAGGTCCCTATGACCAAGGAGGAAATACGATCCTTCTCGATCAGAAAGCTTGGCCTTACGGCAGAATCGATTCTCTACGATATAGGTGCAGGAACGGGCTCAGTCTCAATAGAAGCTGCTCTGGTTCATCCTGATATAAAGGTGTATTCCATCGAGAAAAAGCCTGAGGCCATAGAGCTTCTTAATAAAAACCGAAGGAAATTCCATGCGGATAATATGGAGATAATAGAGGGCACAGCACCTGATGCGATGGATGGACTTCCCGCGCCAACGCATGCTTTTATAGGTGGAAGCAACGGCAATATGAAGGAGATTATAGAAAAGGTCAGGGCTTTAAATGAGGAGGCAAAGATAGTTATTAACTGCCTTACACCCCAGACCTTGTCGGAGGTTATGGATATAGTAGCTACCTACGAAAATATTACTCCTGAGATAACACAGATTAGTGCCACAAGGTTTAAAAAGGCAGGAAGCTACGATCTTCCTGATGCCCAGAACCCTGTATATATAATTTCTTTTTGAGTATTTGATGATTTAAAACTAATAACATTTTTATCGGAGAAAAACATTGAACAGTAACAAACAAGTGCCGGGAATACTTATAGCGGCTCCCGGAAGTGGAAGCGGCAAGACACTTATTACCTGCGCACTTTTACAAATATTAAAAAGACATGGATACAGGCCGGCATCCTTTAAATGCGGACCTGATTATATAGACCCCATGTTTCATAAGAGAGTGCTGGACCTTCCTTCAAGAAATCTTGATGTCTATCTGGCAGGGGAAAGAGGACTTGTATCATGTCTCGAAAAGGGTATGGCAGATTCTGATATCGCTGTGATAGAAGGCGTGATGGGATTTTTCGATGGGATAAGTGCCACATCTACTAAAGGTTCATCCTATGACATCGCGGGGATTACAGGCATTCCTGCCATACTTGTTGTTAACGCAAGAGGTATGAGTAAATCCATTATTCCGCTTATAAAGGGTTTTGTGGATTACGGTGATGGTAAGCGGATTAAGGGCGTTATCCTTAATAACATTTCCGCCATGCTGGCAGAGAAGATCAGGGATGATATCTATGAGGAAACAGGTGCCCCTGTAATTGGACACCTTCCTGTAATGAAGGATGTGGCATTTGAGAGCAGACACCTGGGACTCGTTATGCCAAATGAGATAGCAGATGTCCTTGATAAGATAGAGCGGGTAGCTGATGAGTTTGAAAAGAGCCTTGATATTATGCAGCTCCTTGATATGGCAAAGTGCAACCTGAGCATAGATAAAGACAGTGCTGATCATGATCAGAGTGATGATTTACTAGAAAAAACAGAAGTGTTTAGGCAAACGCATGAGCCTGTCCGGGTTGGTGTTGCAATGGATGAAGCCTTCTGTTTTTACTACGAGGATAACCTTGATCTGTTAAGAGAGCTTGGGGCTGAGATTGTTCCCTTTTCACCAATACATGATGAGAGAATACCTGATGTTTCAAAGCTGATACTTGGAGGCGGATACCCTGAGCTTTATGCTAAGGAATTATCGGAAAATGTCTCTATGCTTGAGAGTATCAGAAACGCAGCAAATAATGGAATGCCGATTTTGGCAGAGTGCGGAGGGTTCCTCTATCTGCAAAAGAAAATGGCAGACGCTGGCGGTGAGAGCTATGATATGGCTGGCATTTTTCAAGGCGAGGCTCACATGACAACATCTCTTAAGCACTTCGGATACGTGGGAGTAACTGCAGAAAAAGATAATCCATATCTAAATTCAGGCGAGACCATAAGGGGACATGAATTCCACTATTACGACACAAGTGACAACGGAGATATATGTGCTATTAAAAAGCCTGTGGGTGACAGGCACTGGCAGGGCTACAGATTAAATGAGAATGTATTTGGCGGCTTCGCGCACCTCTATTATCCGTCATGCCCTGAATTTATATTTAGATTCCTGGAGAGATAAATACCAAATGACCATTACCAAAAAGGAAGACATTTTTCAAATAAAAATAGATAAACCTGTTGAAAAGGCAGCCTTAAGTGCAAAGGCAGCTTTTAACAGTATAGCTAAGCCTCTTGACGGACTTGGTGACTTTGAGGAGCTTATCTGTGACATAGCAAAGGTGCAGGGAACAGAGGACATAAACATAAGTAAACGCGCAGCCATCATCATGTGTGCGGATAACGGAATCGTTGAGGAGGGAGTTTCCCAGAGCGGCAAGGAGATTACACTTTCAGTTGCGAGGGCGCTGTCAAATGGGATCAGCTCAGCCTGCACACTTGCGAAATCTGCCGGAGTGGATGTCATACCTGTAGATATAGGAATAGATACAGATGAAAAGCTAGAGGGCGTAAGGAACTATAAGATTGCTAATGGAACTAAGAATTTTCTTAAAGAGCCTGCCATGTCCGAGGAGGAGCTGTGCAGAGCAATTGAAACCGGCATAACTCTTACAAAGGAATTATCAGAGCAAGGCTATAAGCTTCTTGTTACAGGAGAGATGGGAATTGGTAACACCACAACCTCAACTGCGGTTATTGCAGCCGCATTAGATATAGACAGTGATGAGATAACAGGAAGAGGAGCGGGAATAGATGACAATGGACTATCCCGTAAAAAAGAGGTCATAAAAAAGGGCCTTGAGAAATACCGCTTCGATGAAATAAGTGATGAAAAGGAAAGAGCCTTTAAGATACTGCAGAGTGTTGGCGGCCTTGATATAGCGGGAATGACAGGTATTGTTATAGGCGGAGCCATGTATCATGTGAGCATAGTTCTTGATGGGCTTATAAGCTCCACCGCTGCAGTTATCGCAGACATGCTTGTTCCTGGAGTAAGAGATTACCTTATTGCATCACATGCAGGAAGAGAAAAGGGGAATCTCATGGCACTTGATAAGCTGGGACTTAAGCCATATATGAACGGCAGCATGGCACTTGGTGAAGGAACGGGAGCGATAATGCTTTTTCCTTTGATCGATACAGTCTGCGATTTTTATAAAAAAGCAGCGAGATTTGAAGACTACAACATGGAAGAATATAAGAGGTATTCCTGATGATAGTGCTAATACTTGGAACGCCTGACAGCGGGAAATCCCTAAAGGCGGAGAGCCTTATTACAGAGATGTCTGAGGGCGGCGAAATACTATATGTCGCAACGATGATACCCTACGGAAAAGAGGGTGAGGAGCGCATCGCCCGCCACAGGAAAATGAGAGAAGGCAAGGGATTTATAACTATGGAATGCCCTACAGAAGTAGACAGACTTATAGATGACATAGACAGTCTTGAAGAGAAAAATATTCTTCTTGAATGTATGTCTAATCTTGTGGGAAATGAGATGCATTCTGAATCAAATAACGATTTGTCACAGGAAGAACTATCGGACAGGATAATTACAGAGACTATGATGCTTGGTGAAAAAAGCAAGAATCTTGTTATCGTATCCAACAGTTTTCCTGAGGATGATCCTCTTTACGATGAGGATACAAGACGATATGTGAAGCTTGTAAATAAGGTGAATGTTTTTTTAAAGGAAAAGTCAGATAAGACAATAGAGCTGACTGATGGAGAGTGGATAATAAGTGGGAATCTTTAAAAGTATAATAATTGCATTTTCATTATATTCAAGAATTCCGATGCCGGTTTTTACCTGGCAGGAAAAAGATATGAAGCATACCATAAGCGCACTTCCGCTTATAGGAGCTGTTATCGGTGGCCTTTCCTATGGAGTGTTCAGGATTTCTATGGCCTTTGATATTCCGGTGTTTTGCCTTACCTTGTTTCTCTCTGTATTGCCACTTATAGTGACCGGTGGCTTTCACATGGACGGCTTTATGGATGTGCAGGATGCAAAGAACTCATATCAGGATAAAGAGAAAAAGCTTGAGATCATGAAGGATCCTCACATAGGAGCCTTTGCCGTAATAAGTGTTTCTATCTTTGGGATGATCTGGCTCTCGTTTTTTTACCTGCTGTTATCAAAATCACTTGAAAAGGGAGATTATAAATATCTGTTTATTTATATGGCTTCATTTTTCTTTGTAAGAGCAATTTGCGGACTTACAAGTATCATTTTTGATAAGGCAAAAAAGTTTGGAATGTTAAACACAGAGACTAACAGCACGGGCAGCGTTGATAAAGTAATTCTTTTACTAGAAGCGCTTTGCGGAATAGGGAGCTTCTTATATTTTGATATCAAGGCAGGAATAGTATGCGCTACAGCACTTGCGCTTTTTACTGTTTTTTATAAGCACATGTGCAACAAGGAGTTTGGCGGAGTAACCGGAGATACTGCAGGGTACTTTGTGTGTATGGGCGAAGGCATAACCGTGATATGCCTAGCTGTTCTTAGCATAATTTTTTAAAGGCGAAGGAAATATGAAATACCATTTAATGGCTTTTGCAATAGGCTTTCTGATGGATCAGATAATTGGAGATCCTATGAATTTTCCTCATCCCATAAGGCTTATCGGGAATCTGATCCATTTTCTTGATGAAAAGCTTCTGGGGGATATAAAGGATAAAAAGCGAAACGAAAAATCAGAATTTTTAAAAGGAATACTACTTTGTATAGTAGTTATCACTGCTGTGATCCTGGTGACGGGCACTATCATGTTTGCATCATATAAGCTTCATCCATATCTGGGCGTTGCCATAGAGGCGATTCTTACCTGCTACATACTTGCAGCTAAGAGCCTCAGGGATGAGAGCATGAAGGTATATGATGCCCTTGAAAATAAGACCATAGAGGACGCCAGATATGCGGTATCCATGATAGTGGGACGAGATACGGCGGTGTTGGATGAAAAGGGAATAACCAAGGCAGCGGTTGAGACTGTTGCGGAGAACACCTCGGATGGAGTGATTGCACCGCTCATCTATACATTTATAGGCGGACCGGTTCTGGGCTTTGCCTACAAGGCTGTAAATACCATGGATTCCATGGTGGGCTATCACAATGACAGATATGAGCATTTTGGCACAGCTGCAGCAAGACTCGATGACGTCGTTAATTTCCTTCCTGCAAGAATAAGTGGGCTTCTGATGATTCTGGCTGCTTTTATAAGCGGGCCGGAATACAGCGGAAAAGGCGCTTACAGAATTTTCAAAAGAGACAGGTTCAACCATAAGAGCCCCAATTCCGCACAGACTGAGGCTGCCTGCGCAGGAGCACTATCTATCAGGCTTGCGGGAGATGCCAGGTACTTTGGCAAAATTGTGAAAAAGCCATTTATAGGCGATGATGTCAGACCAGTTGAAACAAAAGATATTAAGCGTGCATGCAGACTTATGTTTAATACTGAGTATCTTTGCATGGCAATATTATTATTACTTGGAGTGATCTATGTTACATGGCGGTGAGATATACGGACAAAAAATAGCATACGACTTCTCAGTGAATCTTAATCCTTATCCGTGTCCTGAGCAGGTAAAGAGGGCAGTTATTTATGCTGCTGAAAAAGTAGACCTGTACCCTGATATTCAGCAGACTGCGTTTAGAAAAGCGGTTGCTGCATCTGAAGGCTGTGACCTTAGCTATGAAAATATCATAGGAGGTAATGGTGCGTCGGAGCTTCTCGTATCGGCTCTTAGATACATAAATCCGAAGAGAGCTTTAATGCCCGTTCCGTCTTTTTACGGATACAGACATGCGCTTAATATGCTTGATAGATGTGTCACGGAGACTTACTTATTATCAGAGCAAAATGATTATGCATTGGATGAAGGCTTTATAGAAAAAATAACTGATGACATCGACGCAGTAATTATCGCAAATCCTAACAATCCAACTGGCAGATGCATAGATGAAAAGCTTCTTGACGCCATTATAAAAAAGTGTGTAAGTACAAATACGTTTCTTGTAATAGATGAGTGCTTCTTAAAGCTCTCATGTGGCAACAGCGCAAAAAGATACATAGGCTGTGTTCCTAAGCTTATTGTAATAGATGCGTATACAAAGCTATTCTCGATTCCGGGTGTCCGTGTTGGTTATGCCATCGCTGATGAGAAGGATATAACAGGTATAAGAAGATATTTACCTGAATGGAATCTGTCTGTCTTTGCAGAGAAGGCCGGTATCATCTGTGCGCAGATTTTAATGGATGATTCATACGTGGAGAAATCCCTTGAGATGATACGAAAAGGAAGAGAACAGTTATGTAATGGATTTAATGCTCTTGATATGAAGGTGTATAAATCCTATACTAATTTCATACTTATTAAATCAAATAGAAATCTTCAGGATGTTCTTTTGGAACATGGTATTCTTGTCCGCGATTGCAGTAATTTTGAAGGATTATCAAAAGGCTACTACCGCGTTGCAGTTAAGGATGAAGAGAATAATCAGCGACTTTTAGATGCATGTAAATAAAATTTAGGAGGGGGACATGGCTAAAGAAGTTGAGAGTGAATTCAGGTTATTACCTGAGGAGGCAGTAATTTTAAGAAATGACAAGGTTGGAACAGGATCATCAATTCTTCCTGTCAGGAGCGATGAGCTTGTTCTTACCAATCAGGCGTTAATCCACATCAAAAAAGAATTATTCGGAAAGGTAAAAGAGGACGAAGTGGTGGTATGTCCGTTCTGCGGAACAAGCAATAAGATGAGAGCTTGCTAAAATCTATAACAATCATAAATATAATTGCTTGGAGCAAAGAGTATATCTATTGCAAAGGGCCAGAGCTATAAGGTAAAGGCTTCTGTTAAACTTGAGGATAAGGGCAAAAAGCAGCTCTCAAATAACCATGCTCCCAAGCTTAGATATAGATCAACAAACTCCGCTGTGGCTGCAGTCGATAAGAAGGGTAACATAACCGGAATTGCTGCCGGAACCTGCGATGTCTATGTTTATGCTAAAAATGGAATTGCGAAGAAATTAACCGTTACGGTTACTGAATAAAAAAACTAATGGATGGGATTTTATATGGAACAAAAAAGAATTGAAGGGCTATGGGACTGTGTATTCTGTGGCACTAAGGGTATTCGTGCGCGTTTTGACACCTGCCCTAATTGTGGTAAGCCAAGAGGAATAGATACCTTATTCTATTTACCCGATGATATTGAGTCTGCAGAGCTTACTAAAGAGGAAGCTGCAAAGACAACGAATGAGCCGGATTGGCTTTGTGAATATTGCGATCACTATAATAGATCTGATGTAGCTGTGTGTCAAAAATGTGGTGCTCCAAGAACTGGCGCTAAGAAAAACTACGGAACTCTGCATCATCTTACGGGGAAGTTTTAAATAGTGTTTTTGGGGATTATTTGTTAGTATTAAAGAACTATGTTTTTTAATCTAAGAAAAATAACAAAAGATAACAGAAGATAAAAAACAATAACAGATAATAACAAAAGATAACAGAAGATAAAAAATAATAACAGATAATAACAAAAGATAAAAAATAGTAGATCCTATATCGAATGATAGGAAAGGAGTTTTAAATGGCTAAGCAGCTGGTGGCAGATCTTTATGGCTGCGGAGAGATTATAGATGATCCCAAGCGGATCGTGGAGGCCGCGCATACGGCTATCGAATATGTAGGGGCTGGTATCGTGGAGGAATGTGTTCACGAATTTGAGCCCATAGGAGTTACCTATTTTGCTGTTATAACTACTTCACATTTTTCAGTGCATACGTGGCCGGAGTACGGCTATGCTGCCATAGATATCTTTTCATGCTCAGATACTGTGGTGGATGGAATTGCTGAGAAGCTTAAGGAATTGTTTGAGGCAAAGCAGGTTAAAGTAAAGGTTATTGAAAGGGATATAAGTGCAGGCGGTATAGAGCCTGAGGGAATAGAGAAATGAACATAAGAGTTGGATCCAAACTACAGATTAGTAATCTGGAAGCCTATGTCATCGGAGAGGTTACATACAAAAATACTGAGGATGGCAATAAGAGGTGGACAGAATACAGACTAAAAACAAAGCATGGAGAGCGATGGCTTTCAATCGATGATGTGTATAAAGAGTATACACTGTCATGGCCGGAGAATGGAGTTCGCGGAAGAGTAGGCCCTGAGTGGCACGAGGTGGATAAGGGCCATCAGGTTGTAGTTCACGCATCAGGAGATGTGGATGTTGAGAGCGGAGATGAAGCTGACTTCGTTGAGTTTGAGGACGCATCCGAAGATAATACACTCTCTGTGGAAATATGGGATGACGGAACAGAGTATTCCAAGGGAGTATACCTTGATAAGAGTGACATCAGGGTTGTTGGCTATGAAAAGCCAAAGGTGAATTTAGTAAGCGGTGACAAATTTGGTCTTTATATGATGGTAGCTTTCATTGTCTTTGGAATTTTTGCCAGTCTTATTGATTATATTCCGGCACCTGTGAAGCAGATCAGTAAGTATATAAAATCCAATACCAATTATGCTTATGTAACCTCGATAACCGGCAATCAGGATCAAAAGGCGGATGTTTACGAATATAAAGTTAGTGGTGTTACGACGGACACCATCGCAAAGGACATCATAGATGGTGTAGAGGGAGAGACCGAATCCGTTACGCAGCAGGATGACATACTTAATCACAGCATTGCTATAGTTACCAAAAAGGAATACTGCCTCCTGTATCATCCCGATGATGATACCAACAGGGTTTACGTTCAGATATCACCCAGAAAGTACAACTATACATCTGACAATTCGCCCTATAGGAGCTCTGATTCGACCACACACTGGTACAGGAGTCATTACTATAACTCCAGCTATGCTAAGGACAGTACAAGCTATAAGAGAACGCCCTCTGCCTACAGCACCTATAGTGGCGACACCATTCACAATATAGGTAATGGCTATTTTGACAGCTATTCATCTTCGGTAAGGCAGCGAAGCATCAATGCCAGACGATCTTCAGGCGGCGGCATGGGCGGCGGTAAATAAGAAAGAAAATAAATCTTGGAGGATTAAAAATATGGTAGCACTTGAAACATTTGTATATCTCGCAATAGGACTTGCAGTAATGATCATAGGTCATTTCATCATAGACCTTTTGATTCCTGTTGATTTTCCTAGGGAAATCCATGAAGGCAACAAGGCAGTAGGCTGGGTATCAGCAGGCATTTATGCAGGCCTTGGATTCATTATTCGTTCAGCGATCATTTCCTTTGATATTTCAGAGTCGCAGGATCTTATGAGCGGTGCCATAAGCACAGGAATGTTTGCAGGCATCGGCGTGGCAGCATTACTTATCGGTTACTTCGTTGTTGATCTTGTAAACAGAAAGTTCAACTTTGGAGTAGAGCTTAAAGAAAAAAATGAAGCAGCCGGCATTATGATCTTTGGTATCTTTATGGGTGTTGCTTTCATCGTGAGCGGTGTAATTCAGTAATCTTAGGAAGGCGTTTTTAATGAGTAGCAAGTATAGACTTCTGATGCTGACGACCCTGATAATATCAGGGTGTTCGATGTGCTACGAGCTTATTATCAGCGCAGTTAGTTCTTACCTTTTGGGAAACAGTACGCTTCAGTACTCGGTGACAATCGGCCTTTACATGGCTTCACTGGGAATAGGCTCGTACATTTCCAAATATTTTTCAAAGAATCTATTTAATATATTTGTATCCATTGAGCTTGGAATAGGTGTTATCGGTGGAATCAGTTCCCTTGTGCTTTTCCTTGCAAACATTTACATATCAAACTATGCACTTGTCATGTATATGGAGATCATCATAATCGGAGCCTTTGCCGGCGCTGAGATTCCAATCATGACAAGGATCATCGAGCAGGATGAAAACAACCTTAAGGTTACGCTTTCTTCGATTTTCAGTTTTGACTACATCGGCGGACTTATTGGCTCGATCGCATTTCCGCTTATTCTTTTACCGAAGCTTGGATATTTCGCAACATCCTTTCTTTGCGGCTTTTTAAATATTCTTGCGGCCTTCCTCATCATGTGGAAGTTCGGTGAGAGGGTAGACAGGATAAAGGTATTCAGGACCATGGCAGTTGTGCTTGCGGGACTAATGCTTGTAGGAATGGTGATGGCTGATAATATTTCAGAGTCCATCGAGGGCGGTCTTTACAGAGACAGGGTGATTCTCATCGAGCAGACCCAGTACCAGAAGATAGTAATGACCAAGCACAAGGATGATGTCAGACTTTATATCGATGGGAACTGCCAGTTCTCAACCGAGGACGAATACCGTTACCACGAGGGACTGGTTCATATTCCGATGAATGAAACTAAGAGCAGGGAAAACATACTGATACTTGGTGGCGGCGATGGTCTTGCTGTGAGAGAGGTTTTAAAATATCCAGAGGTCAAAAGGATAGACCTTGTCGATCTTGATTCCGAGATGATAAGGATTTGCAGTACCAACGAGAATATCACCTCTATCAACAGCGGTAGTCTTTTATCTGAAAAGCTGAATATTTTCAATATGGATGCCTATAAGTATCTTGAGACCTGCCAGGATAAATATGATGTCATAATCGTGGACCTTCCGGATCCCAATACTGAGGTGTTAAATAAGCTCTATTCAAATGTGTTTTACAGGATGTGTGGCGGATGCCTTAACGATACGGGAGTTCTTGTGGTTCAGTCCACAAGCCCCTATTATGCGACTAAGGCATTCTGGTGCATAAACAAGACCATTGAGAGCGAGGGTTTTAATGTAAAGGCTTATCATATGCAGGTTCCGGCCTTTGGAGACTGGGGATTTAATATGGCCAGCAGAGGTGTGCTTTCGGAGGAGATATCCTTTGATGTGGATACGAGATACCTTACTGCTGATAATGTATCTGCATTTTTCAAGTTTGGAAAAGACGAAATTGATCAGGACGTGGAAATAAATCATCTTACTAAACCTGTTTTAATGGAATACTATAATAAAGCTGAGGAGCTGTGGAACTAATAGGATATGTTTCACAGCTTTTAGTTTATAAAACTCTAATAATTTGGAGTGTCTTTTTTAATAGTTATTTACATTTTATGGTTTTATAATATAAAGAGGACATTCATGTGAAAGAAAGTTGCAGGCTGTGAAATTTGTTTCTTGAGGGCGGTTGACTATGGTACTATACCTTACCAGCAGTTTCATTCCACATCAGGAACTGGGCTCGTATGAAAAATTAGAGCCCTTAGATAGCTACGGCTTTTTTGAGGATCTTAGAAAAGAATGGCCGGGACCTGCTAACTTTCTTTATGTTCCATGTAATCCCAAAGCGACTGAAGAAAATGAGCATCAGATGAAGCGGGTTCTGGATGCCTTTGAATTTTCAAAGCTTCCGATTAAGGACACAAAGGTTCTGGATGAGAAGTCATCTGCAAAGGCTTGTGTAGATTGGGCAGATGTTATATATCTTGCAGGTGGACATGCGCCTACTCAGCTTAATTTTATGAAGCGTGTTGGCTTAAAGAGTGCTATTTTCGATTTTGGTGGAATTGTTATAGGACTCAGTTCCGGTGCTGCCAACGCTGCCTATTATGTTTATCATATGCCTGAGCGTGAAGGCGAAGCAATGGATCCGAACTTTATCAGATTTACTGATGGTCTCGATCTTACTAATATTCAGATTATTCCCCATAAGGATTATATACAGACTTTGAAGGTTGATGGTCTTAGTCTTGTTGATGACATAATTATTCCCGACAGCTTTGGATGTAAATTCTATTTTATTTCCGATGAGAGCTATTTTAAGGCAAAAGATGGAAGAACCATTTTCAAAGGCAAGGGTGAAATAATAGAGGATGGACTTGTTACACCATTAAAACAAGGCGCAATAGTGCCTTTTATGGGGTATGTGGAGCAGCCTGTCATTAAAACTCTGTTTTCAGAGGGCTATGACATGGTATTCTGCGTTGAAAAGAATGACAAGCGGTGCGAGGTCTATTATCTTAATGATGACCTGAGAAATCTTTTCGTGCAGACACATCTGGAATATAACGAAATATGTGAAAAGCTTGCCCTGACAGTTGTTCCGGAAGAACGGGCATCTTATCTTGATCAGATAAGGCTTCCTGTCATAAAAAGAGAAATGAATAAGAGGGGAGATTACGTTAGAACTATCCATGTTGATACTCCTCTTGGTCGAAGGGCTAAAAACATAAGAGTTAAGGAAGTTCCCGGATATCCTGACTGGTATATGGTCATCTATATAGATATTACTACTATACTGGACCATGACTGGATGACTGATGAGTATGCAAGAACAGGCTTTTTGGATAGGGCTAATGTGTTCCTGGATGAGCTTACAGCTGACGATCATTACTCCCTTGTATACGCCAATGTAAAGGGATTTAAAGCGGTAAATGAGCTGTTTGGCAACCAAAAGGGTGATATGGTTATTATCCAGACAAGGGATGCCCTTAGGAAGCACCTTAAGCCTATGCTCATGGGAAGACTTGAGAGCGACCATTTTGCCGTAATAACAGCGGATGAGAACCTTAATGAAAAGAATTTAAAAATTATGTGCCGACAGGTTTTCAAAGGGGAATCTATGGAGTATACCTTTGAAATTCACTGTGGCATATACCAGATAAATAATCCGACTATTGATATCATGCAGATTATTGCCGGAGCAAAGCTTGCGGAAAAGAGTCTTAGAATCAGCAAAAGAAATATGCTTTTTGCATACTATGATGATTCTATGAAGGAAAACTATGTGAAGCAGCGTTTCCTTCTGTCTGACTTTGAGAGAGCTTTGGCAGACAATGAATTTGAACCCTATTATCAGCCGATAGTAAATGCTAAGACAGGAAAGATAGTAAGTGCCGAGATGCTTATAAGATGGCGTCACAGAGATCTTGGTATGGTATCGCCTGCTGATTTCATTCCGATCATCGAGTCTGAGGGCAAGACATCACTGCTTGATAAATTTATGGTCGAGAGGGGAATCGATTTTATAGAGAAGTGCTTTACACTTGGGAAGAGAGCTGTTCCATGCGCAATAAATCTCTCCAGGGTTGATTTCTATGACACGGCATTTATCGAGAGTCTCTTCGAGTACATAAAGCGTATTGAGCCTGCCATGGTAAGGTTCGAGGTAACAGAGTCTGCTTATGCCGACCTTGAGAGCAAGGCTTTGGAATATCTTGACAAGATGAAGAAGCATGGAATAAATATCCTTCTTGATGACTATGGTAGCGGTATGAGTTCACTGTCCATGCTGGAAACCTTTGACTTTGACATCATCAAGCTTGATATCGGTTTTGTCAGGAAAATAGGAATCAACAAGAAGTCAGAATCAATAATTATCTCCACGATCAAGCTCGCCCACGCAATAGGAGCGAAGGTTACGGCTGAAGGTGTGGAGACTGAAAAGCAGCTGAAGTTCCTGCAGGATGCAGACTGCGATTATATACAGGGATATTATTTCTACAAACCACTGCCGGAGGTATCCTTTGAGAATCTGCTGGATTCCCTGTAAGCTTTAATAATGAGTAAGGACATGAGAAAGGGGCTGTCGCATTAGATGATTAAATCATCTAGGCGATGGCCTTTTTTCAGGCCTAAAAATCGGTACTTATATCTGCTTTCTGCTCATATCTCATATTTTTAGAGTAACTTAATAGTCCGAAGATATCTTCGGATCAGATACAGGAGTTTGATTTTTAAGGATCAAAAATTATGCCGTTTTCTTTAGCTCAAAAAGATGAGTTCCTGTTCGGCCGGCCATGATCTTGTGATGCAGTTTATTGATATCGAATCCGATTGCAAGCAACACGCTTTGTGCAAGAACATTCTTCGTCCCCTTATACAAATATCTTCTGAAGTTCATGTCTTCTTTTACATTTGCAAATGAACC
>NZ_AUIY01000025.1 GCF_000423945.1 Butyrivibrio sp. XPD2002 | reverse complement strand
ATCTTAAATTTTTGATATTTGGGAGAATGAGAATCCTCATAAGCCCACTGTTTAAGCGGAATATATCTACAGATAAAGTTGATCAACCAGCAGTTTTGTTGATAGAGCTGATGGATGATTTCAAGTAAATAAAGTATAATGTTCACGAGCATTGTTTCCTTTGCGGGATGTTTTCTTGGTCGTTAACATTATACCAAAAGGGAGGTCAATGCTCTTTTTATTTTGAACTCCCGAAAAATAGAGGATTTATAAAGAAAAAAGGAGTGTCGATTAGACACTACCAGAATGGAAAAGGAGTAAAAATATATGGAAACGAAAATTACTATAGTAGTGGACAATAAATCAAATGATGAGATGCGGGGCGAATGGGGACTTTGCATCTTGGTTCAGTATGCTGGAAAAAAATTTCTTTTGGATGCAGGTGCTTCTGATCTGTTTCTTGAGAATATGGAAAAGCTGGGCATTGATGTAACTGACATTGATTATGCTATGCTCAGCCATGCTCATTATGATCATGCCAATGGTCTTCCGGCATTTTTGGAGGAAAATGATAAAGCTCAGCTTTATGTAAGAGAAACTACAGCTGAAGACTGTTATGCTAAGAAATTCATTTTCAGAAAATACATCGGAATTCCCCACAGGATGCTTACGAAATACGCTGACAGAATAGAGATGGTATCAGGCGATTATAAGATCATGGACGGGGTATGGCTTTTGCCGCATAAGACGAAGGGGCTGGAGAGCATAGGGAAGCGTGAGCTGATGTACAGGAAAACACCTCACAAATGGATTCCTGATGATTTCTCCCATGAGCAGAGCCTTGTTATTGAAACGGATAAAGGACTTGTTATATTGAACTCATGCTCACATGGCGGCGCCGGAAATATTATCAATGAGGTAAAGTCGACGTTCCCGGATAAGAAGGTATATGGACTGATAGGTGGATTACATCTGTATAACAAGCCGGAGTCTGAGATAAGAGAGGTCGCAGAAAATATACGTGCCACAGGAATCGAATATGTCTGCACGGGACATTGCACCAAGGACAGAGCGTTTGGAATACTAAAAGAAGAACTCGGTGATATGGTAGATCAGATGAAGGTGGGACACCAGGTAGTAATTTGAATTACGAAAATAATTACGGGACTGCAATTGCAGCCCCGTATTCATTTGTCGACACTTAGGGAAGCTTTTTCTTGTAAAAACTGGTCTTGTTTGCTCTGCCGGTCTTCAGATCCCTGATTCTTTCCAGAATCGCTTTTTCCTTATATGTAAAGAAAATAACTGCACCGATAAAGCAGGTGATAAACGCGATAAGAGCGGTTGTGCGATAGCTCTGCTTTGTCTGGGATGAGGTAATAGAAGTGAAGATTACAAGTGCAAGTGCCTGACCCATCTTGAAGGCAAAGGTTCTTGCGGCAAAGAACATTCCGCTTCTGTCCTCGCCGGTTTCAAGTCTTGTGACCTCTGCTACGTCAGCAACGCAGGCCTGGGGAAGGATACCAAGAATAGCCATAGGGATGGCTGCTGTTACTGCGATGATAAAGCCCCAGTGAAGACCCTTTCCGCACATGGTTGTGATTCCAAAAACGATACAGTATGAGAAAAAGCCTGTGATGATAAGCGGCTTTTTACCCATTCTCTTAGCAAGAATATTTACAACAGGATAGAGTGCTACGCTTATGGCAGTCATTGTGGCTGTCAGCACGAAGGTCCAGGTGTCCTCGATTTCCATGAGCTGTGTCTCGTAGAAGGCAAGCCCTGTCTGGAACAGAGTCAGGGCAAAGAAGTAAATAACATCGCTGTAAACAAAGCGTCTGAACTGTCCGTTTGAAAAGGTCTTTGCAAGTGATTTGAAAGGCGCAGTTTCGCTGGGCTTGGAATCAATATAGTCACGCTCCTTAATATAGAAAGCGGGAATAAGCATTGAAATGCAGGCCATAGTAGCCATTATTGCTACTGAATAGCGGATGGAGTTTTGCTGACCTACGCCTGGCTCCAGCGCTCCTGCCACATTGGGAAGGAGGAAGGATATACTCTGACCGAGGATAAATGTAAATGAGATGAAGGTTGATACATTTATTCGGTGCTGCTGTGTATCTCCAAGCTCAGCGATAAGTGCGTTGTAGGGAGTGCAGAACATTGTCATGAAAAGATAGAACACCATCAGGAGAATGAAAAGTATAGTATCATTCAGTCCGATGCTGCCTGTCTGTGGAAGCACGAAGAGTCCGATTGTACAGAGTGAAAACGGAACAGCCATGGCACGCATGAAAGGAATACGGCGTCCTCCCTTGTAGTTACTTCTGTCAGACCAGCCTGCGATCAGGGGATCTGTGATGGCGTCAAAAATTCGTCCTGCTGCGAGAACAAGACCGAATAATGTAAGCTTGAACAGAATAGGGGACTGGGTGATTCCTGATGCGAATACACCTGTGTTGGGATTCTGCTCACTGGGTATTCCGGTGTAGTAGTAGACCATCCAGTTTGATACGATTCCGGATAGCAGACTCCAGCCGAACTGCCCGAGGGCGAAGATCCACAATAGCTTGTTGGTGATTGGTTTTAACTCTTTCATAATTAGGTAGTGCCTCCCGATACATTATAGAAACTATTATACTATATGTAGTTCCCTAAAGGCGCAAATATCGTATATCAGTGCATGTATAAACTTTTTAACGATTTTTTGAAAAAAGTGTTGACTTATTTTTTCAATTTGGTATTATATACGAGTCGCCGCTAATGAGCGACGCGAAATAAATGAATGCGGAAGTGTCGGAATTGGCAGACGAGCAAGACTAAGGATCTTGTGATGGCTACATCGTGAGGGTTCAAGTCCCTTCTTCCGCACGATAAAAAAGAGGTAAGACGAATGTCTTACCTCTTTTTTATCGTGCGGAGATGGGGGAGGAGAGCCCCATAAATAAAGTTGGGTTTAAAAGAGTATGAAGAATCTATAAATGTAAACAAACTGTTTTTAGATAGTATTATAATTTGATTTATAAAGGCGAATTGTGTTTATTCGTAGAATTTCTATAGCGACGCATTAAGACTTTGTTTCTGATTACAGGTGGTACAAATGGTGAACCACAAAAAAAGTCTGGCAACAAGAATATGGTTTGTTGTTTTGTTGGCGGTAATTCTTTCCACCGGCTCTTTTTGCGTTGTCGCTCTTTATCAGGCTAATACAGCCATCATCAAATCCACAAGACAAAGAATGCTTGATATTGTAAATTGTGCTGCGGGCTCAATAGACGGAGATACTCTGGAGAGGCTCACTAAGGACAGTTCGAACAATCCCGGCTATCGGAGGGTTTATAATGCACTTGCAATTTTCAGGGATAATATAGAAGCTGATTCTGTTTATGGGGTTCGTGAGGAAGAGGATGGAAAATTTACCTTCACTGTGGATCCTTCTCTTAATGAACCTGCAGAATTCGGTGAAGAGATTGTAGTGACAGATGCCCTTATTAAGGCAAGTAAGGGCATCAGCGCCGTTGATGAGAAACCCTATACGGATCGGTGGGGAACTTTTTACAGTGCATTCAGTCCTATCTACAATTCCTCCGGAGTAATTGTCGGGATTGTGGGCGTGGACTTTACCACAGAGTGGTATGAGGGACAGCTAAGAGAGCAGGTTCGTCAGACATTGATACTCTTCTTTGTGGTACTTTGTGTGGTTCTCTTGATGATCGGTACTTTGTGCTACATACAGATAAGGGCTATCACAGTGCCCATGAAGCATATTACGGATACGGCGCAGCTCTATCAGAAGGGAGATTTCAGCCAAAAGCTTGAGATTGAAAGAGAGGATGAGCTGGGAGTTTTGTCCCGGGCATTGCAGTCCATGGCAACGTCGCTTACGGAGCAGATAAGGGAGGCGGATGCCGCTAACCGGGCGAAGAGTAATTTCCTTGCCAATATGTCACACGAGATTCGTACGCCCATAAATGCTGTTCTGGGAATGAATGAGATGATACTCAGGGAGACTTCAGACCCTGAGATCAGATTATATTCTGAAAATGTCAAGACAGCAGGTTCAACCCTTCTTGGCATCATCAATGATATTCTTGATTTTTCCAAAATTGAAGCAGGAAAGCTTGAGCTTATTCCTGACAGATACGATCTTTCATCGGTTATAAATGATCTGGTGAACATGGTGCGTCCAAGAGTGGATGACAAAGGCTTAGAGCTCGTTCTTGATGTTGATCCCAAAACACCGAAGCTGTTGTATGGCGATTCCGGACGTATAAAGCAGATAATCACGAATATACTTACTAATGCCGCCAAATACACTGAGGTAGGCAGCATAGTATTCCATGTGGGCTTTTCAAAAATGGAGGACGATCCTGAGAATATTCTTCTCGAGGTGGCGGTGAAGGATACAGGTATCGGTATCAAGCCCGATGATGTGAAAAAGCTGTTTTCTGAATTTGAGAGGATTGAGGAAAAGAGAAACCGTAATATCGAGGGTACAGGCCTTGGTATGAACATCACCAAGAACCTTCTTGAGATGATGGGATCTGCCCTTGAGGTGGAAAGTGTTTACGGAGAGGGTTCCAACTTCCACTTTTCATTAAAACAGAAGGTTGTAGGTTCGGAAGTACTGGGCGACTATAATACTACTTATATGGAATCTCTTAAACGGTCAGAGGAATACAAAGAGAAATTCACAGCGCCCGGAGCAATTGTCCTTGTGGTGGATGACAATGAAATGAATCTCATGGTATTTGAGAATCTGATCAAGCAGACACTTATCATGACAGATACCGCAGACAGCGGAGATGAGGCTCTGGAAATGATGAGGAAGAAAAAATATGATATCATTTTCCTTGATCATATGATGCCTGATAAGGACGGAATAATGACCCTGCATGAGATGAAGCAGGAAAAGGATAATCCGAATCTGAATACGCCTACAATCTGTCTTACAGCCAACGCGATCACCGGCGCAAGAGAGGAGTACATTGCAGCAGGCTTCTCCGATTATCTGACAAAGCCTATAGACCCAGACAGTCTTGAGCTGATACTTATGAAGTATCTCCCTGGCAATCTCATTGAGATGAGCCCGGATGAGTCAGAGCCAAGTCCTATGAATACGCACAAGACAATACATGTACATAAAAAGCTGGCTCTGTTACTTGATCAGAAGCTTATACGCATAGACAGAGGTATTGAACTATGTGTACATGCTGATGTATATCTGGAAGTACTTAAGGCCTTTTATGAGCTTGCTGAAGATAATATTGAAGAACTGGATCGTCTTTACACCAAGGGAGATCTGGAGAACTATTCGATAAAAGCTGATGTGCTAAAGTCCTCCGCCAGAATAATAGGAGCAAACAAGCTTGGAGACAGGATATATCGCCTTGAAGCTGCCGGCAGGGCAGGGGATTATGACTATATCAAAATACACCATAAGGGTGTCATGAAAAAATACAGGGATCATAAGAATCTGATTGCTGCGCTTAATATCTAAGCATAATATAAAAGAAAAACATGATGAAAAAAGGAGAGCATAATGAGCGAGGAGTTAAGAGACAAGAACGGTCTCACTGAGGCAGAATATTTAAAGGACTATAATCCCAATAAGTGGAGGAAGCCTTCGCTTACATCGGATATCTGTATAATTGCCAGAGGAGAGGGCGATGACAAGCTTTTACTTATAATAAGAGGCAATCATCCCTGCATTGGAAAATGGGCATTGCCCGGGGGCTTTTCAGAGGCAGGAGAGAGGATTGAGGAGACCGCTTCAAGGGAGCTTGAGGAAGAGACGGGAATTAAGATGGGTTCCGATAAGCTTACTCTTGTAGGTGTCTACAGTAAGCCCGGAAGAGATCCAAGAGACTGGACAGTATCTGTGGCATTTCTCGCTATTGTAAATGAAAATGAGGTTAAACCGATAGCCGGTGACGACGCCGATGATGCCAAGTGGTTTTCTATAAAAAATGAAAACGGAGAATATTTCCTTGAAAATGGTGATATCAGACTTTCACCAAAAGATCTGGCTTTTGATCATGAAGATATATTTGCAGATGCAATGAAAAAGGGTGGCCGCTAATGCGACCGCCCTTTCAATTATTTTCATATTAAAAGTCATTACCATCTGTAGGCTGTGAAGTAGCACTCATAAGTATCTGCGCCTTCAGGGATATCAATGTCCTTTACAACTGTCTCGCCTGCTTCAACATTGTAATTGCTGTTTACAACATAGGAATCCTCGAAGCCTACAAGCTTGTGATTTTCATCAAAGAACAGCGTAGCTGCCTGGACAGAGCTGATCTCGTTTTCACTGGTGTTAACTGCCTGCAGTATGAGCTTTCCGTTTTTGGATACGGAAGCGGAGATATCTATATCATAAAAGGCGGGAATGATGTAGCTTGATTCCTCATAGTGGATCTTGTAGGAGTAATCTTTTGCATCCTCTGAGTTAAGGAAAAGAGCATATAATACAAAGCTCTGGCCCGGAGCAACATAGCAGCTGTAGGAAGAACCTGTTTCAAGAATGCTTCCGCTGGCATCATAGCTGACGGTATCCCAGGAGACATCGAGATTTACTTCTGAATTATTGACGCATGTTGCGATAAAATATCTGTAGCCGTAAGGAGATACAAATTCGAAAGTATCTTCTACATAAAGCACATCGGAAGCGGCAGTTCCTCCTGCCTTTTCAACAGCACTTTCGGTTGCGGCTAATGCTGTGTTTCCGGTAAGCATTATTATCAAAAATGCGGCAACCAACGATTTCATAATTTTCATAAGCATAACCCTCCTTGATTATAAGAGAACCTATATTTTATTATAAAAATCTATGTGTACCTGCTATGTACAATGTCTATAATTTTAATAAAAAATGGCTTAAAAATGTGCTAAGATAAGAAAGTTGGACGGCGCTGCAATGCATGTCAAAAAAACTTGAGGAGAGGGTTATGGCACAACTATATTTCAGATATGGTGCGATGGGTTCATCCAAGACGGCTAACGCACTTATGGTCAATTACAACTATCATGAGAGGGGCAAAAATTCCATTATTTTAAAGCCGGCTCTTGAGAACAGAGACGGAGCTACAATAATAAGATCAAGAATAGGACTTCAGGCGGAATGTATGCTTGTGGAGGATTTCTTCGATGAGTATCACAGGAAGCATAAGATGATAGAAAAGTACGATGCCATCATAGTTGATGAGGCACAGTTCCTTACTGCAGAGCAGGTGGATATGCTCTCTGATATCGTCGATTTCGATAAGGTTCCGGTAATCTGCTACGGACTTAGAACAGACTTCCAGGAGAAGTTTTTCCCCGGTTCAGCAAGACTTATGGAGATCGCAGATAAGATAGAAGAGGTTAAGACAGTCTGCTGGTGCGGAAGAAAGGCTACCTGCAACGCAAGAATATACAACGGGAAAATCGTACGCGACGGTGAGCAGGTATTTATGGGCGGTAACGAAAGCTACATCGCTCTTTGCAGAAAGCATTTTAAAAAGGGAAAGCTTACAGTATAAAAAGTACGGGCGAAGGATTATCGTGATCCTTCGCCCGTTTCTTTTTAATTCATGTAATTATCTACATTTGATATGTCTACCGGTTCAAAGTCGACCCAAATATATTTGTGGTCTTTGGTGATTCCGCCAACATAATCAAGAGTCCCGCCGTCTCCAAGAATCCTGGCGGCTTCAATAGCCTTCTGTGCCTGTCCATTGGCACTTTGGAAAACCGTGAAGGCCATTTCACCTGCTGCGATTGAAGCACAGCCTTCAGCCGTGGCATCTATGCCGCACACAATGATCTTTGTGTAATCAAAGCCTATTTCCTTAAGCACCTCTATTACGCCGAGAGCCATGGTGTCGTTGTTACAAAATACAGCATCGACGCTCTGACCTGTTTCCATGAAGGTTAAGAATCTGTCAGCAGCTTCTTTATCGGACCAGTTGGCATGGGCAACAAGAACATAGTTGGCATTTACACCATTTTCTATGAGGGTTGATTTGACGCCTGTGGTTCTGCTGTTTGTCGCAGAATGATGCTTGTCGCCCTCCAGGATGATGACGTTCATGGCGCCTTTTCCCAGCCGGCTTATGACATATTCTGCCTGAAACTGCCCTGCCTGTTCTTCAAAAGAACCCACGTAAACGTATTTGTTTGCCTTCAGATGTTCATCGGCTGGCTGGTTGTTGAGGTATATGATCGGCAGATCGTTGGACATCGCATTTAGTCTGGGGACCACCGAATTATCGGAGGGCAGACAGATGATTGCTTTAAATCCATTTTCCTTTGCAGAGGAGATAAGCTCAATCTCTTTATCTGTGGAGTTGCCGGTCTTTACTGCTTCAATACCTATATTCTGTGCTTCGGCCTGCGCCATTATCGCATCAGCAAGGCTCCCTCTGAAGCTGTCTACATCATCCGGAAGAATGAAGAGATACTTTCCCTTTGGAGCCTCCGGTTCTGGGGCAGGAGCAGCTGCACAGCCTGTAAGAGTAACTATAACCAGTGTGAACACTGAAGCAATACTTATTAGTTTAGTAAAAATGTATCGCTTCACGATAAGACCTAATGAAGTTTATTTTATTGATGCTGCGTTTGACTTATCTACAGGAGTGAAGGGTACCCATACGTATGTAAGGTCGCTTGTAACATACTCAACATCCTTGGTGGTACCTTTCTTGGCAAGAGCTATTGCTGCTTCGATACAGGCTGCACCCTGGCCCTTTGCTGACTGATAAACCGTAAACTGCATACCGCCATCGAGGATGGACTGGCAACCGTCTGCTGTGGCATCAATACCTACTACAGGGATGTCTGCGGTGCTTATTCCGAGCTCGTTCATGGCCTGAACTACGCCGAGAGCCATGGAATCGTTATTGCAGATAACGCAGTCATAGGGCTGTTCTGTTTTAAGGAAGGTCTTGAAGCCCTCAGCAGCCTTGTCTGTATCCCAGTAAGCTGTGTCATTAAATACGAAGTTTGCATTTATGCCATTTTTCTTAAAGTAGTCTTTCACAGCCTTGGTTCTGCTGATTGCAGCGGGGTGTCCGGGCTGACCTGAGAAAAGAACTACATTGAGGCTGTTAGGTTTCCCGAGCTTATTCCATACATACTCTGCCTGCATGTTTCCGGCATCGATCTCGTAGCTTCCTACATACATGTATTTATCGGGCTTAAGGTAATCAGAAGCCGGCTGAGTGTTGGTAAAGAGGATGGGTGTATCTCCTGCAATAACCTCAAGCTGAAGAGCAGTTTCGGCATCAACGGGGTTGCAGATGATAACATCGTACCCCTTTGCCTTTGCTTCACGGAACTGTTCAACCTGCTCATCGACTGTGGCACAGGGAGCACCCAGATCGACGGTTACGCCATTTTGCTGGCCTGCTTCAGCAACGGAATTCATTACGAGTTCCTTGAAATCATCAAGGGTCAGTGTGGAGAAAAATACTCTGACACCTGAACCATCCGTAGATCCGCCACCTGAGGAAGCACTTTTACTGCATCCTGCGAGAGTGCCTACAGTCAGTATGCACACCGCAGCAAGACTTATTATTTTAGTAAATATATTCTTCTTCACGATAAGACCTCCTCTTAAATCTTAAACTGTGAAACATGGGAAGTAAGAGTGTCAGATGTATTTGCAAGCTCGTGGGAGTTGTTGGCAACATCTTCACTGTTCTTTGAAATGTTCTTTGCCTGTTCAACCATGTTCTGTGAGGTTGCCAGTATCTCGTCAGCGCTGGCTGCCTGCTCTTCGGAAATGGCAGCTACGTTGGTTGCAACATCATCAACCTTCTCAACGTTTCTGATCATCTCTTCGATGCAGTCGTTGGAAGCCTGGATGTTAGTGTAAATCTGATCAAATGTATCAACAGCAACATGGATAAGCTCGCTGTTTTTCTCTATACTCTCTGCACTGGCATTGGCCTGTCCTACAGCCTCGTCGATAAGTCTGTGTACATCCTCGATAAGGCTTGAGATGTTGGTCGCACTCTCGGAACTTGTCTGGGCAAGCTTTCCGATCTGGGTAGCAACAACTGCGAAGCCCTTACCTGCTTCACCGGCACGGGCAGCCTCAATGGATGCATTCAGTGACAGGAGGTTGGTCTCTTCAGCGATCTCTGCGATCATGCTGACGATATTTGTGATCTCCTCGGATGCGTGTCCAACTTCATTTATGGCATCAACCAGCTTGTTGTTTGCAGTCTGGATTCCTTCCATGGCATGTGAGAGCTTCTCCATGTCATCACGGCCCTTCTGGGATATTTTAACTGTTTCCTTCATGGCTTCATCGGCCTTCTCGGAGTTATCGCGGGTATCTGCAACAACTGTAGCAAGAGTGGTTGCATTGGATGCGATATCGCCTACAGCAACTGCCAGCTGATCTACGGTATCGTTCAGCTGCTGCATTGCTTCAGCCTGAGACTGGGATGCGTCGAACATGTTCTTTGAAACCTCGTCACTGGTCTCGGATTCCTGTTTGAGCTTTTCGGATTCCTCGCTGATACTTGAAAGCATATGCCTCATGCTCTCAACGAATTCAGCAATCTTGCTTCCCATAACTCCGATCTCATCGTTGCTCTCAGCCTTTACATCTATAGTGAAGTCACCTTCGCTCATGGCGTTGATACTCTTTGTGATACCTGCAAGAGGAGCGATAACCCTGCTTACAACGTAGATGATAAGAAGGATGATAACGATTACGGCTACAACACCTGTGATAACAAGGTAGTTACCAAGCTCCTGCACGCTTTTCAGAATAACGTTATGAGCTATGTAAGAAACCAATATCCAGTCTGTTCCTTTTATTTCCTTAAATGCTACCACATAGGAGCCTATTTCCTTGGTGGTAAGATCGCCGTCTTCAATTGACTTTGCGACACCGCTAAGAAGCTTATCGCTGTTGTCAGTGGTAAGAGTTGAGGAAACAAGAGCAGTATCTCTGTGTGCAAGGATTGTGTTGGTGTTTGTGTCTACAAGGAATGAACTTGCATCGTCCATTTTTACACCGGAGTTAACGATGATACTGATCTTATCAAGAGTAACGTCTGCAGCTATAACCTTGATGGTGTCATCACCATAGGAAGTGATAGCAGATGCACTGATAACGTTAACGCCCTCAGCATTTTTATAAGCGGTTCCATACTGCATATTGGCTCTTGTCAGACCCTGCTTATACCATGTGGAATTAGTGGGATCACTTTCTTCAAGAGTTGATTCCGTGGGCTTTATGAATTTTCCATCGGCAGTTCCTATGTGGAGTCCCTCAGGAGAATTGGAATTAAAGTTGTAATATGAGTCAAGCATCTTCTGAAGCTGAGCCTCGTCCAGATCAGCTCCCTCTATAGCCTGCTTGGCTGTGGTGAAAAACTGAAGATTTTCATCCAACCAGGACACGATATTATCAGCCTGATTTGAAATAGATGAATTAAGGTTTGATGTAGCAAGCTCAGTCATGCGCTTTTTGGACATAGTTGTTGCTATGATAACAAGAGCGGCAATCATGATAACTACAATAGGAACAATGAAGATTAGCAGTCTGTTCCTGATCTTCCCGGATCTACGGGTCTTAACAGGTTTTTCGCTCATATTGGCCTCCTTAAGCAAGTAAAGGAAAAAAATAAATACTATATCATCTTTAAAATTAGCACATAGACCCGTAAAAATCTGTATTTTTATCCTTAAATTTGCATAAAAAATTACGAAAAAAAGCACAAACAAAAGGCTATAAAAATTGCAACTTTTCCATTATGAGAATATACTTATGTAAGGTATAAAAATCATCTTATGGGGGACCGGTCATGGAAAATAGCGAAGAACTTCTGAAAAAACTCACTGAGGATTCCAAAAAGAGCCTGAAGCTTCAGAAAATCAGAACAGCCTGTGTTTTTGCAATGCTGGTGATGATGGCATTTTCTGTTTTTGTGATTGTGCCCAGGGTGGTGAATATACTGGACAGGATTCAGAATACAGTTGCGACTGCTGAGGAAGCTATGACCAGGGCTCAGGAAACACTGGATGAGATCGATGAGATGGCGGATTCACTTACTAAAACCGGAGACGGCATGAATGCACTTATTAATGAAAATGGTGAGAAGATTGCGGATTCTCTGGAGAAGATGTCTAACATCGATTTTGACGGACTGAATCAGGGAATAAAGGACCTTCAGGATGCGGTCGGTCCATTTGCAAACTTTATGAAAAAATTCAAATAACGACAGGAGGGTATGAAAATGGCTAAGAAGACAACAACTGACACTATCAAGGACATTGCCAAGAACGTTAGCGAGGCTGCAAAGCCCTATGTGGAGAAGGCAGAGCCCTATATCGAGAAGGCTAAGGAAAAGGCAGAGCCTGTTATCGAAGAGGTTAAGGAAAAGAGTGGTCCTGTGATTAAGGACGTTATGGAGAAGGCAGAGCCCGTTATAAAGGAAGTTAAAAAGAGAACAGCTCCTGCAACCAAGGTTATCAAGGAGCAGAGCGAGAAGGCAGCAGACGCTGTGAAGGCTGCTACCAGAGATATCTCCGAGAGCAACGCTAAGAAGGCTGCCAAGACTGAGTTTTTCATTCAGTACAAGGACTATGAAGTAAGAACTGAGGATCTCGCAGACCGTATCAGACAGCAGTATGTGGATGCGGGACATAAGCTTACCGATATCAAGGAGCTTCAGATTTATTTAAAGCCAGAAGAGAATACGGCATACTACGTGGTTAACCACAAGGATACAGGAAAGTTTGTATACTAAAAAGTAATCACCTGGCGAGGTATTTTCGAGCCTGGTGATTACTTTGTTCTGGCGAGCGTAGCGAGAGCAGAACTACCAAATAAACTGGCGAGGTATTTTCGAGCCTGGTGTACTACTTTGTTCTGGCGAGCGTAGCGAGAGCAGAACTACCAAATAAACTGGCGAGAGCAAAAAAATTATGGCAATAGAAAAAAGTACTTTTTTTAACCTGAAGCATTATGAATACGGCGAGGCATTCTTTGGAAGCTACAAGGGAATGCGTTATCGCCTTGCGAGAGAACCCCTTGAAAATGTATTTTTTACTCCCATCGAGGAGAGAAATCCCGAATCGAGACTTATGGCAACTGTCTGGCCCGAGCCTTACAGTTATTTTGATACAGAGGATGAGAAAAAAATATCTGAGAAATTCGAGATAACAGAGGAGGGCTTCGAAGAGGCCATCGCTTGGATTAATGCGCAATTTGAATCAGGAAACTGGTGATGTTCGGTTGCTGCCCTTTGGGCAGCAGCCGATTTTATTTTCACTAAGTGTTTTTTCTAAAAAGGAAATGCAACAGGTCCGCAGAATATAGATAGAGTGAGGAGTTTTTGGTATGAAAATACGGGAAAGTTTAGAAAACAGAGAAAGACTTAACCTAAGTCCATATGCAACTCTCAGCATGAATTCCAGAGGAAGAGAAAATGACGAGGAACCATGCGACATTCGCCCCTGTTTTCAAAGGGACAGAGACAGGATCCTTTATTCCAAGTCTTTCAGAAGACTTAAGGATAAGACTCAGGTATTCCTTACGCCTGACGGGGATCATTACAGGACGAGAATGACGCATACCCTTGAGGTGGCACAAAATGCCAGAACTATTGCCAGAGCCCTCAAGCTTAATGAGGACTTAGCGGAAGCTATTGCCTTTGGACATGATCTGGGACATACGCCCTTTGGTCATGCAGGCGAGAGAGCCCTCAATGCTATCTGCCCCTTCGGCTTCAGACATAATGAGCAGAGTCTTCGTACAGTGGAGATTCTTGAGAAGGACGGACAGGGACTGAATCTTACCTTTGAGGTAAAGGACGGAATCATCAATCACGAGATGGAGCTTACACCCCTCACTCTGGAGGGAAGAGTAGTAAGACTGTCCGATAAGATTGCATATATTCACCACGATATGGATGATGCCATAAGGGGAGGAATCCTCAAGGAATCCGATGTTCCAGAGAGCATCAGCAGGGTGATAGGACATTCAAATCGCGAGTGGCTCGATACATTTATTCATGACATCGTAGAAGCCAGCTCCGGTCACAACGACATTCTTATGTCGGATGAAGTCTGGGATGCACTGATGGCACTCAGAAGCTTTATGTTTGAAAACGTATACACCAATCCTGTTGCCAAGAGCCAGGAGGGCAAGGCTGAGAACCTTATCAAGATACTCTATCAGTATTACATGGATCATGAGGATCTGATGCCGGAGTACCTTACAAGGATGAGGGATTCGCAGCCCAAGGAAAAGCTGGTGTGTGATTTCATTAGCTCAATGACGGATCGTTTCGCCATAGCAAGATTCCATGAGTACTTTGTTCCCAAGAGCTGGGATGTACTGTGATAATTGGCGGATCGACTTTTTGATAAATACATAAACAGGGATACAAGATGAGATATTCGGATGAGATCATTGAAGAGGTCAGATCCCGAAGTGACATCGTCGACATTATAGGCCAGTACGTCAGTCTTAAGCGGTCGGGTGTCAACTACGTGGGACTATGCCCCTTTCACAATGAAAAGTCGCCATCCTTTAGTGTTTCGCCTTCCAAGCAGATGTTTTACTGCTTTGGATGCAGAGTGGGTGGCAACGTCTTTTCGTTTTTGATGAAATATGACAATTTAACATTCGGTGAAGCTATGAAAACCCTGGCGGAGAGGGCAGGCGTGAAGCTCCCAGAGGAGGATGAATCGCCTCAGGCGAAGATGATGCGTGACAAGCGTCAGACCATGCTTGAGATAAACAAGGAAGCCGCAAAGTACTATGTTTATCAGCTGAAAACTCCCCAAGGAGAAAAGGGTCTTAAGTACTTTAAGGACAGAGCTTTATCGGATGAGACCATAAGAAAATTCGGGCTCGGGTTCGCCAATGTCACGAGTGATGACCTGGTGAAATACCTTAGGAGCAAGGGATATAAGGACGCCACCATAATCGAGTCGGGCCTTGCATCTTTTGATGAAAAATACGGAACCCATGACAAGTTCTGGAACAGGGTAATGTTCCCGATACTGGATGCGAATTCCAAGGTCATAGGCTTCGGCGGACGAGTGATGGGAGATGGCAAGCCAAAGTATCTGAACTCTCCGGAGACCATGGTTTTTGATAAGAGCAGAAACCTGTTTGGTCTTAACTATGCCAAGAACGCCAGAGCAGGCTACATCATAATCTGCGAGGGTTATATGGATGTAATAGCAATGCATCAGGCGGGCTTTAACATGGCGGTGGCTTCACTGGGAACGGCCTTTACGCCCCAGCAGGCCAATCTGTTAAAGCGATATACGGATCTGGTCATCCTGTCCTACGACAGTGACGGTGCAGGAACAAGCGCCGCCCTGCGAGGAATAGAGATATTAAAGGAAGCAGGCTTAAAGGGCAAGGTGCTTAATCTAAAGCCCTATAAGGACCCCGATGAATTTATAAAAAATGAGGGGCGGGAAGCCTTTGAAGAGAGAATCAAAAAGGCTGAGAATCCATTTTTCTTCGAGATATCCGTAAAGGAAAAGGAATTCGACATGAGCGATCCGGCTGAAAAGACGGAGTTCCACAGATACATCGGTAAGAAACTCTGTGAATTCACCGAAGCTGTCGAGAGGGAAAATTACCTGGAGGCTGTAGCCCAGAGGTACATGATAAGTGCCGATGACCTCCACAAGCTGGTGGCAGGACTTGCAGCGGAGGGCGGAATAGTTAAGCCCAAGGCTTCCAGGGATCCTGTTAAGGCAGTCAAGGTCATCAAGGAAGATCCATCGAGAAAGCCGCAGAGACTTTTGATTACATGGCTTGCGGATGAACCGGGAGTTTTTTCCTCGGTAAAAAAATGGATCAGCCCTGGAGATTTTGCGGATGACATGTACAGAAGCATCGCTGATGAGATGTGGAAGGGGCTTGATGATGGCACATTTGACCCGGCCAAGGTCATGAACCATTTTACAGATGAAGAGGAACAAAGAGAGGTCGCTGAGCTTTTCAACACTAACCTTGTAAAGGTGGAGACAAAAGATGAGAGGGAAAAAGCACTACGTGACATTCTCTATGACATAAAAAAGTCAGGTTACGAGAAAACACTCTCTAACATGGCAAGTGATGCTCCGGAGCGGTGGAATTTCACACTTGAAGGTAAGAGAACCTTGGAGGAGCTCTCCAGAGCAAAGATAATTCTGGACGCGTGAGTTATATGAAAGGAAGGAAATAAAGTGGCAGAGAAGAAAACAAGTAAGGCAGCTGAGAAGGACACAGAAAAGAAGACAATTGTAAAGGTTGTTGGGAAGACTGCTGAAAAGAAGGCAGCAGAGAAGAAGGCTGCAGCTAAGAAAGAGGCAGCAAAGAAGGACGAGACAAAGAAGACAGCTACAAAGGCTGCTTCAAAGAAGGAAACAGCTGAGAAGACCACAGCTAAGAAGACAACAGAGAAGAAGGCTGCAGATACTGCAGAGAAGAAGACTGCAAAGGCAGCTAAAGCTGATAAGAAGGAAGAGACAAAGACTTCAAAGGCAGCAGCTAAAAAGGCAGATTCAGCTCCTAAGACTCCCGAGTCTTCAGCAGATCTTGACGAGGAGACAAGAGAGAAATTCCTCCAGAAGATCAGAGAGCTTCTTGCACTTGGTAAGAAAAAACAGAATACCCTTGATTATAATGAGATAAGCGACTTCCTTAAGGATCTCAATCTCGATGAGGATAACCTTGATAAGGTTCTTGAGCAGCTTGAGAGCGCCGGTATCGATATCATCAGAATGGAAGATGATGTTGACGTGGATATTCCGGATGATGACGGTGTGGTTCTCGGTGACGAGGATGAGGTTGATATGGAGAATATCGATCTGTCAGTTCCTGACGGAATCAGCATCGAGGATCCGGTACGTATGTACCTTAAGGAAATCGGTAAGGTTCCGCTTCTTACAGCAGAGCAGGAAATTGACCTTGCACAGCAGATGGAAGACGGTATGATGGCTGAGCGTATCCTTGAAGCAGGCACTTCTGAAGGGCTTGAGGTTAAGGAAGAAGAGGCAGAGGCTTACGAGAGAGTTAAGGATCTTCCTATGAGCGAGCTCAAGAGCGTTTCCTTCATGGGTAATGAAGCTAAGAAGCGTCTTGCAGAGGCTAACCTTCGTCTTGTTGTAAGTATCGCAAAGAGGTATGTGGGAAGAGGAATGCTTTTCCTTGACCTTATTCAGGAAGGTAACCTTGGTCTTATCAAGGCCGTTGAGAAGTTCGATTTCCGTAAGGGATTCAAGTTCTCAACCTACGCAACATGGTGGATCAGACAGGCTATCACCCGTGCTATCGCCGACCAGGCCAGAACAATTCGTATTCCTGTACATATGGTTGAGACTATCAACAAGCTCATTCGTATCAGCAGACAGTTGCTCCAGGAGCTCGGCCGCGAACCCACTCCCGAAGAGATCGCCAAGGAGATGGGCATCCCTGTAGAGAGAGTAAGAGAGATCCTGAAGATTTCACAGGAGCCTGTTTCACTTGAGACACCTATCGGTGAAGAGGAAGATTCACATCTTGGCGATTTCATCCAGGACGACAATGTTCCTGTACCTGCTGACGCAGCAGCATTCACACTCCTTAAGGAGCAGCTCGTTGAAGTACTCGGAACACTTACAGAGCGTGAGCAGAAGGTACTCAGACTGAGATTCGGTCTTGATGACGGAAGAGCAAGAACACTTGAAGAGGTTGGTAAGGAGTTCAACGTTACACGTGAGCGTATCAGACAGATCGAAGCAAAGGCACTTCGTAAGCTTCGTCATCCCAGCCGCAGCAGAAAACTTAAGGATTATCTGGACTAACACTATGAAAAATATAGTTTTATCAGAAAGATTAGGCGCAGTTGCAGGGCTCGTTAAGAGCGCTGCAAGCGTCTGTGATATCGGGACGGATCATGGATTCGTTCCGATTTATCTTATTAATTCAGGAGCCTGCAAGAAGGCTCTGGCAATGGACATAAACGAAGGCCCCCTTGAGAGGGCAGATGAGCATATACGGGAGTACGGTCTTCAGGATAAGATCGAGACAAGACTCTCAAACGGAATGGAGAAGCTACAGGCAGGCGAAGCCGAGGCCATAGTCTGTGCGGGAATGGGCGGACTTTTAATGAAGCGCATCCTTGAGGACGGAAGACCTCGTGAAAAGGGCGTAAAAAGAATGGTCTTACAGCCTCAGTCTGACCTTAGACTTTTTAGAGAGTATCTAAGACGTGAGCGCTTCTTCATAGAGGATGAGGCTGAGATTTTTGAAGAGGGCAAATACTATGTCGCCATGAGCGTAAGAGTAAGTGACGACGATAATAATGACCTCTATGACAGAGCTATACGTGAACTTGGTGATGTTAGCGAAGCTGACGCCATAAGGATCTGTGACCGCTTTGGCCCCTCTCTTATTCTTAAAAAGGATGAAACTCTCAAAAAATACCTGGCTCATGAGAAGGAAATTCTCGAGGGTATTTTATTAAAATTATCTGAAAATGAGCATACGGAAAGAATGCATGATATTATGGATAAAATAAACGATATTACAATCGTTCTGTCGATGTAATACTGTTTTCCGAATAATCACCATGGAGGTCATTTTATGCCAAAGCTTATTATTGAAGGTGAAGAGAGAGAATACGAAAAGGGTACAACCTTTGAAACGATCGCAAAGGATTATCAGGACAGATTTGATAATCAGATTGTGGCAGTAATATATGGAACAAGAATCCGCGAGCTGATGAAGAAGGTGGACAGAGATGAGAAGCTTTCCTTTATCACTACTGCCGATGAGATAGGTAATAACACCTATACCAGAACAGCTATCATGATGCTTATTAAGGCTGTTCGTGATGTAGCCGGTGATAAGCCCGCCTATACCAAGGTTGAGTACAAAATCGGTAATGCCTTTTTCTGTAATGTCAGAAGTGATTTTTCTGTTACAGAGGAGTTTGCCCAGTGCGTTCAGAAACGCATGGAGGAAATGGTAAAGCAGGAGATACCGATTTTCAAGAAGGGCTATCCTCTTGCAGATGCTGTTGAGATTTTCAGAAAAGAGGGCCTTGATGACAAGATAAGGCTTCTTCGTTACAGAAGAAGTTCTGAAGTAAATGTCTACAGGCTCGATGATTTCAGCGACTATTTTTATGGATATATGCTTCCCAACACCTCCTATGTAAAGTGGTTCAGGGTTGAAAAATATCACGATGGCCTGCTTCTACATCTTCCTTCCAGAAGGAATCCTGACAAGATTACGGACAGCGAGCCCAGAGAGAAGCTCTTTAACGAGATGGTTCGTTCCACACAGTGGGGCCAGATGATGGGCATAGATACAGTCGGTGATCTTAATGATGCTATCTGCAGAGGCGAGTTCAGTAATCTTATGCTTGTGCAGGAGGCTCTTCAGGAGCGCCGTATCGGAGAGATAGCTCAGAAGATATATGAGCGCAAGGATGTAAGGTTCGTCATGATCGCAGGACCAAGCTCCTCAGGAAAGACATCCTTTGCCAACAGACTTTCAATCCAGATGCGCACCTATGGACTGAACCCTCATCCCATCAGCCTTGATAACTACTTCGTGGATAGGGTTGATACTCCTCTTAATGAGGACGGAAGCTACAACTTTGAGTGTCTCGAGGCTCTTGATGTGGAGCAGTTTAATAAGGACATGGTAGCTCTCCTTAATGGTGAGAGAGTTGAGATGCCTACCTTTAACTTTGTTTCAGGTAAGCGTGAGATGAACGGAGACTATCTCCAGCTAAAGCCCGGTGATGTTCTTGTTATCGAGGGAATCCACGGACTTAATGAGAAGATGAGCTATGCACTTCCCGCAGAGTCCAAGTTCAAGATTTATATAAGTGCACTTACCACTCTTAGCGTAGATGCACACAATAGAATCCCTACAACTGATGGACGACTGATAAGACGTATTGTCCGCGATGCCAGAACCCGTGGTGCATCAGCAAAGCACACGATTGCCATGTGGGACTCAGTAAGAAGAGGTGAGCACCAGAACATCTTTCCTTTCCAGGAGGGCGCAGATGAGATGTTCAACTCCGCTCAGATTTACGAGCTTGCTGTTTTGAAGCAATATGCAGAGCCGCTGCTTTTCGCAATAAAGCAGGACGAGCCTGAATACTTCGAAGCAAAGAGACTTCTGAAATTCCTGGATTACTTTGTTGCGGTTGACTCGCAGACACTTCCCAATAATTCACTTACGAGAGAGTTTGTTGGTGGAAGCTGCTTTAATGTATAAGTAAAAAAGAAGAGGTGAGAGCCTATGGAAATAAGGTTCTCACCTCTATATTTATGGTATTAGAATTTCTGTTTGGTTTATGCTATTTAGTGGCAGTATCGTCACTGGCTGCGGTTTCTGTAATTTCAGAAGCTTCAGTAGCGTTGCTATTGCTGGCATCAGTAGTATCTTCTGACTCTTCGGAATTTACTTCATTGTTTTTGTCAGTATTTTGGGCAGAATTCTCACCAGAATTATCATCAGTATTCTCATTAGTGGTTTCAGGTGCAGGTGTACTTTCAGCCGGAGTTGTATTATCTGAGGAAACTTCTTCTGAAGTGGTATTATCTGAGGGTTCTGCTTGTTCCTGTTCAGGCATTTCACCCTGATTTTCATTATTCTCGTCCTGAGCATTTTCGTCGAAGGTTTCATCACCCGCATCGTAATCCTCAGGCATGAATTCTTCGCCCTCATCGAAATTAAAGATTTCCTCGCTTATATTAAGTCCATGGAAGTCTGATACCATTGAGGTGGCCAAAAGATTGGGGTTGGTGTAGTGCTTGGGGAATTCAATAGTAGCCCTTTCCATATCACCATTTTTGAAACCACATCCGGGAGCGTAGTAATCTACGGTATTTGCATTTTTTGAGCATATAAGCTTTTTGTTTGTGCCTTGAACGCTATAGCTATCGCCCTGTTTCGCTGTATCAAGAGAAGTGGTTGTGTGGTAATGATTTTTTTCATCATCCTTGTACAGAATTTTTGTGCATATAAGGCATACACCAGAAGGGTTGATGTCTATACCACTATAGGTGGAAGGTAAAGAACTGCTCGTACCACCGATACGTTTTACCTTCTGATATTTGTAAACGGTCTCGGTTTTATAACAGTTTTGATTGTGAACATGTTTAACAGGAACTGTAAAGCACCCGCCACTGTGATTACAGGTTTCGGCAGCTATGCTGCTTTTTCCGTCAGTGTGTTTGTGGTATTCATAGGTCACCTTCTTTGAGTTGATAACATGTGCGGGAATCAGCTTTACAGCTTCGATAAGCTCAGCAAATGTGGCATCCTCTGCGGCATGGTAGTCGCACAGATCGGACAGTATGGATGCTAGTTTCTTACGATTACTGTCCGAACATTGAAAAACCGCTTTAACCTGCTCGTCCAGGGCGCTAAGCTGCTGGGCATTAGCATCAAGTTTGCCATCAAGAGAAGAGATGCTGTCCTTTAAGCTGTCTACATTTGTGTTTACGGAAGAGATATTATTGTCGATTCCTGTAAGCTTGCTGTCAGAGTTTTCCTGGGCTTTGCGAACTTCGTTGACACCATTTACAGCATTCTGAACATTTTCGCCGACCTTGTTTACACCATTGATGGCGCTCTGAACATTCTCGCCAACCTTGTTTACGCCTTTTTCAACGCTCTGAACATTTTCGCCAACTTTTCCTACACCATTGATGGCGTCTTTAACGCTTTCATCGACCTGACTTACGCTGTCCTTTACCTTGTTTACATTATCTGAGGTTTTATTGATGTCCTTTTCAACCTCGCTGAGCATATTGATATAGGAGGTCTGAGTCTCCTTGAGATCTGTTTCAAGCTTGGAAAGATTCTCTTTTGTATCAACCTTCTCAAGTGACTTTACGATTGTCTCAAGATTGTTAATTACCTCTTTCTGAGCTTCGGATTTATTGCCCTTTTCACTTTTAAGCTGCTCAATGATGCCGGAGATATCAGTACCTGACTTATCGCAGGTTTTCTTTAAGTCGCCAAGAGCGTTTGTGATCTGTGCAAAGCTTTCCTTATCCTTGTTGCTATCGCTGCTTCCACCGTTTTTCATGCTTTCACCGAGCTTTTTAACCTGCTCGTTTGTAGCTGAGATTTCGGAATGGATTGATTCAAGCTGCTTATCAAGACCACTGATCTTTTCTACAACCTTACTGTTGTTGCTTACTGTGTTGTTGTTATTTTCTTTTGTGTTGTTCTTCTCATTTGTGAGAGCTTTTTCAGTGAGTTCCTTCTGCTCATTCTGCACGGTCTGGATGTTCTCTACCAGGCTCTGACTGTTTGTAACAACTTCATCAAGCTTTTCAAGGTACTGCTGGATTTCGTTAAGCTGATCGCTGGCTTTTTTCTGAACGCCAAGGGAGTCCTTACGAACCTCCTGCTGTGCTGCAGTGGCACTGATTGTCGGAGTAGTCACGTAGACGAATGCTCCACATAAAAGTGTTGCCACTACTACACCTGATGCAAGCACAAGTGTGTCATGTCTCTTAAGCTTTTTTAAAAGCTCTTTCATCGAGTTACTCTGTTTAATTGGTCTCATAAAAATTTAAAAACCGCCTTTCATAAAAACTTAAGGAAAATAAATGGAAAATCGTCTCGGAAAACACCGGACTTATCGTCAGCAGAACGCCGACAAGTTGAGACTATAACACGTTATAAAAATTATGGCAAGAGTTAATTTTGAAATTAAGAAAGTCTTAAGAATTCTATAAAATTATTAAGGCTGGAACTATTGATATGGTTCCAGCCCTGTCATTGTAATTTATTGTATGGGAGAAGTCTCCTTGTATTCAGTTAACAGTTTTGCTCTGAAATCTTTGTCCGTAAATGCTCGCTGCATATCCTCATTTCTGCCTGCGGCAACTAACCAGGCATACAAATCAGAAATGGTATCGGCTCCCTTTTCTATACCTTGTTTAATACCTTTTTCGACGCCTTTTTCAACGCCTTTTTCAAAGCTTTCATCCTGAAGCTCCTGCATATGTCCCTCAACGGTATATCCAAATAATCCCATATCTATAACCTCCTGTCTGTTTGCCAAGAAGAAATCTTTAAGAATATCCTCTGCTATACATTCATCGATTGCTTTTGATACGGCATCGGATATTATTTTCTTCTCAATATCCTCCTTTTTGATGATATGAAGGGGAGTCTCATGAGAAAGATTATATGCATCCTTCGCCTCTTTTATATATTTTCGCACTTTTGATACGAAAATGGAATATCCCTTTAATGTTTGACAGGCTTCTAATAACTGAGCGCTATGTCCTGCATTTATGTTGTACATAGCTACGATAAGTTCAAGTGAATTGTCTTTAATGGGCTTTTCATACATATCGGATAGCTTATATGTTACTTTGTCCGGTACATCTGCCATACCGTTATAGAATACGATAAACTTAGGAGCCGGAATCTTTATTAGGCTGTCGCGATAAGTCTTCTTGACAGGAATCAGTTCAATGTAGGTTGAGGCTACATAGTAAAGATCACGTAGAGGAATGTTTGGACAAACAGTAGACTGGTGTTCAAACATATTTAGCTCAAAATCTATCAGGAAGGACACATCATTCTTCATGTTAAGATAGGTACTACCTTCCAAAGTGGTTATGGTAAGGTCATCCATATTTGTATAGTTAGTACCATTGATAGCATTGTATAATTCTAATAATCTTGATTTATCATTGAATAGCATACGGAATACCGTATCTCTATATTTTTGATTTTCAAATTGCAATAAATTACTCCTCCAGTTATTTGTTAATGTTTCGTTATTCATGAATAAGGAATGGAATTTTCAGAAATAAAATTTCTGTTGCATCGGAAGTGATGCGAATACCAAAATAACAAAATGACTGTGAAATGTCAATGGAAAATTATAAAATGATTCCTGCGCTGTTGGTGAATTCCTGATAATTTTGTATGTTAGAATATGAGTAGGATTTTAATGAAAAAAGATGGCAGGGGAGACAATGGAGAGAACAGAGTATTTAAAAGAAAAATACCATATGGAGCAGCATCCTGAAGGCGGATGGTTTGCAGAAGTATACACTGCCCCATTCGGACATGAAAACCGTTCGCTGATGGGTAGCATCTATTTTTTACTTGAAGGAGAGGATATATCTCATTTTCATCAGATTGACTGTGATGAGATATGGTACCACCATGAGGGCTGCGCTCTTAAGATTACCATGATCATATATGGTATCGTGTCGGAGGTTGTAATTGGTCAGGGTGAAGATCAGAGGGCTATGACAGTGTTACCTAAGGGAGCCATTTTTGCTGCAGAAAATCTTGATAAGGGTAGCTTCTGTTTTATGTCATGTGCTACTACTCCTAAGTTTACATATGATAAATTCAGACTTATAGGGGATAAAGAGATAAGAGATATCTGCCCTGCAGATTATGAGAAGATAAAGCATCTTGCTTATCCGGAGGACATGATCAGATGAAAATCAGGCAGCTTCAAAGGGGCGAGATCACAACAATATATCAGGAGCGGCTGGTCCACGATTTTATCAAGGATGAGCTCAAAAAACTTTCGATAATTCTTAAAGCAGTTGATAATGGCGTATATGAGTGTTTGGGATTATTTGATGATTCCAGAATCATAGGGTATGCGTTCCTTGTGAAGCAGGGAATGAGTTATCTTGTGGATTATCTTGCCGTTTATCCAGAGTACAGGAATAAAGGTATTGGTAGTGAGATCATTAAAATGCTCCGTGATTATATGGCGGGAGCCGGGCTTATCATCCTGGAGGTAGAAGACCCTGTTTATTCTAAGGACCGCGATCTTAAAGAACTTCAGACGAGACGCATAGGCTTTTATGAAAGGAACGGATGCACTGATACCGGACTTCGGGCAAGGTGCTTTGGAGTCCCTTTCATAATACTTGCACTGGAAAATAGTAGTATCAGATCCAAAGAAAAGCTTTGGGAGATTTACAGGTCATTTTATGGGACAGTTTTTTCAAAGGATATAGTGGAGAAAAATGTAGAGTATCTGTGAGAAAGTCACAGGTTTTGATTATGGTGATCTGTGGGATATAAGACATTCAAATAAAAAAGGAGATTTATGAGCAAGGTAAATTTCTTGGGTGAAGATAATTTCATCCGGACAATGAAAACTGAAAACAGTGAGTTTCGCAAAGCTCATGTGAAGCAGGGGAAATTTAAATCCTTTGACGGGACTACTCTCAATTACTATTTTGCCATTCCTGATAATGCAACTAAGGTTGTTGTCTTTGCTCATGGTTTTTGCGAATTTTTCGGGAAATATCATGAGTACGTCTGGTATCTGTATCAGGCCGGTTTAGGTTTCTATTTCCTTGAACAGCGAGGACACGGTTATTCTGAGGGCAAGATGAAGGAACCTGATGTAGTCTATATAGATGATTACAATACGTATGTTGAAGATTTCCATGTTTTTATGGATAAGGTGGTTATGCCTGCGACATCAGAAATGAAGCGAATTCTTATTGCGCACTCCATGGGAGGTGCCGTGGGAACTCTTTTTCTTGAGAGCTATCAGGGTTATTTCGACAGGACTATTCTGAGCTCTCCTATGTTGAAGATGAAGTCAGTTCCTTCAAAACTTGTGATCATACTGATAAGATTTTATGCTTTCTTATTTGGAAAACGAAAATCTATGGCACCCAGACAAAAGCACTTTGATGCAAAACCTGTTTTTGAAACAAGCAGTGCTCAGTCCAGGGCCCGTTATGACTATATGTTTGAGATGCGGTTAAAAGACGAGCATTATCAGACCTATGGTGCAGCCATTGGTTGGGGACTTGCAAGCTATAAGGTGCATGACAGGATTTTCAAAAATATTTCAAGGCTCACACTGCCAATAACTGTATTTACAGCGGGGCAGGACCATCTTATTGATCCGGATGGTTATAGGGAATTTGCTGCGAAGGTTCCCCATGCGAAAATTATTGCTTTTGAGAATTCCAGACATGAAATTTTCAATGCAACAGAAGAAACACGTAATGAATATTTCAGGCAGGTACTTGAGATTGTGGAATCCGTATAGATCCGGAATAAGGCTTGACATAATTTTATACACTGATAAAATGCATATGTATGAGCAGGACAAATGATCGCGGCCGCAAGTCCCGAAAGGGCGCGGGTGAGGAAAGTCCGGGCTTCGTAGGGCAGGATACCGGATAACGTCCGGCGGAGGTGACTCCCGGGAAAGTGCAACAGAAAACAACCGCTCTTTATGAGTAAGGGTGAAAAGGCGGTGTAAGAGACCACCGTGCAGATGGTAACATCTGTAGCAATGTAAACCCTATCCGAAGCAAGACCAAAAAGAAAACCATGGGCCGGCCCGGTCCGTTTTCAGGTGGGTCGCTTGAGGCTGTTGGCAACAGCAGTCCTAGATAGATGATCATTCTCGACATAACCCGGCTTACAGGCCTGCTCATACAATAGAATGAATGACAAAGCTTAGCCGCGGAATCGGCGAGCAAAATACACACTATATGCTCGTGTTAAACCGGGCACTTCGATGAGCCCTGAGCATCAATCTCTTCGTGCAATGGCACTCGAGATTGCCAGGTCTCATCTTCGTGGTTTAAATCTCGCATAGTATTGTGCATTTTGCTCACTGTTTCCACGGCTAAGCTTTTGTTTATTCATACCACTACATATTTGGGTGAGCATATCCATTTGGGAAGATGAGTAGCTATGGGGTTGAGGAATTTTTCAGTAATACTTCTAACTATAGGGATAGTATTCGGGGCTAATGTGTTTGGGGTGACTGAACTCGAGGTTAAGGCCCAGGGGCCTAGGCCGGAGGAAGTGGCTAAGGACATGATTGAGTGCGAGGCTTTTGCTGTTCCTGTGGCTAAGGATAATGAAGAGACTGAGGATAATCTGATAAGGACAGCGCTGAATGTGAGGCCATCAACTGTTCAGATCCAGGTGGGCTCTGAGTATGGCACGGGAAATATTATTTCTGTAGATGAAGAGAAGATTTTGATTCTGACTGCCAGGCATGTGGTTAAGACCTGGAGTGATGCTGGCAGTAATTATGTGATTTTTTATAATGGTTATATTGCTGATGCGACGCTTGAAGCGGTAGATAATTATTATGATGCCGCTGTTGTCAGCGTGAAAACTTCCGACATCGATGCTTTTAATCTTATGAGGCTTCGCAGTGTGAAGCCCCATTATGAGGTTATATCCGATTTTGATAAGAAGAAAAATGAAGTGGTGTTTTCATTGGACTCAGAGCATGTAGTCAATGCCAAGGAGGTCCAGACCTACGATTATTTCGGGAAGGACACCGGAATAGGCTATAAGTACGTCTATGGCCCGGTTATAAATCCTGATATAATGGTCAGGGATTACGGCTACAATATGCTTTATGTGAAATGCGACGCGCATAGCGGAATGTCAGGCGGTGGGGTGTTTGACATTAACGGCAATTATGTAGGAATGCTTGTGGGCGGTTCGGATAAAAAAGAGATGGTGGCCGTAAGGCTGGCTGATATTAGAAAGCTTGTTGAGGGTACAGAGTGAGCAAAGATAAAGATCTAACCAGGGGGAATCCGTTTAAATTAATATTTTCATTTGCTGTTTCCATGATGATGGGAAATGTTTTTCAGCAGCTATATACTGTCGTTGACGGCATCATCATTGGAAAGAAGATAAGTGCCATCGCCCTTGCTGCAATCGGCGGAACTGAATGGCTTATTTTTCTTGTGAATGGATTTTTGATTGGCCTTATACAGGGCTTTTCGGTCATTCTCGGGAAAAAGTTTGGCGAAAAGAATGAGAAAGCCTTTGAGGATTACTATAAAAAATCCCGACTAATATGTCTTGCTATATCAGTAGTCTTTGTAGTTCTGCTTTTGTTATTTTCGGGACTGTTTCTTAGAATAATCGGAACAAAAGAAGAGGCCTTTGAGTACGCAAGAACCTATGTGAATGTGCTATTTGCAGGAATTCCGTTTCTTGTGTTCTATCAGTTTTTTGCGGCTGTGCTTAGGAGCCGCGGGAACAGCCGCATTCATCTTATGGCTATGACGGTTTCTTCTATCTGTAATATTATCCTTGACCTTGTTTTTATATGCATTATGAAAATGGGCATAGCAGGGGCTGCTCTTGGAACGGTGATTTCCGAGGCCCTTGTCATGGTTATCTGTGGATATCATGTTTTTGAAATAAGAAAAGAAACAAAGCACTTTTCAGAGAGTGTATCAACTACTGGGAATTTAGCAAAAGTTTGGGAGCTTTTGGAAGTAGGTTTGCCAATGGCTTTTCAGAGCGTGATAACTGCTATAGGCGGACTTATTGTCATAAGGTGTGTGAATCAGTATGAGATCAGTTTCCTTACAGGATACACGATAGCAGGTAAGATATATGCGCTTCTTGAAATTGCGGCTTCATCCTATAGTATGGCTGTCGTGGCTTATGTTTCACAAAACTATGGCGCAGGCAGAACTGACAGAATAAAGAGCGGAGTACGGATAAGCCTGGCGATGGGAATTATCACTGCGCTTATGTGTTCGTTTATCATGATTTTCTTTGGAGAAGCGGCAATGGGACTTTTTGTGGACAGGGCTTCGGCTTCTGAGGAGATATTTGCCTATGGACATGATTATCTTGTGGTTCTGGGCATCTTTTATCCGCTGCTTTACATGCTATACATTATGAGGGCATCCCTTCAGGGCCTTGGAAACACTGTGATTCCAATGGTTTCAAGCATGGGGCAGCTTGTTATGAGAGTATCCTGCGCACTTATTCTTACGAGACTTATAGGCTGCAGTGGAATTTATTATGGAGAGATCAGTGCCTGGATATTGGCGGATATTATTCTGGTGGTGACATATTTTCTTGAGATGGGAAAATTGAAAAAACATGCACAGAATAAAGCAGTTAATTTCTGATTCTATGATTTATCAGGATGTTTTCAGCATATCGGATAATAGCAAAGGCTAACAGGTTTTCTTGACTATTAACTATGCTGGGGATAAAATATGCGGTGAATAACTTGTAATAGAAGCACATATAATTAAGAACGGAGTGTGATTGAAATGACAAAGATTGATATTATATCCGGTTTCCTGGGAGCAGGTAAGACTACTCTTATTAAGAAGCTTTTGAAGGAAGCTCTTGCAGGAACCAAGACTGTACTTATAGAGAATGAGTTTGGTGAGATCGGTATTGATGGCGGATTCCTTAAGGAGTCAGGAATCGATATCAGAGAGATGAATTCAGGTTGTATCTGCTGCTCACTTGTTGGAGACTTCGGTACATCACTTAAGGAAGTTATGGATACTTATGCACCTGAGAGAATCCTCATCGAGCCCTCAGGTGTTGGTAAGCTTTCAGACGTTATGAGAGCAATTCAGAACGTTGCAGACGGAATGACTGAAGTAACTATGAACAGCGCAGTTACAGTTGTTGACGTTAGCAAGGCTAAGATCTACATCAAGAACTTTGGTGAGTTCTTCACAAACCAGATCGAGAATGCAGGAACTATCCTTCTTACAAGAACAGACAAGGCTGATGCTGCCAAGATCGAGACTGCTGTAGAGCTTATCCGTCAGCACAATCCTAAGGCAACAATTATCACAACACCCCTTGATCAGCTTGATGGTAAGGAAGTGCTTGATACATTCGAGGGCAATCATGACCTTGAGGCAGAGCTTCTTAAGGAGGTTCTTGCTCAGAAGGCTGAGGAGCACCATCATCACCACGATCATGGCTCTGAGAAGTTCACTGATGAAGAGGGTGTAACTGTTTACAGAGCACACAAGCATGACCATGACCACGACGATCATGATCATGAACACGAGCATGAGCATGACCACGAACATGAACATGAACATAAGGAAGTTCCGCTCTCGCATAGCTCGCCGGAACACGTTCACACTAGCCTCGAAGATACCTCGGCAAGTGTTCACAGCCACGACCACGATCATGAGCACGAGCATCACCACGAACATGAACATCATCATGACCATGACCACGAACATGAACATCATCACGACCATGAGCACGATCACCACCATGATGCGGATGATATCTTCGTCAGCTGGGGAATGGAGACTCCCGCTAAGTACAATAAGTCTGAGATCGAGGCAATGCTTGGCAGACTTGAGGATGAGGAGACCTTCGGTGTTGTTCTTCGTGCAAAGGGAATGGTTCCCGATGAAAACGGCGGATGGATCGAATTTGACTATGTACCCGGTGAGCCTACTATCAGAGAGGGTTCAGCTGATGTAACAGGTAAGTTCTGTGTAATCGGAGCTGAGCTTAATCAGGATAACCTCGAGAAGCTCTTTAGAAGAAAGCTTTAATGATTTCCTTTTGATGGAGACGACCTATTTATGTTTGGAAGGAAAAGAGAAAAGAAAATGAAACCGGTTTATGTAATAAATGGATTTCTGGATAGCGGAAAGACAGACTTTTTCAAATATACACTGGCTCAGCCCTATTTTAAGACAAAGGGAGAGACTCTTCTTATCGTCTGCGAAGAGGGCGAGAATGAATATGATGAAAAGCTTCTTGCTGCTACCAATACCATTCTTGAGACCATTGAGGACGAGGAGGATTTCACTCCTGCAACTCTCATGGCTCTGGAAGCAAAGTATGATCCTGAGAGAGTACTGATAGAGTTTAACGGAATGTGGAATTTTAAGAATTTCCGCCTTCCTAAGGCATGGAGACTGGAGCAGCAGATCACAATCATTGATGCTTCTAACTTCGAGCTCTATTTCACCAATATGAAGTCACTGCTCTCTGAGCAGCTCAGAAATTCTGAGCTCATCCTGTTCAACAGATGTGATGGAATAGAGGATCTTGCTACCTATAAGAGAAATGTAAAGGCCATAAATCAGAAGGCTGATATTATTTTCGAGGATATGAACGGCGAGGTTGATGTTACTCTTGATGAGGATCTTCCCTTTGACCTTAATCAGGATCCCATCGAGCTTAACAATTTTGGCTATGGAATGTTCTATCTTGATGCTCTTGAGCATGTAGACAGATACGATGGCAAGAAGGTAAGCTTTACAGCTATGGTAGCTAAGCCCTTTGACATGGCGGATAACGCCTTTGTTCCCGGAAGGATGGCTATGACCTGCTGCGCAGATGATATGCAGTTTTTAGGCTTTAAATGTGAGTATGATAAGGCTCCTGAACTGAAAGAGAAGGAGTGGATCAAGATAACTGCTGAAGTCAGAAAGGCACTTGTTCCTGAATATCAGGGAGTTGGACCTCTTCTTAACGTAGTTGAGCTTGAGCATGTATCAGAGCCTAAGAATCCCGTTATAGATTTTTCAAATCCTGAAGTATGATAATGATTATGCCTCCCATATCAATGGGAGGTATTTTTCTTTAGTGGAAATTCACTCAGAGTGCTTGTGAAAAGACATAAAAAAATCCCGAAGATATCGGTGAGAAGATATCTTCGGGGTTTTTAAAGTTCATATATATTATCTTACTGAATCTTGTTAACAGCCTGAGCAAGACGTGAAACTTTTCTGGAAGCTGTATTCTTCTTGAATACGCCCTTAGACTCAGCCTTGTCGATTGCTGATGTAGCAGCAAGAAGTGCCTTAGCAGCCTCATCCTTGTTGCCAGCCTCGATTGCTGTTCTAACCTTCTTGATCTCTGTCTTTACAGCAGACTTGATAGCCTGATTTCTAGCAGCTTTCTTCTGATTTGTAAGAATTCTCTTCTTAGCAGACTTAATATTAGCCATAACTTCCTCCATAAAATATTACTAAAAGATTGAATTGTCATCTAAGTTATATGGCTATGAAACCGGACACGGACAGTCAATGCCACATACACCAAAATATTTTATCCATTTGTGGCCTTTGTGTCAAGTGATATATTTGTATTTTCAATGTTTGCTATAGCTTTGTCTGTCTCATCAGTTGTGAATGCGGAAGCTGTAAGTGTCATTGCATATCCGTCCTTAAGGAAGGTTACTGCTTCCTGATAGCAGTCAACATCGCCTATTGATAAATCAGCAGAAAGTACATAATGGTCTTCGCCGGCTACCTTCTTCTTATTTACTTCAAGCTTGTTTACTACGTATCCGGAGGAGGTATAAAGGTCACTCAGAAAATCCTTGAGGATATTCATGACCTCTTGCTCGTTATCCATGTCTATCTTTGCAAGACTTACATTTATATTGTTTTTTCCTGTGCTGTCGAATGCATAGCAGATGATAACAGAATCACCGCCGTCTATGGTCTTTACCAGCCCTGCGGGATCATTTAACTCCTTAAGAGGGGTTCCTGACTGGGTGGCCAGCTCCTGACCCTCAAGGAAGGTATATCCTTTGGGAAGTACGAGCTTTTTCCCGAAAAACTCGTTTGCATAGGTATCACCCTCTGTGGTTCCAACAGAAAATCCGGCTGCCCTTACAGGGGTAACACAAAATGATACTACAAGAACTAATGATAAAAGCATTAATGATGCATTTTTTATAATACTCTTCATAGGCGCACCTCTCAACTTAAAACTTTTCTGCAAAGATTAACGTACATCTGCAGTATGCACATGGTTATGGCATCATAATACAATACAAAAACGCAAAATAATCCGTTTTTAAGAAGATTTAATACAACATTTATCCGTGCTTTACAAAACTTTCAAAGAGGGAAATTCTTGCAATACAGAGCCTCGGGGAACGTTTTTACTCGCAGCATTGTGAAGGATGGCACAATTATGGTATGATTATTCATAGTTTGCCATAGAGTTGGCGCATTAGAATTATTAGAATGGAATTTGGAGTACAATGTCAGAATTTGATCAGAGTAAAATAAGAAATTTTTGTATAGTAGCCCATATTGATCACGGCAAATCAACACTTGCCGATCGTATGATCGAGACAACGGGTGTCCTCACCAGCAGAGAGATGCAGAACCAGGTTCTGGATAACATGGAGATCGAGCGTGAGAGAGGAATTACGATCAAGTCTCAGGCTGTCCGAATGGTATATAAGGCTAAGGACGGCGAGGAATATGTTTTCAACATGATTGACACTCCCGGACATGTAGACTTTGGTTATGAGGTTTCACGAAGCCTTGCTGCCTGCGATGGTGCAATCCTTGTTGTTGATGCTACTCAGGGTGTTGAGGCTCAGACTCTTGCAAATGTTTATCTTGCACTTGATCATGACCTTGATGTTTTTCCTGTAATAAATAAGATAGACCTCCCCAGCGCGAGACCTGATGAGGTTAAGGAAGAGATAGAGGACGTTATCGGTATTGAAGCCCACGACGCGCCTCTTGTTTCAGCTAAGATGGGAACAGGTATTGAGGATGTTCTGGAGTCTGTTGTTCACAAGATTCCTGCACCCAAGGGAGATCCTGCAGCTCCTCTTCAGGCGCTTATCTTTGACTCAGTATATGACTCATACCGCGGAGTTATAGTATTTGTCCGCGTAAGAGAGGGCGTTTTGAAAAAAGGCATGACTGCTAAGTGCATGGCTTCAGGAGCTTCATGGGAAGTAGTTGAAGTAGGTTACTTCGGTCCCGGACAGTTCATCCCCTGTGATGAGCTCTCAGCAGGAACCGTTGGATACTTTACTGCATCTATCAAAAATATTCAGGATGCCCGGGTCGGTGATACAGTTACAGACGCTGAGAATCCCTGTGCAGAGGCTCTTCCCGGATATAAGAAGGTTATGCCTATGGTTTACTGCGGATTATACCCTGCAGATACAGCCAGATATCCTGAGCTTCGTGATGCGCTTGAGAAGCTTCAGCTTAATGATGCATCTCTTTTCTATGAGCCTGAGACTTCACAGGCTCTTGGATTCGGTTTCAGAGCAGGCTTCCTTGGTCTTTTGCACCTTGAGGTTATCCAGGAGAGACTAGAGAGAGAGTACAATCTTGATCTTGTAAGTACCGCTCCCGGCGTTGTTTATAAGGTTCACAAGACAGATGGCACAGTATTTGATTTGACTAACCCGTCCAACCTTCCTGATCCTTCAGAGATTGAATACATGGAGGAGCCTATCGTTAATGGCGAGATCATGGTCACTACCGATTATGTCGGCTCTATCATGCAGCTCTGTCAGGAGAGACGTGGAAGATACATAAGTACAGAGTACATTGAGGCTACAAGAGCGGTTCTTAAGTATGAGCTTCCGCTTAACGAGATCATCTACGATTTCTTTGATGCATTAAAATCAAGGTCAAGGGGCTATGCGTCCTTCGACTACGAGATAAAGGGTTATGAGCAGTCAGAGCTTGTTAAGCTTGATATTCTCATTAACCGAGAGCAGGTGGATGCGCTTTCATTTATCGTTCATAAGGATGGTGCCTACGAGCGTGGACGCAAGATGTGCGAAAAGCTTAAGGGTGAGATCCCGAGACACCTGTTTGAGATTCCGATTCAGGCTGCAGTTGGCGGCAAGATCATTGCCCGTGAGACTGTTAAGGCTATGCGTAAGGATGTCCTTGCCAAGTGCTACGGTGGTGATATCAGCCGTAAGAGAAAGCTTCTTGAAAAACAGAAGGAAGGTAAAAAGAAGATGCGCCAGATTGGTAGCGTAGAGATACCTCAGCAGGCATTCCTTAGCGTTCTTAAGCTTGACGAGGGTAACTAAGAGTATTCATAAAGCCTTCTCTGTTTTTGAGAAGGTGTCAGCTATGCTGACGTGCAGGGGGAATTATGAAAAGTCTGGGAATTTATATACATATACCATTTTGTAAACAGAAGTGCCTTTATTGCGACTTCCTCTCCTTTCCGGAGGGGAGGGAGCAGCAGGCACTTTATTTTGATGCTCTGAAAAAAGAGATAGAGCTAAGTGCCGGTGAATGCAAAGACTATGAAGTGACTTCAGTTTTCATAGGAGGCGGAACGCCCACATATCCTGAGCCAGCGTATATCGCGGATATCATGGAGATAGTAAAGAGGGATTATAACCTGTCTAAGGATGCTGAGATAACAATCGAGTGCAATCCCGGAACTGCTGATTATAAGGCCTTAAGGCTCTACAGAGACGCAGGCATAAACAGGATAAGCATCGGCCTTCAGTCAGCAAGGAATGAGGAGCTTATGGCTCTTGGGCGTATTCACAACAGGAAGCAGTTTGAGGAGTGCTACGCTGATGCAAGGCAGGCAGGCTTTGATAATATAAACGTGGATCTGATGAGCGCCCTGCCGGGACAGACACTTAGGGACTGGGAGAATAACCTTGAGTATGTATGTGGCCTTGAGCCGGAGCCTGAGCATATATCCGCATATAGTCTCATAATCGAGGAGGAAACGCCCTTTTATGAGATGTATGGGCAGAATAGCAGCGCTGTGCAGGGAGCTTCTGAGAAAAATAATGGAAAAAGATATCTGCCCCTTCCTGATGAGGACACTGAGCGTGAGATGTATCATCGCACAAAAGAGATTCTTGAAAAGTATGGCTACAGCCGCTACGAGATATCCAATTATGCGAAGGATGGATATGAGTGCAGGCACAACGTAAGGTACTGGGACTGCGGTGATTATATCGGTTTTGGCCTTGGCGCAGCTTCACTGATGAAGGGTGTAAGATACAGGAATACTCCTGAACTGCCTCACTATATAGAGGCATATGATGCGGCCCGCACCGAGGTGCAGGAGCTCACAAAAGAAGAACAGATGGAGGAGTTCATGTTCCTTGGACTTCGCATGGTTCGCGGTGTTTCGGGAGATGAGTTTAAAAAGCGATTTTCCTGCGAGATGGCGGATATGTTCGGTGATGTGATAGCTGAGCTTCGCGGAGAAGAGCTTCTGGAAGTGACAGAAGAGGGCATACATCTCACTGATTATGGGATGGACCTGAGTAATTACTGCATGGCGAAGTTTTTACTATAAATGATGAGTTGGAATTAGAAATGACTATTAGCAAACAGAATGACAGTAAGTACAAGCTGGCAGAGGCTATAAAGGAGTGTATGAAAACTACCTCTGTCGAGAACATAACAGTAAAACAGATTGTGGAGGTCTGCGGTGTATCGAGGCAGACCTTCTATCGCAATTTCATAGACAAATATGACCTTATAAACTGGTATTTTGACAGGCTTCTCGAGCAGTCCTTCAAAGAGATGGGAAGCGGAGAGACTTTAAGAGAGGGGCTTATCAAAAAGTTCAAATACATAAAGGCAGAGAGACTGTTTTTTACAGCCGCTTTTAAGGTGGATGAGCAGAATAATCTTAAGGAGCATGATTTTTACATGATCTTCGAGCATTACTGTAAGCTTATAAGGGAAAAATCCGGCGCTTTGCCTGAAAAGAAGATAAGAAAGATTCTTGAGATGTACTGCCAGGCCTCAATTTACATGACTGTGAAGTGGGTGCTTGGAGGGATGAAAGAATCGGAAGAGGAGCTGGCGGATCTGATGATCGATGCTATGCCGGAAAAACTTCACGAGGTTTTTACAGAGCTTGGAATACTTTGATTAAGTGCGAACTTTGCAGCTGGGAAAAGAGAATGATTTTTCCTTTTGCAAAGTTCTTTTTTTGGTACAAAAGCGGCAAAGTGTAACTTATAAAAGATGCCCTGAAATGCTAAGCTTGTAAGTGGTAATCAAATCCTGTGTAACGCAGGAAATCATTTATATGGGAGGCATTTATAATGGCAAACAGAATTTCATTAAACGGAACATCTTATCATGGGGCAGGAGCTGTAGCTGAGGTTGTTAACGAGATCAACAGCCGCGGTTTTAAGAAGGCATTTGTTGCATCAGATCCTGATCTTATCAAATTCGGTGTAACCGCTAAGGTTACAGATCTTCTTGACGGAGCAAAGATCCCTTACGAGATCTATTCAGATATTAAGCCCAATCCTACGATCGAAAATGTAAAGAATGGTGTTGAGGCATTTAAGAAGTCAGGCGCAGACTGCATCGTAGCAGTTGGCGGTGGCTCATCAATGGATACCTCAAAGGCAATCGGTATCATCATCACAAACCCTGAGTTTGCTGATGTTCGTTCACTTGAGGGCGTTGCACCCACAAAGAATCCCTGCGTTCCGATCATCGCTGTAGCTACTACAGCAGGAACCGCTGCAGAGGTTACAATCAACTACGTTATCACTGATGTTGAGAAGGAGAGAAAGTTCGTATGCGTTGATACACACGATATGCCTATCGTAGCTATCGTTGATCCTGAGATGATGTCATCAATGCCTAAGGGACTTACAGCTTCTACAGGTATGGATGCCCTTACACACGCTATCGAGGGCTATACAACAAAGGCTGCATGGGAGATGACAGATATGTTCCATCTCGAGGCTATCAAGCTTATTTCCAAGCATCTTCGCGGTGCTGTTGAGAATACCAAGGAAGGTCGTGAGGGAATGGCTCTTGGTCAGTACATCGCAGGTATGGGCTTCTCAAATGTTGGTCTTGGTATCGACCACGCTATGGCTCACACACTTTCAGCTCACTATGACACACCTCACGGTGTTGCTTGTGCTATGTTCCTGCCTATTTCCATGGAGTTCAACCGTGAATACACAGGCGAGAGACTTCGCGAGGTTGCAAGAGCAATGGGTGTAGAAGGCGTTGATAACATGTCACAGGAAGAGTACAGAGATGCTGCTATTAACGCAGTTAAGAAGCTTTCTGAGGATGTTGGAATCCCGAAGACACTTGATAAGATCAAGGAAGAAGACCTTGACGTACTTGCAACAGATGCACTTAACGATGCATGCTATCCCGGCAATCCGAGAGAAGCAACCAAGGAGCAGGTTATCGAGATGTTCCGCATGCTTATGGCCTAAAAGTGAGAACCTGATGAGGTATTTTCGAATCTGGTTCGAACTTTGCTCTGGCGAGCGTAGCGAGAGCAGAGCTTCCTTGTGAAAAATATGAGGTAAATAATAAAGGTGATGCAGAGTTTGCTGCATCACCTTTTGTACTTTTATCTTAAAATTTTGGTTTGCATTATATCCGGATCCTGCGCGTACTGTACAGCTTTATCTCTGGATATTTTTCCTGCTCTGCACAGATCGATTATCGCTTCATCCATGGTTATCATACCGAGCTTTCTGTTCGTCTGCATGATGGTGATGAGCTGGTGGGTCTTGCCCTCGCGGATCATGTTGCGCACCGCTGAGTTAACATGCATTACCTCGAAGGCTGCAACTCTGGCATCCCCTGTCGCTGTAGGAATAAGCTGCTGGGAGATTACTGCCTCAAGAACGTTTGCCAGCTGGATTCTGATCTGCTGCTGTTGGTGAGGCGGGAAAACATCTATGATTCTGTCCACTGTACTTGCGGCACCTATGGTGTGCAGTGTTGATAGTACCAGATGACCGGTCTCTGCAGCGGTGATAGCTGTGCTTATGGTCTCAAGATCACGCATTTCTCCTACGAGGATTACATCGGGATCCTCACGAAGAGCAGCTCTTAGGGCATTAGCATAATTGTCACTGTCAAGGCCAACCTCTCGCTGGTTAACGATGGACTTGTTGTGCTGATACAGGAACTCGATGGGATCCTCAAGGGTTATGATGTGAGCTTCCCTGTTGTTGTTTATCATATCAATGATTGACGCAAGGGTAGTGGATTTTCCTGAACCTGTAGGACCTGTTACCAGAACAAGACCGCGCTGTCTCTGATAAAGATTAACAACTGATGGCGGTATTCCCAGGGTTTCTGCATCCGGAATTTCGGTTTCAACCAGGCGGATTGCCATGGCGATTGAGCCTCTCTGTTTAAAAACGTTAAGTCTGAAACGGCCAAGTCCCATGATGGAAAATGACATATCATGCTGTCCGTTTGCATCAAGAAGCTCCTTTTGCTTGACGCTCATTATGGTGTCGGCGATCTCTCTGGTGTCATCAGGCATCATTTTGGTATAGCCTTCAAGTGCGATCAGTTTGCCATTTACACGCATCTTGGGCGGAATACCTACAGTGATGTGAACATCAGAAGCTCCCTGTTCTTTTGCTGTTTTGAGAATATCATCGATTCTTGACATTTTCACCTCTCCCTGTGTCTTCATGCGGGTCAGTCTCGCAGAAATTCCTACCTTTATCTTGTCGATAAATAGAACGAAAATCAACGAACTTAGAATGAAATAAAGGTAAAATTTAGATAAAAAAAATCCAGCTTGCAAAATAATTGGAATCTTATATAATAAGTTTTGCGTTTTAAACGCTCGATTTTTTCACGCGAAGTTTCTTCGCATTTTCCTATTTGTATTTATGAAGCAAAGGTCCTTTGCTGCACTTTTGGTGCAATGCGAAAGGAGTTTTTAGTATGTTTAGTACAGTTGTTTCGGGTGCGGTAAAAGGAATCATGCCGTATCTGATGCAGGTTGAGGTGGACACCTCTGATGGGCTTCCCATGTTCAGCATGGTGGGCTTTATGAGCAGCGATGTGAGAGAAGCCGCTGAGAGAGTGAGAGTCGCTTTGAAAAATGCGGGATATCCGCTTCCTCCCATGAGGATAACAGTGAATCTGTCTCCGGCGGATATCAGGAAATCCGGTATTGCTGTTGATCTTCCGGTGGCAGTTGGAATCCTCACGGCGATAGGGGAGATTGAGGAGGAGAGCCTCAAGGATACGATTGTCATAGGAGAGCTCGGCCTCGACGGTGAGGTTAAGGCTGTGAGCGGCGTTCTTCCCATGGTTTCCCACGCCTATAAATGTGGTTATAAGACCTGTATTCTTCCCGCTGATAACGCAAGAGAAGGCGCTGTTGTGCAGGGGATGAAGATAATCGGAGTGGAGTCTTTATCGGAGGTAGTGGCCTACTTTAAATCCGATAAGGAGGAACGGGATCAGATAATAGCGCCCACTGTGGTGGATGTTGATGCGCTTTTTACAGAAACGGGAAGCTATGAGGATTACCTTAAGGGAATCGATTTTGCAGAGATAAACGGACAGTCTGCTGTGAAAAGAGCCGTTGAAATTGCGGCAGCAGGCTACCACCATATACTGCTTATTGGCCCGCCGGGCTCAGGGAAAAGTATGGTTGCAAAAAGGATACCTTCAATAATGCCGCCGCTTTCCAGAGAGGAGGCGCTGGAGGTTTCGTCAATATACAGTGTTGCAGGAATGCTTAAAAAGGGCGAGACGCTGATTACAAGGAGACCCTTTATGAGTCCCCATCATTCAATTACGGAGTCTGCCCTTGCAGGAGGTGGGAATATACCGCATCCGGGAGTGATTTCGCTGTCCCATCGCGGAGTTATGTTTCTTGACGAGATGGCAGAGTTTAAGAGGAATACCCTGAATCTGTTAAGGCAGCCTTTAGAGGACAGGGAGGTGCATATAGCAAGGAGCGGTGGCAATTTTTCATATCCTGCGGATATTCTTCTGGTGGGAGCAATGAACCCCTGTCCGTGCGGCTATTACCCTGACCTTAATAAGTGCAAGTGCTCTGAAAAGGAGATACTAAAATACCTTGGCAGGATTTCCGGACCCATTCTGGACAGAATAGACATCTGTATCGAAGCGGCCAAGATTGATGTGAGTGAGCTGAGCCACGGTACTCAGTGCAATGAATCAAGTGCGGACATCAGAAAGAGAGTCATGGAGGCTGTGAAAATACAGCAGAAAAGGTTTGAGAAGGATGGAATAAGATTCAATTCTGAAATGAATCCCACGCAGATTCAGAGATACTGCAAGTTGGGCATGAAGGAGCAGAGGCTGATGGAACAGATTTTTAATACCATGGATCTGTCTGCTAGGGCTTACCATAAGGCCCTTCGTTTGGCAAGAACCATCGCGGATCTGGACGGTGCTGAGCAGATTGAAGCAAGGCATCTGACAGAGGCTGCCTGCTACAGGATGATGGATGCGAAGTATTTTGGTAAGTCAGGCCTTGCTGCTGAGCAGAATAACGCCGCTAAATACGCCGGGAGAGGAGCCTGATCATGACTGACAATAATTATGCCTATATGCTCCATAACATTCCGGGATGGGGAAATAAAACTCTCATTAGGCTCATTGATGAGTTTGGGAGCTGTGAAAATATCTATAATGCGACAGAAAATGAGCTGAAGACGAAGGTGACTGTAAAGCAGTATGAGGCCTTTCTTAAGGCAAAGAAAAAATGGAGTCTGGAGGGCGAATATGAGTACCTTTATAATCGCGGCATAGATTTCTATTCTTACGTGTCGGATAAGTATCCCAAACGCCTCAAGGACATACCTGATCCGCCTTTTGCGCTTTACTGTATGGGTAAGCTCCCTGATGAAAACAGACCATCGGTTTCAATAATCGGTGCCAGGAACAGTTCTGAGTATGGGAAATATGCGGCTAAGCTTTTTGGAGAAAAGCTGGCCATGTCAGGAGTACAGATAATTAGCGGCATGGCAAGAGGCGTTGACGGTATATCCCAGCAGTCTGCCATATTTGCCGGTGGAAGCTCTTTCGGAGTGCTGGGGAGCGGAGTGGATATCTGTTATCCCGAGGAAAACCACAGCCTATACGATTCTCTTATAACCAGCGGCGGCGTTATATCAGAATATTTACCGGGAACGCAGCCAAAGCCTCAGTATTTCCCTCCGCGCAACAGGATAATCAGTGGATTGTCGGATGTGGTGCTTGTGATTGAAGCCAGAGAGAAGAGTGGAACTTTGATCACAGTTGATATGGCCTTGGAACAGGGCCGGGAAGTTTTTGCAGTTCCTGGAAGGATCTGTGATTCTCTAAGCTATGGCTGCAATTCGCTGATAAGGCAGGGGGCAGGGATTGCTTCGTGCGCAGAGGATATAGTGGAGTATTTGAGGAGGAATATATGCGACGCAACAATGAAGATAAAAGAAAGTGAGGACAATAATAAAGGATTGAAGAAAAATATAGATGCAGAAAGCAGCAGAGAAGCACTGTTAAATAACGATATGCAGAAATGTATATACAGAGAACTGGACTTTTACCCTCAGACCACTGGAGTAATATTCGAAAAAATAATTGCTCAGGGCCTTCAAATGACCGTTTCTGAAGTTATGAATGCTTTGGTAGAGTTGTGTCTTCTTGGCGTGGCGTCCCAAAATGGGATGGGATTTTATAAGAGGGGATAGAAACGTTGTTACTGATGATTTGGAAACATTGCTTAAATGTGGGAAAATGGAGCTAATAGCACATTCTCATCCTGATATAGAGAAAATAATTCCTTCAAGTAAGGATAGAAGATTCCTAAAGGAAATCGGTCAGGAAAAAAGTATAATAATATCATGGTATACAGGACAGCAGGTGGAGTTTTATGCGGATGAGTTTGTAGAATAGGAGAAGAACTATGTCAGATAAAAATATTGGATTTGATATATGTGTCAAAACAATAGGAAAAGATTTTTATGAATCATATAAAGATAACAGTGTTTTTGCATGTGGAGAGGATGAGAAAGGATTATGGTGCTTTTTGGGAATAAATACAACTGATCCAGATTGCGAAGAGCTAAAACTCACGAATGGCGAAAAATGGGAATATAGTGTATCCTGCTATGTTAAGGATGGCATTGTTCAGCTAGATGAAATACATACACCAGAGCTAATTTAATTATCTCCGGATTTTTATTGACCAGTCCATGTGACTGGTCTTTTTTTGTGACACAAGACCGACAAGAGAAAGGTTAATGACAAGGTTATATGTTTAACCTATCAGTAAACATCAGCATTTATGCATGGGACGCATTTTTGTTAAGGGAAATTTTTAGGTTAACGAAAGGTTTTTGTAGTGGTGGTTATCAAAAATGGAAATGAATTAACGGTAACGATTCCAATATAGATAAATACTAGTGAACAAACGGTTGCGCAGCTTTTTTTGGAAAACGTTTGCTACCGGAAACGAATTTGGTTAATCTGTATAAGGAAAACGTTTTACGTTTGTACAAGATTGACGATTGACGGTAAATTAAAGCCGAATTAAAATTACTTTCAGAACAACCGATTGCGCAATTTGAACAATTTGCGCGAACAACAAAACCTTTTCTTGTGAAGGTAAAACAACGGAGGAAAAAATATGAAAAAGAAATTGGTTTCAGTTTTGATGGCTACAGCTATGACAACATCACTGATGGCAGGCTGCGGCAACGGTGCAGCACAGCAGGCAGCTGATACTGCAGAGAGCACAGCAGAGGAAGCTGCTGATGCTGCAGAGAGCACAGCAGAGGAAGCTGCTGATGCTGCTGAGGAATCAGTAGAAGAGGTTGCAGATGCAGCAGAGGAAGTTGCAGATACAGCAGAGGAAGCTGTAGCAGACGATACAGATTATGGCACAGGCGACATCAAAGTTTGGGTTGCTGATAACGTAGTTGATTTCACAAATGAGCAGATCGAGACTTTCAAGTCTGAGCATCCTGAGTTTGCTGGTTACACATTTACAGTTGAGCCTGTAGGTGAAGGCGATGCAGCCGGCAACATGATCACAGACGTTGAGGCAGGTGCAGACGTTTTTGCATTCGCACAGGATCAGATCGCAAGACTTGTTACTGCAGGTGCTCTTGAAGAGGTTGAGGAAGAGAACGCTAAGGTAGTTACAGCTGAGAACGATGCAGGTGCTGTTTCAGCAGCTACAGTTGGTGGCACACTTTATGCTTATCCTATTACATCTGACAACGGATATTTCCTTTACTATGATAAGAGCGTTGTAACAGATCCTTCCACACTTGAAGGTATCGTTTCTGATTGTGAAGCAGCTGGTAAGAACTTCTACTTCGAGATCAACTCAGGTTGGTATCAGACAGCATTCTTCTTCGGAACAGGTGCTAAGCTTACATACGATACAGATGATCAGGGTAACTTCACAAAGTGCAACTCTACATACGCAAGCGAAGAGGGTATCGTAGCTCTTAAGAAGATGGCAGAGCTTGCTTCTTCTAAGTCATTCCAGAATGGTTCAGCAGTTGGTGAGGCTACAAACGTTGGTGCTATCGTTGATGGTACATGGGATGCTCAGGCAGCTAAGGATCTCTTCGGTGACAACTATGCATGTGCTAAGCTTCCTACATTCGAAGGTTCAGACGGTAAGACATATCAGATGAGCGGCTTTGGTGGATTCAAGCTCCTTGGTGTTAAGCCTCAGCAGGATGATAACAAGCTTGCAGTTTGTGATGCACTTGCAGCATTCCTTTCAAGCGAAGAAGTTCAGCTTGCAAGATACAATGCAGTAGGTTGGGGCCCTTCAAACCTTAAGGCTCAGCAGTCTGATGAAGTTAAGGCTGACGAAGCTCTTTCAGCTCTTGGTGAGCAGCTTCAGTACACAATTCCTCAGGGTCAGTACCCTGGAGATTACTGGTCACTTGCTACATCACTTGGTGATTCTATAATTTCTAAGGAGCTCACAGTTGATTCTTCAGATGATGACTTCAAGAAGGCGCTTGATGATTTCCAGGCTACATGTGAAAGCTACGCTCAGTAATAAACTGTGAAATCAGGAATACATTGAACTAACTAAAGGCTCGGATTCAATACTGTTTCCGAGCCTGTTTTTAACTAAGGTTATTTAGATAAGGAGGCCAAAGATATGGCAGGGGGCGCGAATAAGAGAAAAAAAGATGCAGCGTCTTTATCCTTCAAGGCTATAGGCAACGGCTTTAAGGAAATAGGAGTGACATTTGTTGAAGGCGATATAAAGACAAAGCTTTCATATTTAATATTCGGACTTGGTCCAATTTTAAGAGGACAGTTTTTAATCGGAGCTGCGCTCTTGTTATGTGAAGTGCTGTTTTTCTGGTTCATGTTTGGATTTGGATGGCAGTATTTATCCAAGATTACAACCCTTGGTACAGTTGAAACCCATAAGGTAAAGCGTAAGACAGTATATGGTGATAATAGCTTCCTTATTTTGTTGTTTGGAATATTATGTATCTTTGCAATTATTGCATTTATCACAATCTGGTATATCAATGTAAAGGTAAATCGTAACGAGGAGCTTGCTCTTAAGCAGGGTAAGAAGCTTCCTTCAAACAAAGATGCTTTCCGTTCTTTATTTGATAAAAACTTTGATAAGACATTACTTGCACTGCCTGTAACAGGTGTGTTTGTTTTCACTGTGCTGCCGATTGTTTTCATGATTCTGGTAGCGTTCACTAATTATGATAAGAACCATCAGGCGCCTACCAACCTGTTTACATGGGTTGGACTGGAGAACTTCAAGAACCTGGTATCCTTCTCAGGAACAGGACTTGGCCCCACATTTATAAAGGTCCTTCTGTGGACTCTTATATGGGCTTTCCTTGCTACATTTATTGATTACTTCCTTGGACTTGCTGTAGCGATTCTTATCAACAAAAAGGGTATAAAGTTTAAGAGACTTTGGAGAACAATCCTTGTACTTACAATTGCTGTTCCTCAGTTTGTATCTCTTCTTTATGTTATGAAGATGTTTGCGAATGATGGAATCATTAATGGCTACCTGATAAAGTGGGGAATCATTGATAACTATATTCCCTTCTGGTCAGATCCCATGCTTGCCCGCATCACGATCATCGTAGTAAATATCTGGATCGGTATTCCTTACATGATGCTGATCGCAACAGGACTTCTTATGAATATTCCTGAGGATCTTTATGAGAGTGCAAAGATCGATGGCGCTAACGGCTGGCAGATGTTTAGAAGCATTACACTTCCTTACATGCTGTTTGTCACAGGCCCGTTCCTTCTTACACAGTACACAGGAAACCTTAACAACTTTAACGTTATCTACCTTCTTACACAGGGTAGACCTCAGTCTATGAACATGGCTGAGAGAGCAGGTGCATCAGACCTTTTGGTTACCTGGCTTTATAAGATGACAGTAACAGACACCAACTACAAGATGGCTGCTGTACTGGGAATTGTAGTATTTATTGTTACAGCTTTCATTTCTCTTGGTGTTTATAACATGCTTCCATCAGTTAGAGATGAGGAGGGATTCCAGTGATTAAATCATATAAGAAGAAAAGAGCCATGGGAAATGCCCTTGGCTATATAGTACTAATACTTATAAGCTTTATCTGGCTGTTCCCTTTTGTGGGACTGGTGCTCCAGAGCTTTAGATCATATTCAAATGAATACGGCGGAATGGTAGATTATCTGGTGCCTCACCAGTTTTCACTTGATAACTACAGATTCCTGTTTTCAGGTGAGACCAATTATATCAGATGGTACCTTAACACCCTGATAATTGCTGTTTGCGTAGCATTACTTCAGACCATAATAGTTCTCTGCGTAAGCTATGCACTTTCCAGAATGAGATTTAAGGGAAGAACCTTCCTTATGAGATTCTGGCTTATCCTCGGAATGTTCCCTGGATTCCTTACAATGATCTGTCTGTATTTCCTTTTGAAGCAGTTTGGACTTACACAGGCAGGTGCGGTACCCGGACTTATTCTTGTAGGCGTTGCCAGCTCAGGTATGGGTTACTATGTATGTAAAGGCTATTTCGATACTATTCCCAAGGCACTTGATGAGGCAGCAAGAATTGATGGTGCGACAAGAGCCAGAATATTCTTCACAATGATCATTCCTATGTCAAAGCCTATCATTATCTACACTGCGCTGGTTGCCTTCATGGGACCCTGGTGTGATTATGTATTTGCTTCCTACGTGGCTTTCGGACATGATACAAGCTACAACGTAGCTGTTGCTATGACAAGATGGGTATGGACTAACGACTATCAGGGATATTTCACAAGGTTCTGTGCCGGTGGTGTGCTTATCGCAATTCCCGTAACATTATTATTCATGTTCCTGCAGAAATACTATGTTGAGGGTGTTACCGGTGGAGCTGTTAAGGGCTAAGCCTTCCTTGTGCAAACGATAAAAGGACAAAAACATGGGGACACAAATTACTATCGAGGATGTGGCGGATGCCCTTGGCGTATCTAAAACGACCGTATCCCGAGCAATTTCCGGGAAGGGAAGAATTGGTGAAGTAACAAGAAGACGCGTCCTTGAATTTATTGAACAGAATAATTACAAGCCTAACGTGGTTGCAAAAGGACTTGCTCAGCGAAGAACCTTTAATATTGCAGTAGTCTGGCCGGGGGATTATTTGCTTGTGGATCTGCCGTTTTTTCAGAGGTGCCTTGTGGGAATGAGCGAGGTTACAAGCGGTTACAGCTACGATATCATTATATCGGTGGTTACCGGGGATGAGATATCCAACCTCAAGAGGATTATTGATAATCACAAGGTGGACGGAGTAATCCTGACCAGAACCCTCATAGATGATAAGCCTGCAGAATATCTGCAGCGAACCGGTATACCGTTTGTTGCGATAGGAACTTCAATCGATGAGAGTATAGTTACTGTAGATAATGACCACTTCGATGCGTGCAGGGAGCTTACCTCCATTCTGATAGGAAAAGGGCAGGGCAAGCTTGCTCTCATCGGCGGTTCACAGAATCATATGATTACAAGGACAAGATACGAAGGCTTTGCCCATGCATACGAGCAGGCCGGGAAAAAGCTTGATGAATCGCTGATTTTCCTGAACCAGGGTAATGAGCAGAAACTTACAGAAATAGTTAAGCACCTTGCAGAAAAGAAAATTGATGGTGTAATATGTATGGATGACCAGCTCGCTGGATATGTCATGAGCATATGCAGAGCTTCCGGGATACGCATACCTGAGGATTTGAGACTTGCATCATTTTATAACAGTAATATCCTTGAGAATGCTATAGTGCCTGTCACCTCCCTTAATTTTGATGACAGGAATCTTGGAGCAGTTGCCACAAGAATGCTGATGCAGCTTATTGACGGCGAGAGGGTTGGAAGTAAAAAACTGAAAAATTATGAAGTTATTATGAAGGAGAGCACGAAATAACGTGCTCCCTTTTCACAAGGAGAATTTTTATGTTATCTAGTGCGAGTAAACTGTCATATACACCGATGTCTCTTACTGTTGACGAAAAGCCCTATTTCCCTGTGATGGGAGAAATGCACTTTTCAAGATACAGAAACAGATACTGGGAAGAGGAGCTCTGCAAAATGAAAAGTGGTGGAGTGGACATTGTTTCGCTTTATACCATCTGGATCCATCACGAAGAGATACGCGGAGAGTTTGATTTTAGCGGTGATAAAAACTTAAGAAAATTCCTCGGGACAGTTAAACGCGTCGGCTTAAACTGTATTCTCAGGATTGGCCCCTGGGCTCACGGTGAAGCCAGAAACGGTGGATTTCCGGACTGGCTCCTTGAGGATGCTAAGGAAAAGGGCTATGAAGTAAGAAGTAACAGCCCTGAATATCTTGCTCATGCAAGGAATTTCTATGAACACATTTATGAGCAGGCAAAGGGAATGTTTGTAAAAGATGGCGGTCCTGTCATTGGCGTTCAGATTGAGAATGAGTACGGACACTGTGGCGGTTTTGGCGGCGAAGAGGGCGAGGAACATATGAGAATCCTCCGCGACATGGCGATTGAGATCGGCTTTGACGTTCCGATTTATACCGCAACCGGTTGGGGCGGTGCCGTGACAGGCGGAATGCTTCCTGTTATGGGCGGATACTGTGAAGCACCCTGGGATCCCAGAACCACAGAGCTCGAACCCAGTGGCAACTACATTTTTACAAGAGAAAGAAATGACCACAACATCGGATCTGACCATGGTTTAGGTGCAGGCATCACCTTTGATATGGATAAATTTCCTTATCTCACGGCTGAGCTTGGCGGTGGTTTGCAGGTTACTCATCACAGAAGATGCATTGCAACCGGAAAAGATACAGAAGCCATGAGTATGGTCAAGCTTGGAAGCGGTGCGAACCTCCTTGGTTACTATATGTACCACGGCGGAACCAATCCTGAGGGAAAACTCACAACTCTTCAGGAGAGCACTGAGACAGGATATCCCAATGACCTTCCTGTATTATCCTATGATTTTAATGCACCGCTCAAGGAATATGGACAGATGTCTGATACATACAGGAAGATCAGAAGATTATCCATGTTTATCAGGGATTTTGGCTCTGATCTTTGCGAGATGCCTTATATAGAACAGCCGGGGAATCCGGATAAGCCTGACAATCTTGCGGATTTGAGGACTGCTGTTCGTGCTGTGAAAAAGGATGTAAACGGAAGCGAGCTGATGAGCGGATTCCTTTTCGTGAATAATTATCAGCGAAGATATGATATGGCAGATCATGAGGATAACGTTCTTAAAGCCTATGACCGCGAGGGTAATGTTATTACCGAATTCGAGGAGAGGGATATCAAAAACGGAGATACATTTTTCTATCCCTTCAACATGCCTATAGGCTATGATGCGGTATTAAAGAGAGCCAACATGATTCCGCTCTGTAAGCTCCATGATGAAAAGAACAGAGAGATTGCCTATGTTTTTTATACTGATGACAGAGACTCTGCAGCTGCTGAGATAGAGGGCGACCTTGGCTATATCAAGATTGTGACTCTTAGCAGCTACGAAGCTGAGCATGCTGTGAAGATAAAGGATGAACGCGGCGCAGAGCATCTTGTAATCTGCGAATATGATGTTGTAGACAGGATGATCGGAACCAATAAGAAACGTGCCGGAGTCCTTGAAAACGGCAATCCCAATGGTTACGAGATCTATGCGGAGATTCCTGCTGACGGAAGAGAGCATAATGTTGCCTTCAGAGTATGGCCTGATCTTGACGAGACACCTATTGGCTTTATCCATGATGATGCTGAGAATGTCAGCGATACCTATATGGTAGACAGCATGGATTTTGCGGATTACAGATATGTTGATGCACTTACCTGCAATGTGAAGACTGAGCTTACTACTGAAAAGAGCGATGCAACTGCGAAATATATCATCAAAGTTTCGGATATTGATGAGGAGGTTGACGAAGTTTACCTCCATGTAAAATACGCCGGTGATAAGGCCGAGCTGTATGCTGTAAGCGATGTGGATATATTCCATGAAGGCGAGCTTATAGCCGACAGCTTCTACACCGGACAGGACTGGGAAATCGGACTTAAGAGATTCATCGGTTCAGAGGGTAATAGTGAGCTTGAAGGAACCTTTGAGGCGGAAGCGGTAGTTTATCCGCTTTTGGAGGATCAGAAGATCTATCTTCAGGAATGGCCTGAGCTTAGCGAAACAGCAGATGGCAAAAAGGCTGCCTGCAGGGCTGAGAGCGTAGAGGTGATAGCGCAGTATAAGATTAAGATTTGGTAAAGTATAGTAAATAAAGAATAAAAATTAGTTGGATAGAGCTGTACACAGTTTTGTGTGCAGCTCTTTTATGATGGCCGGATTTTTAAGATGGTTGTGCATAAAATGATGGATTTGTCGAGCAATCTTATAAAATACAGTTATATTTAAGATGATGAAATTGAATGAAATATATATCACAAAAACGTTAATTATAACTCGCGTTGTTATATTTAAATTTGATAGAAAGGATAGTGTTGAGTGGACAGCAGTAATTAAATAAAGATTTGTTTTTGTTCTGTGCAATATGAATTGTTCCACCAAAATTCATGAAAGGTAGGTAATTTCATTGCATTATAATAAAATCAAAGATGTTCTTTTTAAGAGGGGAGGGCTTAATCATGCCATAGTTATGGCTATGCACACAACTGAATCCTTCAAGTACCTGAAGGATGAGGCAGTTTATCTTGAGAATGCCAGAACTCTGCTTAGGGATGAACTTCTAAGCTGCTATGCTTTTTTAGACAGGTATGATCTGTTTGAGATTTATCTGGATGACAGGGATGGGATTTTATAACAAATGAATTGAGGATATCACTATGCTATACTATAGCTAACAGCAAACCACTTGCTGTTAGCTATTTTTATGTCATAAGGAAATATCACTTTCAAAAATAATAATTACTGATCAGGAGTATCCGTTATGCCTAAAAAGACAAAGCTTAGAATATATTTTTATATGCTGTTATCGGTTTCTCTCTGCCTTCTTTTGGCGTCGAGATCGTCATTTTTATATCCTCTAAACAACTGGGATGATGCCAACAGCTACTTTTCCGTGGGGAAGGCTATTTTTAACGGGAAAATGCCCTACAGAGATGTGTTCGACCAGAAGGGAATGTATCTGTACTTTTTCTATGGCCTTGCCTACCTGGTGTCACACACCACATTTGCAGGAGTCTATATCCTGGAAATAATTCTGGGGTTTTTTGATGCGATAGGATTTTTTAGAATAATAAGACTATATACGGGAAAACATAGAATAGTATCCTCTGCGATTTTCTCTGTGTTTACCTTTGCAACAGTTGTCTGTTCCAGAAGCTTTTGGTGGGGCGGAGCAGCTGAGGAAATATGCCTTCCCTTTTATGTGTGGGGATTGTATCTGATTCTGGACTATTTTAAAAATCGATACAATAAAGAAACGATGCCCTTTAAGGCGGTTTTCTTTGGCGGTATTCTCGCAGGTTTTATTGCAAATATCAAATTCACCGGACTTGGATTTTACTTTGCATGGATGATGATGGTGTTCTTTTCATACCTTGCACATAAGGAGATTGTAAGGGGCATCAAGGCCTGCTTGGTTTTCCTCTTTGGAATGTTTTTACCATTTGTACCGTGGCTAATCTACTTCGGTGTTCAGGGCGGACTCTATGAGTGGTACTGGGGCTACGTCTATGTGAATGTCTTTGTATATACCAAGGTTGAAGGAGCAGATGCGGGCATAATGGGAAGAGCCATGTATCTTATCAAAACCCTGTACTGGCTTATCATTGATGACTGGCAATACTTCGTATTCGTGATAGTTGGGATGGTGTATGGCATTTTGAATAAGGGACAAAAACTACTTTCACGACTGGTTGTACCGGTACTGTTTGTGTTCATGTTCCTTGGATTCTTTGGAGGTGGAAGGGACCTTCCCTATTATTCACTGCCGCTTTCAGTTTTTGCCGTGATGGGCTTTGCTCTTTTGGGAAGACTTGCTGCGAAGCACCTTATTGAAAAGGGAACAAGAAGTGACAGAATTGGCATGAGATTTATTACTGCTCTGATATGCATGGCACTTGCTACGATTTTCGTGGATGTTAACTCAATGAATGTGTCTTTCAGGCAGGTTAGTAGGGATGATTATTTTATGTATCGCTTCCGTGATGAGGTTATGGAAACTACGAACCCGACACTTCTGAACGTGGGATGCCTTGATGCTGGTCTCTATACCTTATGTGACATCGTTCCCAGCTGCCGCTGGTTCCAGACACAGACCTTGAGCATTGAGGAACCTGAAAATAATCCATACCTTGAGCAGGAGAGATACGTTCGTGAGGGACTTATAGATTACGTCCTCGTCCGCGATCACATCCCTGCCTCCATAAACGACCACTACGAGTGCATCGACAAAGAGGTTTATGGGTGGGATGGTATGGAATTTAACTACTATCTGTATAAAAAGGTTAAGTGACAAAAGTCCCCACACCACACCAAGGGGGCGCCTACCCATTTTGTGCGTCACGCCTCAGAACATTTAATGCGCTCACTGCTTTATAAACACTTCTATGTTTCAATAACTCACTTCTGAGCCAGGAATTATGCCTTATGCTCATTTTTTACAAGTGGATGTGAGCGTCTGTTTTTCTTAAGCTGGTAAGTCACTTTGCTGCATGCCGTGAAAATGTCTGAAGCAGGACGCTGGAAGATTTTTAATTGTCATGGTCACATGGTGCGCTAGCGCACCTGCAACAAAAGAACGTGTGTCCCCAAGCTCTTTCAGAGTTTGGGAGCGCACGTTTTTTGTTGTAACTCGCTTGCCTTTGGGCAAGCAGTGACCATGACTTTCTTTACATACATTGCGTCCTGCAAGTTTTTTTCTAAGGCATGCTTATAAAGCAAAGTGACACCAGCTTTAAAAAACAAGCGAGCATGAAAGAGCTTGTAAAAATGAGCGTAAGGTTAATTCGAAGGCTCAGAAGCTCAGACATGTTGAAACATAGAAGTATTACACAGCGAGCGTATTAAATATCGGCGCAGAAAATCGCACAAAATGGGTAGGCGCCCCCTTGGTGTGGTGTGGGGACACTTTTGTTAAGTGATTTTTTATAGTAATTTAATATCAAAGGAATACGTAATTTCATATAATAATAGTGAAAAGGGGGCATATTGCTCCCTTTTTTGTTAGAGGGGTTACGGTTAACGGATTAACATTTCATACACAAGGATGTGATTATTATGAAGGTAGTTGAGAGCTTAGCTTATGGAATATTAGGGCTTATTACGGCCGGGGTTATGGCGATACTTGCGTGTGTTGCAAACCCCGATATTGGCGTGTGGGTAGGAGAGCTACTGCAGCCTGCTGACGAGGAAGAGGTAAAGGTTGATACCTCGAATAAATACTATGTAGAGGTTCCTGACTGGGACTATATATATGGTGTGAGAGAAAAGAAAGAGAAGGTAGAGGTTGAGGAAACCGAGAATGCTTCGGGAATTGGCGCGATGATAACCAATGCGGTAAACGGATTATCAGATGCGATAAATGAGCTGGAAGCAACAAATGTGGATAACCTCGCAGAGAGAGATGTTACTGTTGAGGATGTTGCGAATGCTGCTGATGCCATTGCCAATGCCGTTACAGGAAAAGGCAAAAAGAAAATCTCAGTTAGTATTGAGACTGAATCAACCAAGACGAAATCATCGGATGACGTAAAGGCATCAGAGGAAGAGATGACTCCCGTTTACGCACCTGGAATACCTGCTGGGAAAAGCGGTTATGCAGCTTTTGAACCTGATATTGTAGAGCTTACTGATCCGGGACTTGCCAATCAGGCGATCAACAGTACAGATTATGGATACCTCGGTGATGAGTTTGACTTCAGCACGGAGTACTATCCCTATTACCACATGCTCAATGATACGGGAAAAGCTCTTTACAGACAGATATATGCCAATACCCTTAATCTGAATACAACCTTCAGGCCGATAGAGCAGGTGAATATGAATACAATGCAGATGATAATCCTTAGCGTTGTGTTTGATCATCCGGAGCTCTTCTGGCTTGATACCACTTTTTATCAGGAGTTTGATTACAACGGAGCAGCGATAAAGCTGCGACTTAGATACTATGACAGAATAAACAACATACCGGCAGCCAATCGGGAGTTCCAGTCACAGGTAGAGGCTATTGTTGCAGGGGCAGCAGGGCTTCCTGACAATTATTCCAAGGAGCTGTATATCCACGATTTTCTGGCTAATAAGCTTACCTATAAGCACAATCCGCTGGATCAGAGTGCCTACAGCGCCATAGTTGGCAATAATACAGTATGTGCTGGCTATGCAAAAGCCTTCCAGTATCTGATGCAAAGGCTGGGTGTTCCCACATACCTTTGCGCAGGCTCCGCGGGAGAGCTCCATGCCTGGAATATCATAAAGCTCGATGGCAATTACTACAATGTAGACTGCACCTGGGATGACCAGGATCCTACGGTTTATGACTACTATAACCTCTCGGATGCAGATAACTATATGCACAAGAGAATGTTCAATTCCGTATATCTTCCGGCGTGCAATGAAGGAACCTTTATAGCAGCTGCAGAGTGAGAAAACAAGCGAATTAAAGTTCGCAGTAGGACCTTTTGACACGTGCATAATTATATTGGATAATAACTTATATCCGGGTGGTTCAGGATGTACTACCCGGATTTTGTTTAATATGTAGAACCGGAGTAGTTATGGCGTTATATGCACTGGGCGATCTTCATCTTGCCTTTCAGTCGGATAAGACGATGGATATTTTTGGCAAGGCGTGGAGAGGACATGAGAGAAAAACAGAAAAGAACTGCAATAAAATAATGACTGAAGAGGATACCCTTGTTCTTGTGGGGGATCACAGCTGGGGGAAGGGGCTTGAGCAGTGCGAGCTGGACCTTAGATTTATTGAGAATCTCCCCGGCAGAAAAATACTTATAAGAGGCAATCACGATAATTTCTGGAATGCAAAGAAAACCCAGAAACTGAACGATTTATATAAGGGCAGGCTGTTTTTCCTGCAAAACAATTTTTATCCTTACAAGGACTATGCGATAGTGGGAACAAAGGGTTATTGCTATGAGGGCTTTGATACCAGGGAGCACGCGGACATGCTGATAGAGCGCGAGGCCAAAAGACTTAAAGCTTCATTCGAAGCAGCAAGGGCTGAAGGGTTCGAGAAGTTCATCGTGTTCCTGCATTACCCGCCCACTGAAATAGGTGAGAGGCAGAGCAGATTCACACTGATGGCAAGAGCCTATGGTGCAGAGCAGGTGATATATGCTCACTGTCACGGAAAAGAGAGGTTCCACGACAGCCTTCTGGGAAAAGTTGATGGAATAAAGTACAGCCTGGTTTCGGGCGATTATTTAGATTTTATGCCGCAAAGGATTTTAGACTGATTATGGATAGAAAAAGAGAAGACCTCGCATGGGAAGAGGTAAGAACAAAGCATCTTGTTCAGAATGAATGGATTGATTTCAGGGAGTCTGCCTTCAGATTCCCGGATGGCTCAGAGTTTGAGCCCTATTACAGCTACAGCAGAAGAGATTATGTGGTAATTGTTCCTTTTGATACTGAGGGGAATCTTATCTGTGTGCGTCAGTACAGACAGGGGATTCGTGAAGTGACCACGGAATTTCCGGCAGGCGGCATTGAGAGAAACGATGGAAAAGAGTACAGGGATAATGCTGCTAAGACAGCCAGGAGCTTTGGTAATGATTCTGAGGACAGTGAGGCTGCCCTTGATGCTGCAAAGCGCGAGCTTACTGAGGAGACGGGCTATGTGTCAGATGAATGGACTCATCTGTTAACGGTACCTTCCAATGCGACGATAGCAGATAATTATGCCTATGTTTATATGGCAACGAACTGCAAAAAGGTGTCGGGGCAAAATCTTGATGATACGGAATTTTTAAACGTTGAAATAAACACAAGAGAGAATCTTGAAGAAATCATAAAAAGAGGAGAGTTTCAGCAGAGCGTGCACATTATGGCGTGGCTTTTGGCAAAGGAAAAAAGAGGGGAATAAACATCCGAGGAGATAGCTGTCAGATGAAAAAACGGAGGGAAAATGATGACCGAAATTCTAAAGTGGCTGTTGGTTGTAGCGGCCTGTGGCGGCCTGGTTTTTGCAACGTTCGTAACCATCATATATCTGGGTCATAAATTAAAAGAGGATGAGGAAAAAGAGACCTCTGAAGAAGCCGAAAATAATGCAGATGAGGCTAAAGCTCCTGAGTCCAAAATGGAGGTTGTAAAGCCTGAGCCTGTAAAGCCGGCTGAGGAGGAGACTTCCGATCCGGATGAAATAGATATGAGTGCTATTGCAGAGCTTGCCGAGGAACCTGCGCCCAAAGAGGAGGAAGAGACTGCCGGTATAGCTTTCAGCACGGGAAATGGTGAGCTTAAGCTGTCTGAATTTGACCGCGGACTTATCGATTTTCTTGAGGATGAAGGCTACAGAAACGAGAATTATATGGTTTCACCTGCATCCCTAAGAGCGGTTATCGGGCTTGCTGTGGCGGGTGCTGATTCAGATACTAAGTCAGAGCTGCTTAAGGCTGCCGGTTTTTCGAATGAAGCAGAGATGAATATGTGGTACAACGCCATGGTGAATGCGCCTGATACCTCTGCTGATGACTTTGCCTTTAAGATGCTGAATTCCGCGTGGCACAATAGTAAGCTTAAGGGTGAGCTCTCACCTGATTATAAGGATTACATTAAGAATCACTATGGGGCAGAGGCTCAGGATATTGCCGCTGATGAAATCACAGACGCTGTTAACAACTGGGTAAACGAAGGAACAGATGGCCTTATTCCCACGATTGCAAATGATCTGTCTGAAAAGGATTTAGTCCTTGTGAATACACTTTATCTGAAGTCATCATGGATCAGGAAGTTCGAGAAGGAGGCTACCGGGGAGGACGACTTTATGTCCTATGACGGATGCTGCATCAAGAAGGAATTCATGGATAAGACAGATCACTACAAATTCTACGAGGATCCCAAGTCCAAGATTCTTGTTATGAGCTTAAGCGGAGACGTGGAGATGGCCTGCATTCTTGGTGATACCGAAGGCTTCCAGGGCAAGCTGTCTAAGGCATCGGATGAAAAGGTTCATGTGATGCTACCCAAGTTTGAGACAGAGACCTCCTTTGAAAAGAAGGAGCTTGTTCATTTCCTTCAGAGCAGAGGCGCAAAGAGTGCATTTGCACCGGAGGCGGATTTTTCTGCAATGAGTAGTGATTCGGGATTTTTCGTTTCTGATATCATCCAGAAGACGAAGATCATTACTGATGAAAATGGTGTTGAAGCTTCAGCGGCTACGGGAATGGCCATGGTTGGAGCGGCTCTTGATATTGATGAGAATCCGCCTAAGGAATTCTTCGCCACCAAGCCCTTCAAGTATTACATTATGACCTCCGGAAATGTAAAGGAGGTCCTGTTCTACGGTCAGATAGTTGAGTAATACATATTTTAATAATAGATAATTCTTATTTAATAGTTTTTTTCAATGTGTTGGATTATCATTAACTTAGTAACTTATTTCTTAGTGAAAGGGGGTTGAATTATGAGCAGAGTATCTGAAGTATCCGGATTACAGCAGGCAAGAATGTTAAAATATGATCAGATAGTAAAAAAGGGTGATGAGTCTGCGATTACCAAGGCTTCCCTTGAGAACATCGTTATGGCTCTCAATGATATCTCCCAGACCCTTGCTATGATCGCTGACAGAGATTCAGCAAATACACATGATATATTCGAAGCCATGGCAAGAAGTCTCGCTATGATGGCTGACAATAGTAAAAAGTAATCAACAGGCGAGGTTGTTTTCACATTCAACCAATAAATGAGCATATTCGAACATCCGCATATTTACTGGATATGCGGATGTTATTTATGCACAATTTGCATGGATTTTTTTCTTTATATATTCACAATTGAGAAAACAAAATACATACATTAGAATGATAGAGGTTGATTAAGAGAATTAATCAACCTCTAGTTTGTTTTTAATAGGGAGGAGATAACAATAGATTTTAGCAGGATTGCTCTAACAGTAGGTAATGGCGAAAATAGATTCACCATGAAGCGTGGGAGCTTTAAATATAAGCATAAAATTAATTGGAAACAGGAATGCAACCTGGTAGAAACTGCTAAGACAGATGATGGCGAAAGTCTTGTATACAGATGTGACAAAACCGGAGAACTGCTGACACTTAAGGTTACGACAGTTTCAGGTAAAACCGTAGCTGAGCTTACATCAGATGCGGGGGGAAGTTCACAGATAAACAGATTCTGGCTTACCTTTAAAACCTCTCGTGACGAGCATATTTACGGATGCGGAGAGAACTATTCGGAGCAAGTTCAGATTCTTCATCGCTGAAGGAAATGTAATGGATAAGCCCAAGCAGTTCAACGGTGCATCAATAGTAGTTCAGACCAACGAGTCTGCAGAGAAAATTGTTAAAGAAACAATCAAAAACGGATGGGAGCCGCACTACGTAGTAATTTACAAGAATATTGCAGAAGAGCTCGAAAAATTGGGCAATATGCTTGATGTAGAAGTTGTACGTTACTAATGAGTGTTATACGATTTAGTTTATGAAATATCAGGGGATAAATTTAGAAAACGTAAAACTGAGTAACCGTTCTTCCATCCTCCTATTGCTCAACAATAATGGGGCGATGTCAAGGAAAGATATAGCAGAAACGGTTGGCTTAACAGCCGCCTCTGTTACATTAATATGTTCAGAGCTGATGGAAGAGGGTTTGATAGTCGAACTTGGCGAAGCGAACGAAGAAAAGCGAGCAGGCCGCAAGAAGATTCTTGTCGATATCAATCCGGGATATAGAAGTGTATTATGCATAGCTATAGAATCAGATGTCACATATATAGCTGTTACCGACATGAAGGGAAAGGTACTTTGCAACACTTCACTTCCGACAGATAAGGAGATCGATCCTGAGGAATTCTTCAAGAACATCACTGATGAATGTCAGAAGCTGTTCTGGAAAAACGGCATCGTCAAGGAAAAGGTTCTTGGAGCTGCTGTGACTATTCCGGGAAGCGTAGACAGGAAAAATGGAGTAAGCCTTAACAGCTACAACATCTGGACAGAGAGCATACCGGTTGCTTCTTATATTAAGAAGGAGCTTGGAATTCCTGTAGTTGTTGAGAATAACCTTAAGGCCTACGCCCAGACAGAGATCTATTTCGGACTTGGGAGAACAGTCAACAATCTTTTCGTCCTTAAGTGGGGACCCGGTGTTGGTGCATCAATCATTATTGATGGAAAAATATACCAGGGTTCAAACAAGATGGCAGCTGAGATAGGGCATATGATTGCCATTAAGGATGGTCGTGACTGTAATTGCAAGCGAAAGGGCTGCCTTGAAACCTATGTATCTACAAAGGCGATAAAGCAGGAGCTTAAGAGCGTTTTTGGTAAGAACGTTGACAGTGTTTTCAATTCAGAGCTTTTTGATAATCCGAAGGCCAGCGATATCATAGATGACAAGATTGACATGCTTGCCCGAAATATCAGAAACGTCATCACCATGCTGGATCCTAAGAATGTGGTTCTTATTGGCTACATGTTTGAGATTTCGGGATGTGTGGAGCGCTTTATAAAAGCATATAAAAAGTACGATCCTCTGGTATCGGATGACTTTTTCGTCAGGAGTACTCTTTCAGAGAGCATAGACCATACAGAGGGACTTGCGGTTTTCCTGAACGAGGTGCTTTTGACACAGAATTAGTAGTTTAAAATGCTTATTTTTTTGTGGAATATGACAAGTATTAAAGGGTAAAACGAGATAAAATTTAGTAAAAACTTGAAGGTGGGGTAACAACAGTAATGGCAAAATATGTAATGGCGCTGGATTCCGGCACAACAAGTAACAGATGCATCCTCTTCGATCAGAAGGGCAAGATCTGCTCATGTGCACAGAAGGAATTCACGCAGTTTTTCCCTCAGCCCGGCTGGGTTGAGCATGATGCCAGCGAAATCTGGCAGACGCAGCTGTCTGTAGCTCGTGAGGCTATGAGCAAGATAGATGCAACATTCGAGGATATCGCAGCAATCGGTATTACCAATCAGCGTGAGACAGTTATTGTATGGGACAGAAAAACAGGACAGCCTATATCTCATGCAATTGTATGGCAGTGCCGCAGAACTGCAGACTTCGCAGAGAAGATGAAGGAAGAGGTTCCCGGCATCGTTGAGAAGTTCCAGCAGAAGACAGGACTTAAATTCGATCCTTACTTCTCAGGAACAAAAATAAGATGGATTTTGGATAATGTTGAAGGAGCAAGACAGAGAGCAGAGAATGGGGAGCTGTGCTTTGGTACGGTTGATTCCTGGCTCATCTACAAGCTCACAAAGGGTAAGGTTCACGTAACAGATTACTCTAATGCTTCCAGAACATTACTTTTTAATATCAATACACTTGAGTGGGACAAGGAGCTGTGCGAGATCCTTGATATTCCCATGAGCATGCTTCCTGAGGCAAAGCCCTCAAGCTGCATTTACGGAGAGACAGATCCTGAGTTCTTCGGTGGCGAGATCAAAATTGCCGGCGCAGCAGGAGACCAGCAGGCAGCCCTTTTCGGACAGACCTGCTTCGAGGAAGGCGATGCAAAGAACACATACGGAACAGGTTGCTTCATGCTGATGAACACAGGTGACAAGCCTGTTTATTCCAAGAATGACCTGCTCACAACAATCGCATGGGGAATCGGCGGAGAGGTTACATACGCAATCGAGGGTTCTGTGTATGTAGCAGGAGCTGCTATCCAGTGGCTTCGTGATGAGCTCAGAGCAATAGACTCAGCTCCAGATTCAGAGTACTTTGCAACAAGAGTTAAGGATACAAACGGATGCTACGTTGTTCCTGCATTTACAGGACTTGGTGCTCCCTACTGGGATCCTTACGCAAGAGGTGCGATCGTTGGACTTACACGAGGCGTTAATAAGTACCACATCATAAGGGCGACAGTTGAATCCCTGGCATTCCAGACAGCAGATGTACTTAAGGCTATGGAGCTTGATACAGGTAAAAAGCTCACAAGTCTCAGAGTTGACGGTGGTGCTTCCAGGAACAATTTCCTTATGCAGTTCCAGGCTGACATCATTGATACAAGCGTTGTAAGACCCAGTAACGTAGAGACAACAGCGATGGGTGCTGCTTATCTCGCAGGTCTTGCAGTAGGCTACTGGAAGAACAAGGAAGACGTTCTTAATAACTGGTCCGTAGATAAGGAATTCAAGAGCACTATGGACAGTGAGAAGAGAGAAAAAGAGCTCGCAGGCTGGAAGCAGGCAGTAGCTTCAACAAGAGGCTGGGCTAAAAGCTAAGATAGCAAATCTGTAATTTGCGTGATCAAAGCTTGTTCTGTCGAAGGCTTTAGCCTGAGACCAGAACTTCCATTAGAGAGAAGGAGAATAAACAAAAATGATATATGATGTCGTAATCATAGGTGCAGGTGTTTCCGGAAGCGCTGTAGCAAGAGAAGTTTCCAGATATGACGTATCTGCATGTGTGCTTGAAAAATGTGAAGACGTATGTGAGGGTACCTCCAAGGCTAATTCAGCAATTGTACATGCCGGATTTGACGCAGCTGAAGGATCCCTTATGGCAAAATTGAATGTTGAAGGAAACGAGATGATGGATCAGCTTTCCAAGGATCTCGACATTCCTTTTAAGAGAAACGGTTCCCTTGTTGTATGCGTACACGAGGAAGAGATAGACGGACTTAAGACACTCTATGACAGAGGTGTTAAGAACGGAGTTAAGGGTCTTGAGATCCTTACAAGAGAGGAAGCCATTGCGAAGGAGCCCAACCTTTCAGATGAGGTTGTCGGAGCTCTCTATGCACCCACAGGTGGAATCGTATGTCCCTTCGAGCTCAACATCGCTATGGCTGAAAATGCCAACATGAACGGCGTTGATTTCAGATTCAATACTGAAGTAGAAGATATCAAAAAGGGCGAGGATGGCTTATGGCACATCAGAACCAATAACGGTGAGTATGTGAGCCGCGTAGTTGTAAATGCTGCAGGTGTTTATGCAGACAGAATTCATAACATGGTAAGCGAGGACAAGATGCATATCATCGAGAGAAGAGGAGATTATCTTCTTCTTGATAAAGAGGTAGGCGGATTTGTTTCTCACACAGTTTTCCAGCAGCCTACCAAGTATGGTAAGGGCGTTCTTGTAACCCCTACAGTTCACGGCAATGTCCTTGTTGGACCTACAGCTATCGACATTGAGGATAAGGAAGGAAACAACACAACAGCAGAGGGACTTGGTGAAGTTACAGCCAAGGCTAATGAGAGTGTAAAGAATCTTCCTCTGAGAAACGTCATCACATCCTTCGCAGGACTTCGTGCTCACCTTGAGAGACACGAGTTCGTTATCGAGGAGGTTAAGGACGCTCCTGACTTTATAGATGTAGCAGGAATCGAGTCTCCCGGACTTACAGCTTCACCCGCTATCGGCAAGATGGTAGGCAACATGCTCAGGGACAAGATGGGACTTAAGGAAAAGGCAGACTGGATCGCTACAAGAAAGGGAATAAAGAGTACTCAGGGTCTTTCAATAGAAGAGATGAACGCTCTTATTAAAGAGAATCCCGCTTATGGAACAATCGTATGCAGATGCGAATCCATCACAGAGGGTGAGATCCTTGATGCTATCCACAGACCTCTTGGAGCACGTTCACTTGACGGTGTAAAGCGTAGAACAAGAGCTGGAATGGGTAGATGTCAGGCAGGCTTCTGCAGCCCCAGAACCATGGAAATAATTAACAGAGAATTAGGACTTCCGTATGAGAAGATTACAAAGAGCGGCGGAAAATCCAATATTATCTTAGAGAGAACTAAAGGGGAGGTAAGCCACTCATGAAAACATATGACATTGTAATCGTCGGAGGCGGACCGGCAGGCCTTGCAGCAGCAGTAGCAGCAAAAGAGGCTGGAAACGACAGTATTCTTATTCTTGAGAGAGACCACGAGCTTGGTGGTATCCTCAACCAGTGCATACATAATGGATTCGGACTTCACACCTTCAAGGAGGAGCTCACAGGTCCTGAGTATGCATACAGATTTATCAAACAGGTTCTTGACCTTGGTATCGAGTACAAGCTCAACACCATGGTTATGGATATAGCAGCAGACAAGACAGTTACAGCAATGAACAGAGAAGACGGAATGTTCCAGATTCCTGCTAAGGCAGTAATTCTTGCAATGGGATGCAGAGAGAGGCCCAGAGGAGCCCTCAATATTCCCGGATACAGACCCGCAGGCATTTTCTCAGCTGGTACAGCACAGAGACTTGTTAACATCGAGGGATATATGCCCGGTCGTGAAGTAGTCATCCTTGGTTCCGGTGATATCGGACTTATCATGGCAAGAAGAATGACTCTTGAAGGCGCTAAGGTTAAGGTAGTGGCTGAGCTTATGCCTTATTCAGGAGGCCTTAAGAGAAACATCGTTCAGTGTCTTGATGACTATGGAATTCCGCTTAAGTTATCTCACACTGTTGTTGACATTGAAGGAAAAGATCATGTTACAGCAGTTACTATAGCTGAGGTTGGCCCTGACAGAAAGCCCATTCCGGGAACAGAAATCAGGTATACCTGTGACACACTCCTTCTCTCATGTGGTCTTATTCCTGAGAATGAGCTTTCAAGGTCAGCTGGCGTTAAGATGAGCCCTGTTACTTCAGGTCCTGTTGTAAATGAGTCACTTGAGACCAACATCCCCGGCGTATTTGCCTGCGGTAACGTTCTTCACGTTCATGACCTGGTTGACTATGTTTCCGAGGAGGCAAAGAGAGCAGGTGCTAACGCAGCAAAATTCGTCAAGGAAGGCGAGGCAAAGAGCGGCGAAGTGATTGAACTCTTCGCTACAGACGGTGCTCGTTATACAGTTCCTTCAACCATAAACGTAGATCGCATGGATGATCTCTTAACCGTAAGATTCCGTGTCGGTGAAGTTTTCAAGAACTCATACGTGAGTGTATTCTTCGATGACGAGCGTGTAATGCATAATAAAAAGCGCATTATGGCCCCCGGAGAAATGGAACAGGTAATTCTTCAGAAGTCAAAGCTTCAGGAGTCAAAGCCTAAGAAGATAACAATTAAAATCGAGGCGGAGGAGTAAACCATGGAAAAGAGAGATCTTACATGTATCGGCTGCCCTATGGGTTGCCAGATCACAGTTGAATTAGAGGATGGTGAAGTTATTTCCGTAAAGGGTAACACCTGCGCCATCGGTGATAAATATGCCAGAAACGAAGTAACACATCCTGAGCGTACAGTTACAACAACTGCAGTTATAGAGGGCGGCGATAAGCCCCGCGTATCTGTTAAAACTGCAGGCAACATCCCAAAGGATAAGATATTCGATGCCATGAAGGAAATCGACAGTACTGTTGCCAAGGCACCTGTTCATATAGGCGATGTTCTTGTAAAAAATGTAGCGGGAACCGGAGTTGATGTTATCGCAACAAGGGAGATTGGAGTTAAGTAAAACCGCTACTTTCAGCAACGGTAAGGAAACTTAAGAATTTCTTAAGTTTTGTTTTACTACGCCGCATTGACATAATTTTTCATGTCAAATATAATTTCATATGTAGTTGTAGGAGCTCTTGTGGAATTCCGCAAGGGCTCTTTTTATGAGCAAAATTTTATAATTTTCGTAGGAGGAATTATGAAGAGATTATTCGCAATGATGATCGCAGGCGTTTCTTGTGTATCAATGCTCGCTGGATGCGGCGCAAAGAGCACAGAGACCGCAGAGCAGGCTACAGAGACTGCTGAGACAACTGAGGCTACAGAAGATGCAGCTGCAACAGAGGAAGCTTCAGAGGAGACAGCAGAGGCTGCTGAGGCACCCGCAGAGACAGTTAAGATTGACAAGCTTACAGTTGGTTTCGTACCTTCACGTGAGCCCGATGAGATCGTAACTGCTACAGAGCCCCTTAAGGCACTTCTTACAGACGAGCTTGCTACACTTGGTTACGAGGTTGGCGAGGTTGACATCACAGTTGGAACCAGCTACGAAGCAGTTGGTGAGGGCCTTTCAGCAGGTACTATTGATATAGGTCTTATCCCTGGTGGTACTTATGTACTTTACGAGGACGGATGCGATGTTCTTCTTACAGCAACAAGAGACGGTCTTTCAATCGAGAGCCCTAATGCTAAGGATTGGAACGACAACAAGCCCACAGAGCCCACAGATGAGCAGGTAACTTTCTACCGCGGACTTATTATTGCAGGTCCCTCAGAGGCTGGTCAAGCTGTAGCTGCTAAGGTTAACGCAGGCGAGGAGATTACATGGGAAGATCTTGATGGTCTTAACTGGAGCGTAATGAACTCTTCATCTTCAGCAGGATATATTTATCCCTCACTTTGGCTTCAGGCTAACTATGAGAAGCACGTAACAGACCTTTCACATGCTGTTCAGGCTGATTCTTATGGTAATGCTTTTGCAAGACTTGCTTCAGGTCAGATCGACGTTCTTTGCTGCTATGCAGACGCAAGACGTGACAACGAGGACAAGTGGACATCAGAGTACGGCAGAGAAGCAAGCATCTGGGATGAGACAAACGTTATCGGCGTTACAGACGGTATCTATAATGACACAATCAGTGTAAGCAAGACTTCACCTATCATGGACGATGCATTCAAGGCTGCTCTTTCAAAAGCTTTCATCAACATCGCTCAGACAGACGAAGGTAAGCAGGTTATTGATATCTACACACACAAGGGTTATGTAGAGGCTAATTCAGCAGATTATGATTCAGAGAGAGCTGCTCAGGAGCTCATCAAGTCAATGAACTAATACAGCACCGATTCAGTCATAATATTTTTTAAACTAAGGGGAAGGTGATCAAATACCTTCCCCTTTATATAGGAGCAAAAAACTTTATTTTATCGCCAGGAGAATTACAATGATCAAGTTTGAAGACGTAGGAAAAAGATATCCCAACGGATTTGAGGGATTAAAGCATGTAAACCTTACTATTGAGCAGGGTGAATTTGTAGCAATTATCGGACTTTCAGGTGCAGGTAAATCCACACTCATTCGTACCATCAACAGGATGCACGATGTTACCAGTGGAAAACTCACCGTGGATGGTGTTGATGTGATGAGTCTGTCCGGAAAGCAGCTCAGAAGGTTTCGCAGAAAGATTGGTATGATCTTCCAGTCCTTCAACCTGATCACAAGAACAACTGTAATAAAGAATGTACTTACAGCTTTCGTTCCTGATATGTCCTGGTTCAGATCCACTTTCGGTATCTATACAAAGGAAGAAAAGATGAAGGCTCTTGAGTGCCTTGATAAAGTGGGCATTTTAAGAAAGGCCTTTGTTCGTGCCGATCAGCTTTCAGGTGGACAGCAGCAGAGAGTTGCCCTTGCAAGAACTCTTGCACAGAATCCTCAGATTATTCTTGCTGATGAGCCTGTTGCAGCTCTTGACCCTGTTACAGCTAAGCAGGTAATGGACGACTTTAAGCGAATCAATGAGGAGATGAAAATTACAATCCTCATAAACATACACCACGTTGATCTTGCACTTAAGTATGCAACAAGAGTTGTGGGAATAAGAGAAGGTGAGATCGTCTACGACGGACCTGCATCTGAAGTAGATAAGGACGTATTGGCTTCTATCTATAACGGTAAGGTGGATGACGAAGGTAACGTTCTCGATGCAAATGACCATAATGAAAAGAGGTGATCAGCATGAGTGTATACGATAAGATTTTTAAACCTAAAGTATATACACTGCCTAATGGAAAGTCTGTAGAAAAGAAGGCATCCAGAATGCCGATTTACTTTATACTGATTCTTCTTATGTGCATACTTTCAGTTAAAGTCACAGGCTTCGACATGAAGATATTAACACAGAGAATAGGGCAGTTCTTCGTAATTCTCGGTGAGATGTTCCCGCCTAACATGGGCTTTGTTGAAAAGGTTATGGGACCTCTCTTTGATACAATCAAGATGTCACTTCTTGGTTCTGTTCTGGGAGCTCTTATTTCAGTTCCCTTTGCTATGCTTGCCAGTACAAATGTGTGCCCTAACAAGGTAGTCGTATCAGTTGTAAGAGTTATGTTTTCACTTATCAGAACTCTTCCTACACTGGTTACCGCTCTTGTAGCAACTCTCGTGTTCGGACTTGGAACCCTGGCAGGTACCTTCGCTATTGCTGTTTTCTCCTTCGCTTACATCGGTAAGCTTACCTACGAGGAGATAGAGACAGTAGATATGGGCGCTTTTGAGGCTATGGAAGCTATGGGAGCTACCAAAGCGAGAGCATTTATCTCAGCTATAATTCCTCAGGTTCTTCCCTTCTATTTCTCAAACTGCCTCTTCAACTTTGAGGGTAACGTAAGATACGCAGCAGTTCTTGGTTATGTTGGAGCCGGCGGTATCGGACTTGTTCTTAACGAGAAGATTTCCTGGAGAGAGTATTCAAGCGTTGGAACAGTACTTGTTGCGCTGTTTATCGCTGTATTTATTATCGAATCAATCAGCAGAATGCTTCGAAAGAAGCTTGTCTAAGGAGGGGAGGTAAATATGAATCAGAGAATAAAAGAAGCATATGATAAACGTCCCCAGACCTGGATATATCACCTTGCTATTGCAATTATTTTTGTAGGTCTTATGGTATGGAGTGGTACCGCTGTTGAGACGGCAGGAACCACAATGGATGGCGGTCAGATAGCGCTGAATGTTTTGGCAGGTATTTTTAATCCTGATCTTTCATTCCTTTTTGACTTTACCACTAAGGGAGTTCCTTACCTGATGCTTGAGACAATATGTATTGCGTTCCTTGGAACAATCGTAGGTGCGATCCTTTCAGTTCCGCTTGCATTTATATCAGCATCAAACCTTACTCCCAAGCCGATTGCCTTTGCAGGAAGAATAATCATCATGGCTGTTCGTACCATCCCTGCAGTTGTTTACGGTCTTATGTTCATCCGTGTTACAGGCCCCGGACCCTTCGCTGGCCTTCTTACAATGGGTGTCTGCTCAGTCGGAATGATCAGTAAGATGTACATTGAGGCTATTGAGGACCTTGATACACACGTTGTAGAATCTCTTGATGCAGCAGGCTGCAATACCTGGCAGAAGATCCGCTACGGAATCCTTCCTCAGCTTCTTCCTAACTTTGCATCAACAGCTATCTATAGATTTGATATCAATTTAAGAGATGCAACTATTCTTGGTATGGTTGGTGCCGGTGGTTTCGGTGCGCCTCTTATCTTCGCGATGAACGCTTATCGCTGGAACGAAGCAGGTGCGATCCTTGCAGGACTTATCGTGCTCATTCTTGTAATTGAGTTCATTTCAACCAAGATTAGAGTTAAGCTTACAAGAGGATAAAAACTAAAATATTAACGCCTTCTCTTTATAGGGAAGGCGTTAACTGGACTTAGGCGAGGAATTCAATGAAGATTATTTTTACATCAGATACACACGGACATGTATATCCAATAAACTATGCTACCGATAAAGAGGAGAATTCAGGACTTTTTCGTATAGCATCCAGGATAAAAAATGAGATCGACGGCAATACTCTTGTTATCGATGGTGGTGACAGCCTTCAGGGAACACCGCTCATGGCATTCTATCTTGGAAGAATGGATAAGTACGATTTTAATCCTATGGCTGAGGGCTTCAATGCCATGGGACTTAACTACTACACTCTTGGTAATCACGATTTTAACTTTGGCTACGATGCCATCGCTGATTTTGCAAAGGCTATGAAGGCAACTCTTATCTGCGCAAACGTAGAGGATAAGAGAGGAGAGCTTGGAATTAAGAAGCATGTGATTCACACTCTGGAGGATGGCACAAGGGTTGGAATAACCGGCGCTGTCACAGGCTATGTAAATGTCTGGGAGCAGGAGAAGAACTTAACTGAGCTTACTATAACAGACCCTGTAAGCGCACTTGCAAAGGAACTTGAGGAATTAAAGCCTCTCTCAGACATCACTGTCTGCATCTATCACGGCGGCTTCGAGGAGGACCTTAAGTCAGGTGAGAAGCTCTCAGAGACTGAAGAGAACCTTGCATGCAAAATTTCAAGAGAGCTTGATTTTGATATCATTCTCACGGGACATCAGCACATGTCTGTAGATGGTGTAATGCTGGATGGAACCTATGGAGTACAGCCTCCGGACAAGGCTATGAAGTACTGTGTGATGGAAGTTACTAAGGCTGATGAAGCTATTAGCAAAGCGGGAGCAGCTCTTACAACAAACGGCTATGTTGTAACATCAGATCTCGTTACAGTCTGTGAGGATCCTGAAGAATATCAGAAGATAATAGGTGACCACAGCTTCATGGAGGATATGAACAGAGAACTTCAGGTGTGGCTTGATGAGCCCATAGGCTGCCTTGAAGAGGAGATACTGCCCGAGGCAAAGCTTGACGCAGCCCTTTACGGAAGTAAGGTTGCATCAATTTTCAATCAGGTTCAGCTAGAGCTCACTGGTGCTGATTTTTCATGCACAAGCCTTGCAAATGAGCCCCTTGGACTTCACAAGGAGATCACTGTAAGGGATGTTCTTGGAATATACCAGTTTGCCAACACCGAGGAGGTCAAGGAGGTTACCAAGGCTGACCTTAAGGCAGCGTTAGAGAGATGCGCCGAGTACTTCGATTATGATGAAGCAAGCGGTGAGGTTAAGATCTCAGATGTGTTCCTTCAGCCCAAGGTAGAGCATTATAACTACGATTTTTATGCAGGTCTCTGGTATGAGTTTGATTTAAGAAGACCTGTGGGAGACAGAGTTGTGGTTATGAAAAAGATAGACGGAACAGAGCTGTCAGATACCGATAAATACACGCTTGTAACCAGTAATTACAGAGCTACAGGAACAGGCGGATATGAGTGCATCGGTAACTGTCCTACCATCAGGACCTATCCTGAGGAGATGCCTGATCTCGTAATAGACTATGTAAGAAGAAATACTCCTGTTAAAGAAGTAGTAAACAGCAGATTTAAGTGCATAATGTAAACCAAGAAAGAATTTCGCATGCGAAATTCTCGCGCTGAGCGCGGTTGCAGAATGCAACATATTCCATTCGCGCGAGTGCGCATCCACGCGGAGCGTTTTAATATCATAGGAAAGCAATTTCCTATGATATTAAAAAGCTTTCCGTATCTGAATCACATATCAGATACGGGAAGCTTTTATCTTTTTATGGAACTCATTATTACTTTGCAAACCTTGTGGGAAGCATAGGCAAATATAAGAGTTGCCGCAAGGTACATTAAAAAGCATACAGTCCAATGGTATTTATCGTAGAGCTTATAGTGAAGAAGAAGATTCAGGAAAAGCCAGTGATAAAGATACATGCCGTAGGTTATATCAATTTTTTCCAGAGGACTTAGGAGCTTTTTTATAAAGGGCTTGAATTTGTCAGGCTGAATGAGGTGGGCTGCAAGGACAGCAATAGCTGCTGCGGCCATGCCTGTTATAAGTCCTGTGTAGTAGCCGTGATCCCCAAATCTCGTGATTCTTATGACGGAGTGGAGCATTAACAAAATAGCAAGAACCAGATTCGTATAGTTCCTGTTATAGAGCCTTAAGGTCTGACAGAGGACACCTATGAAAAACCACACTGCGTAAGGAATAAAGCTTCTTTCAAGGATTTTCTGTCCCATCTCTGAGAGCGAATCCTTGCAAAAGAAGGCAGCTATATTACCCAGAGAAAGGATGAAGCAGGTAACTCCGTATAGGAGTGGTGACTTCGAATTTTTCGTAATAAGCTTAAACAAAAATATAAGGATGTAGAGCTGGATAATGACTGTAATGTACCATATGGGGCCATTTATGCTGCCTGTGGCGAATTTCTCCATACAATAGGGCGTCTGGGCAAAGCCTGCACCCTGAATGAAAATCCAGGGAATTATTGATAGATCAAACTTCTTTGGAACAACCAGAAACAGCACACCAAGATAAACAGCCATACTGAGCCATAGCTCCGGGTACAGACGAAGGAACCTCTTTTTGAAGTAGGCTGCAGCATCAGGACCTGAGCGCTCGAGCGATGCGGATATAAGAAAACCGCTTATCGCAAACAGGATAACTGTTGGCTGATAAAAGTCGATTGCAGACCTGAAAACACTGATGGTACCGAAGTGATCAGGCACGCGAATACGCATGTATCCGGTGAAGTGCAGGCACATCACGCAGAAGGCAGCGAAATATCTAATTAGGTAAAAAGCATTGTTGTCTTTTCTTGGCATAGCTTAAATAGTCCTAATAATTAAATTTATACACTATAATTTTACCACATTTGGGGTGAATTTATGAAATTTTAAGAGATTGTTTAATGAAATATAGTTTTTAGGGCATTGTTACTCATAATATAATGATGATAAAATTATTATTGGAGTAAGTGTTATTTTTAGCATATGCAGTGTTTCCAAATTTATAGGAGAAAATGCCTTATGAAAATGATAAACGGAAAAAGTGCATCAGCAAATGTGGCTGAAGCTGTAAAAGGAGTGACGGCACCAAAGTTACTTATTTTTACCTGTGACGCTGATCATTTTGATGCCAGCGTAGCAGAGATTGAAAAGAAATTCCCAGGTGTTCCCAGTATCGGCTGTGTCGGAATGTCGTATGATTCAGCTATGCTCGAGAAGGGCATTTTAGTTACCGCTTTTACTGAAGGCGTAAAGGTGAAGACTGGAGTCCTTGAGAACGTATCAAAAATGCCTGCCCGTTATATCCACAGATTGCAGAAGGATATAGAAGAGATTAAGCCCGGTAAGGAGAATACAGCGATAATTGATTTCTGTGCAGGAAATGATGCTGCTGTTCTTACAACCCTTAGAGGACTTATTGATAAATATAATCTTCAGGTTATGGGAGCAACTGGTGATGCCGGCAAGGTTTCCGTTAACGGTAAGGTATATGAAGATGCAATGACCTATGCAGTCATCAAAAATGAGGGCGGAAAGGTTAAGACCTATAAGGAGAATATCTACGAGCCCAAGGATAACAGACAGCTGGTTGCATCCAAGACAGATAAGGCAAAGTATTATCTTGGAGAGCTTAATGGCCGTTCTGCAAAGCAGGTTTATATGGATCTCACCGGAGTAAAAACCGATAAGGAGATCATAGACCAGACCTTCCAGAATCCTCTTGGAAAGATGATCGGAAAAGACGTATGCATATGCTCTATTAAGGACGTTTCAGGAAGCGGCCTTATCCTTTATAGACAGATCAATGACTCTGACATTCTCACACTCCTTGAGATGAAGGAGCCCATGGAAGTTGCCCAGCATACCATAGACAGGATCAGGAGCGATTTCAGCAGGGTTTCAGGCATTTATTCCGTAAACTGCATATTCCGTTATCTTGTATTAAATGGACGAGGCGAGATGAATACTTATCTTAATAAGGTAGCATCCCTTGGACCATCCTGCGGACTTATCGGATTTGGAGAGCATTATAACAGCCAGTTCGTAAATCAGACGATGACATGCGTTGTATTTGAATGATATACAGAGGGAGAATAATATGCTTACAGATATCTTTAGAAAGAAAACAGAAGAACCGATAGCCGAAGTCCAGCCGGTAAAGGGAGAAATTGATGCGGAAAAAAGAGATTCTCTTATCTACATTGCCGATTCTATAAAGACCTTCCAGAAGGAGCTTGTACATAATGAGGTTACTGCTCTTACGGAAATCCATGATATGGGAGAAGCCGTTGAGAACGTAATTGAGAGTAACACTCAGCTGAGAAGCGAGATGGATGCCTTCAATGAGATGTTTGCAGCTGTCAATGAAAGCGCAGGTAAATTCGAGGATGTTAAGGTAAATATTCTTAACAGCGTTCAGAATGCACAGAACAAGGTATCAGAGCTTAAGGACAGCTCCAATGAGGTTAGAGCAACCTTCGATGAGATGACCCAGAGCTATGAAAACTTCAAGAACGCCGTTGATCAGATCTCCGATTACATGAAAAAGATCATCGGAATCGCAACACAGACTAACCTCCTCGCCCTTAATGCTTCAATCGAGGCTGCAAGAGCAGGTGCTGCAGGAAAAGGCTTCGCCGTAGTTGCAACAGAGGTTAGAGAGCTGGCAGATGAGATCAAGGTAATGATCAGCCAGGTTAATGCTTCCATCGATGCAGCAGGACAGGAAAGTGAGAGACTTTCTGAAAACATCCAGAATTCAATCGCTGCCATGGATAAGAGTATCCAGGAGGTTGAGGAGACCAATGCAACCTTCGATGAGATCATCGAGAGTGCAAACGGAGCAAATGCAGTTCAGCAGGAGATTGCTGATACAGCTGACGCAGCATCCGATGAGCTCGGAAGAATCGGCAACAGCTTCACGGATATCAACAATAAGTATGATGCCCTTGTAAGCCAGCTTGAGAGAGTAAATGCTCTTGGAACGACAAAGAGTAGCGTATTCGAGCACATCGATAATCTGACATCTCAGATTGAGCCTATTGTCAGAGATAAGAAATAAATTAAAAATAAGTTGAATTTACATACATAACTCCTTTAAAAATTAAGAATAATCCTCTATACTTCATAGATAGGGGATTATTTTTATTGGAGAGTATGGTAATGATAGAGTTTTTTAGGGCAAACCAACAGGATATAATGCTTTTCTTAAGTGGAATCTGCGGAATTATTTCCTTTTTTTCAATGATGTCGCAGAACATGCCTCGCAGAAGAAAGGGCTATGTTGTGTATCTGTCCCTGTCAGGAATGCTTCTTTTGCTGGCTGACAGATTTGCATATATGTACCGCGGAGATCAGTCCACCCTGGCGTTCTGGATGGTGCGTGTATGTAATTTCCTCGTTTATTTCTTTACAATTTCCATCGTTCACGCTTTTAATCTGTATCTTTCCAATATGCTTAAAACTGAGGGCGGACTTAAAGACGCACCTCTCCGTTTGAGATTTGTAGAAATCTTCATTTCTGTTGGAGAAGTTCTTCTTATAATTTCCCAGTTTACAGGACTTTATTATACAGTGGATGAGTTTAACCGCTACCAGCGGGCTCCGGGATTTCTATTAAGCTTCCTGTTCCCTATACTGTCGCTGGTGATTCAGATGACGGTTATCATTCACTATTACAAATACTTCGGTGAACGCGTAAGAGTTGCCCTTCTTTTGTTCCCGATAGTTCCGATTATTGCTGCTATTGCGCAGATTTTCCTGTATGGACTTGCTCTTATAAATATCGCCTGCACGCTGATGATCGTGGTAGTTTACACCTTTTCACTGATGGAACTCTACGAGACGGCTAACCGCGCCAATACCTTAGAGATCGAATACCTGAAAAATGAGCGTGAGAGTATGCAGACCCTGTTTGAACAGACGGCGAGAGCTCTGGTAAACGCAGTCGATGCCAAGGATAAAAATACCCACGGACATTCCTCCAGAGTGGCTGAGTACGCCAGAAAAATTGCTGAGCTGAACGGAAAGAGCGAGAAGGAATGCGACGAAGTCTACTACGCAGCACTTCTTCATGACGTTGGTAAGATAGGAATATCTGACGAGATCATTTTGAAAAACAGTGAGCTTACAGATGATGAATACGAGGAAATCCAGCAGCATGTTCTCATCGGTGATGACATCCTGGCGAGTATCACAGGCTTCCCGTATCTTCGTATCGGTGCAAGATATCACCATGAGAGATATGACGGCAAGGGTTACCCTGATAACCTGAGGGGTGATGACATTCCTGAAATTGCAAGAATTATTGCGGTTGCAGATGCCTATGACGTCATGACCTCCACAAGAAAATATAAGGATATTGTTCCACAGGAGAAGGTTCGCGAGGAGATAATAAAGGGAACCGGAACTCAGTTTGACCCCAGGTTTGCCAAGACTATGCTCTATCTTATCGACATGGATTCCAACTATCAGATGAAGGAGAGAGCAGAGGTTAAGGAGCTTTCCGGAAAAAGCGGTCTTAATCCCGAGGAATACAGAAGCGATATTTCAGACGGAATACTTATTACCAAGAAGACAACTAAGATTCACATGAACTGCCGACCGGGAGATGTTCAGGAAGGTCAGATCACAATGCCGGCACTTCTCCTGTTTGACTCACTTGACGGACATATTTACACCAATGAAAAGAAGAAAGTGCTGTTTAATTATCACGAATATGGTGATATCTGGTTTGACGGCAAAACAGTCTGCAGCAATGCCAGAGATATGAGAACCGAGGTAAGGAATTTCGATAAGGAAAAGCTTGATCTTCTTAAGAAGGAAAAAGGCGAGACAGAATTTGTTGTCGAAGCTGTTAAGTATAAGGATCATGCCCTTATAAGAATCGTATGCAGATACAGAACGGTTGAAGTTATAGTAGCGCTTCCTGATTCATCAGGATTTTTGTACCTGGCACTTACTGGTGAGCACTGCCACATAACAGATGTATCGATCGACCAGTCAGAGGAGGAGGTTGGAAGCACCTACATTCCCAGAATTGCTGAGGAGATCAGCTATCTTGATGGCCCTGAGGGCGATGTACCCAGCATTCAGGTTGATGATTACCATTCTGCAATTACCGATGGCCATGCAGTTACAGATGGTATGAAGCTCAAGTTCCACACCATGAGTCTTCCGACTTCAAGACGAGTATGGCACTGCCCGCACATCATTCTGTTTTACTCAGATGATGCAAAGGTAGATGGAGGAAACTACAGAGAGTTTTCACTTGTCAGACTTGATGGAGAACACTGGGCATCCAATGGCTCATCTGAAAATAAAATGGTTACTAACCTTCTGGATGATTTCGAATCCTGGGATGATTGGAAGGAGATCAATAAGAAGGGCTATGACTGTGAGGTTAACTTTAAGCGCGTAGGCAATAAGGTTACGATCACCACAGAAAATGGTGGAATTGCAATACGAAACGTGACTATCGTTCCTGATACTCAGGAAGAGATATATGTTGCACTTTCAGGTGACCAGGTAGCACTGACTAATATCAGATACGAATAAAAATACAACACCATCGAGGTAAGGAATACCCTCTCGATGGTGTTTTTTGCTAATAATACGACAAAAATTGATTATGGCATGACAAAAAATGGTTAGAATTATGTCTTGTAGCGTGATTAAATACCCTTTAACGCTAAAAAAGTTTTGGAGGAGAATTATGAAAAGCGCTGATAAAAACTGGCAGTTTCCGAGAACCAGACTGCAGTGGCTGTGGGACAATATGGAGGGCTACAGGGCGATTTATATTTTGGCTGTAGCAGGTACATTTGTCTACAACATGATGCAGCTTACAGTTCCCTATTTTTCCGCACAGATAGTTGATAAGTTTCTGTCCGGGCCGGAGGCGAGGGCTTATTTTGGCTCGCATTCCGATGAATTCTACAGACTGATCTTCATGATGATATCCTTTACCCTGCTCAGGGTAATCATCGTGTACGTGGACTGCGTGGGATATGAGAAGGTATCCCAGGGAGTTCTGTTTAGGATCAGGAATTTCATTTACGACAAAATACAAAGACAGGACATGAAGTTTTACAGCACCTACAGGACAGGTGACCTTATGACAAGAGTTACCGGAGACCTTGATGCTGTAAGACACATGATCGCATGGGTTGTGAGAATGGTTGTTGAAGCATTTTCTCTGATTCTTGCTGTGGGCATCTACTTTATTTTCATGAACTGGAAGATGGCACTGTGCCTTCTTGCAGTCGCTCCGTTTATTTTCTTTGTAATAATGGCCTTCAAGATGCAGGTTGCTCCCATGCATGCACTCCTCAGGGAAAAGCTTGCGAAGATGAACACCATGGCTCAGGAAAACATATCTGGTAACCGTGTTGTTAAGGCCTTTGCCAAGGAGGACTACGAGATAGAGACCTTCGACGAGTGCAACAGGGATTACAGGGACACCAATAAGAAAACAGCCATGATATGGCTTAAGTTCTTCCCTGTTATAGAGACCTTTGCAAATCTGCTTCCCGTTATCCTTCTTCTGGTGGGCGGACTTTTCCTCATGGACGGTCAGATGACAATGGGTGAGTACGTTGCCTTTTCAGGTCTGATTTGGGCTATTGCCAACCCTATGAGACAGCTCGGTAACGTAATGAACGAGTTCCAGAGATTCTCCGCAGCATCAGTTAAGGTTATGGAAATTTACTACTCAGAGCCTGAGATCGTGGATAAGGAGTATACAGCTCTTATGCCCAACAGATTCGATGGCAGGGTGGAGTTCAGGGATGTGAGCTTCCAGTACTCTGATGGTAAGCTCCCTGTTCTTAAGAACATTTCGTTTACCGCTGAGCCGGGGCAGACCATCGCTATCATGGGTGAGACAGGCTGTGGTAAAACATCACTGATTCACCTTATTCCAAGGTTCTACGAGCCTACAGGAGGAAAGGTCCTTGTGGACGGCGTTGATGTTCAGGACATTTCTCTGCACCAGCTTAGGAGAAACATAGGACTGGCTACTCAGGACGTGCTCCTTTACTCAGACACCATCGACGGCAATATCGCCTACGGTGATCAGCTTCTTAGCAAGGAGGATGTCATGAAGTATGCAAAGTACTCTCAGGCCTCTGACTTTATCGCCAAAATGCCGGAAGGCTACGAAACAATAGTCGGCGAAAGAGGAGTCGGATTATCCGGCGGACAGAAGCAGAGAATATCTCTTGCGAGAGCTCTTGCTGTCAGACCTTCGATATTGATACTTGATGATACGACATCAGCGGTTGATCTTGAGACTGAAAAAGCTATTCAGGACAGCCTCAGAGATCTTGATTTTAAGTGCACCAAGATAATAATCGCCCAGAGAATATCCACCACCAAGGATGCGGACCAGATACTTATCATGCAGCACGGTGAGATAACTGAGCGTGGTACACATGAGGAACTTATTGAAAAAGGCGGCTACTACGCTGAGCTTGTAAAACTTCAGATGGGGGCATAAAAAATGGCCAGAAATACATATAAACAGGATGAATTATTGGAGGAGCCCTTTGACATAAAGCATTTGCTTCGGGCTTCGGGATATATTAAGAAACACTTGGGAGCTATGATCGTGGCACTGGTGTTATCTGCGATTGCAGGAATCACGGCACTGGTAAATCCGGTCATAGTAAGAAAAGCGCTTGATGAAGCGATACCTCAGAGTAACAGACAGATGCTGTTCCAGCTGGTGATATTGTCCGCTGTACTCTATGTGCTTAGCATGCTCTTTTCACTGATAAGATCCAAAATCATGGTGAATGTGAGCCAGGATATCATCTACCAGATAAGAAATGATCTGTTCAGGCACCTGCAGGAACTGCCGTTTCAGTACTACGACGACAGACCTCACGGAAAGATTCTTGTAAGAGTAGTAAACTATGTAAATTCCGTTTCGGATATGCTAAGTAACGGACTTATAAATATCGTGCTGGAATTCCTGAACCTGATATTTATCATAATCTTCATGTTCCTTGTGGATGTGCAGCTTAGCCTTGTGGTAATGGCAGGTGTGCCGGTTCTTATGGTTTTCATGTTCTGGATCAAGAACAGACAGAGAAGAGCATGGCAGATGGTGTCCAATAAAAACTCAAACCTGAACGCTTATCTTCAGGAGAATATCGTTGGCGCCAGAATTACGCAGATATTCGCAAGAGAGGATGAAAATGCAAAGATTTTCAGAAGCCTCTCTGATGACTGCAGAAAGACCTGGATGAAGGCTATCTACTACAGTACTCTGGTGTGGCCGGGAATCGATACCATATCTGTGTTTGTAAGAGCAGCTATTTATTTCTTCGGACTTGTGATATTCGCAAACGGACATCAGAGCCTTGGAACCATCGTTGCAATATCGAGCTACGCTTCAAGATTCTGGCAGCCTATCATGAACCTTGGTAATATCTTTAACGGCTTTATAAATAATATCGCTTACCTTGAGAGAATTTTTGAGACCATGGATGAGCCTGTGACAGTTAAGGATGAACCCGGTGCTGTTGAACTCAAGCCCGTAGAAGGCAGAGTGGAATTTCAGAATGTATCCTTTTCCTATGAAGCGGGTAAGGAGGTTCTACACGACGTGTCCTTTACTGTGGAGCCCGGTGAGTCAGTTGCTCTTGTTGGTCCCACAGGGGCAGGTAAGAGTACGATTGTAAGCCTGGTTTCAAGGTTCTACAACGTGGACAGTGGAAAGATTCTGATCGACGGACAGGACATCTCCAAGGTGACCCTTAAATCGCTTCGTGATCAGATGGGAATCATGCTTCAGGACAGCTTCATCTTTTCAGGAACCATTGAGGACAATATTCGTTATGGTAAGCTCGATGCCACAGATAAGGAGATTAAAGAGGTTTCAAAAACTGTCTGCGCTGACGAATTCATAACAGGCTTAAGTAAGGGGTACCTCACAGAGGTTAAGGAGAGAGGTGCACTTTTGTCACAGGGACAAAAGCAGCTTATATCCTTTGCGAGAACTCTGATATCTGATCCCAGGATCATGGTTCTTGACGAAGCAACCTCAAGTATAGACGTTCAGACTGAGAAGGACTTACAGCGCGGACTTAATGCGATGCTCTCAGGTAGAACCAGCTTCATTATCGCCCACAGATTATCCACCATCACGGGCTGTGACAAGATCATGTACATAAACGATGGCGGAATTACAGAGTGCGGAACCCATGAGGAACTCATGGCAAAGAAGGGTGATTATTATCATCTGTATACCGCACAGATTGGGGATATGGCACATTCCGCGTGAGAAACAGATATATGCGCCTTTTCAGGGCGATAAAAAATTTTGAAAATATTTTTATCCTTGATGGACATTTGTTGGACAGGGGTGTTTATACTGAACTCAGAAAGTTAAATAAAACAGTTTTTCTTATCGATAGTGTAAAGTCTGCTATGGAAAAATGAGCCAAAGAAAAAAGGCTCAAAAGAACCTTGAAAATGTAGATATTGATACCGACAAGCTCTCCGAGGGCTTAGGGCTCCGCCCTAAGAACCTGCAAGGGACCAGTCCCTTGACCCGTTAAGCGGGCTCTGCCCGCACCCGTCCTCGCCGGAAGCAGGCCAGCAAGCACACTTGCTGACCAATGTATCAGGATTATCCGTGAACCTTATGTCAAGGAACTTTCGCGGCATATCCTCGCGGCGCTGCCGCTTCGGTATTCCACGTTTTCCTTGACAACGGTTCCGCTCCGTT
>NZ_AUIY01000024.1 GCF_000423945.1 Butyrivibrio sp. XPD2002 | reverse complement strand
TGTGCAGATACAATCCGTTTGAAACTGATCAAGATTGCCGTTAAGGTAGTCAGATCAGGTAGATATATTTATTTCAAGCTGTGTAGCAGCTGCCCTTACATATCTGAGTTCTATGAAACACTTACAAATATAAGCAGCTTAAATCCACAGTTGGAATAGCAACTATTGATGTACCTTGATAACTTAAAAGTCTGTATTTCTGATTCATAGGGACAGTCTACCCATTTTTAAGACTGATTCCCGCTTATTCTAGGCATCCATTTCAAAAAATCGGATTATGAGTCTGATTTCAGAGGTTTAAGTTGTCATGAATAATTCAGGTATAGTATAGATATCTTATCCAAAAATATATGTACTGACAAGAAATATGGCTGCAATATGAATTGTTATTTATTTTCCGGTACTTCCGTTTCTGTTCTGGGTAATCCATTTAGTGGCAAAATCCACTAGTTTTCTCTGACTCATAAGGCGAAGCTGCGCATTACCCAAAATACATTTATTTACGTCCGTTTCCTGCTCGAAAGCAGCACCTATGTCTACAAAATCCTCTCCGTCAACAAAAAGGGTCTCATAGGCCTTCCAGACGCGTTTTCCGCCCTCCATAACCGCACTGTGTTCAACGCAGTTATGCTTTCCGGGATATGTGGCACGGACATCAGCAAGATGAATTGATGTGTTTTTATCATAGTCTACGCCTATAAGCAGCACATCTCCGTCCAGCTCATAGAGCTTACCTATTGGAGAGCCCTCCCCGAAAATATTGGAAAGATCATGATCTTTAGTGAGATATTCTGCATTTTTGCCCCAGGCTGCCACGGATCTTGCCGGATGATCACTTCTAAGAGCCCCCGGCCAGCTTCTGAACATCTCTGCCACGGCTCCCATGGTATTTGTAGGGGTTATATTCTTGTCATAGGCAGGCCAGTTGTCGCGGATAATCTGCCAGTATTCCTCGGGAACAGTCCAGTGAACGCCATCCTCGGGATCTAAGTTTTTCCAGGACTGAGTGGGCATCATGATAGTGCCCTCAGGCCCTACTGTCTCAGTAAGCGCCTCGATGACTGTCTGAGCGCCGCCGCATACATACCCGATAGAGCTGAGGGATGTGTGTACCATAAGAGTCTGCCCCTTATGAAGGCCAATCTCTGAAAATGCAGCCAAAATCTCGTCTTTTGTAATTGGTTTCATTGTGTTCTCTCCGCTTACTGTTTAACCGCTCCATCCGACACTCCTGCCACAAGGAATCTCGATAATGAGAAATATAAAATAACAATTGGTACCGCTATAAATATGGCTCCTGCTGCGAATCTTGAGAATTCTGTCTCGCCAAGATGTGTAAGTCCAACCGCCACAGTCCACAGATCACGGTTTTTAAGCAGCATGTTAGGTAAAATGAAGTCACTCCAGGGCCATGCAAAGGAGGTAAGTGCCGTATACACCAGTATTGGCTTGGAAAGCGGCATTGTAACCTTCCAGAAAATCGTCGGATTCGAAGCTCCGTCAATTCTTGCAGCCTCATAGATAGAGTTACTTATAGTGTCAAAATAGCCCTTTTGCACAAGATATCCCATGGGTGCACCGGCTGAATAAACAAGTATAAGGCTCCAAAGGTTATTTATCAGATTGAAATTGATCATAATGAGGTAAACAGCCGTCATTCCCATAAAGCTGGGGAACATGCTGAGCACAAGGGTTGTTTTCATCAGCGGTTTTCTCATCTTAAATCTGAATCTGCTCATGGTATAGGCAGTAAGTATGACAAGAACCGTGGACAGCACACAGGAAAACACTGCAACAAACAGCGTATTCCTGAGCCAGCTGGGATAGTCATACATCTGTGTATCCGAAAAGAGCTTTATATACGTACCAAGGCTATAGCTCTGGGGGAAGAATCCCTCATAGTCATATATTGAACCTGAAGCTGAAAATGACGCAAGTACAAGCCATAACACCGGGAAGAAGAATACAAAGGAGACAATAATCAGGACTATATGCGTTATTACTGCCTCTGAGAGTCGTTCCTTTCTCATCTGAATGTATCCTCCTTTTTAAATGCTGATGAATTCACGTATGCTGTTAATGATATAACAGATGTTATTATGAAAATAATGAGACTTACTGCGGCTCCTATCCCATAGTAGTTATTATCAATTGAGAGATTGTAGAGCCAGTTAATGAGCAGATCCGTATCGCTGGCAAGGAAATAATCGTCCAGATACAGTCCGCCTCTCAGGAAATAGAACACTCCAAAGTTATTGAAGTTACCTACGAAGCTGGTTATTAGCGTAGGGGTAGTAGAAAATACCACAAAGGGAAGTGTAAGCTTTGTAAACTGCTTCCATCTTCCTGCTCCATCAAGACTTGCGGCTTCATAGAGCTCATTATTCATATTTGACAGTATTCCTGTCGCAAGGAGCATGGATGTAGGAATTGATATCCATGCATTTACCAAAAGTCCTATTATTCTGGCCTTCCAGCCCGCATCAATGTCCAGAAATCCCACGGCCTGCAGCCCAAAAGCCTTAAGATAGTAGTTTATGGGGCCGCCATAGGAAAACATGAACTTGAAGCCAAGAAGCGTGATAAATCCCGGTACAGCATAGGCAAGAATAGGAAACGCCCTCCAGAAGGTTTTTCCCTTTACACACTTTTTATTTAAAAGAAGCGCCAGGAAAAGCCCGCCAAAATAGTTAATTATTGTAGCGCTTACCGCCCAAATAATGTTCCAGCCAAGTATCCTTACGAAGGTGTCCTTGATTCCGGAAAGAGACAGTATCTGAGCAAAATTGCTTAGTCCCACCCAGTCAACAAGCTTAGGCGGAACGATATCTCCGCCATAGTTGGTGAAGGCTATAAGAATCATGAAAATGATCGGAAGAATGTTGAATACTGCAACCCCCACCACCGGCAAAAACAGCGCAACAACATAGAATTTCTTATCCACAAAGGACAGAAGTGAAGCGTAGAAGCCGGGAACAGGCTTACCCTGTTCCACCAGCTTTTCCGTATTTTTAATGTCTCTTATATTGGAAAAATAGAAAACAATTACTGCTATCAGAATGAGAAACGACAGTATTCCCTTAAGCATCATGATGATGGAGTCATCACCGGCAACGCCCAGCCAGGGATCGCCCTCCACGGTACCGAGGGTGAAAAATCCCACAATATCAGTGATTCCCGCACTAAACAGGTACCAAATATACAACCCAAGGACCGCCATATACAAAAGGCCTTTGATCCTCTGCCCGTACAGGAACTGTCCAAGTCCCATTACCACATAGGAGCACTTGGTTTTAACGTTAGTAGATTTCATTTCATGGCTCCCTTATTTTGACAAAGTAAAAATTGCATCATAGATGCTCTGTGATGCCTTATCCAGGGCTTCCTGCATAGCAGCTTCGTCGCTGTACTTCACCTCTTCGCCCTTAATCTCTCTGAATGCATCCTTAGCCACATCACTAAGAAGTGTGCGCATGGGATCCCAGATCTGATCAACGGCCTTCACTGAAGGCATAAGACTGATATGTCCGGCATTAAGGCTCTCAAAAATCATACCTGTTACGCCGCCGATCTCCTCAGCCACATCGGATCTTGTAGGTGCTATTCCGAGGATTTCAGCTCTTTTCTTGATCATCTCTCTGCTGGTTGCAAAGTTAACAAACTCTATGCACGCTTCCTTGTGTTCAGTGTAGGCACTGATTCCGTAGCCGTTGACACCACCCATGACAACTGTGTCAACTTCTGTGTCATTACCTGAAAGATTGCCGTCTGCAGGCATTTTTCCGGGAAGCTCTATCATTCCAAGATTTTCAGTTGCCTTATCGGAAGCCTCTGCGTCGCTAAGCCCCTCTGCCTTATATACATCAGCAAGTCTGTCGTGGAAAAGAACATAGGTATCCGGCGTTGATATAGAGCAGAAATATGTGCCATCCGCAACCTTGGAGTATCTGTTCTGACCGATGGAGTCATCGATACACTCCTCGCTCATAACTCCCGCAAACTGCCTGAGTCCCATCATTCCCTTTGCAGCGTCAGCCTTGCCAAATCCCACATCCTCGGGGTTTGAGATGCCGTTTTCATCCTTCCCGAATACATAACCGCCGTAAGAGAACATAAACTCTGCCATCATATAAAGGTCATTGCAGGCTGCCACAAGGCCGTAATTCTCGCCGTCAGAGTCATCCTGAATCTGCTCGGAATACTGATATAAGCTGCTCCAGTTCTGGAAGAAATCCGGAGTCTTGTCGCCATCCTTATCCCAGTCGGTTTCCCAGTTTTCCGGAAGCTTATCCTTTCTGTAAAAAAGCATGGGCTCCTGAACGTTTACAGGAATCGCGCAGGTGTACTGTTTTCCGTCGACCACGATGGTAAATGCATCCCAGGCCTCCTCCGGAATGAGCTTTGCACACTCGAAATCATCCCTGTTAAGGGCCAGAATATGCTTATCCTCAGCATAGGTCATAAGCTTGTCATTTGCCTGATACAATACGTCAGGACCATAGCCATAAGGGCCGTTTTCCGCAAGATTACTGTACTCATCCATGTTTGCATCAACCGCAACGATTCCCTTATCCTTGTAGGCTTCGTTAAACTCATTAAGGAGTTCATCAAGATAACCCTCTGATTTTGCTGTATCATTCTCAAGTATTCTTAAGGTTATGACTCCATCCTCGGATTTCTCACCTGAAGCCTTGCCGCTGCTGCTTCCGCAGGCTGTAGCACCGGCCGCCAGTGATGATATTAATAACAGGCTAAGCGCCTTCTTCATATACTTCATATTACTTCTCCTCCGTCTACGAACAGTCTGTATTTACCGGGTTCCACCTGGATTTCTCCGTCTTGACCCATACAGTCAGTCTGATTTATATATAGTGCCATATCAGCATTTTCGCCGTGTCTTTTCATACACAGCAGCTTCTTGTCTTCAGATGGATATATTGATGTCCCACTGAATGAAAATCTGCCCTTTTTCCTGATATCCGAGAGCCGCCTGATGAGCTCTCCAAGGCTCTTTTCAGGGGTATTCTCCCAATCCATGCATCTTCTGCAATCTGGGTCGTAGCCACCAACAGTATAGCACTCCGTACCATAAAAAATCGATGGCGCTCCCGGGAACAGATACAGCAGCGTAAGTGCGGCCTTCAGTCTGTCCTTGTCCTCATGAACCTCGCTGAAAAACCTATCAGTATCATGGCTATCCAGGAGGTTCAACATCATATCGTTCACCGTATCAGAGTTTCTTGCAAGGATATCATTTAGTTTAAACGCCATGCCTTCGGCGTCGAACTTATCATACGCGAAATAATCAAGAGCCGCCTTGGTAAACGCGTAATTCATAATGCTGTCGTACTGATCGCCCTTTAGGTAATTGCTGGCATCGTGCCAGTTTTCACCGATTATCACCGCTTCCTTCTTGGCAGCCTTCACCTTTTTCCTGAACCTCCTCCAGAAATCGTGGCTTATCTCATCGGATACATCAAGCCTCCAGCCGTCTATGTCAAACTCATTTATGTAATAGGTGGCGATGGATATGAGATAATCCTGCACATCCGGGTTGGAGGTGTTCCACTTTGGCATATATTTGCAGCCGGCGAAAACCTCGTAGTTGAGCGGTTCCTTGTTGGGATAATCCTCCCTTATCACAAACCAGTCATAATACTGCGATTTTCTGCCGTTTTTGACGACATCCTGGAACTTATCGTTTTTCTCACTCACATGGTTAAATACCGCGTCGAGAATTATCCTCATTCCTCGTCCATGGAGGTCCTTTACCAGCTCTTGCAGGTCTTCCTTAGTTCCAAACTCCCTGTCTATCTCGAAATAGTCCACAATATCGTACTTGTGATTGGAGGGAGACTTGAAAATCGGCGTAAGATACAGGGCATCACACCCGAGCCTTTGTATATAATCGAGTTTATTTATGATGCCCCTTATATCGCCGCCTGCAAAGCTCCTGGGATTGGGGATATCGCCCCATTTGAGGTTTATGTAGTCCTTGTCCTTCTCTTCATCCCCGATGCAGAATCTGTCTATGAATATCTGATAAAAACAGGCCTGTGACAGCCACTCCTCCTTATCAAAGACATCTGCATTATTTATGTATGGATACTGGAAAAAGTTGTAATATCCCTTGGTAAAATCATAATCAGCGGTAGCTCCGTCCTCTGAGAAATAGTAGTAATCCTCTCCGTCATACAGGTAAAATACGTAAGCAAGCCTCGTATCCTGAAGATCAAGTGTTATTGAATAATAATCGTATAATTCCCCGCGAAGCTCCCTTTTCATCAGAGCCTTCCTCTGACTCTCACCGATCACATATTTACTCTCATATACGATCCACGCCTTCTTGATGTCGTCCCTTGCTGTTCTTAGTCGTATTACAATTTCATGCTCAGATATCGGAAAACAGTACGCCGAATCCGTTATATGCAACAGTGCAAATTGGTTCATTTATACTGCCCCTTTACTCTGAAACTTCTTCAGTAGCTACCGGATCAGAGTTTCTGACTATTGAAAGTGTATCCTGAGCCTGATTATCGGGATTTGTTATTAATGTAATGGTGTAATTTCCATCAACTACAACCTCAACATTAGCTGTATCATCTGTTCCGCCAAGGCCTCCGGCATTTTTCATCTGAGTCTCATCAATATCTGTAAACTTACCAAAGCCCTTCTGTCCATCCCATGACCAGTCATGAATAACCTGGAACTGATCGCCTTCAAACAGGTCGATTGTAAGTGAAAACTCATTTGCATTTACGCCTGTGGGAACAAGCTCAAATTCTGCCTTTTCCTCATCGCTAAGATCAGCTGCCCAGTTGTTAACCTGTAGAGAACCCTTTGTTGAAGTTCCTGCTATATACCAGTGTCTTGTGTCCTCTGCCGCTGCTTCAGCTCTGAAATCTCCGTACAGGGTTGTGTCCTTATCAAAAGTATCTGTTGAAGGATCCTTCTTACTGGCTTCAACAAATGAAGGTGTTTCGAACCATCCGTTAAACTCTGCGCCATCTGCCTGCTCATAAGCTTCGTATGTGGCCTTATCAAGAGCTTCACCAGCCGTTCCTGTCACAGTACCAAGGGTTTCATCCTGGTTCATGAAGGTAACTGTGATCTCTTCTGCCGGCTTACCTGCAGCCTTGGAGCTGCCACAGCCTGACAGACTTCCTATAACCAGCATTGTTGTCATTGATCCAGCCAGCATTTTTGTGAAAAATGATCTCTTTCCCATAATTTTAATCCTCCGCGTTTTGTTTTGTTAAACTTGTTAACTTAACTGTTAAACTAGTAATAGCACTTTAAATTTCTCTTGTCAACACCGAGATGCTTTGCTATCATTAGGTTAACTTGTTAACCCAAATATAAAATGTAAAGGACGGAGCAAAATGGCTAACGAAAAAAAAGCAACTGTCCGCGATATAGCCGCAAAGGCAGGCGTTTCAGTTGCTACTGTCTCCTATGTACTTAACGATAAAAAGGATACAAAAATAAGTGACGCAACCAGGAAGAAGGTTCTTCAGGTTGCAAATTTGTTAAACTACAGTATTCCTGAAAAATATAGGAATATAGACGTAAGAAAGAGTACCTACACCATCGGCGTTATGTATCAGCTCAAGGCAGATACTCCCTCCAGAAATATGGAGATTATGACTCTTATTAATCTTCTGGCAGAGAGATTTATAAGGATAGGCTTTAACTGCCAGCTTATTCCTATCGAATCTGAGGCTGAATACAATAAACCGGTACAGGGACTTGATGGAATAATCGCGATCGACCTCGAAAACAGCATCTTCAAGCAGATGTCCGGTCATTACTTCATCCCCATCCTCTGCCTCGACATGATCATCAACGATTTCCTTTTCTATCAGATCCATACTGACATGGAGATCCTGGTATCTCAGGCAAAGGAGCACCTTGGTGATGATTTCTACCTCGTTACTGATAAGTACAATAATGAAGGCTACAGAAATTACATCTCCTCTGTAGTCCCGGATGAGAAAACTTTATATTTCTCCGATCTGGAAAGAGAGGGCTTTTCCAAATTAAAAGGCAAAAAAGCCCTGGTTTTCGGCTCACACCTTGGCATGATCCTCATGCAGTATGCAAATTGTAAGGAAATAGCCATCATTTCCAGCAGCGATGCCCCAAATAGCTATTTTAAAGCCAAAAACATCCACCACGATATCGAGAGAAAAGCCAATCTCGCCATGAATATCATGATGAATGCGCTCGAGAAAAAATTCGATGTAAAGCACGAATATAAAGTATAAACGGTAAAAATTTAAAGCAGATAATATCCTCGCAAAATTGCCTAAAGCTTTCCTTACATCTCTGATGGCAGGGTTTCTGCTCTATTAGCGATATTCTGCTTGAAATTGATGATGTCATGGTTATATTCCTCGTCCATATAAGTTGAATGAAGAAGGAAATCAGCTGTAGCTTTATTATTGGCGAATGGAATATCATAAACCTGTGCAATTCTCATAAGCGCCTTTACATCAGGATCATGAGGTGCTGCTGTAAGCGGATCGGAAAAGAAAATTACGAAATCAACCTTTCCCTCTACTATCTTGGCACCAATCTGCTGGTCGCCTCCAAGCGGGCCGGAGTTGTAGCCTCTTACAGGAAGTCCTGTGGCATCTGTAATCATGCGGGCTGTTGTCCCTGTTCCGCACAGGAAATGATTCTTAAGTGTCTCCGCATTATCCTTACACCACTTTATAAGCTCTGCTTTCTTACCATCATGGGCGATAAGTGCAATATTTTTCTGTTTTCCAATTGTAAGTGTAATTGTATCTGTCATATCTGTCCTCCCAAGTTGTTTTTTAATGCTAAATTAGTCTTTATCGAAAAAATCTGTAGCGGTAAAAACGCCGCTAATGTGGATTATTATACCATTTCTGGCTGTTTTGGGTAGACTTTATCATATTCATTTCGCCTTATACATCATGACATCATTACATCATGATGTTGTATCATCAAATTGTTTTGTCTTGCAAAGTCCTTCAAAAAAGAGGCTTGCTACTCCCCTGAAACATAGCTATTATCATAGTATTGGCTGTAAACCCGACACAATTATATTGCATATCTTTTTTAGAAAGTGAAAACAAAATGAGAAAAAAAATATCCTTTTCAAGTGATTACACAAAAGGCGCTCATCCTAACATATTGAAGCGCCTCCAGGAAACCAATTTTGAACAGTTAGATGGCTACGGCACCGACGAATACTGCAAAAGCGCAGCTGATAAGATAAGAGAAGCCTGCGATGCAAAGGACGCAGATGTGTTCTTTCTGGTGGGCGGAACCCAGACCAATCAGATCATTATCGATATGCTTCTTGAGCCCTATGAGGGCGTTGTGGCTGCTCAGACAGGACATGTGGCAGCTCACGAAGCAGGTGCCATCGAGTTTTCCGGCCATAAGGTGCTTACTATCCCCGGATTTGTAGAGCCCAAAGAGTTATCTGGCGAAGGTACTTCAAAAAAACCGGTTTATTCCGATCAGATCGGTAAGATCAGAGCCTGTGACCTCAAAAAGCTCCTCTCTGATTTTTACGCAGATGATAACCATGAGCACATGGTATTCCCAGGAGCAGTGTACATTTCACATCCGACAGAGTATGGCACTCTTTATTCCAGGTCAGAGCTTGAAGAGCTCTCAGCCATCTGTAAGGAATATGAGATACCGCTTTTCCTTGATGGTGCGAGACTTGGCTATGGTCTCATGAGCCGCAGAACAGATGTGACTCTTCAGGATATAGCAAGGCTCGTTGATGCATTTTATATCGGCGGAACCAAGGTTGGCGCACTGTTTGGAGAGGCTGTCGTATTTCCGAAAAAAGTGCCCACAAAGCACCCTGTTCCCATCATCAAGCAGCATGGTGCCCTTCTTGCAAAGGGATGGCTCCTTGGACTTATGTTTGATACTCTTTTTACTGATGATCTTTACATGAACATCAGCCGCAATGCCATTGATATGGCAGAGGAGCTTCGCGCAGAGCTCGTTAAAAAGGGCTATCAGTTATTCATCGATTCTCCCACCAATCAGCAATTCATTTTGATGGATGATGAGAAATTAAAGGAATTATCAGAGCATGTAAGATACGGCTTCTGGGAGAAATATGACGATACCCACACCGTAATAAGGCTTGCCACGGACTGGGCGACCACTAAAGAAGACATCGATGAGCTTATGAAGTTTTTATGATATACAGGCGCTGATCATTGATAAATACAGCATGAAAAATCCCCGATTCAGATACCTGAACCGGGGATTATCTTTAATTATTCAGTTTTAATTTACCTCGTCAGAAGTGCCATCCTTTTTAACTACGATGAGCTTGCATCCAAGACCGAATGCTGCAACTGATCCGGCGATGAGTGCCCAGGGAGCTGCTGCAAGTCCAACGATACCGCCGATGATACCTACATTAACAGGTACGCTAAGGACAATCTCATCATCCTTTTTAATCTGGATACGATCAACATTTCCCTCTTCAACAATCTTTTTAAGCTTGTCAATGAGGTTCTTAATGTCATCCCCGATGTCCTTTGTAGCGGGCTGTATAAGCTTTACTGCCTCATCAACATCTCCGTTAGTCTTTTCAAGTGCTTCTTTAGCTGTCTTATACTCTACCCCTGTAAGTTCCATTACTTTTTCAATAGCTTCAAGTGTTATATTCATTGTCTCTCCTTTCTGTTCTTATGCGTTTTGCAATAAGACTGGCAATGCCAACAACAATTGTTTTGTTTATGCTATTACTATAATGTGTCTAATCTATCTGTTACATATCATATAGAGCAAAACCTGATATTCTATTTCTCTATTTTAGCAAAAAAATTATCAGAATTCAGCGTTGATTCTGATAAAAAAATGCAAAAAAAGCTGGTTCTCCGAAGAAAACCAGCTATATTCTAATCTTCTCTTGCCATCTTGCTCTCAAGCTTGTTTTTATACATGAGATCATCGGCACGTTTAAATACATCATTCATTGAGGTGTCTATATACTGATCGTATACCGCAAGTCCAAGGGCTGCTGAATATCGCTCCCATGGCTCTTTACTCTTATCCAGGGCACTCTTATCGAATTCCTCTTTTAGCTTGGCAACCAGCTTATCTCTGTTGCGATAGTCGATATTTTCAAGCAGTACAACAAATTCATCACCGCCAATTCGGAATACGGGAGAATGGTTGAAAACTCTACAAATAATGCGACAGGCTCCCAGAAGAAAATCATTTCCATGCTCATGACCATAATGGTCATTTATCTTCTTCAGATTGTTTACATCAGCCATCAAAATGGCAAAGCTGGCAGTATTATTTGCGATATTTTCGTTAATACGCTCCTGCGTCTTGTCATACCAGGCCTTGTTCTTAACGTTTGTGAGAGCATCCTGATATGCAATCATATCCATACGATTGACCTTGCTCTTCATATCCTCGACCATGCCTTCGGCTTCAAGGATGTTATTTACATACATGCGCATATCCATCGCCATCTGCGTTATGGCTTTCGATAAGGATTCCACTTCGTTTTTGGTGTGAATATCCGGCGCCTTGTAATTTAACAGGTTCGGATCCTTTTCTTCCTTTGAATGACTAACCTTTGCAAACACACCAACACTTTTTTCAAGCTGCCCTATAGGTTCGGTGACATTACTGCTCATCCACATGGTAAATACTGTAATGAAAACCATACCCATAACCATAATAAGTACGACTGTAATGGCTGTATGGGCTGTTATTGCGAACTGAATATCTTCGACATTGATATCAACGCACAAAAGTGCAATATGCTCTCCGGCATCATTGATAAGTGGCTGTGCTGCCGTATAATCATATCCCCAGGTTGAAAAATTTTTGAAATGAGATATAGTATTCCTCTCCAGAGCGGCCTGATAGGTCTGTAAATCCTCTTCTGTGTATACATCATACATCATATAATTCAGATAATAACCATCCGGATCTGTTGCTCTGCCCTCAGCAGTATCTGCTGAAAAAATATTCATCATCCCATGCTCAGCATCGCCCAAAACAGGTTTTACTATATATAAATAATGGATGTCAAAATCTTCCATAATGGAGTCCATAAGGAGCCCCATTTCTTTGAATTTTTCTGTTTCAACACCTGTTTCTATACACTTGGTAAGATCCTCGATATCGATATGGCCTTCTACATACTCAATGATGTCTGAAGTCCTCTTGTCATAAGCACGATAAAGGGAACTGGAAAATGTAGAATATGCCAGAATACTAAGTGTCACGCATAACAAAGCTATGAATGCAATTGTAAATATTAAGATGCTTCGTTTTAAGGGTTTCTCAATAGTTTTCACGCTTTTCTCCTGTTCGTCCCAGAATCGTAAAAAAGCATAGTTATATACATAATTTTATCATTATACTTAGTCAAATAATTATAATAACTTAGTAAATTTGTATAAAATAATAATAACCTGACCTTGGCGAGATCAGGTTATCATCACATATTATAGGAGGACTAAAAAAAGGAAAAAAACTTTTTTAACTTACTATTCTTAATACATCCTCTGAAAGCTCGGGCTTTCTCGGGAGGTGCCCATACAGAAACCGGAGGCTTGTCGCGTTCCCTGTATGTTCTTCTTTCTGATATATATTTCGGTGAATTCTTAGGTCAGATAACACATTTTTCTCAAAAAATCCCTGATATTGAACTTTTATTCCAATAAAAGAGTCAGAACATGAAAATACATTACAAAATTAATCTCAATTCTAAAAAAATGATTAAATTTGTCATCTTGCAATAACGCGTCAAAGTGATAAAGTGTTCGGTAAGTTGATTTTGCATAGTATTATTTGATTATTTTTAAGGAGTAGTCCATGAGTTTTACTGATTCATATTTGAAAGAGCTTCTTCGTCGTTACCAGGCGAACTTCGATATAACAGAAAACTTCAAATTAGGCGATAAACTCTATCCCGCATACGCGTGGTTTTACTCGCTTAGTGAAAAGTATGTCCTTAAGAAGGAAGCAAAGCTCTGGGCTATAAGAGCTTATGAACACGTTCTTTTTATAGAAGAGGACCAGCTTACACAGGAAAAGCTCTTAGATCTGATGGATGTCATTAAGGATTACGCAGAGCCTGAGCTTGTAAGGAAAAACAACAAATATCCTGAAAAAGATCACATGTGTTCCTATATCACCTTTGTTGTACTTACATCCAGAGATACTGATGCCCAAACCGCTAAGGCTATAAAAAAATTCAACTATGATAAGGGATATCTGTTTAATTTCAGAGGACACTGCGAGGCAAGGCTTGCGGCAGTATCCATGGAGAGCGGTCAGGTAATAACCAATCGTTCCGGAAAGGATATGAAATCCCTTCTGGAGGACGCACATATCAAAACAGTTGATATTGTAAAAACTCAGACAGAGGCTGCGACTGACGATTCCTACGAATTTGTCAGTTGATATATACCCTATGGGGAAAAAAGGAGGAGAAAAGTATGAATGCAGCATTATTACTTATTGTAAGTATTGCAATCCTTGCTGTCGGATATGTTTTCTATGGCGGCTGGCTTGCAAAGCAGTGGGGAATCGATCCCAGCAGAAAGACTCCCGCTCACGAATTAGAGGACGGTATGGACTATGTTCCTGCAAAGACACCTGTCCTTATGGGTCACCATTTTTCATCTATCGCTGGTGCTGGCCCTATTAACGGACCTATCCAGGCCGCAGTATTCGGTTGGGTACCGGTACTTCTTTGGGTTCTTATTGGAGGTATTTTCTTTGGAGGCGTGCATGATTTTGGCGCACTTTTTGCTTCCCTTCGTCACAAGGGACAGTCAATCGGCGAAATCATAGACGATTCCATGGGAAGAACAGCTAAGAAGCTTTTCCTTACCTTCGGTTATCTTACACTTCTTCTGGTAGTAGCTGCTTTTAGTTCAATTGTTGCAAGTACATTTGGTACAACTACTGCTGCAGGTGTTGCTGTAGAAGGTGCTACACTGGCTGCAAACGAGTCTACAGCTATGATTTCACTTCTTTTCATAGCGCTTGCTATTATTTTTGGTTATTTTGTTTATAGAAAGAATGCAAATATTGCACTGGCATCTGTACTTGGTTGTGCAGGCATTGCTGCTATCGTAGCAATCGGTCTTAACTTCCATCCCGTTGCTCTTTCTTACAACACATGGATGTGGGTACTTGGTGCATATATCCTTGTGGCTTCAGTTACTCCTGTATGGATTCTTCTGCAGCCCAGAGATTATCTCAGCTCATTCCTGCTTTATTTCATGATCGCTGCAGGTGTTATTGCAGTAATCGGTGCAGTTGTAACAGGTAATGGACAGTTCGCTGTACCAGCAATGGGAGATGCTTCACTTAAGGGAACAGGCGTATTTACAACAGGCACAGCCTTCCCTGCATTGTTTGTCACAATAGCTTGTGGTGCTATTTCAGGCTTCCACTCACTTGTTTCATCAGGAACAACAGCTAAGCAGCTTGATAACGAGAAAAATGCCCGTCCTGTTGCTTACGGTTCAATGCTTATCGAGTGTATTGTTGCTGTTATCTCACTTTGTGCAATCGGTTTTGTATGGTCAGCAGCTTCAGACGGAACTTATGCAAGTCCTACACAGGTATTTGCAGGCGGCCTTTCAGCTATGATCGGAAGCTTCGCTCCCTCTGTACAGAACACAATGTATCAAATGCTTATCCTTGCTGTTTCAGTATTCTGCCTTACATCACTTGATACAGCTACACGTCTTGCAAGATACATGTTCCAGGAGTTTTTCCTTGAGCAGGGTCAGACAGCAAAGGATGCAACAGGTTACAAGAAGGTTCTCGCTAATCCTTACGTAGCAACAGCAATCACAGTTGTTCTCGGTGTAAGCCTTGGTATGACAGGTTACACCAAGATCTGGCCTCTCTTCGGTGCTGCAAACCAGCTCCTCGCTGCTGTAGGTCTCATCGCTGTTTGCACATGGCTTGGCGCAGTTGGTAAGAACAACAAGATGTTCTATATTCCCATGGTATTCATGCTTGTAGTAACCATCTGCTCACTGTTCCAGACAATCACAGCTAAGCTTAACGCTTACACATCAGGTGCTGCCGATGTATGGGCACTTATCCAGGCTGGTATTGCTATTCTGCTTGTAGTATTATCACTTGTTTTATCAGCTATTGCAGCTAAGGTTCTTGTTAATCAGTACAAGGAAAACAAGAAAAAAGCAACCAAAGAAGATGCAGCTTAATTCAAGCTTCATTATAGCCATTAAAAAAGGTCCGATACTGTTAACAGTATCGGACCTCACTTTTTATCAGCGTTTATAAAATATCAAGCGTTCTGCATAGCCTGCTCGATCGCATACGATAACTGATCGGGACATGATGTGTTCTTAAAGCCGCATTTTATTCCTCTAAGCTTACTGATAGCGTCCTCAGCCTTCATTCCTTCAACAAGTCTTGAAACTCCCTGAAGATTACCGTTACAGCCATTTGTAAACGCCACGCTCTTTATAATTCCATCCTCAACCTCAATATCTATCTGTGTTGAGCAGGTGCCCTTTGTCTTGTAAATCATTGTGTATACTCTCCTATCCCTGATATTTCTCAGGTATTCCACGTATTTATGTTTCAGAGACATAGTATACCACATAAAATCAGATTGTATAATAGTTGTTAATGTACAAAATTCGCCGGATTTTTACTGTACAAGTATAGTTATTACCCTTGTAAATGAAGGAATATAGGGTAAAATAAAGCGATAGCATTTTTAAAGGAGATAAATATACTATGAACATTAATCCTATGGCCATTATGGCACTTCAGCAGAAATTAGGCACCTTTAAGCAGGAACACCCCCGTGTTCTTCCCTTTTTAGGCGCAGTTAAGGATAGCGCTATGGATATAGGCACTATCATCGATATGAAGGTCACAACTACAGATGGTGTTGAGAAGCAGTGCAATATAAAAATCACTCAGAATGATATAGACATCTTCCAGACTCTTATGAATATAAATAACGCACAGTAAAATTGACTTTTTGGGGAGAATCGGTATGAAAAACTATGACATGACAGAAAAACTTGCAGCTATTGATAAAGTTATTAGCAATGGTCCTTACGCTGACACATGGGAGTCCCTGTCAGCCTACAATGTTCCGAAGTGGTACAACGGTATGCGCTTTGGAATCTTCATTCACTACGGTGTATTTGCGGTTCCCGCTTATGATAACGAGTGGTATTCACGCAACATGTATGAAAAGGACTCTGTAGCCTACAAGCACCACATCGAAACCTATGGAAAGCACACAGATTTTGGCTATAAGGATTTCATTCCTATGTTTAAAGCCGAGAATTTTGACCCGGACAAGTGGGTGCACAGCTTCAAGGATGCAGGTGCACAATATGTTGTGCCGGTCGCAGAGCATCACGACGGTTTTCAGATGTATGATTCCGATTTATCCTCATTTAATGCCAAGGATATGGGTCCTCACAGGGATATACTCGGCAGCCTGAAGAAAAGCTGCGAGGATGAAGGTCTTATTTTCGGTACATCTTCCCACAGAATTGAGCATTTCTTCTTCCAGAGCGGCGGAAGGGAATTTGAGAGCGATATAACAGGTGAATTCCACAGAGGAGACCTCTATTGGCCTTCCATAAAGGGTCCCAGGGACTTTGATGCAATTGATGGTGAATGTGTTCCCACAGAGGAATTCATGCAGGATTGGCTCGTAAGAACCTGTGAGATCATAGATAAATATCAGCCTAATATTCTTTACTTTGACTGGTGGATCCAGCGCGTGGAGCTTAAGCCCTATTTGAGAAAACTTCTTGCATATTTCTACAACCGTGCTGCATCCTGGGGCAAGGAGGTTGTAGTCAATTACAAGCACGATGCAATACCTTTTGGCATTGCTGTACCGGACATTGAACGTGGTCAGCTTGCGGCTCAGAAGCCTTACCGCTGGCAGAGTGATACCGCTATGTGCTTTAATTCCTGGTGCTACACCGAGCAAAATAAGTACAAGGAAGCAAAAGATATCCTCTGTGATCTTATAGATATCATATCCAAGAATGGTACAATGCTTTTGAACATAGGTCCCAAGGCAGATGGTACCTTCTCTGATGAAGAAACCGCTATCCTTAAGGAGATCGGATCCTGGCTTAAGACCAATCATGAGGCTGTTTTTGACGCAGCACCCTATCGCACCTACGGTGAGGGTAATGTATCCATCGTTGAAGGAGCCTTCCAGGATGGTAATGTAAAGGCATTTTCATCTGAGGATTTCCGTTTTCTTGCAGGAAACGGCCATATATACGTAATAGCAATGCGTCCCTCCAAGGACGGTAATTATGCTGTTAAATCCTTCGCAAAAAAACAGGGGTTATTTAATAGCCCCATCGCAGAAATAGTGCGTCTTGGGGATAATTCACCCTTAGAATTTACTCACGATGGTGATGCACTCCGCATTAAATGTAACAGCTCAGATTCAGATGATCTTCCTGTGGTATTCAGGCTCAGCATCTAAAAGTGTGCTATACTGACAAAAAACAATGAAGAAGGCACCGGATTTTGAAGAAATTTAAGAAGTTTTTAAAATGGCTGATAATACTTATAGTTGCTATTGTAGTAATCTCCGTGGTGGGCTTTAAAATATACACCAGCAGTTACTACAGAGCAGATATCGGTATTATCGATAATATTGAAAAGCTCCTATCGGGTGAAGTTATGTCCTTTTCAGACAAAAACTGTACAGTTTTTATCCCTGCTAAGCAGGAACGAAAGGCTGTAATCGTTTTTTATCCCGGGGGAAAGGTTGAATATACTTCTTACAACGGGCTTATGTACGAGCTTGCTGCAAGGGGATATGTATGTCTTTTGACCAGAATGCCGGAAAATCTTGCTGTTCTTAACATAAATGCCGTGGACAAGCTGACATCAAAATATCCTGAGTTCACTAAAGAAGCTGAGCATCTGGACTGGTATCTTGCAGGTCATTCCCTTGGCGGCGTGGCCGCCAGCGTACACCTTGAAAAGACCTTATCTTTAGCAAAAAGCGGCGAAAATTCAACAATCCCGTCTGAATATAAGGGAATCATTCTCTGTGCCTCATATCCGTCTGTAGATTTTTCCGACGCAGATATTCGTCTTCTTTCGATTTACGGATCAAATGACGGGGTTTTGGACATGAAACAGTATGAAGCCAGCAAAAAGCTCTGGCCTGAGAATTCTGAAGAATATGTAATCCAGGGCGGAATACATTCATATTTTGGAAGCTATGGAATCCAGGATAAGGACGGAAAGCCCCAGATAACCAACTTTGAACAAATAACCCAGACAGCAGATATAATTGCCGACTGGGTTAGTCATTAAAATTTCTATTATTTTTTAAGAATACCTGAGAACGCGGAAAGCAGAGCAATACTGATGAATATTCCACCCATAATGTCGGTGAACCAGTGAACTCCGCAGATCAGTCTTCCCAATACAGTAATAACCATAATTATTGCACAAGCGACTTGTAGGATAGATGCAAGTCGTTTGTTTTTTATGTACTGGTTTAACACCATTATTGTGCTACCCATAACAACACAGATAAGCATTGTGTGTGATGATGGGAAGGAAGCCTCAGGCTCTGAAGAATCATACATTATCATCGGTCTGTAATTTATTATTACCTTCTCGAACAAAGCATAGAGCCCAAGCACTACTGCATATAAGCAGCCCAATTTGATTATTGTAGCATCAACCTTAAAAACACTTTTTCTCTGCACAAGCTGGATAAGACCTACCAGTGCAAATATTGCACAAACAAGTAATGCAAGTATTCCGAACACCTCAGTTATTGTATACCAAATGATATTTACTCCAAAAAAGTCGTGAACACCGCCGTTTATATGCGAAAAACCAATGGATGTATCCATGGGTCCTATCTGTGCAACATCATAGGTTTTGACCAGGATGATCAACAACACTGTAAGTATGGCAAAAATGCCTGAAACAACAAAACTTTTCTTATTATTCATAACTTTGTACTTCTCCTATCTAAATTAACAGCATTAACGATCGCTGTTGGCTTCTCTTAGTTCAGCAGCCGTAACGTTTATGAAGTTCGCAAGTCTTCTGACCATGGATATCTGTCCATGAATCTTCTGCTCCTCGGGAACCTCTATCGCCTTATCTCCTATTCCGGTGGGCTGAGAAAGCGCCTGTCCGCCCTCTCTCATACCAATGGCAATAAGAGTCACATGATGCTCTATTATATAGTCGCCCATATTCATGATCTCACCGCTTGAGTAGAAACCGCTCACCGGCGCGATAAAGCTAAAAGGCCCAGTTTCTTTATTTATAAGATATTTCCAATACAGTCTTCTGACTCCGCAGGAATAAAGAAACACCGCCTGAGGCGCGAAGCTTCTGACATTCCAGACCAGATCCTCCACGTCTGACTTTATCACATCAGGATCACCGTATGAGAGGTTCACGGTTGTACCCTGTCTGATATTTGCCGCAAGATTGATGGAATCATCCTTTGTATCACAGGAAAACGGCAGTCTCAAAACATCATAACCGTGCTGCTTTGACAACAGCGGGAATTCAAGCATGTTTGCAAAGAAATTCTCATCTGCCTGAATATCAAGATATTTACTGTAAATTTTGCCTGCAGGAACACCATCAAGCTCATACAGCTTCTTTCCTACAATTTTTGTAACCTCAAGGTCTTTACCAAGAGGCTTCCAGCCGGTAGCGTGATGTACATCTACATGCAGATCGTCTCCCGCATAAGTAATAAGTACTACTCCGGAGCTACATATTTTATCTCTATCAATAACTTTTGTTTCTGTATTTTCTATTTCACAGCCTGCACTTCCGGCTCCAAAGATTTTGATTTTTTTCTCGAGCTTTTCAACTTCATCCAATATAGCAGTAGAATTAATGGATTTTAAAGTAAGCAATATCTCCGCAGCACAGACCTTATCCGTAGTATCAATTGTGCGCCTTATCCGGGCTCCAATCTCGCTCTCTTCCCCCGGCTTGCACTCAAACAGATACGCCTTTACATCGGAAGTATCAAAAACGGAAACTGCCATTACAAGGCCGTCTTCTGCCAGATGACCATCGCAAATATCACCATTTGAGCTGGTTCCTGCTATTGCTGCCTTGGGATACATCTCCAGGATCTCGCTCTGAACGGCTTTGATATCCTCATCATTAAACTTCATAGTATACAGATGGAAAAGAATTGCGCTGTATGGCTGTCTCTGAGTATAAGCATAAATATCTGTCAGAGCCTTTTGCACATCTGTTACTGCTGTTAATTCAAAATTAAACTGTTTCAATAATATTCCCTCATTAGCATATTTTTACAACATTTTAATAATATATCAAAACAAGTATCTATTAAATAGGCAATTTTCAATTCCCGATATATAGGAGCAAAATACTATATCTAGTATTTTATATGATACCCCTATCTATATATTGACCACCAATATGTTCTGTGATAACTTATAGATATGGGTGTATAAGTTTTATGGGGGTATTCTTATGTATGAAGTTGTAAAACGTGATGGCAGTATCGCCAAGTTCGACATTTCCAAAATTTCTTCAGCTATAATCAAAGCTTTTGTGGCATTAGAGAAGCCCTATCACACAAGTGTGATAGATTTAGTTGCTCTGCGTGTTGCATCTGACTTTGAGAGTAAGATCTCTGACGACAAAATAACAGTCGAGCAGATTCAGGATAGCGTGGAGAAGGTGCTTTCAGAGTCTGGCTACTCTGATGTTGCAAAAACCTATATCTTGTATAGAAAACAGCGAGAGAAGGTTCGTAACGTTAATTCTGCACTTCTTAACTATAAGGATCTTGTCAATGATTACCTGAAAATAAACGACTGGCGTGTAAAGGAGAACTCTACCGTTACATATTCTATCGGTGGTCTTATTCTCTCCAATTCCGGCGCTATAACTGCCAATTACTGGCTTTCAGAGGTTTATGATGATGAGATCGCCAAGGCTCACAGAAGCGCAGCTCTGCATATCCACGATCTTGCCATGCTTTCAGGCTATTGTGCAGGATGGAGTCTTAAGCAGCTGATCCAGGAAGGTCTCGGCGGTATTCCGGGTAAAATAACATCTGCTCCGGCTAATCACCTCTCTACTCTTTGCAATCAGATGGTCAATTTCCTTGGCATCATGCAGAATGAGTGGGCAGGCGCACAGGCCTTTTCTTCCTTTGATACCTATCTTGCTCCTTTTGTTAAGATAGACAATCTGTCACAGGATGAAGTGAAGCAGTGCATACAGTCCTTTGTATACGGCGTTAACACGCCCAGCAGATGGGGAACTCAGGCTCCCTTCTCTAATATTACTCTTGATTGGACAGTTCCCAATGACCTTAAGAATCTCAATGCCATCGTAGGCGGCAAAGAGGTTGATTTCACATACGGTGATTGTCAGCATGAGATGGATATGGTAAACAAGGCCTTCATCGAGATTATGATCGAAGGTGATGCTAACGGCAGAGGTTTCCAGTATCCTATACCCACATATTCAATAACTAGTGATTTTGATTGGAGCGAGACAGAGAACAACAAGCTTCTCTTTGAGATGACCGCAAAGTACGGCACTCCTTACTTCTCAAACTATATCAATTCTGACATGGAACCCAGCGATGTTCGCTCCATGTGCTGCAGACTTCGTCTTGATCTTAGAGAACTCCGCAAAAAATCCGGTGGATTCTTCGGTTCAGGTGAGTCAACAGGTTCTATCGGCGTAGTAACTATTAATATGCCCAGAATTGCATACCAGGCGAAGGATCAGCAGGATTTCTACAACCGTCTTGATCACCTTATGGATATAGCTGCACGAAGCCTTAATACCAAGAGACAGGTTATCAGCAAGCTCCTTGATCAGGGTCTGTATCCTTATACAAAGAGATACCTCGGATCCTTTAGCAACCACTTTTCAACAATCGGTCTTATCGGCATGAACGAGGTTGGTCTTAACGCAAACTGGCTCCGTGCTGATATGACAGATATAAAGGTTCAGGAGTTTACCAAGGAAGTGCTTACACACATGAGAGACCGTCTCTCTGATTATCAGGAGCAGTACGGTGATCTCTATAACCTTGAGGCTACACCTGCTGAATCAACAACATATCGTTTTGCTAAGCATGACAAAGAGCTTTATCCCGATATAATAACAGCCAATATGGATGGAACGCCCTATTATACTAACTCTTCACACCTTCCTGTTGGTTATACTGAGGACATTTTCTCAGCTCTTGATATCCAGGATGAGCTTCAGACATTATATACATCCGGAACTGTATTCCATGCATTCCTTGGAGAGAAGCTTCCTGATTGGAAGGCTGCAGCTAATCTTGTTCGCAAGATCGCGCAGAACTACAAGCTTCCTTATTACACCATGTCTCCTACCTATTCAGTTTGTAAGGAACATGGATATCTTGCAGGTGAGCAGGCTGTTTGTCCTCACTGCGGCAAGAAAACCGAGGTTTATAGCCGTATAACAGGCTATTATCGTCCGGTAGCTAACTGGAACGACGGAAAAGCTCAGGAATACAAGGATAGAAAGGTTTATGACATCGCTCATTCAACCTTAAACCACAAGCGCGGCATTGGTAACCCTACAGGCGAGCCGGTTCAGTCTCCTACCATGGAAACAGTTGTTAAAACCACAGCCGAGCTTGAAAATAATTTAATAAAAGCAACCGATCACTCAGAAAAGTCTATTCTTTTATTCAAGACAGCAACCTGTCCTAATTGTCAGATCGCAGGAGCACTTTTGGATAAAGCAGGAATAAGCTATGAACTGATAGATGCTAATGAAAATGCAGATCTGGCTGAAAAATTCGGAATAATGCAGGCTCCTACATTGGTAGTTGCCAATAATGACAGTTTCGAAGCACATCCCGGCGTTTCCGATATCAAGGAATGGCTGAATTTAGCAAAAAATTCCGTTACTGCATAAAAAAATTCCAATAAACAGTAGGCATATCACATGATATTGTATTAGAATTATTCGCATCATAGTCTTATGGTATGCTTTAAAGTAACGGAGGAACACAAATGGGGAAGAAATCCATCAAAGAGAACAAGAATATTTATTTTGAAAGCCGAGAGGAAGCAGGATTAACAAGAGCTCAGGCCAGTGAACGTATAGGATTCATAAGCGAAAGCCGTCTTGAGAAAATCGAATCCGAAAAGACAGCTATTCAGCCTGAGGACGTAGTTGCTATGGCAGAGGCATACAAAAAGCCTGAATTATGCAATTTTTATTGCACACATGAATGCAGAATCGGTCAGGATTCCGTACCTGTTGCAAAGGAATCTACTTTATCTGAAATCGTACTTGCCATGCTGTCTTCACTTAACTCTCTTGACGAGCAGCGCAACAGACTGATCGACATCACTGCTGATGGAGTTATCTCTGATGATGAGCTTCCTGATTTTGTTAATATTCAGAAACAGCTTGCTATGATAGACCAGACTGTAGAATCCCTTAAGATCTGGATGGCTAATACAGTTGCCAACGGTCAGATCAACAAAGAAAAGCTTGAATCACTTATGAAAAAATAATCATCAATATTTTCGCGTATTTCGCAAGAAAACAGGGATGCACATATAAAAGTGCATCCCATTATTATTGCCCTTATTTCGGTCAAATATTAACTTTTTCGGCCATGTCCTTTGCAAGGCTTTCAATAGTGCCATCTTTGAAGGGACTCTTAAGGCCAACCTCTGCCAGCATGTCCTCATAGAACTCGCTTGCAGATATTTTGCAAAGCTGTAAATAATGTTTCCATGCATCTTTGTAGTCCTTATCCATCCATACCTTGAACTGCATTGCAATAACGCTGGCAAGAACATAATCAATGTAATAGAAAGGACTCCAGAAAATGTGTCCCTGCTTCTGCCAGAAACCACCCTCGTCAAAGAACGGATCTCCATCAAAATCAAGCCAGGGTCTGTAGGTCTTCTCAAGTTCCTTCCATACCTGCTTTCTTTCAGCCGGTGTCATCTCAGGCTTCTCATATACAATATGCTGGAATTCATCGACCATACATCCATAAGGAATAAATGTTACTGAATCCTCAAGATGCATCTTAAAATAATCATCTGCTCTGTCACCGAAGAATTTGTCCATCCATCCGTATGTGAAGAATTCCATGGACATTGAATGAATCTCGGCTGTTTCCATTGTTATGTCATTATGCTCGATTATTTCATCATCTTTAGTTACATAACCCTGGAAAGCATGTCCGCACTCATGGGTTACAACGTCGACATCTCCGCTTGTACCGTTGAAATTCGCAAAAATGAAAGGCACTTTATACTTTGGCAGGAAATCCATATATCCTCCCTGCTTTTTGTTCTTTCTTCCAAGAACATCAAAAAGCTCATTTTCCATCATAACATCGATAAACTCAGCAGTTTCGGGAGACAGCTCTCTATACATTGTCTGTCCAGCCTTCATGATTTCCTCAGGAGTGCCTATCGGTGCGGGATTTCCGTTCTTAAAATAAACCTCGTTATCATAATATTTCAGTTCATCAACACCTATTTCCTGGCGACGCTTTTCCTGAATCCTTGTTACAAAAGGAACAAATGACTCCTTTACCTGCTTTCTGAAGCTCTCAACCTCAGGCCTTCTGTATGAATTTCTAGTCATACGGTTGTAGCCAAGCTCGATATAATTGTCAAATCCCAGCTCCTTTGCCTGCTGTGTCCTGTTTTTGACCAGCTTGTCATAGATATCGTCAATTTCATCGGTTACAGACATAAAATAGTCTGAAAGAGCCTTCCAGGCACGTTTTCTTGTATCTCTGTCGTTACCTGTAAGGAATTTACGAAGAAGTGAGATATTGTACTCCTCTCCGTCAAAAGGAATTCTTGCTGAAGCTATGATATTGTCATATTTATTGATAAGCGCGTTTTCCTCCTGCATAAGAGGCAGTATCTTCTCATCAATTGATGCAAAGTTAAGCTCCATGTTTTTGAAAGCCACCTTGCCGATTTTCTCCTCAAGATATGACTTATAAGGAGAAGCGTACAGTACCTTCTGATAATCATTCTTGTACTGTTCTATTACAGGACTGATCTCATCCAAATACTCCTGCTCTTTTGCGTAGAATTCCTCTTTTGTATCCACATCATGGCGGAATGAGGCAATTCTCATGTTAGTATAGAGGTCATTGTTAAATTCATAGAATTTTTTATGAAGCTCAAACTGCTCCTCTCCACTTTTTGCATTTTTTGAATCCTCTATCAGCTTTTCAAAGAAGCTTTTTACTTCATCCATATCTATATGCTTATATGGCATTTCAGAAAATTTCATCGATTTTTCCCATCCTTTCTCAAACAATCTGCCTTCCAATTATATTCTCTGAAATATGGTTTAACAATATATTTTTTATACATCATGATGTCATGATATATTGATGTGCCGCATTGCATTTTGCTCAATTTTTCTTTTTTAGTCTATTATTTATCATTATTTTATACTTATTTAATCAAATTCCTACGTACTTCCACATATAATTATAAATGGATAAATATCAAAACTATTGTGGAAAGGAAGGTTTTTAAAGGTATGCAAAAAAGGCGCTTTATTTCTTTAATAACGGCACTTGCGCTGATGCTTCTTACTTTTGGTTGTAATAAAGCAACAACAGAAAGTGTCGAAGAAACTGATGCCGGTACCACTGGTTCAATTACCCTGCTAAACATTAAGGGTGAGGTTACAAGCCAGATTGAGGCTCTCGCCAAGCAATATACGCAGGAAACCGGTGTCCCTGTAACTGTAGTAAGCGTTCCTGCTGGTGTTGACGTACAGGCAACCATAAAAGGTTATTATCTTTCAGATCAGATGCCGGACATTATTGCCTGCGAGGCATCCGGATTTGGTAGCTGGGATGGACTTCTTGTAGATCTCAGCGATCAAAACTGGGCTACCAGAACAGATGCTGAGTATATCGATCCCACATATGGCACCTTAGGCTTCCCTTATACTACTGAGGCTATCGGCCTTGCATATAATGGAGATATCCTCGCCAAATGTGGCATAGATCCTGCCTCTATAACAAGTCCTTCCGCATTACAGAGCGCTTTCGAAACCATTGATGCTAAAAAAGACGAACTCGGACTGACAGCTGTTATTGGCTACTGCGCAGAGCCCAATGATGTAGGCTGGTCTAGCGGAAACCATGTCTTTGGAACGTATCTCGATTCTGGTCTTGATCGCTCAGATACCAAATACATCGATATGTTGAATGATGGTGGAAAATTCGATGACGAAAGACTATCAGCCTTTGCTGACATGATCGAGCTATTCAATCAGTATTCAGATCCTGCTGTGCTTACAGAAAGCGCTTATGACGCTCAGGTAGCAGGCTTTGCATCAGGCAAATATGCTTTTGTTACACAGGGTTCCTGGATCGGTGCAACAATGACAGGCGCTGAAGCAGACGCTTATGCTGCAGCCGGCAATTTTGACGTAGGTATGCTTCCTTATTGCTTCATGGATGGTCAGGATACAATCCTTACAAGTGCTCCTTCCTGGTGGGCAATTCCCAAGGAAGGTAACGTCGAAGCTGCAAAGGCATTCCTGCAGTGGTGTTCAGAGGATACCGCACAGAAAATCCTTGTAGAAGATGCTGGATTTATCAGTCCATTTACTGATTGCAAATATGTAGCTACAGATCCCTTTGCTAAGGTTATTTCCAGTTATGTATCTTCCGGAAAAACCTCAAACTGGCACTGGCAGAGCATGCCTGAAGGCTTAGGACAAAAGGGTCTTTCCTTCGGATTCTACAAATTCGCAAGCGGTGAAATCGACAAAGCCGGATTTATTAACGAATTAAAATCAATCGCTTCCGATTGGTATTCAAAACTTTAAGGAGGTGACTAAATTGGCCAATAACACAAGTTATGAAAATCCAGGCAGTGCCGGTATTACCGTAAAAAAGGTTAATTCCATACTTTTTCAGATTATGACACTTAACCTTTTTATGCTCATTGCCTTCGTACTCGTTATGATGCTGGTTATGTCCTCGATGCAGAAAACGACAAATACCAGTATACAGATGTTTGACTCCATGATGAGCCTGACTCAGCATGAAGCGAACCTAAAATCCGATGTAATGTCACTGTATGACCAGACCACCGGATATATCGCAGCTGACGCTGTAGAGACCAAGGAAGCTCTGCTTCCCCAGATTGAAGTGGCAAAGTCAACTATACAGGCTGATATCAATCAGTTAAATCAGGATTTTGCATCCTTTAATGATGAAGAAGCTACGGCTCAGCTTAAGGAAATATCAGACCAATATTCCAGACTTTCCGCACTTATTGATAATGCAATCTCACGCTGTGATTCAGGTGATCAGGCCGGCGCCTATACTACTCTTTTTGATAAGGCAGAAATCCAGAAGATCGCTATCTTCCATTCAACAAAGGCTCTGGATAACGCAATTACAAACGCTGCAAGCGACACAACCAATATGATGAATGAGCTTCTCAAATCAGGACGTGTAATTGTTATCCTTGGTATGGTAGCTATCCTCGTACTTATCATCATTAACTTCCTGATAAGCTATAACAACATCGTTAAGAAGATCAGAAGTATCAGTGATGAGGTTAATGAGATCATTTCCAATATTGAAAAGGGACAGGGAGATCTTACTGCAAGAATCAAGACAAAGACTAAATCTGAGCTCCTATTCATAACATCTGGTATCAATCATTTCATTGAGACATTGCAGGGAATTATGCGTGATGTCAAGAATGGTTCTATCATTCTTACATCCTCATCCGAAGAAGTTGTATCACAGCTACGGTTGGCAGATGACAACGTAACAAACACTTCTGCAGCTCTTCAGGAGCTCTCTGCAAATATGGAGACACTGGCTGACACAGTATCCTCTATTAACGGAAAAGTTGATGATGTTAAATCTGCAGCTCAGGCCATTACTGATGAAGCCTCTAACGGTACTACTACCGCCCTTTCAATCAAGGAAGAAGCAAATACCTTAAAGGCTCGTGTAACCCACAAAAAGGCCGATGCCGGCAATCAGATGGCTACATTGTCAGATACACTTGCCAAATCTGTTAAGGATTCCGAAAAGGTTGGACAGATCAACGAGCTTACCAATGTTATTCTTGATATCGCATCACAGACCAATCTTCTTGCTCTTAATGCATCAATCGAGGCTGCAAGAGCAGGTGAAGCAGGAAAAGGCTTCGCAGTCGTTGCTACTGAGATCAGCGCCCTTGCTGACAACAGTAGAAAAACAGCTGGTACAATTCAGGAGATCAGTAATGAGGTTACTGAGGCCGTTAATGCACTTGCTAAAAACGCTCAGGATGCCCTTGATTTCATCAATGGTACAGTTCTTGGTGATTATGATGAATTCGTTGATACAGGCGAAAAATACGAGCATACAGCCGATTTAATGGACGATATGCTTAATTCCTTCACCGAGAAGGCTGATCACCTAAACGATATCATGCAGGAAATGGTTGAATCCATTCAGATGATCACTACATCAATCCAGGAAAGTTCTTCAGCAATTTCAATGTCTGCTGAGAGTTCTACCGAGATTGTAGGTGGTATCAAAAAGATATCAGTTGCTATTGATAAGAATACAGATGTTACCGAACAGCTCAGTGAAACCACTGAAAGATTCACTTCTCTTTGATTATTTAAATATAATTATATATATTCTTATCAAAATAACCCGTCGCGAAAGCGACGGGTTATTTGTTTTTATATTTTTACGGTTTTATTTTACTGCATCTATCAGTTCTTTTGCCAATTCAGGCTTATTCATTATATAAAAATGAATACCCTCAGCTCCTTTTTCTTTTAGATCCATTGCCTGTCTTATAGCATAATCTATGCCATATTTACGCATTTCCTCCGGATTATCTCCGTGTTTTGATATTATAGAGGATAATTCCTCAGGAACCGTCGTTCCGGATAACGTAACTGTTGTACCTAATTGTTTTGCACTCGTAACAGGCATTATTCCGGCCGAAATAGGCACTTTTTCCCCTAAACCATATAATTTATCCTTAAGACGATAAAAGTACTCATTTTCGAAGAATAATTGCGAAATAAGCACATCACAACCACTCTCAACCTTTATCTTTGTATTAAGAACATCTTCTTCCTCTGTAACAGCCTCCGGATGCTTATGAGGATAACACGCACCAAGCAGGGTGAAATCCATGCCTTTTTCCCTGATAAAGGCCGCCATATCGCTGGCATGAAGGAAATCTCTGGAATTAAACTGTTCGTCTGTCATAGCCTTTGGTCTGTCGCCTCTAAGCACCAGAATGTTATCTATTCCTATTTCCTTAAATTTATCCAGCCCTTCGATTAGTTTTTCTTTGCTGAATCCGACACTTGTTATGTGTGAAACAACTTCTAATCCTGCTTTATTTTTAGCATAATCTGCTATTTCTACGGCTTTTCCTGCATTGGATCCGCCTGCTCCGTAGGTTACACTTACAAAATCTGGTTTTATCTCTGATAAACGCTCCAGCTTTGCATATATGTTTGCAAACTCATCTTCCTTTTTAGGCGGATAAATCTCGCATGAAAGTACAGTTTTACCGCGATTGTAAAGCTCTTTTATGCTCCCCACTTCTTCGTCCTCCTTTTTCGTTTTTATGTATTATAACACGTGAAAGCTGCCAGGGGGCAGCCTGGCAGCTTTCTATATGGTTATCAAGCTTGCGATCCATCCTTTGATCACCGCAACGGGCCTAAAAAAAGGCATAAAAAACCTGTTTCCATGTCGTTTCCCTTCCATGGAAACAGGTTGCTTTCCGTTGCTAATAAATATATCGGTGCATCTGTTAAAAAATATTAGTGCAAATCGGTTGATTTATTTTATTATTTATCCAATCGCCTTCTTAACAGCTTCCAGAACACGATCTGCCTGGAACGGCTTAACGATAAAGTCTTTTGCACCAGCCTGAATTGATTCAATAACCATTGCCTGCTGACCCATGGCAGAGCACATAATACAACAAGCGTTAGGATCTGCAGCCTTAATACCCTTAAGAGCACCAATACCATCAAGCTCCGGCATGGTAATATCTAGAGTTACAAGATCAGGCTTAAGTTCGTTATACTTGTCGATTGCGATCTTTCCATTTTCGGCCTCACCGGCAATCTCATAACCACCCTTTGTCAGAATGTCTTTCAACATCATGCGCATAAAAGCGGCATCATCTGTAATAAGTACTCTCTTAGCCATTATGAACCTCCATATTTTTAATTCCGGACTTATATTTGCGCTCCGGTGTATCTCTCAAATTCAATTTCTATTTTATCATAAATTTATCAAAAAAAACCCTAAATCGTCGCTCAAACAATTAAAAAATGATAAAATTTCGTTCCGTTTCGAAATTATTTCTAAATTTCCTATGTATAATGACATCATCACATCATTATACATATTCATATTGTTGTATCGACAACTAGGATTGTACTTTTTGTATATAATTTATCGGTTTTTTTGTAATTATTTTTCAGATTATTCTTCGATTTCTATGCTTCTGATCTGGATTCCTTTTCCTTTTAAAAGCTTCCCTTTCCTTTCATTACATTTTGGACATCTGTATTTATTATTTTTATCCGGGTGATAAATTGTTTTACAGGCTTCACATTCAATTTCTACTTCAACTTCATTCGTTTCCAGTAAGGTATCCTTTAACTTTGTATCTTTCACCACTTCTGGATAGTATTTGTGCAGATAATATGGTACTACTCCGCTCATTTCGCCAACATCCACTATTATCTTGTTTACACGATCTATTTTTTGTGTTTCCATTTCCTGCACTACTGTATTAACAATATCTATAATATAACTCAATTCATGCAAAATTGTGTATTCTCCTCATATTGTACATATAATATAAACAATTGAAAATTGACCTTTTTAGTCAATTATATACTTAACATTAAGTTGTTATATTTAAACATAATGCATGTTGTTCTATATTTATTTAAATCTATGGATTTCTTGAATAGATAACATATGCTATTTATTTTTATTGACTACAATAGTCTATATTTTTTTATTTTATGATTTTATATATTTATATCTTGTTAGATTATGATATTTATGCTGAATATCGCATTCATAACATCCGAAATATATTAATTGTATGTGTATTTCGTTAAATATCTGTTTATTTAAATATATCCCATATATATACAGACTATTATGAATATTCTATATATGAGCATTATATATTGAAATGTATATTTAAATGAAATAATTTTAGTTTTGCTTTTCTATGCAAATTCAGGCAAAAATCACGGATTTTTTTCAGGATTTTTTCTCGGATTTTATCCTGGATCCAGTCCTCTTTCAACCCTTACTCAATCATGAGTATCAATATGTAAAAGTACACATATATATTATCATCTTTTTCAACTTTTATCAATATATTTTGCTCACTATACATAAATATATAAATATATTTTGCTAATTATATATAAATATATTTATATATTTTACTCTCATTTTATATAAATATATTTATTCTATTTTATCATTACCTAGTTATAATTATATATATTTATATCATATTCCTTTTATATTTATATATTTCGATATATTATTATTCTTCTATTTTTGTATTATATCATCATTATTATAATATATCAATTTATCAACTTCTAATTACATCATCTATCTATATCAACATGTTACATTTATACTATGATGTTATACATAACAATATCAATACATCATGACATCATGATATTCTTATGTATTTTTATCTTTATTATATACATCATGACATCATGTGATAATTATACTTATACATTTAAATATCACATCTTCAAAATATCGTGATACTATGATACTTTATCATTTCAATGTCGCTTTATACAATGACATCATTATACATTTGTACACAAACATCAGCACCTCTAAATACACTTATGTCCACATATCATTATATATCATAATTATTGATTCTTTATGCCAGATCAGATAACAGCATAATACAATTATATATTCACATCTATTAAATTTACGCCCTATATATAGATTTTTATTTCTTCTAACCACAATATATAGAGTATATAATGATGTCATGACATCATTATATACTAGTTTATAGTTGAAATTATATTAATATCCTTGTTCCAACTGGCGTAATTTATGATAGGAATTTTTATAGATATTTCTATCATATCTTCAGTATAATTTATGAGATTATTATATTTATATATTTTTATATTATATTCATGATTTATTAATATATTTATATATTGATGTATTTGTATCATCGTGATGTATTGATGTATAATTATATATGCATCGACATAAATACATCATGTTGTTATGATATAATATATCATGTTGTATTAGCATCATTACATTGTTGATGTATATATATCGTTTACTATTTATATTTTGTTTACATTACATCTTTGTATTTTATTATCTATATATCATTATTACTTTATATTTTATTATTTAGATACATTTATATTATGTTATTCTAATATATATGTATCAGATTATATTATTATATCTATACAATAATATATTGATATTAGATTACATTAATATAGTATTATCACTATACATATATATTCATATATCATGAAACTCTTATATCAATGTATAAAAATCTTTACACATCGAAACATCAATGATAATATAAATAAGAAATAACACGGAAAAAATGGGAGGAAAAAATGAAGACAATCGCATTTTGCAACCAAAAGGGTGGCGTTGCAAAAACAACATCAACTTATGCATTAGCGTCCGGTTTAGCAAAGAAGAAGTATTCTGTGCTTATGATTGACTCAGATCCACAGGAAAACCTTAGCCAGGCCGCAGGAATCGATTTATACAATATACCGGCAGCAACCTTATCAGATGTATTTAAGACAGAAAAAGGTGAGCCTGGAGCTGATATAAATGAAGCACTAATACCTATTAGTGACCATATTGACCTTATTATCGGTGGAATTGAGTTTACATCAGCAGATCTTGATTATTCTGGCGTTACATCCAGAGAATTTATGCTGAAAAGAGCACTTAAAAAACTGAAAAAAAGCTACGATTTTTGCATAATTGATTGCAGCCCTACATTAGCTTTAATTACACAGAATGTACTTGCAATCACAGATAAGATAGTTGTTCCTATGACACCTGAAGCTTTTGCTACAAACGGTGCAAATATGCTGTTTTCATGGATTTCAGTTATGTCAGAGCGTTTAAATAACCCTGATCTTGATGTAGCAGGTATTCTGGTCACAAATTGCAGAAATACCAATAATGCTAACATCTGGCTTGAAGGTATTGAAATGCTCGCAAAAGAGTATGAAATTAAGGTTTATGACACAAAAATACATCAGAATGTAGCTGTAGAAGAGTCGCAGACCTTAAACCAGTCATTATTTGATTATGCTCCAAATGCACGTGCAACTAAGGATTATGAAGCATTTGTAAAGGAATTTTTGAAAGGAGAGTCCAAATGAAGAAGGATCTGAAAACCGCAATGGCAAAAAATTTCCAGAAAATGGTTAATGAGCAGCCTGCGCAGGACACACCTAGTAAAAAATCCGAAACAGTGACAGCAAAAAAAGAAGAGAAGAAAGCTGCAACACTAGAGCCTGAGAAGGTTAAAGAGGTTACGCCTGTTATGAATGAACCCGTTGAAGTAGTTCCTGAACCGGTTCCTCCGGTACAGGTTCAAGCAACAGTAGAGCTTCCTCAGCAGCCTGTTCAACAGCCTATTCTTCAGCCTGTAGTACAGCCAGTTCAACAGCCCGTTGTTCAGCAGATTCCTGAGCCTGTTGCACCAGTTCAGCCTCAGCCTATGCCAGTACAGCAGCCTGTTCCTGTATATGTTCAGACACCTGTTCAGCCTGTAGCTCCTACTTATTTTGAAACTCCTGTAGTTAATCCTACAGTTCAGTCTAATGTAACGCCTGTTATTGATGAACCTCAGACATTTTCAAAGGTTTCATCAAAGAAATCTATTCCTCTTGTTCCAGAAGAAAAGAGTAGTGGAGTATTACATATCCGTTTAGGTGAACTTAGATCCTACGTTGATTTTATGACTCAGTCAGGTAAGATATCTTATCAGCAATATATCAGTAATCTTATTGAACAGGATTATGAGAAAAATAAAGATTTATATCTTAAATATAAGTCTTTCATGGAACAGTTAAATATGTAACAACACCTTGTTGTAACAATATATTAATTAACAACAAATTTCTTATTAATTAGAACTCTCAGAGAAGCAGTAAATAAGCGCTTCCTGGGAGTTTTTTATATAGTTTAATGGGAGAAGAATGATAGAAAAAGGGTCAATGTTTGTTAGAAATATGGATAAAGATGATAGATATAAGGGGCGTATTTTGCGATATTTTTTTAGATATAAAGTATAAGTTAGTAGTTATTAGGGAAAATCGAGCAATTTTATTAGTAGTTTTTGGGATGGTAAATAAGAAATAGGGTTTTTTATCGTAGTTTTTGGGTAGATATAATACGGATAGTACCAGATCCAGAGCCATTAAGCAGTAGATGGTATATTTCAGGTAGAAAAAAGGGTATTATCCATCCTTTATTAGTAGTTAAAGGGGATATATATAGCTTTTTAAGTAGTTATTGGGGATGTTTTTGAATAACATAGTAGTTTTTAGGGATAATAATACGTAAAATACATTAGAAAAGACGATATTAGGGAAAAAATACGAATTCTTATTGACCGGAAAAAGATTAATAATGGCGTACTTAGTAGCAAATGGGTAGATAAATAAGCTTTATTAGTAGTTTTAAGGTATAATTTGAGTGTTTCTTAGTAGTAATTAGGTATATAAATATATAATTTAGTAGTAAAAAGGTACGTAAAAAAAAAATACTTGTTTGGTCAATATAGACGCTGACCGTATCAGTCAACTTAATTATCGCCAAATAGTTTTAATAACAAACAATATCACGTAAGTTATTAGTTAAGGGGTATATAATAGATGTAATTAGGTATAACTTTAATAAAATGAGGGATTTTTGTTTACAGTGTGCTATAATAGCACTATAATAAATTAGTACTAAAAAGGTATGAAAATAGACCTTATGGGGTAAAGGAGGTTGTTTTGGGGAGAAAATCCAAAAAACAGATAGAAGAAGAAACAACTGCTATCGAAAGCTTTTTATCTAATCAACATTACAAAAAAGCAAATACACTTATAAATTCTAAAGGTAGATCTACACTTCTAGTCCAGAAGCTCTTCGCAGTTAGTATTGCAAAGGCAGAGCTTAATCCGGGCGATAACACATTAGAAGCTAATATATATGGAACAGATCTTAAGAAAATCTTTGGTGTAAAGGGTGGCTCCTTCTATGAGCATATCAAATCAGCCATAGAACCGGCTAAATCCAAGCCATCCATATTGGATTGGAGAATTATCTATTCTAATGATGATACCAAGGAAATTGAGGCTATAAATGTTATTACAGACGCTTCTTTTAAGAATGGAGTCCTCAATGTAAGGTATAACAGTAAGATTACTCCGTACCTGGCTAATTTGCAGAACAATTACACGGTATTGAGCCTTGCGGAAGCAGTTCAGCTTAATAGTGTTTATTCCTTCAGACTTTATGAGATTTTGAAGGCTGAGATGGATAAACAGAGGGCTATAACCAAGAAGGAAGGCCCATATTACATACAATATCACCTTACAGACTTAAAGCTCCGCCTGGGAATCATTGACTCACAGGCAGATCCTGCTATTATAAGTGCACTTAAGAAGGGTAATCCTGATTATGATGCTATTGAGAGACAGGCCGATAAGTCAGATGGAGCCGGTAAACTTAAGACCTTTGGTAACTTTAAGAAGTTCGCATTGGATAAAGCTCAGAAAGAATTAAATGAGACCACAAGCATCTGGTTTGATTATGAACCGGTTAAAGCCGGAAGAGGTGGGAAGGTAGTAAGCATCAGGTTTAAGATAGATGTTAACCCTAAGATAAAGAATAAAAATAACACCTATAATGATTTAAATCTCAAGGATAGAAAGGTAAATCCTGCTGAAGAGCTTGAGTATATGGATCAGGTTCAGGATATTATCGATGAGAGAGTTAAACCCTCTGAGATAAGATCAATATTGAAGGCTGCTGATTATAATATAGATAAGATAAAACAGGCTTATGATTTATACAGCAGACAGAGCAATCAGGTTGAGAATTTTGTTGGTTGGATGATATCAGCGATAAGAAATAACTATACTACAGCCGGTTATTCAGCTAAACCCATAGTTGGAGAGTATGTTCAGGGGTCCTTTTCATATGATGATATGGAATCTGAATTACTGGATAACTTCTAATTATCAGTATTAATTCATTAAGAAAAGCACAAATTCCGATAAATCCTCGGAATTTGTGCTTTTTTAGCAAAAATAAAAGAGCTCAGATGAGCTCTTTTTTCATACATTTCAGCCAGTCACTAAATGACATTCCTGATAGCCACTGATAAGATCTGAGATTTTATTAGAATCTCCAATTACAGATACATATAAAGGTTTGAAAAGATTGAGTGAGAGAAGACCAATAATTGACTTACCGTCGATATAGCTGTGGCCGCTTCTTACATCAACCTGGCAAGATGACTTAGAGTTCATCTGCACAAACTTCATAATCTGTTTCTCGTTTTCAAGACTAATAGTTACATCTTTTGTCATGATCTTATTCGCGTATCTTCTACGCATCCCCCTATAAATTATTTTGTATAAAAAAATACAGACACAAAGATATCACAAAGTCATTTAAAATGCAATACCTATATGTAGATATGATAACTATATGAGTACAAAATATCGACATTGTTAGTTCAATATTGCATCAATATGTGTGTTAATTGCGACAAATTCAGAAAAAAAAGGCTGAATTTCATAAAAAATCTATAAAAACACAGATTATTCATAATCTGTGTGGTATATTGTTTTTGTAAACGTAGAAAAATGTTGAAAGGGCTGGGTGACGCAAATGAAAAAGGTTCTTTTTTACGGTGATTCCAATGTTTACGGATTTGATCCCAGAGGAATGATGGGTGGTCGGCTTCCGGAATCTGAGAGATGGACCGATATTCTGGCAAAAAAAATGTACGGTGAATGGCGTGTTTTTGCTGACGGAATGAACGGAAGAGTAATTCCTGATAATGCATACTCGCTTCTTTCACTTGATAAGACTGTACTTGAGAATAGTCCCCTTGATCTATTTGCGGTAATGCTGGGTACAAATGATCTTATAAATATGTCAGTTCCTGATGCAGAGACAGTTGCTTCTAAAATGAGAGATTTTGTTGAGCGTCAGCTGGAGCGTCAGGAATTTATAGATAATAAGACCGGTTTTCTTCTCATTTCTCCGCCAAGAATACTTCCTCATATGGATGAAAATCTTGAAGAAGCCGAGGCTCAGAGGAAGAGATTTTCCGCAGAGCTTGATATTATCGCCCAGGAAGTAGGCATTTTCTTTGCTGATGCCAGTGAATGGGATCTTGAGATGTCATTTGATGGGGTACATATGTCTGCTGAGGGACACGCATTATTTGCAGAAAAAATGGCTGATATTTTATCAAAAATTGATCTTACAGCTGAGAGACATGAAGCAGATGATTATGTTTGTGCATATCTCGCATAAAGCGTTTAGGAATAATTATGGTAATATTTAATTTCAAGAAAATCCACGAAGTTATCGACTTTGTGGATTTTTTATTGCATAATAGATGTATGAAAAATATTCAAATTAATGACTGAGTGAGTCATTAATTTACTTAAATATAGCAAATGATATGTATTTATATTTAGTAGTTTTTGGGGATCAAAATGAAGATAGAAGAGAGAAAAGTAACAACAAAAAGGGGAGAAGAATTCCAGCTTAGAACACCTACAAGGGACGATGCTGAGAAAGTCCTGGCCTTCAGGCGTGATGTGGCCGGTGAGACGATTTATCTGACCAGATATCCCTATGAAATAGAGAATTCAGTAGAAAAAGAGGCAGAAATCCTCGGGAATTATAATAGAGCAGAGCATTTGGGCATGATAGCCATTTTTGATAAGAACAGGATAATAGGAATAACATCAGTCAGTCCTGTAGGAATTACCTTCAAAATGAGACACAGGGCCTCTGCAGAGCTTGTAGTGAGGAAAGAGTACTGGAATCTTGGTTTAGGGGCTCATTTGCTTGATCAGGCCATAGAGCTCGCCGGAATCTGTGGATATGAGCGTCTGGAGCTTAGCGTATTTGCCGATAATGCACGGGCACTGCGATTATATAAGAAAAAGGGATTCATAGAGTGTGGACAGGTTCCGCAGGCATTTAAGATGATGGATGGAACCTATCACGATGAAATCCTTATGTCCAAGAATTTGTGGAGATATTAGAACTATGAGAAACACTTTTGCACCGATGGAAGGCATAACAATTTATTGTTATAGGAATACCCATCATAAATACTTTGGCGAGGGGCTGGATTATTATTACACGCCCTTTTTATCAGTTTATAAGCATCATTCCATTAAAAAGCGCGATATGCGTGAAATACTTCCGGAAAACAATGCAGATAACGGGTTACGAATAATCCCGCAGATTATGGCCAATGATTCCGATGAAATCATATGGGCCTTAAATTACCTTCATGAGCGTGGATATGACGAAATAAATTTAAATATGGGATGTCCTGTCGGAACGGTAGTTAGTAAAAATAAGGGATCGGGCATGCTGTCGGATCCGGACAGGCTCTATGAGATATTTAGCAGAGTTTTTGAAGATAAAATAACAAACGAAATCAAATTTACGGCTAAAACACGCCTTGGATTAACAGATCCTCACGAGTTTGAAAACATACTTCCGGTCCTTAATAAGTTCCCTTTTGCAGCGGTTATTATTCACCCAAGGGTACGGACACAGATGTATAAAGGAACTCCGGATATGGAGATGTTTAAATGGGCATACGATAACAGTACTAATCCCGTGGGCTACAATGGGAATATTTTCGTGCCACAGGACTATGACAATATCATAAATAATTACCCTGATCTATATGAGATTATGATGGGAAGAGGTCTTGTTGCAAATCCTGCTCTTGCACGGGAGATAATTGGCGGTAAAGAGATGTCTCTGGACGAATTAAAGGGATTTATGACGGATCTTGAGAAAAATTATAAGATAGAGATTCCTGCAGACGAATCCATAATGCATAAAATGAAGGAGATATGGTTTTATGTAGGGAATCTTTTGGTAACAAAGGATGGAGCTGAATCAGAACCGCTGATTCATAAGATAAGGACCGCAAAAAATATAGCTGAATACAGAAATGCAGTCAGGAATGTGTACAGAGAATGCGTTATGAAGGGCCACGACAACAAAACATCATGATACTATGATGTCAAAACGGATATAGCTTATTCGGCCCCGGAGTCTTTCATAAGCATCTCATGGATGGCCTTAGCCAATACTTCATCGGGAGCGGCCTTAAGCTTTTTCGCTTTTTCACCCTCCTCAGGCTTGCTAGGAATATCCTGTAATTCAGTATCTTTTTGATTTTCAGCGCCCATAATCCCCCTCCAATTCAGATTATTTGCTATATAAATAATAATAACACTAATCTGTGAAATAGGACATAAATTCATCTAAATGCGAAAAACCGTATAAAAGCGTTGATTTAGATGATAGTTAGTGTTAGAATTGCTTTAGTTTCAAAAAACCTAAAAGGGGGAATAAAAATGAATAAAACAGAACTTGTAGAAGCTATTGCAAAGGAAACAGGCCTTTCCAAGAAGGATTCAGAGAAGGCTGTAAAGGCTTTCATCGATGTAGTTTCCAAAACACTTAAGAAGAAGGATAAGGTTCAGCTCGTTGGCTTTGGTACTTTCGAGACCACAAAGAGAGCAGCTAGAACTGGTAAGAACCCTCAGACTGGTGATACCATCAAGATTCCTGCTTCTATCGCTCCGAAGTTCAAGGCTGGTAAAGCCCTGAAGGATCTTGTAAACAAGAAGTAATTTAGATCATGAACTTAGACCCCGGAGTACTACGGTATTCCGGGGTTTTTCAATGTAAAAGAGGAAGTATTATGAAAAAAATTGTTAAATCTTTTGTAGTTACACTTGTAGTAGTATTGGCAATCGGTGCTATTTATCTTTATAGCAAGGATTCACTTTTTAAAAGTGAAAATGCAGACAGTACAGAGGAAGCAGCTGCTGAAAACACTGATGATTCCAAGAGTGGTGGAATAACGGGTGCTATAGAAGATGCAAAAAAGGAAGTAATCAAGAGTGTAGCCAAGACAGTTGTTGATAAGGCTGTAGAGCAGTATGCAGGCGAGTCCAGTTCAGAGGTTAAGGAGATGCTTGATTCTGTATCTGAGGAAGATAAGGATAAGGTTACTGATATTATTGTAGATAATATGTCAATTGAGGACATGTCAGATGTTCAGGAATACATCAGCAATAAGGATGTTGACGGACTTAAGGACTATGCGAAGGATAAGCTTACAGAGGAAGATTATTCCGAGCTTACTGATATTCTGGAGAAGTACTCAAACGAAGCTGCAGATAAATTGGATGGAGTTTCAAATTAAATTATGAAAAAAAGCGATATGACAGTCGAGGAAGCTTTAAAGATTAAGCTTCCCCTGAAGGAATGTCTTATCGGCGAACCGCATTTTTACAGAAAAGTGGCAATGGTAGTATTGCCAATGATCATACAGAATACATTATCTAACGTGGTGGGTCTGCTTGATAACATTATGGTAGGTCAGGTAGGAACACTGGCTATGTCAGCTGTCGCAATTGTCAATCAGCTGATGTTCGTTTTTATGTTATGTGTCTGGGGCGCGCTTGCGGGTGCCGGGATATTCGGAACACAATTTTTTGGAAAAAGAGATTATGATGGAGTGAGGATCACCATGCGTTTTAAACTGATAGTAGCGCTGGTGATTTCTGTTTCTGCAGTAATTATTTTCAGTATTGCAGGAAAAAGCCTCATTGAACTATATATAGCTGCGGATACACCTGCTAAGGAAGCAGAGGAGACGCTGAGACTTGCTAAGAATTATCTTGATATTATGCTGATTTCGCTGGTTCCCTTTGGACTGACTCAGGTTTATTCCGGAACAATACGAGAATCAGGAAAAACTACGCTGCCCATGGCTGCAAGTATGACCGCGATGGTAATTAACTTTGTGTTTAATTTCATCCTTATTTTCGGTCATTTCGGCTTTCCCAAGATGGGTGTGGCCGGAGCAGCAATTGCAACTGTTATTTCAAGATTCGTAGAAGTGGGAATAGTAGTAATACGAGGCCATTTATGTTCAGATGAATACCCGTTCCTGGTTGGTGTTTATAAGAATTTCCATGTACCGACTAATATGATATGGCCAATAATGTCCAAGAGCTTACCGCTTCTTGCCAATGAGTTTTTATGGAGTCTTGGCCAGGCAGTACTTCTGCAGAGCTACTCCATACGTGGAATAGAAGTAATAGCAGCAATGAATATTGCTAATACCATAGCGCAGATATTCAACGAAGTGTTTATATCTCTTGGTAACTCTACGTCGATAGTTGTAGGACAGGAGCTTGGTGCAGAGCATTTTGTGCAGGCAAGAGTATATGCATGGAGAATGGCTGCACTTAGCATAACAAGCTGCTTTGTGATGGGTGCGCTTCTGTATTCGGTATCACCTGTTATCCCTCAAATATACAATACAGAGCCTGAAATCAGGAATCTTGCTATGGAATTTATCAGAGTAGTAGCAGTGGTAATGCCGGTAAATGCCTTCGCAAATGTAGCATATTTTACGCTAAGATCCGGCGGAAAGACCCTTGTGACCTTCCTGTTTGACAGCTGCTTTACATGGGCTGTGAGCGTTCCTGTTTCAAGAATACTTGCAGGATATGTGATAATGCCTGTTGTGATGGTTTATTTCTGTGTATGCTCGCTTGAGCTTATAAAGAGTACAATAGGATTTATACTGGTGAAAAAGGGCGTCTGGGTTCGTAATATAGTTAACAGACAATAAAATAATAAAGATTTAATAAAAGGATACCTCACAAAGATTCATTGATGTGGTATCCTTTTTTTATACCGCAACGATAAAGTCTTTTGTTGGCAACCCTTAAATGGAGAGAGCTATGGATTCAGAAAAACCATCATGGATCCTTAATGAAAAGATTTTTTCAGAGGATCACATGTTTACACGTCTAATGGGATATGCGTTAGAGGAGAATCTTTCAGAGACATATCAGGCATTGTATTATGCCAGGGATAAGCATGAAGGACAGGAGAGGAAGAAGAATCCGATCACGCAGGATGATATTCCATACATAACACATCCTTTGATGATGGCGTGTCATGCGCATGCTATGGGAATAAAGGATGACCAGGTTCTGGCTACGATTTTACTGCATGATGTATGCGAGGATTGTGGTGTAAAACCGGAAAAATTGCCGTTTTCAGCGCCGGTAAAGCGTGCAGTGGCATTATTGACCAAGCCGGACGATTTTTCTGATACTGAGGAAGCAAGGAAGCGATATTTTGACGGTATTGCTACCAACAGCACAGCATCGATAGTAAAAGCTCTCGACAGATGCAACAATGTATGTCTGATGTCACTGGCTTTTTCCAAAGAAAAAATCATAGAATATGTTGAGGAGACTCAGGACTATGTATATCCGCTTCTGGAAAAGATGAAATATGATAATCCGGAATACAATGATGCGGTTTTCCTGATCAAATATCAGCTTAGAAGTGCAATAGAGACAATAAAGGCATTTATATTAAAAGAATAACATGTGTTACAAATGAAAACCCACAGACCGTCTGGCCTGTGGGTTTTTGGAGGTTTGAAAAATAGAAAGTATATTAGCCCATGATTGCTTCAACGTTGTATTCAGAAACTGAAGGATCGTGAGGTATAACGGTTCCTTCGATTTCCTTACCGTTTACTATGAGCTTTTTAATACCTTTTTCTGTTCCGTTTGTCTTTACAGAGATATTGTATGTTGCGCCTCTGTACTTTCTTGTGAGCTCGAAATCACCGAAATCAGCAGGAACGCAAGGATTTACTGATAAGCCCTTGTGTGTAGGATAGATTCCGAGGATATACTGTGAAATATTAACAAATGTCCAAGCTGCTGTACCTGTGAGCCAGCTGTTCTTACCCTGACCGTGGAACTTAGCATCTCTTCCTGCAACCATCTGTGAATATACATAAGGCTCTGTGCAGTGGATATCACTGATCTCCTCTACATAAGCAGGGCATGTCTTCTGATAGATCTCAAATGCTCTGTTGCCATGTCCGAGAACTGTCTCTGCGATGGAAACCCAAGGGTTATTGTGGCAGAAGATACCAGCATTTTCTTTGTATCCCGGAGGATATGAGCTAACCTCACCAAGCTCGAGGTGATACTCTGTATAAGCGGGCTGAAGGATCATTACACCATACTTTGTATCAAGGCGCTCTTTTACGCTCTTAAGAGCCTTCTCTGCGAGACCTTCCTTAACACCGATACCTGCAAGTACGCAGAAGCCCTGGGGCTCGATGTAGATCTGACCTTCCTTACACTCGTGTGAACCAACCTTGTTGGAGTGTGCATCATAAGCACGAACGAACCATTCGCCGTCCCAACCAGCTGTGCAAACAGCGTCATACATCTTCTTAACTTCAGCACGAGCTCTCTCAGCTTCAGCGTTGTCGCCCTTAAGCTCGCATAACTGAGCGTATTCTTCACCATATTTAACGAACATACCTGCGATAAATACTGACTCAGCAACAGGGCCTTCGCTGGGACCAAAGGTCTGGAAGGATTCACCGGGATGAGCTGAGAAGCAGTTGAGGTTCAGGCAGTCATTCCAGTCTGCACGTCCGATAAGAGGCAGATCATGAGGACCCTTGTGGTTAACGATGTAATCGAAGCTTCTCTTTAAGTGGTTCATAAGAGGTGTAGCAACGCTCATATCGTTATCAAAAGGTACAGACTCATCAAGGATTGACATATCACCTGTTTCTCTAATATATGCGCTGGTACCTGCGATCAGCCACAGCGGATCATCATTAAATCCTGAACCGATGTCTGAGTTACCCTTCTTTGTAAGGGGCTGGTACTGGTGGTATGCGCTACCATCCTGGAACTGAGTAGAAGCGATATCGATGATACGCTCTCTTGCTCTGTCGGGAATGAGATGAACGAAACCAAGAAGATCCTGACAAGAATCTCTAAAGCCCATTCCACGGCCGATTCCGGACTCATAGTAGGAAGCAGAACGTGACATGTTGAAGGTAACCATGCACTGATACTGGTTCCAGATATTAACCATACGGTCAACCTTTTCATTACCTGACTTGATGTGGTAGATGGAAAGGAGGTTATCCCAATAGCTGTTAAGCTCAGCAAGAGCCTTCTCAACATCAGCATCTGACTGATACTTTGCAAGGAGCTCATTAGCAGGCTTCTTATTGATAATTCCGTGTGATTCCCACTTCTGATCTTCAGGATTCTCAACATAGCCGAGAACGAAGTTGAAGGTCTTGGTCTCACCGGGAGAAAGTGTTACATCGATCTGGTGAGCTGCGATGGGTGACCAGCCGCTTGCTACAGAGTTTGTAAGCTTTCCTGCAAATACAGCGTCCGGATGATCAGGACCATTATATAAACCGAGGAATGCATCACGGCTTGTGTCGATGGCATCAACCTTAGTATTTACTGAATATACAGCGTAGTGGTTTCTTCTCTCACGATACTCTGTCTTATGGAAAATAGTAGAATCTACTATCTCAACTTCACCGGTACTTAAGTTACGCTGGAAGTTCTTCATATCGTCATCTGCGTTCCACAGACACCACTCAACATAAGAGAAAAGCTGAATCTTCTTCTCTGAAGAGCCGTTATTTGTAAGCTCTACATGAGATACTTCGCAGGTATCATTCATGGGAACGAAGGAAAGAACAGAAGCCTTAACACTGTTCTTCTCAGATGTAAACTTACTATATCCTAAACCATGACGGCACTCGTAGGAATCAAGCTCAGTCTTAACAGGCTGCCAGCCGGGATTCCAAACTGTCTCGCCATCCTTAATATAGAAGTATTTACCATTGTTATCATAAGGTACGTTGTTATAACGATATCTTGTAAGACGAAGAAGCTTTGCATCCTTATAAAAAGAATAGCCACCACATGTATTGGAAATAAGCGAAAAGAAATCCTTATTGCCAAGGTAGTTAATCCAGGGCAGGGGAGTCTTTGGTGTAGTGATGACATATTCACGATTCTTGTCATCGAAAAATCCGTATTTCATCGATATTCCTCCTAAAAAAATCTTAAACGATTAAGAATTGTTTGCTAAAGTGATTATATAGTGTAAACTCCTACATTTCAAGACATTTTTAAATGTAGCAGAGAAGCCTAAAAACGGGAAAATTTTCGCTGCGTTTAAGGAAATAAGCGGTGTTAACCGAAAATTTATGAAAAATATAAAATTAATTAAGTTTAAATTTGTAAATTAATCACAAAAAGATACAATATGCACAACAAAATCAAAATAATATATTGATTTCATGGAAAATGTGATGTATATTCAAGTTACGAAAACGTTTTAGGAAAATTAAGGGGGACAGATGTCAGCACGTAAAAGAGTTTCATTGAAAGATATTGCAGCCGCGTGCAAGGTATCTGTCGCAACAGTTTCAAAAGCATTAAATGACCAGGCCGACATCGGCCAGGAAACAAAAGATCTTGTTCGCGAAACAGCAGAGGCAATGGGATATTTTCCCAATTTTGCAGCTAAAGCGTTAAAAACTAATCGTACATATAATATAGGACTTTTGTTCATGGATGACTCACAGAGCGGATTGACACATAACTATTTCGCCAGAGTGATCGAAAGCTTCAAAAAGAAGATTGAGGAGAAAGGTTACGACCTTACCTTTATAAGTAATAACAGAAGTTCTCAGGGGTATATGTCATATCTTGCACATGCGAGATACAGAAACTTCGATGGCGTGGCAATAGCCTGCGTTGACTTCTACAAGCCTGAAGTTGAGGAGCTTGTAAGAGGAAACATACCAGTTGTTACCATTGACCATGTGTTCAATGACAGATCCGCTATTATATCGGATAACGTCATGGGCATTAAGGATCTGCTTACATATATCTATGGAATGGGACATAGGAAAATCGCCTATATCCATGGTTCGGATTCAGCAGTTACTCAGAGCCGTATAAAGAGCTTTTACAAAACCGCGATGGACTTTGGCCTGGAGATTCCGGATGAGTATGTACTTGAGGTTGAATATCGCGACACTGTAGGTGCTCAGAGGGCAACAGAGAAACTTTTGGAATTAAGTGACAGACCAACTTGCATATTATATCCCGATGATTTTGCCACCTTTGGAGGCATAAATGCTATTAAACAGAAGGGATTAAGAATACCAGATGATATTTCAATTGCCGGATATGACGGAATTGATATAGCAATGAAGTACAGTCCACAATTTACAACAATTGTTCAGGATACAGATCTTATTGGTAGGAAAGCAGCTGAGAAGCTTATTGATTCCATAGAGAATCCACGAACGACTCTCAGTGAACAGGTTATTGTTCCTGGTCACCTCAATGAGGGCGAAACAGTCAAAAGACTTATTTCATAACGGTTTAAGACAGCAGAAGCTGTTTTAAATATACAACTAATCATTTTTCATTATTAAATGAAACGGGAGGTACAATTTCATGAAAAGAAAGTTACTTGGTGTATTACTTTCAACAACAATGGTAGCTGGCATGATCGCTGGTTGTGGCGGAAACAATGCTGCACCTGCAACAGAAGCACCTGCTGAGGAAACAGCAACAGAAGATGCTGCAGAGGCACCTGCTGAAGAGACAGCAACAGAGGATGCTGCAGAGGCACCTGCTGAGACAACAGAAGAGGCAACAGAGGATGCTGCTGAGTCAACTGAGGAAGCTACAGCAGAGGTTGCAGCTGACGAGGGTAAGGTTCTTAACATCTATGCTTGGAACGAAGAGTTCAAGTCAAGACTTACAGACCACTATAAGGGATATGAAGAGGTTGACGCTACTCACGGTAAGATCGGTGATGTTGATGTAGTTTGGAACATCACTCCCAGTGAGAACAATGCTTATCAGAACAACCTTGATGAGACACTTCTTAAGCAGGATAGCGCAGCTGCAGATGACAAGATTGATCTTTTCCTTGTTGAGGCTGACTACGCTCTTAAATATGTAGATACAGATTACACAATGCCTATGGCTGATCTTGGCATCACAGATGCTGACCTTGCTGATCAGTATTCTTACACACAGGCAATTGTTACAGATAGCAACGGTAAGCTTAAGGGCTCATCATGGCAGGCTTGCTCAGCAGGTCTTATCTACAACCGTGATGCTGCTAAGGATGTTCTTGGAACAGACGATCCTGATGAAGTACAGGCTGCTGTAGCAGATTGGGATAAGTATGTAGAGACAGCTAAGGCTGCTGAGGAAAAAGGCTACACAATGTGTTCTGTAAACGACACATATCGTACATATTCAAACAACGTATCCGGTAAGTGGGTACAGGATGGCAAGCTTACTATCGATGATAACCTTATGAACTGGATCAACGATTCTAAGGAACTTGTAGACGCTAAGGCTGAGAACACATATGACCTTTGGGGCGATGACTGGGCAAAGGGTAAGACTCCCGATGGAAAGATCTTCTGCTACTTTGGACCCGCTTGGTTCTTCAACTTCTGCCTTGACGCTGATCAGGACGGCACAATCGCTAACAACGGTGGTTGGGGATACTGTGTAGGACCGCAGTCATACTACTGGGGCGGCACATGGATCTGCGCAGCAACAGGTACAGACAACGCTGGTCTTGTTAAGGATATCATCCTTACAATGACAACTGACAAGGACGTTCTTAAAGAGATCGCACAGAAGGATGCTGACTGTGTAAACAGCAAGTCAGTTCTTGCAGAGCTCGCTTCTGATGATTCAGGTAACCTTGCACTTCTTGGTGGACAGAACCCGTACAAGCAGCTTGCAGAAGGTGCTGAGAAGGTTGATCTTTCAAACCTTTCCGCATACGATCAGGGATGTAACGAAGAGTTCCAGAAGGCTGCAAAGAACTACTTCGAAGGCAATGCTACTCTTGACGAGGCACTTGATATGTTCAAGAAGGCTGTAGTTGAGAAGTATCCTGAGGTTACAGCTGACTGATTTAATAACTAAAAAATATAGGCTAAAGCCTGTAGGTTAGATTATTAGGGGAATTTAAGCAGGGCGCATGGAATTATCCACTGCGCCCTGTATAATGAAAAATTTTAACTATTTAAAGACTAAACACCCAATTTTTTGGAAAAGATAGAAAGAGGATGCTTATGAAAAAAAAGAGTAAAGTAGTAAGCTACAATAAGTGGGGATACATTTTTCTTATACCTTTTGTTGTTGTTTACCTTGTTTTCCAGATGATACCGCTTGTATCAACAATCTATAATTCATTTTTTGAAAATTACCGTTCAGGTCTTACACAGGTTGGACCTAACTTCGTAGGATTACAGAACTACTTAACAATTATCACAAACGGCGATCTGCCGACTTACACAGTCAATACACTCATTATGTGGGTTATGGGCTTTGTACCTCAGATCATTCTTTCACTTCTTCTTGGTGCATGGTTCACAGATCCTTCACTGAGACTTAAGGCACAGGGATTTTTCAAAACAGTTATTTATATGCCTAACCTTATCATGGCATCAGCATTCTCAATGCTGTTCTTCACACTGTTTGCAAACACTGGCCCGATCAACTCACTTCTTTTACAGCTTGGAGTAATTAAAGAAGCATATCAGTTCATGTCACACGTATGGTCAGTTCGTTCACTTGTAGCATTCATGAACTGTGTTATGTGGTTTGGAAATACGACGATTCTTCTGATGGCAGGAATGATGGGTATCGACCCTTCACTCTTCGAGGCAGCTCAGGTTGACGGAGCTACAGCTACTCAGATTTTCTATAAAATTACATTACCGCTGCTCAAGCCTATTCTTATCTTTGTTATGATTACATCACTTATCGGTGGACTTCAGATGTTCGATGTTCCTCAGATTCTTACAAACGGAACCGGAGATCCGATGCGTTCATCAATGACACTGATCATGTATCTGAATAAGCATCTGTTCAGCAAGAACTATGGTCTTGGTGGCGCGCTTTCAGTATTCATGTTCATCATAACAGGTATACTCAGCCTTATAGTATTTAAGTTTACAGCTTCACCTGAAAAGAAATAAGACTGATACAGATTAACAACATCTGTTATCGTTAGTATAAGAAAGGATTATAATATGTCAGCATCTACAACAGCAGTAATGGCGAATACAAGCTTAATGGCAGGACAGAAGGAAAATGGTGCTTCTGTCCGTGTCAGAAGAATAATTGCATATATCGTGCTGGGCCTTGTAACTTTCCTCTGCCTGTTCTGGTTTTATGTTCTTTTTATCAATGCAACCAGATCTCATCAGGAGCTTAGTGGAGGATTTACAGCGATACCCAGTACTCATCTTATTGAAAACTGGACTAACCTTAAAAATGGTACATTACCTATATTTAATGGTATTTTTAACTCACTTTTGATTGCAGTTGTTACTGCAGTACTTTCAACATATTTCTCAACTATGACAGCTTATGCAATCCATGCATACGACTTCAAGTTTAAGAAATTTATGTTCACCTTCATTCTTATGGTCATGATGATTCCTGCACAGGTTACTGCGCTTGGTTTCCTTCAATTGATCGGCAAGATGGGACTTGATGATTCATTTATCCCGCTTACAATTCCTGCAATTGCAGCACCTTCTGTATTCTTCTATATGAAGCAGTACATGGATTCAACACTTCCTCTTTCACTTATCGAGGCAGCAAGAATTGATGGATCAGGTGAGTTCAGAACCTTTAACAGCATTGTAGTACCGCTTATGAAACCCGCTATCGCTGTTCAGGCTATCTTCACATTTGTAAGCAGCTGGAATAACTACTTCACACCTGCACTTGTACTTCACACAGATACAAAGAAGACACTTCCTATTCTGATCGCACAGCTTCGTGCAGCAGACTGGTTGAAGTTCGATATGGGACAGGTTTATGTAATGATCGCATTCTCAATCTTCCCTGTAATTGTTGTATATCTTCTCCTTTCAAGATACATCGTTGGTGGTGTTACACTTGGTGGTGTAAAGGGTTGATATAGTATAGGTTATACTTACTCTTTTTAAATAAGCGTTAGTAAGAGAATACCCGCGGCATTCCCCAATGCCGCGGGTTTTTTATTTAAAATACGATTCCGACCCACTAAATGCGGGCCGGAATTTTTATTAGTGTATAAACTCAAAGCTCTTAAGGGAGCAGCTTCCGCTTCCTACGAAGGTGAGATAAAGGGCATTTACGCCTGATATCGGAGCAAAGCTGCAGGTACCCTCTGTCCAGATGTTCTGAGAATTAACATCAATTTCTCCGAGAACCTCGCCGTCCCACTTGGTCTTAACCTGAACCTTACCGTTGAAATATCCTCTGGTTTTGATCTTAAGACCACTGACAGCCTTCATATCGAAGTATTTATAGCCTGCTGTTGAGTTATTTCCAAGCTGTCTGATATATCCGATCTCACGATCACCATCACCGCCATCCTGAACAACTCTGGGGCCTTCCTTACCTACATATATCTCATGTGCCTCTGTAAACAGGTTACAAGCGATGTATGAAGGATATTCACCTATATCTGTTAAAGGACCGTTATTTAGGCCACAAGAGGTGATTTCAGCCTGTATTATGCTTCCGTCAGGTCTGAATTCAAGCTTCTCTGCACAGCCCTGTCTGCTATACCAGGTGTTATTTGTATGTCTGTGATAGAAGATATACCAGGAATCGCCTATCTGAACCATACTTCCGTGGTTATTTGCGCCGCAGGCCATGGACATTGAAGCATCTTTATAGGAATCAATGTGAAGGTCACAGTTACTTACGATAACTCCGCCATAGGAGAAGGGACCTTCCGGGCTGTCGGAGGTAGCATAGCAGAGCTCATGCATAACCTCTGAGGAGTAGATAAAGAAGTATTTTCCGTCCTTTTTGCGGATGGAAGGAGCTTCAAAGAAGGCATGTCCTTCATATTCTGTGCCCTTGCTGTAGCAGCTGCCGGGAGCAACGATCACAGGAGCCTTTTCAACTGTGAGCATATCGGGACCAAGCACAGTCAGCATAGCGCCGTGTCTTGAGGTATCGCCCTGTCCGCAGAAGCCCGTGAACAGATAAGTCTTATCGCCTTCTGTGAGAACACCGGGATCAAACTGAGGCTCATCACCCTCTTTTTCACCAAGCTTTGTTCCGTCCGGATAGTGAACGTATCCAAGGAACTCGTATCTTCCTGCAGGAGTATCGCATACTGCAACGGAAACGATTGATATTTTATCGAGTACATAATAAAGATAATATCTGCCATCCGGACCTACTGTGACGTCAGGTGCATAGAGGCACATATGACCATCCTTGTTAAGCGGATCTGCTGTCTTGGGATAAATAACGCCCTCATAATGCCAGTCTCCAAGACTGTTTAAAGGAGCGGACCAGCATACATAGTCGCCAAGGCAGAAGGTTTCGCCGTTGTAAAGGTCGTGTGAACCGTATACATAAACTCTGTCACCGAATACATAGGGCTCTCCGTCCGGAATGTATTCCCAGGAAGGGAGATAGGGGTTAAGAGCCTGCTTTTTACCTGTGATTCCAAGTCTTATGCCGCCTTCCTTCTGAGGAACAGCGCCTCTACCGTCAAATACCATCTCGGCGCGGTTTTTGTCTGTATAGGGTTCCCAAACGGGAAGATCTTCGCCGTCCCAGCCTTTTCCGTTAGGATCGCCTGTTTTAATGAAGTTGGCGAACATATCGCACATCTGCCTTGCAAGCTTGAAATGGCGGCCTTCCATAGGTCTCCAGCACTTACCAAGTGTCTCAAAGAAGAACCAGAGGTCAACTGAATGGAAGGTTCCGGGTGTATCCTCGCCCGGGATATCGGGATCGAATCTATAATAGTAGTGGTTCTGATTTCTGCCGTTCTTTTCAGCGTCAAGAAAAACAGTCTTAACTGAGGATTCAACGCTGCTTTCACCATCAATCTGGAATTCATCGGAAGTATTTCCCGAGATAACAGGAACAGGTGCATTTCGTCCTTCAAGGAATTTGACTGCAGGATCCTCCTTGCAGAATACACCATCCTGGAAGGGGAACATTCTGCGATGATTCTGGGCAAATTCACCATATTTCTCTCTAAGTGTAAATACATCAATGCTTCTTGCTTCTTCAAGAGATTTTACACCGATAAATTCAAAGAATTCCTCGCCAAGCTTCTCAGCCTCAGTTAAATTCAGGGGTCTAAAAATATCTTCTGTCATTTTTGGATTGTGGATCATACCGCTTATAACAACAGCACCCTTGATCTTATCAAAGTTATCATCGCATGCAAGCTGATGCATTGTGCTGCCGCCACCTGCGGACTGTCCTGAAATAGTGATCTGGTCGGGATTTCCGCCAAATGCTGCTATATTTCTGTAAACCCATTCAAGACCGGCCTTCTGGTCAAGGAGACCGAAGTTTCCGGGTGCCTGGGGTGCTTCCTTGGTAATTTCTGGATGTGCTAAGAAGCCCAGGTGATTTAAGCGGTAATTTACGCTTACAACGACGATTCCGCGTCTTGCGAGCTTTTCACCGTCAAATTCCATCTCTGCTGTGTAGCCCCACTGGAATCCGCCACCAAAGTACCATACAAGTACGGGAAGCTTCTCGTCGGTCTTCTTTGCAGGTGTCCATACATTGAGGTAGAGGCAGTCCTCATCCATGGGAATCTCAGGATCTACGTGCCATTCCTTGCAGTAAATATCGGTTCCGAGACCGGGAGTATCCTGCACGGAAATAGGTCCAAATTCATAGGCTTCTAACACGCCGTCCCAGTTTTCACAGGGCTGGGGTGCACGCCATCTGTTTTTGCCTACAGGCGGAGCTGCAAAGGGAATACCTTTATATACGGTAATTCTCGGGTCTGAGCCGGGAAGGCCTCTGACCTCGCCGTTCTCTACTTTTGTCTGTCTTAACATACCTTGTATCCTCCATATAGAAAAAGTTTCTTAATATACCTAATCTCTACTCTGATTTTAGCTACATAGGTTTTTGAAGGTCTATGCGAATCTTGCTATTTAGCTTCTAAAGATTGCTATGTACTACGCAATTAATGCAAAAAAATCAGCAATTACTTTGTGGAAAGATGTTCCCTATAACAATAAAATTACATTAAATTGGGATAAACATAGGGCTTTGCGTCATTCGCAAGATTCGGGAGGTAATAATGCAAGTTTTAGAAGTAAGTACAATGGAAGAAATGTTTAAGGGCGTAAAGCTCAGCCCTGCTTATAAAAAGTATTCAGATCACAATCCTGTAATGACACAGAGATATGGTGCAGACCCATATGTTCTTGTATATGATGGCAGGGTTTATCTTTATATGACCGGTGATGATCCGATGTATGACGAGAATGGTGAGCTTAAGGAGAATACCTACGGAAATATCAATAAGATCAACGTAGTATCCTCAGCAGATCTCGTTAACTGGACAGATCACGGAACAATCTACGCTGCATCAGAAACAGGCGCTGCAAAGTGGGGAGCTAATTCATGGGCTCCGGCTGCAGCTTATAAGAATATTGATGGAAAGGACAAGTTTTTCCTCTATTTTGCCAATAATGGTAACGGAATAGCTGTTTTGACAGCTGACAGCCCGGTAGGGCCTTTCACAGATCCTATTAACGGACCTCTTATTTCAAGAGAGACTCCTAACTGCGCTGAGGTTACATGGCTTTTCGATCCGGCAGTTCTTATGGATGATGATGGAAGTGCATACCTGTATGTTGGTGGCGGCGTTCCCTGCCCGGAAAAGGCTTCAAATCCCGGCACAGCCAGAGTTGTAAAGCTTGGAGCGGACATGATAAGCCTTGATGGCGATCCGCAGCCTATAGAGAATGTTGCTTATCTGTTTGAGGATTCAGGCATCAATAAGATGGGCGGAAAGTATTACTATTCATATTGCTCAAACTTCAGCATGACTCCTGAAGCAGAGAAAGAGCGAGGATTTGAGCAGGGCGAAATAATAACACTTGTTTCAGATTCGCCCATGGGACCTTTTAAGCACTATAAGCCTGTACTTAAGAATCCTGAGTTCTTCTTTGGTCTAGGCGGTAACAATCATCACTGCATGTTTGAGTTCAAAAATCAGTGGTACATCACATACCATTCCAGAATTCTTGAGGAAGCTAAGGGCAAGCTCGGCGGATATAGAAGCACTAATATAGATGTTCTGCAGATAGAGGACAATGCGCCTTCTGTTTCAAAGGGAACAAAAGCAGGCGTAAAGCAGCTATCATACCTGAATCCCTATGAAGAGGTTAAGGCTGTAACAATGTCCAACTGCTCAGGAATTGATACTGTTCAGTATGGCGATACAGCTGAGGAGTGCGGATCCGGTGATATGATCGTGACCGGAATAGAGGATGGAAGCTGGCTTAGCGTTACAGGCGCAGATTTCGGTAACGGCGGAGCCTTCGAGGTCAGCCTCGAATATAAGGGCAGAGGTACCGGAGCAGTGAGAGTCAGCCTTGATTCACCTGAGGGACCGGTTCTTGCATACGTTCCGGTTGAAGATACAGATGGCGAGGTTGAGAATACCTTCGTCTCACTTGAGATGAATCCTGACGGAGTGCATGATCTTTTCTTCACCTTTGTAGGAAAAGATTACGATATGATTTCTTGGAGATTTATAAAATGATTAAAGAAAAAGTTTCTATGGGGACAATTAATCCGATAATTCCATCGGATTATCCGGATCCAGACGTGATCCGTGTGGGGGATGTGTACTATCTTGCTTCAACAACCATGCATTTTTTTCCGGGATGTGAGATCTTAAGGTCTTACGATCTTCTCCATTGGGAGCATGCTGCCTATGTGTATGATAAACTCGATAGCACAGAGGGACAATGTCTTACCGATGGGGTAGGCATTTACGGAAAAGGTATGTGGGCGCCGTGTCTTAGATACCATAACAACTGCTTTTATTTGATGTTTGTGGCTAATGACACACAAAAAACGTATTTATATAAAGCCGATTCAATTACAGGACCTTGGAAAAAACAGTATATTGAGGGCTTTTATCATGATGGCAGCATTCTGTTCGATGAGGACAGGGTATTTGTTGCCTTTGGCAATACCGAGATTAAGCTTGTGGAGCTGGACAGCGACCTGAAGGGTCCTAAGGAGGGCGGACTTCAGAGAACGCTTGTGAAGGACGTGGGCAATAAACGTCTTGGCTATGAGGGTTGCCATTTTTACAAGATAAATGATAAGTACTATCTGTTCCTTATTCATTCTTTGCCGGACAGATGGATGCGAACACAGAACTATTTCGTTGCTTCTTCTTTGGAAGGTGAATTCCATGGCGGCGAGATTTTCTGTGATGATATGGGATATTTCGGACAGGGCGTTGCTCAGGGCGGTATTGTGGATACACCCGACGGGCACTGGTTTACCATGCTCTTCCAGGACAGAGGCGGAGTTGGAAGAACACCATTTTTACTTCCGCTTAGATGGAAGGGAGCTATTCCTTATATAGATGAGAATGGGAAGCTTCCTGCAGAGATTGAAATCTGCAATACGAATCCGGATCATGAGTATATTCCTCTTGCTGGAAGTGATGATTTCAGCGAGGGAGCTAAGATTTCAGACGTAGCAGAAGGCAGAAAAACCGATAATGCCGAGTTTGACAGCTTCGGAATGAGGAGTTTCTGGCAGTTCAATCATCAGCCGGAGGTATCTCTTGTTAAGCAGGACACTAAAAAGAAGAGATTGCTCATTAAAACAGACAGACTTTGCGATAAGTTCGATCAGGTCATAAACACGCTAACCCAGCGTATGACGCTTCCTAGAAGCAGAGCGAGTGTTATTGTAAACGTTGAAGATCTGAAGGTTGGTGATAGAGCAGGCCTTGGGATTTTATTTGAAGAGTACTGTTATCTGGCTATTGAGAAGACTGTTGATGGGAATGACCTTATTCTTATTTCCAATGAAGAGGGAAAAGAGGTTGAGAAATTCAGACAGTCGCTTGGAAATGAGAAGGCATATGCGTTAAGATTTGATGCGAATACATTTGCGCCTGTAGGAAATGCAACAGTATTCTACAGGAAGCTTTCTGAAAAGGAGTTCAATCCGGTTCCGTTTTCAAAGAGTTTAAAATTTACACTGGCTCATTTTGTTGGCTGCCGTTTTGCATTGTTTATGTTTAGTACGAAGGAATCCGGTGGCGAAGCAGCATTTTCTGAATTTAAATATGAAATTTATTAAAGCTTCGTATGCAACTACACAAGTAAGAAATCGAATTAATATTTTTACCTGAATTTTTAACACCGTTTTGGCAATCGCCGAGACGGTGTTTTTTATTTCCGCAACGATACATTTTACGTTTTAATGACTAAAAAACGTCATAGGAAGAGAAACACGTGTTATCGAATTGAAAAAGCCCGGAAAACACCAGGTTTTCCGGGCTTGTGATATTTTAAATGATTCTTGTAGCTACTGCATCCTCTTCTGATACAGCTCCATCAGCGGAACCTTCCTTGCCATGTCTGAACAGAGCTCGATATTCACCCGGGGTGCAGCCCTTCTTCGTCTTGAAGGTACGGTTGAAGGTTGAAATACTTGAAAAGCCTGCCTGCAGGGCTACGTCTGTTATTGACAGTTCGTGCTGTGAGAGCAGGATCTCGGAAGCCTTGATTCGGCGGCCGATCAAATAATCATAGAAGGTACAGTTCATATATTCCTTGAACAGTCTTGTGAAGTGGAACTTGGAGAAACCACTGAAGTCCGCAACTTCATCAAGTGTAAGATCCTCAGTATAGTGCTCGTCGATGTACTCAAGAACGCCGTTAAGTCTTGTGAAGTAGTCTCTGCGCTTGTTAGGGCTGCTCTCTGTAAATAGATGGATCTGGTTGAGCTGACATCTGGTGAGCAGAGTAAACGCCTGCAGAAGGTTGGCATATATTGAGAACTCGTAGAACTCAGTATTCTGGAAATATTCATTCCAAATCTGTGTAAAGAGGTCGTAAATCTCGCTGTAAACAGGTGCATAGGTCTCAGGAGTGATGTGAATGCAGCTATTTTTAACAAAGAGCATACCTGTATAATCTTTTACCTGTGAAAAGAAATCTACATTAAAGAGACAGATAAAACGTGCGCCGTTCTCAGGAGCATGCAGGTGATGCATCTTTCTGGGAGATATCATGAGGATCTCTCCGGGAAGCACATGATGAGGCTCGTTATCTATATCAACATCATAATAATTCTCAATAGGAATAATTACTTCCATAGCATCATGCCAATGGGGCAGATAATCGCTGGTCTGCACATTGTACCATATGCGGACAGAAGCATCCTTAGGGAAGATACTGTTCTCCTTCTCTGCAACCATAACTCTGTTACGGAAGTCAGTATTCTGCTGATAAAAATTCAGATTAAGGTTCTCTCTCTTGTTCTTCATGACATCCTCTTAAAATCTCAAAATCTGATAAACAGATATTTGCATTACCTATGCAATAATTGCGAAACGCAATCTTATATTTCCGTACTTTAGCATATATTGCGGGGAATAGTAAATAGAAAACGCCCTATTTTAGCAACTTTGTGAAATGCATACAAGAAATTGCTCAAATTTTCGTACCGTAAAGAGCAATAATTGAGAAGCATTTAGCAATAAAATGGAAGATTAATGTAGGGAATAGTGATTCTCAAATTTTGCGATTATGAATGAATTATGTATCATTTATAAAGTAATTATAAACAAAACTTGATAGCAGAAATACTGCGTTGTACAATATTCACAAATGGAGAGTGGATTTTTTGGAAAGTATATAGCAATAAGCGCGTATGGAAAAGCAAAATGTGATAAGCACAATATGCCGTAAACGTCTATGCTTTAGTAACAGCACAGCTTTAAAGACTTTTAGCAAATTTTGAGAAGTAGAAAGGAATATTTCATGAAGAAATATGATCTTATAAAGCGCCGGAAGATTGGCGCGGCGGTATTGCTGGCAACAGCAGCAATAATCGGCGCAGGATGCGGACAATCTTCAACAGGTGGTACTACTGAAACAAATATAGCGGATGAAAATACCGCAACATCTGAAGAGTCAGATAAAAAAGATGAATCTTTGGAAGAATTTGCTGAAAATGCCTCAAATATGGAAGAAGGCACGACAGAAGATGCAGATAATATAGAAGGCTCTGCAGAAACAGATAATAAAGAAGAAACTGAAGAGGCAGACACTGCCGATACAGAGGAAACTGATACAGAAAGCGAGGAAGACACCATTCCTGCACTAAAAGACAGCGTAGAAAAAACAATGGGTTGCAGATTTGGTTGTGCGATCACCGGACAGGAACCCTGGGACATTGAAAACTGGAATATAGTAACAAAGCATTTCAATTGCGTAACGCTTGGAAATGAATTAAAACCGGATTCACTTTTCGGATACAGCAATGCAAAGTGTCCGGGGACTGAAGAAGTAGAGCTTAACGGCGAGACAATAACAGTTCCGGTTCTGAGTTTTAAGAATCCGGAAAAGATCCTGGATAAAATCCTCAAATGGAATGAGACTCATCCGGATCAGTCATTACAGGTCAGAGGACATGTACTTCTGTGGCATTCACAGACACCTGAGTGGTTCTTCCATGAAGACTACGATAAGGAAAAGCCTTATGTAACTGCTGAGGTGATGGATAAGCGCCAGGAATGGTACATAAAGTCAGTACTTGAGCATTTTGTAGGTGAGGATAGCAAGTACAAGGATCTCTTCTATGGATGGGATGTTGTAAACGAAGCAATATCTGATTCAACAGGAACCTACAGAACAGATACTGAGAGACCTGACGAAGACCTTTCACAGGACACCCACGGAGGCAACTCAAGCTGGTGGCACGTATATCAGGATGAAAGCTTCATTATAAATGCATTTAAATATGCAAATAAATATGCACCTGAAAGCCTTGAGCTTTATTACAACGACTATAACGAGTGTGATACTAAAAAGCGAGGCGGAATCATAAAGCTTCTCGAAGCAGTAAAAGCTGAGGAGGGGGCTCCCGGAGAAGGAACCAGACTTACAGCGATGGGAATGCAGGGACACTACAGTGTAAGCGGTCCTTCAAGCACAGAGTTCGAGAATGCGATCAAGGCCTATGGTGAGGTCGCCCAGAACATACAGATTACAGAGTGGGATTTATCAGCAAGTGATCAGTATGACAGCTCGGATCCTGAATCTGTGGATGCTGAATATGAGAAGATGAGAAAACAGTACAATCTTCTATATTATGCACTTAAGTCAGCACAGAACTCCGGCGCAGCCAAGGTTACCGGAATGACCTTCTGGGGAACGATAGATAAGTATTCATGGCTTCAGTTCCGATCCAATGTGGGCGGCGGTAACAAAACGGGACAGTCACAGTGCCCGCTTCTATTTGACAGTAAATATGAACCCAAACCGTGTTTCTGGGTATTTGCAGAAACAGATGCGGAATAAAAGATTTTGGTGGATAACATGAAAAAGACTTCCAGAACATTATTAATAGTAGTTGGTGTGGTAGCAGCCATCGCAGTGATATGTGTGCTGTTATCCATGAGAGGGATAGAAACCTTCCATGATAAATACGAAGGTACAGATCTTACAAAAGATGTCGAGGGTATGGAGCGAACAGGTACTTATACCAATTACCTGAACGGACATGCTGATACAGACAGACCAAGCGAGTCAATCGACGTAGACGTTTTAAATGTCGAGAGCGAGGGAGAGGTTCACGAAGAGGGCAATCCTGAGGGAGATGTAGAAAAAGCTCTTTACACAGGAACAGGTTCTAAGGTGACTTGGAAAGTCAATGTTCCTAAAGCAGGAATGTATTATCTCTATATGAAGTACTATCTTCCCGAGTCAAGAGGTGTTGCAGCTGAGAGATCAGTTTTCATAAATGGTGAAGCTCCTTTCGAAGATGCAAAGAACATCACATTCACAAGAATCTGGGCAGATGGCGGAGATGTTAAGGTCGACAATCAGGGTAATGAGATAAGACCTACACAGAAAGAGGTATTTGACTGGCAGACAGCTTACTTCAGAGATGACATGGGATTCATCACAGATCCCTACCAGTTCTACTTCGAACAGGGTGAGAACATCCTTACATTTGAAGCTGAGAACGAGCCGATGCTTATCGCAGAGCTTCAGGTAAAGGCAATTGAGAAGGCTAAGACCTATGAAGAGTATTCTGCAGAGGTTGCCGGAAAAGAAGGCTCAGATGCAGCTAAGACTTACATTCAGACAATCCAGGGTGAAAATTCAACATTAAGATCAGAATCTTCACTTTATGCAAAATATGACAGATCTTCACCAACAACTGTTCCTAACAGTGTTACACACACAGTTCTGAACTACGTAGGAGGAGATACCTGGAGAAGTTCAGGACAGTGGATTGAGTGGGATATGGAAGTTCCCGAAGATGGTCTTTATAACATAATGATCAAGGGACGCCAGAACTACTCACGAGGCGTTGTATCAAGTAGAAAGGTTCTTATCGACGGAGAGGTTCCTTTTGATGAACTTAATGAAGTATCCTTCCCGTTTGAAAACGATTGGAACTGCCTTGAACTTGCAGATGAAAACGGAACACCCTACAACATATATCTGACAAAGGGTACACACACATTAAGACTTGAAGCTACTCTTGGTGGTGTTGGTCATATCCTTCAGGAACTTGAGGATTCAACCTTCAGACTTAATCAGATATACAGAAGAATCCTGGTTTACACAGGTGTTAACCCGGATATCTACAGAGATTATCACATTGATAAAACCTATCCTGAGATCATGGAAGCTATGGATCTTGAATCAAAACGTCTTTACAGGATAGTTGATGAAATGACAGAGTTTACCGGTCAGAAAGCAGATCAGATTGCTTCTGCACAGACAGTAGCTCAGCAGCTTGAGAGATTTGTTGAAAAGCCTCAGAAAATAACAACTGAGTTCGTATCCTTCAAGGATAACATCACAGCTCTTGGTACAGCATCACTTAACATGAGTGATACAAAGCTTGATGTAGACTACCTGGTAGTAAGCGGAACAGGTGTTACACCTAAGAAGGATAAGGCTAACTTCTTTAGTAAAGCCGGACATGAGGTCGCATCTTTCGTTGCATCATTCTTCGTGGACTATAACTCAGTCGGTGACGTATATGATGCAAATGGTTCAGATAAGGTAGTAAAGGTTTGGATCCTTACAGGTCGTGACCAGGGTACAATCCTTAAGTCAATGGTAGATGATTCCTTCACACCTGAGACCGGAGTTAAGGTTAACGTAGAAATCGTTGCTCCTGATGCACTTCTTAATGCAGTACTTGCAGGAAGAGGACCGAACGTAGTTCTTTCCGTAGGTGCAGATCAGCCTGTAAACTACGCGCTCCGTGGTGCAGCTGAGGATATTACTCAGTTCGATGGCTGGCAGGATGTAATGGCTCACTATTCAGAGAGTTCATACGAGCAGTACCGTCTCGACGGACACATTTACGGTGTTCCTGAGACACAGACCTTCAACGTTATGTTCTATAGAAAGGACGTACTTGAAGAGCTTGGACTTGAGCCTCCTAAGACATGGCAGGAACTTATAGAGATGATGCCCACAATTCAGGGTCACAACCTCTCAGTTGGTATTCCTACCGCAGCAGGTAACAGTTCAACAGCAACAGCTTCAACATCAATCATGTCGAACGCTCCTGACCTTTCAATGTACTTCTCACTTCTCTATCAGAACGGTGGAGATATGTACAACGAGGCAGGCACCAAGACAACGGTTAATACCGAGGCAGGTGTTAAGGCATTCGATGAGTATGTAAGATACTTTAATGACTATGGTCTTCCTGTAATTTATGACTTCGTCAGCAGATTCAGATCCGGTGAGATGCCGATAGGTGTAGCTCCTTATTCAACCTATAACACACTTATGGTATCAGCGCCTGAGATCAGAGGCCTCTGGGATTTCACACTGATTCCCGGAACAGAGCAGGCAGACGGAACAATAGATTGTTCAGACTTCATCACAGGTAGTGCAACCATGATGATCAGAGAAGAGGATGAAGAGCTTCGCAATAAGTCATGGGAATTCATGAAGTGGTGGGCAGAGCCTGATACACAGGTAAGATTTGGTAGAGAGATCGAGGCACTCCTTGGTTCATCTGCAAGATATGCTACAGCGAACAGAGATGCATTCAGAAATCTCTCCTGGAGCACAAATGATATAGAAGTACTTGATAAGCAGTGGGATCAGACCGTTGGAATCAGAGAGGTTCCCGGCGGATACTTCACCGGACGACACATTGCAAACGCAATTCGAAAGGTTATAAACGACAAAGTTGATTCCCGTGAAGCGATAATTGACTACTCGATCTTCATTGATGAAGAGATCATTAAGAAGAGGAAAGAGTTTGGAATGCCACTGGAATAACAAATGGCATGAGCACAATATCCCGAGAAATTTAGGAGAGAAAGAATGAAAGAGTATCTTCAAAAATATATCACCTTGCGAAAGCACGAAGCAAAGGTGGCATATAAAAAGGCTAAAAATCGAAAAATGTGCTATCTCTTTCTGGCACCCTACGCGATTTTGTTCACAATGTTTTATGTTTTTCCGGTTTTGGCATCCATATACTTTAGTTTTACATATTACAACGTATTGGAAGCACCGCGATTTATTGGACTGCAGAATTACATCAGCCTGATTCTGCAGGACGATATCTTCCTAATCGGTGTGAAGAACACTTTATTGATTGCTGTGATTACCGGACCCCTTGGCTATATAATGTCCTTCCTTTTTGCCTGGCTGATAAATGAATTGCCGAGATGGGTACGAAGTATAGCGGTCATGGTGTTTTACGCACCGTCAATCGCGGGAAACTGTTTCGTAATCTTCGCCGTACTGTTCAGAGGTGATGCTTACGGACATGTAAATGCTCTTTTAATGAAATGGGGAATAATTGATACACCGATCCTCTGGCTCGTAAATCCTCAGTATATGCTTCCTATCTGTATGCTGGTTATCCTCTGGATGAGCTTGGGATCAGGATTCCTTTCATTCGTAGCTGGTCTTCAGGGTGTAGACAGATCCCAGTTCGAAGCCGGTTACATGGATGGCGTAAAGAACCGCTGGCAGGAGCTTTGGTTCATAACACTTCCCAACATGAAGCCTATGCTTATGTTCGGTGCGGTTATGTCAATCACACAGGCATTTAACGTAGCTGATGTAACAATGCAGCTCTGCGGATTCCCCAGTACGGATTACGCAGCAAGAACAATCGTAGCGCATCTTATCGACTACGGTTCACAGAGATATGAAATGGGATATGCATGTGCAATCGCAACTATCCTGTTCCTGATGATGATCTTATGTAATAAAGCAATTCAAAGTCTCTTGAGGAGAGTGGGAACCTGACATGAGTAAAGATAATAACAAGAAGAAAATTGAAAAAGCGGAGAAGGAACAGGTTTACCGTAAGAAACTGATCAAAAAGAGGAAGCCTAACAGATCCATATGGGGTGACTTTTTCCTCTACTTGTTCCTGATTCTGGTAGCTGTGATCATGGCATTCCCGATCGTATACGCGGTGAGCAGTGCCTTGAAGCCTTTGGATGAACTGTTTAAGTTCCCTCCGACGATTTTCCCTAAACATCCGACACTTGATAACTTCTCGGATCTGTTTGTAACAATGGGTAAATCCTGGGTAACTTTCTCAAGATACCTGTTCAATACAGTATTTATCACATTTGTAGGAACTTTTGGACATCTGATTATTTCCTCCATGGCGGCATTCGTACTTGCTAAGTATGAGTTCCCCGGAAATCAGACATTCTTCAAAATCGTTACTGTAGCAATGATGTTCACCGGATATGTAACAGCTATCCCGAACTACATCATATTAAACAAGCTGGGATGGATCGATACCCACTGGGCAATCATAGTACCTGCTTTCGCAGCACCGATGGGACTCTTCCTTATGAAGCAGTTCATGGAAGGTCTTCCGACATCACTTATTGAAGCTGCTAAGATTGATGGTGCTAATGAGTGGAAGGTATTCGCAGGAATCGTAATGCCGAACGTTAAGCCCGCATGGATGACACTTATCATCTTCTCGGTGCAGAGACTCTGGAACGACAGAGCAGCAACCTTTATCTACTCAGAGGAGAAGAAGACTCTGGTATTTGCCCTTCAGCAGATTCAGAGTGGTGGTATCGCAAGAACAGGTCAGGGTGCAGCCGTACTGGTTGTAGTAATGATCGTTCCGATTATCATCTTTGTATTCTCACAGAGCCAGATCCTCGAGACAATGGCTAGTTCAGGTCTTAAGGATTGATGAAATACATTACCATACCACATTTGGAAAGGTGTTAGTTATGCAGACTATGAAAAAAATCGTAAAGGGAGCAGCTGCAATATTTGCAGGACTGATGGTGATCACTGCCACTCCTTTAACGGCATATGCAGGTGAATATGGATACACCTATAATTACGACTGGTGGGGAGATGTTCAGGAAAGCCCTGATTTCTACGGAGTTTGTAAGGTATTTACCGGTGCAGACCTGGGACTTGATACTAATCTGAATAACCCTGACGGAATCTTCACATACGGAGATCTGATCTACCTTTGTGATAGCGGAAATAACAGAATTCTGGAGCTTAAGAGAGATTCAGCTGAAAAACTTGAGGTTTTAAGAATAATCGATTCCTTCGAGGGAGATACAGAGGTTAAGACATTTTCAAACCCTACAGACGTAGCGGTTTCGAAAGAAGGCGATTTCTATATAGCAGATCAGGGAAATGCCAGAGTATTAAAGCTTGATAAGGATCTGAACTACGTAATGGAGTTTACAAAGCCTGTTGATAATACTCTTGATCCCAGCCTTGTATTCCAGCCTAAAAAGCTCGCAATCGATACTGCAGGCCGTGTGTACTGCATAGCTACAGGAATTAACAAAGGTCTCATCAAGTATGAGGCTGACGGAACATTCTCAGGATTTGTAGGAGCTACCAAGGTTAAATTCGATTGGACAGATTATATCTGGAAGAAGTTCGCTTCTCAGGAACAGAGAGCAAAGATGGAATCCTTCGTTCCTACAGAGTATGAGAACATCTACATGGATTATGAAGGCTTCATATATGCGACAATGGCCCTTAACAAGGATAAGGCTTCCGATACAGATTGTGCAGTAAGAAAGCTTAATCTTCTTGGTAACGACATTCTCGTCAACAACGGAGAATGGGGCGTACTCGGAGATCTTTACTGGGGATCCGGCGGTGGTTATGAAGGACTTTCAATCTTCACTGACGTAACTGTCATGGACAATGACATCTATGTATGTCTCGACAGAAACCGCGGAAGATGCTTCGGATATGACGATCAGGGTCACATAGTATTCTGCTACGGCGGAAACGGTAACATGAACGGTTACTTCAGAAGACCTACAGCAATTGACCACATAGGTCATGACCTCTATGTAGTAGATGCACTTGATAATTCAATCACTGTTTTCGTACCTACAGAGTTCGGACAGTTGGTATACGATGCAATAGAACAGTTTGACCAGGGACAGTACGCTGAGTCAGGTGAGTCCTGGGAAAACGTAATGAAGCAGAATGGTAACTACGATCTTGCTTATATAGGAATCGGAAGATCACTTCTTCGCCAGAAGCAGTATAAAGAGGCAATGGAGTACTTTGAGCTCAAGTATGACAGAGAGAACTACTCAAAGGCATATAAGCAGTATCGAAAGATATGGGTTGAAGATCATATTGTTTTGATTGTAGTGGTTATTCTGGCACTGTTCCTTATTCCTTTGGGAATCGGAAGAGTCAAGAAGATAAAACATGAGATTGACACTGCAGATATTTTCATGAATGTACAGGACGGAGAAAAATAATGGCAGCTATCGCAAAAGATAAATATGATCGATATATAGACTCGCTGAAGTTCGCTTTATACTGTATCACCCATCCGCTTGACGGATTTTGGGATCTGACACATGAAAAAAGAGGAACCTACGCAGCAGCCAACACTATTCTTATAGCAACAATACTTATAAGAATACTCAAGCTTAGATACACGAGCTTCATTTTCCTGGTAGTTTACTGGGAAGACTTGAATATATTCCTATATGTAGCAAGTATACTGTTTCCGCTGGCTCTCTGGGTTGTAGGAAACTGGGGGCTTACCACTCTATTCGATGGTAAGGGGCGACTAGGACAGGTTTATATGGCAACGTGCTATGCGCTTACGCCGTATCCGCTGATCCAGTTCCCGCTGATGTTATTCAGTAACTTCGTTACCGTAGATGAAGCTGAGTTTTACGCCATGGTAAGTGCGATATCACTTGTGTGGGCAGCACTCCTGGTTATAGCAGCAATGGGACAGATTCATGAGTACTCAGCTGGAAAGAACCTTTTATTCACGGTTGCAACACTTTTTGCAATGCTTGTTATGATCTTCATACTGATGATCTTCTTCAGTATGATATCTCAGGGAGTTTCCTACTTTATCTCTCTGGGTAAGGAATTTTTGTTCCGACTATAGGAATTACGGATGGGAGCAGACATGAAAGATATGAAGAAAGAGAAAATATGGCAGTTTTTAAAAGGCTTAATAGCACCTGTTATCATATGCGTTTTAATACTGATTGCCGTACTTTTCATAATAAATCATAAAAATGCCAGTGATACACAGGAAGCTGTCGTACCGTATTCTTATGAAGGCGGAGAGGACACAGTAGTCCTTGAGAACGACAAGTTAAAGCTTGAGATGGATCCGGTTACAACACAGTTTACATTAACTGTTAAAGAGACCGGAAAGGTGTGGAAGTCAAATCCTGACAACGCAGCAAATGATGCGGTTGCACTTCCTGAGGAGAAAGCAAATCTTCAGTCACCTCTGATCATGTCATATTCAGTGGTTACAGGACTTGAAACAACATATAACACCTTTGCATACAGTACTTCAAATCAGATTTACAACATTACACAGGATGGTGATTCCATCAGAGTAGATTACTCACTCGGTGATGTAATCAAGGAATATGTAATACCACCTGTAATTACAAAGGATGCCCTTGATGGCTGGCTTGATAAGATGGATAAGGAAGCAGTTAACTTTATCCAGCAGTACTACAAAAAGTACGATATCAACAAGCTTGGTAAAAAGGATGAGGCCAACAAGGATGAGCTCCTTGCAAACTATCCTCTTCTTGCAGACAACGTAATCTATGTTCTTCGTGATAAGACAAAGGAAAACGTTAGAAAGAAGATGGAAAAGGCATTTGAAGAAGCCGGATATACATACGATGATTTCCAGGCTGATAAAGCAAATGACCTTTCAGTAAAGGATTCAGACAAGCCGGTATTCAACGTAAGCGTTATTTACAAGCTTGATGGAAATGATCTTGTTGTTGAGGTTCCCATGAAGGACCTTCAGTATAAATCAGATTCACCGATCTATACACTTACTCCTCTCCCTTATTTCGGAGCAGGCGGACAGGATGAAGAAGGTTACATGCTCGTACCCGAAGGCGGCGGAGCAACAATCAACTTCAACAACGGCAAGGTATCACAGAGCAGCTACTATACAAATGTATATGGATGGGATATGTGTCTTAGCAGAGATGCGGTAGTACATAACACCAGAGCATATTACGGAGTATTCGGTGTAGCTGAGGGAAATGATTCCTTCATCTGTGTACTTGAAGATGGTAGCCCTTATGCTTCCATTCAGGCAGACATAAGTGGTAAAAACAACAGTTACAACTATGTAAATGCAGTCTACAGCATTTGCCAGAGAGAAAAGTATGATGTAGGTGATATCGCAAACAGTGAAGTATACGAGTATGTTCCTTCACTTCCGGATGAGACACTTACAAGAAGATACACATTCATCAACTCAGGCAGCTATGTAGACATGGCAAAAGAGTATGGCACATATTTACAGGATAAATACGGCGATTCTCTTTCAATGAATTCAGACACAAGCGCTCCCGTAGCAATTGAAATTGTCGGAGCTATTGATAAGGTAAAGCAGATCCTTGGCTTACCTGTAAAGAGACCTTTAAAGCTTACAAGCTACAATGAAGCAAGTAACATTGTTAAGGAGCTTAGCGATAGCGGCGTAGAGAATATGTCAGTTAAGCTCACCGGTTGGTGTAACGGCGGTGTTGATCAGAAGTTACTTAAATCCGCTAAGACAATCGGAGCACTTGGAAGCAAGAAGGATCTTAAGAACCTTGTAAAAACCGGAGAGGAGACAGGTTCAAAGGTTTACCTCGATGGAATAACACAGTATGCGAATGATTCTAATCTGCTTGACGGATTCTTCTCCTACAGAGATGCCGCTAAGTTTATCAGTAAGGAACAGGCAAAGCTCTATGAGTACAGCCACATAACCTATGCACAGAGAGAAAATTCAGATCATCTGTATTACCTCTTACATACAAAGCTGGCAATGAGCATCGCTGATAAGTTCGCTGGTACAGCAGCTTCCTATGGAGCAGGCGTTTCTTACCAGGATATCGGTAAAGATCTTTCATCAGATTTTTACAGAAAGAACATCCAGAGCAGACAGAGTGTTAAGGGCCTTCAGGAAGAAGAGCTTAAGAAGGTTCAGAGCGAAGGCACTCCGATAATGATCAACATGGGTAATGACTATGCAGTTCCTTATGCAAGCATGGTTACAGGAATGGATTTAAGAGGAAGTGAGTATACAATCCTTGATCAGTGTGTTCCTTTCTACCAGATAGCTGTTCACGGCAGAGTTAATTACACAGGTGATTCAATCAACATCGGTGGAAATCAGGAAAACGAAGTTCTCTACAGTGCTGAATACGGCGCAGGATTGCACTTCACATTCATGAATGAGTCTTCCTTCGCAACACAGAAGACACTTTACACAGATTATTACGGAGCAACCTACTCAGCATGGAAGGATAAGATGGTTGATATCTACACCAGATACAACAAAGAGCTCGGCCACACCTTCAATCAGGAAATGGTTGACCACGAGAATATCACAGAAGATTTATCCCGCACACAGTATGCGGATGGAACAAATGTCTATGTGAATTACGGTTACAGTGATGCACAGACACCCGACGGAAAGACAGTTCCTGCCAGAGATTATCTGGTTGTCAGATGAGAGGAAATGGTTTTATGGAAAAGCAGAAGCAAAAGAAGAAAATTGTAGGACTGCAAAAGAGAAAAGCGAAGGCCGGATATGTATTCATAGCACCTTTTATCATCGGCTTTCTGGTATTTATGATAAAGCCCCTTTGGCAGTCACTTCATATGAGTTTTTGCAGCGTTGAGCTTGGAGCCGGAGACTTTAAGGAGACATGGGTTGGAATTACCAATTTCGTATATGCCTTCAGAGTAGATCCCGAGTTTACAAGACTGCTGGTAGAAGAACTCTCCAGAATGATTGTATATTCACTGGCAATCATTGTATTTAGTTTCTTTGTAGCTCTGGTTCTCAACCAGAAGTTCAAGGGACGTGCACTGGTAAGAGCAATATTCTTCCTTCCGGTTATCCTTTCATCAGGTGTAATCGTAGGACTTGAGTCAAACAACCAGCTTATGGCATCCCTTGCACAGACAATTGAGCAGACAACACAGGGAGTCAGCGTTACAGCAGCTCTTGAGAGCATCCTCCGTACAGCCGGAGTCGGTGTAAGAGCCTATGAAAAGGTATTCGAGGTTATTGATAACATCTATGATGTAGCAATAGCATCAGGTATCCAGATCATCATCTTTCTTTCAGGTCTTCAGAGCATATCATCTAGTATGTACGAAGCAGCTGATATCGAGGGATGTACAAAGTGGGAGAGCCTTTGGAAGATCACTTTCCCCATGATCAGTTCACTGTTCCTTGTTAACTGGCTTTACACAGTAGTTGATTTCTGTATGCGTTCTGATAACGGCGTTATCGAGAAGATTCAGAAGGTTATGGTTGAGCAGATGCAGTACGGTAATGCTTCAGCAATGTCCTGGATTTATTTCTTAGTCGTACTTGCATTTGTCGGAATCACATCTCTTGTTATCTCGAAGGGAGTTTATTACTATGACTGATATGGCATTAGCACAGAAAATGAGTGCCAAGAAAAACAAAAAGAATACAAACGTCCACGCAGACAGAGATTTTTGGGAAAGAAACAGACTTTCAGGTGGATATCTCTTACAAAAGCGTATAATGGATATTGGCGTGAGCATCGTAAGATTCATTCTTCTCTTTGGAATGTGCTTCATGATTCTCCAGCCCATCTTAAACAAAATATCCGTCAGCTTCATGACAGAGCAGGATTTGTACAATCCTATCGTTATAGCAATACCGGAGCACTTCACAACTGCGAACTACAAGCTTGCTGCTGAGCTCATGAGCTACAGCCAGGCACTTGTTAATTCAATAATTGTAGCTCTTACAATCGCTATACTGCAGATTACAGTCTGCACACTTGTTGGATATGGATTTGCAAGATTTGATTTCCCGCTGAAAAAGTTCTGGTTTGCAGCAGTAATCCTTGTAATTCTGATTCCGCCGCAGACAATCGCAAGTTCACTTCATCTGCACTTCAGATTCTTTGATATCTTAGGTCTGGTGAAGCTTACAACAGGCAGCACATTGAACCTCAGAGGTTCAGCAATTCCTTATTACCTTATGAGTGCCGGTTGTATGGGACTTAAGAACGGACTGTACATCTTCATCATCAGACAGTTCTTCAGAGGACTTCCTGTTGACCTTGAAGAAGCAGCATACGTTGATGGATGCGGAATGCTTAAGACCTTCGTAAGTATCATGCTTCCTCAGGCTAAGCCGCCGATCACATCATGCTTCCTGTTCGCTTTCGTATGGCAGTGGACAGACGGATTCTACTCAAGATTGTTCCTTGGAAATACAAAGCTTGTAAGTACAAGCCTTTCAAGAATTATTGATAGTCTTGGTGCTTATATCCAGCGTATCAACGGTGTTAAGACAACTGTTTCAGTTGCTTATTCAAACTGTATCCTTGCAACAGGTACACTTATGATCATCATGCCTTTGATCATCCTGTATCTCTTCGCACAGAGAGCATTTGTTGAGAGTATTGCTAATACAGGTATTAAGATGTAAAAAATCTTCTTGCGCTAATAGGGAGGCGAAGAAGTAAATAAATATTTTTTTCTTATCAGGGAATGCCCATTTGCCCTGGTTGCACCCGGGAATGCGCCGGGGCAGATGGCTTCTATATAACAAAAAACAGAGATGAAAAATCTCAATCAAAGGAGGACAAAAATGAAAAGGGCATTAACCAAAAAAGTTACAGCTGCTATCACACTTGCAGCAATGACTATGAGTGCTGTTGGTTGTGGCGCTACTACAAATGGTACAGACGCTTCAACAGCAACATCCACAGAGACAACTGAAGAAACAACTACTACAGAAGAGACAACTGATGCTGCTGAGACAACAGAGGAGTCAGCTGACGCTGATGCTGAGTCTGCTGATACAGAAGAAGCTGGGGATGAGGAAGCAGATGCTTCCGAGAGCAGTGATCTCTATGAAGTAAAGACAGATGCAGATGGTAACCCTATCGATCTCGGCGGTATGGAAATCATTATCCGTGACTGGTGGTCAGGCGATCCGACAGAACCCGCTAACGATTATGAGGAAGCTCTTCAGGAGTATAGAGATTGGGCTCAGGAGACATACAACTTCACAATCAAGCAGCAGGCTATTTCTGACTGGGGTTCAACACCTGCAGATTTCGTAGACTACGCTACAACAGGCGGCGACGAGAACTACATCTGGATTCTCCGTGCTGATCCGGCTATCACATCAGCTATGGCAAATGGTCTTATGTATGATCTTTCATCACTTGACTGCCTTGACTTCAGCAAAGAAAAGTTCCAGAGAAACCTTCTCCACGAGCAGTTCTCTAAGGATGGCAAGGTTTACGCTATGTACGCTGGCTATTCAGAGCCCAGAACTGGTGTATATTTCAATAAGAGACTTCTTACAGAAGCTGGTATCGATCCTGAGTCAATCTATGACATGCAGGCAGATGGTACATGGACATGGGATGCATTCGCAGATCTCCTTTCCAAGGTACAGAGAGATACAGATAACGACGGTGTTATCGATGTTTACGGTATGACACTTAACGAAGGTAACATGACAACACAGGCAATCTTCTCTAACGGCGGAGACCTTGTTGGTAAGGATGCAAGCGGCAAGTACACATATGACCTTGAGAATCCTGAGACAGTTGAAGCTCTTGAGTGGACTGTAGATATGTTTACAAAGTATGATGCAGAAGTTGCTAACCCTGAGGGTGCTGAGTGGGATTACTACAAAGAGCAGTTCCTTAACGGTCAGGCAGCATTCATGCCTGAGGATGAGTACGCAGGATGCCCTGGTAACTTCCTTGAGGATATGAGCGATGAAGTTGGTTTCGTAATGTTTCCTAAGGGACCTAAGGGTAAGGATTACGTAAACGTTTGGACAAACAACCCGGTTGCTATTCCTGCTTGCTACGATGCAGACAAGGCTTGGAAGCTTGCATTCGCTTGGGATCTTTGGACAAACCAGCCTGAGGGCTACGAGGATTACAACGGAAATATCTCAACTGCACGTAACGGTATCTTCGATTCAAGATCTGTAGATGAGACCATCACAATGATGACTCAGCCTGAGCACGGCACAATTGCTTACCACGGCATGATTCCTAACATGGATGTTGGAGCAGACTTCATCTGGAACATCACACCTGGTTGTGTTGTATCTGAGCAGATCGAAGCTATTGCTGATACATGGAAGTCATACGTTGACGAAGCAAATAAATAATTTCTGCTTAACTCGATAAGTAGAGAATCTGAGGGGCGGCTTTTAACAGGTCGCCCCTTATTATTTCTAGAGGTAAAAAATATGGACAAGGTAAAATTTCATCTTCCCGGATTGCGCTACAACTATCCGCTTAATATGTTTTGGATCAGTCTTATGGAGCAGCATCCTGAATATTTTAGAGAAGGAGTGGAGATAGCATCATTTTTCGGAGCTTTCCCGCTGGCATTGTGGAACGGAGGACGTTTCTTGGGAAATGACCAGTGCGATGCAGCATTTGTTAAAAATGTCGTAAAAAGCATAAATTCCAAGGGAATTCCGATTAGATATACATTCACAAACCCCCTTCTTACAGAGGAAGACTTAGACGATCCCTTCTGTAATTTCTGTATGGAGGTTGCAGACAATGGAATGAATGAAGTTCTTGTCTTTTCAGAGGTTTTAGAGAAATATCTTAGGGAAAAATATCCTTCATATCACTTTAACAGTACAACCTGCAAAGAGATTCGCGATGTTGAATCGCTTAATGAAGAAATGAAAAAGGACTACAAGTATGTAGTTCTCGATTACAACCTTAATAACAAATGGGATCTTTTAGAGAAGATCGAACACAAGGAAAAGCTTGAGGTGCTTATAAATGCCTGCTGCGTACCGGATTGCAAGCGCAGAGGAGATCACTATAGAAATATAGCAATAAATCAGAGAACAACTCTTGAGAACAGAAAGCTTCCCAAGGATAAACAGAAGCCCATTAAGCCCTGGACCTGTGAATACGGTGATAAAAACTGCATTTACACAATTCAGGAATACTCCACATTTGTTTCCCCCGAGATGATCTGGGAGAAATATGTGCCAATGGGTATAAATAATTTCAAGATCGAAGGAAGAACAGGCAACCTGTTTTCACTTATAGAGACCTATAGTTTTTATATGCTTAAGCCTGAAAAGGTGGGAGAAGCAAGATTACTTCTTCTTAGAAACCTTGAAAGCTCAGGAATCATTACTGTAAATAAGCCAAGACCGGGCAGATGGCCGTAATCAGAACGGACGGTAAATGGCAGATTAATTAGCGCAAAAGAGTTTATATAATGGCTCTGGGAAAGAGGAGAACATGAGTACCGAAGAGAGAAAGGGGCCTGTAGCCCCCAAAGACCCGACAAAGAAAAGACCTTTTTTTTACATAATGCAGGATAAGCAGATCTTTGCAGCTCCGCAGCCTGACGGAAGGGGAATCCAGTTCATATATGAGGATATGGGCAGACTTCAGGATTCTGCAAAGCTTCAGGGCAACGTGACAGATGAAAAGATCCTTCAGATGCTCGGAACAGCAGAGGGCTTCAGAAAGCTCGTTCACAGCATCGGTGTATACGTTACTGAGGAAACAAGAAAAGAGACTGTAACCTTCGTTTTACAGATGTACGGCGATAATCAGGGCGATCCTGCAACTATAGTAAGCAAGAGCTTTGTGGCAGACGGATCAGAGCAGATAATAGACCTTACAGAGGTTGACTGGTGCGAGAACGACAAGGTTCCCGGACAGATCAGATTTGAATATGACAGATCAGGCATTCAGTCCATGGTTGATGTGTGCCTCTACTTAAATGACGGCTTCGAAGCTCCCGAGCAGATCACAGACAGCGCTGTGGACTTCGAGTCAGACGCATACAAGGAGATGATTCACAGATCTCTTATGCAGAAGGGCAACCTCGAGAGACTTCACAAGGTTACTGAGAAGGCTAAAAACGGTGAGGACGTAACTCTTTCCTTCATCGGAGGTTCAATAACACAGGGTGCAGGAGCCATTCCGATCCATAAGAAGTGCTATGCACGCATTTACGCTGATGCTTTTGAAGAGAAGTATGGCAATGGCGGCAAGGTTAATCTCATTAAGGCCGGCGTAGGTGGAACACCTTCAGAGCTTGGAATGATCCGCTTTGAGAGAGATGTACTTCGCGACGGCAAGGAGAAGCCCGACCTTATCGTTATCGAGTTTGCGGTAAATGACGAGGGTGATGAGACACAGGGCGTATGCTACGAGAGTCTTGTAAGAAAATGTCTTGCACTTCCCTGGAAGCCGGCAGTAGTTCTGCTGTTTGCAGTATTTTCATACGACTGGAACCTTCAGGACAGACTTGGTCCTGTCGGAGTAAAATACGACATTCCAATGGTAAGCGTACTTGATGCAGTAACTCCTCAGTTTGGTCTTATGCCTGGCGAGGGCAGAGTGATATCCAAGAAGCAGTTTTTCTATGATATCTATCATCCCAGCAACTATGGACACATGGTTATGCGCGACTGCCTGATGGAGATGACTGCTGAAGCAGATAAGTGCACAGAGTTCGAGGCTGAGGGAGACCTCCTCGGAAGAGAGCCTGCAATCGGAGCAGATTTCGAGAAGGTATATCTCGTAGACCGCAAGGATATCAGCAGCGCAGAGGTATCAGAGGGTGCTTTTGCAGGAACAGACAAGGTACTTCAGATGGTTGAGATGGACAGCGAGGTTGTACCTGTGGCTGAGTTCCCCAATAACTGGTACTACGATGGAAGCTCAGATGATCCGGAGCCCTTCCGCATGAAAATCAGCTGCCAGAAGCTGCTCATTATCAATAAAGACTCAGGAGAGCCTGATTTTGGAACAGCAGAGGTGTTCGTTGATGGAAGAAAGGTACTGGATGTTGATCCTCACGTTAATGGCTGGACACACTGCAATCCTTTAATCGCCTTAAACGGCGCAGAGGTTGGACTTCACGAGGTAGAGGTTCGCATGGCTAAGGGCGATGAGAGAAAGAAGTTCACTATTCTGGGATTCGGAGTAGTTTAATAAAATCGACATAATACACATCAATACATCATGATGTCATGATGTATTGAGCAGCACAGGGGAATAAACTGGAGAATACAGATGAATAAAACCACATGGAGCCAGCTCTGGCTCGACTATGGAAAAAAGAAGGGTCACGTAAGCTGTGACAAGGAGAGCATTGCAGTTGTTTTAGACGGCTTCTCAGCAGAGAACCGCGTTATAAAGAGCCTTAAGAGCGAGCTTGAAAAGGCTTTTGATGGTCTTTTTGATAAGAAAATCACCTTTGCAGATGATGCAAAGAGCACTGATGAGAATGCCTACATAATAACCATTGCGAAAAACGATTCTATGGCTGCTGAGAGCTACAAAATTGAAGCGGACAGCAAAACCATCAAGGTAGAGTCTTCAGACGAAAATGGAGCCTTATATGGCGTTTTCCACGTGATCCGTGAACTCATGCGCGGAACAGCCATTGATGCTATCAAGGCTGAGTGCAAACCGTCTAATCCCCTTAGAATGATGAACCACTGGGATAACATGGACGGAAGCATCGAGCGTGGATATTCCGGAGAGTCATTTTTCTATGAGAACAACGACATCGTAATCAACGACAGAACCAGAGACTATGTGCGTTTCATGGCAAGCGTCGCAGTAAACGGTATCGTTATCAACAACGTTAATGTTAAGGATGCGGCTTCATACCTCATCACAGACAGATTTTTTGACAAGGTAAGAGAGCTCACAGAAATCTTTGCTGATTACGGTATTAAGTTATATCTTTCACTTAATTTCGCATCACCTATCGAGCTTGGTAATCTCCCTGTCTGCGATCCTCTTGATAAGGACGTAATCAAGTGGTGGGATGACAAGTTCGCAGAAGTATATAAAAAGCTGCCCCTTCTTGGAGGCTTCCTTGTGAAGGCAGATTCCGAGGGAAGACCCGGACCCTTCACCTATGGAAGAAATCAGGCAGACGGTGCAAATATGCTTGGAAAAGCTATCGCACCCTATGGTGGAATCATTATCTGGAGATGCTTTGTTTACAACTGCACTCAGGATTGGAGAGACCGCAAAACAGACCGTGCAAGAGCAGGATATGACTACTTCAAGGAGCTGGATGGCAAGTTCCTTGATAACGTCATTTTGCAGATAAAGAACGGACCCATGGATTTCCAGATAAGAGAGCCCATTTCTCCTCTTATCGGTGGTCTCACCAAGACCAACCAGATGCTGGAGGTTCAGATAGCGCAGGAGTACACAGGACATCAGATCGATCTGTGCTACCTCATGCCTATGTTCAAGGAGGTTCTGAACTTTAAGACCTACTGTCAAAAGGATAACGACACAGTCGCAGATATTGTCAGTGGTAGATCCTTTGGCAACAAGCTTGCCGGAATGGCTGCTGTAATTAATACAGGAGATAACGCCAACTGGACAGGCAATTACCTTGCTGCAGCTAATCTCTATGGATTTGGAAGACTTGCCTATGATACAGAGCTTTCTTCAGAGGAGATTGCCAAGGAATGGGCTGAGATGTCCTTCAACCTTGAAGGCGAGGAGACGAACAAGCTTGTTTCCATGCTCATGAATTCCAGAGAGATCTATGAAAAGTACACAAGCCCTCTGGGAATCGGCTGGATGGTAACACCTCACGAGCACTACGGACCGAGCATTGACGGCTATGAGTACTCAAGATGGGGCACCTATCACAGAGCTGACCACCTTGGAATCGGTGTGGACAGAACTGACAAGGGCACCGGCTATGCACAGCAGTATTATCCGGAAAATGCTGAGAACTACAACGATCCTGATAAATGTCCTGAGGAGCTTTTGCTGTTTTTCCATCACATAGCCTACAACAGAAAGCTTAAGGACGAAAGAACTCTTATTCAGTACATATATGACAGCCATTTCGAGGGAGAGGCTGAGGCAGAGAAGCTTTTCGAGACATGGAAAGGACTTGAAGCTCATGTTGAGCCCGAGGTTTTTGCATCTGTCTGTCACAGATTTGAAATGCAGATAGCAAACGCCAAGGAATGGAGAGATCAGGTAAACTCCTATTTCTACAGAAAGAGCGGAATACCTGATGAAAAGGGAAGAGAAATTTACTAATTATGGGGTAAAAAACAAGTAATCTTGTAGAAAGGTGTGTTATGAACAGACAACAGGCTAGAGAAAAGGCTAGGGAACTCGTTAGCAAGATGACTGTGGAGGAAAAGGCTTCACAGCTCAAATTCGATGCTCCCGCAATAGACAGATTAGGAATACCTGCATATAACTGGTGGAACGAGGCCCTTCACGGTGTTGCCCGTGCAGGCACTGCAACAATGTTCCCGCAGGCTATAGGACTTGCTGCTGCATTTGATGAGGAGCTCATGGAGTGCATCGGTGAGATCATCGCAATAGAGGGTCGCGCTAAGTACAACGAGCAGTCAAAGCGCGGAGACAGAGACATTTATAAGGGCCTTACATTCTGGGCTCCTAACGTAAATATATTCCGTGATCCCAGATGGGGAAGAGGTCATGAGACCTACGGTGAGGATCCGTTCCTTACAAGCAGACTTGCAGTTCCCTTCGTAAAGGGAATGCAGGGCGATGGTGAGTACTTAAAGGCAGCTGCCTGCGCTAAGCATTTTGCTGTACATTCAGGTCCCGAGGGTGAGCGTCATCACTTCAACGCTATTGCTTCCAAGAAGGATCTGGAGGAGACTTACCTTCCTGCATTCGAAGCCTGCGTAAAGGAGGCTGATGTCGAGGCAGTGATGGGTGCCTATAACAGAACAAATGACGAACCCTGCTGTGCAAACGAGGAGCTCATGAACGGATATCTCCGTAAAAAATGGGGCTTTGAGGGCCACTATGTATCAGACTGCTGGGCTGTCCGTGATTTCCATGAAAATCACCATGTTACAGGTGCACCTGAGGAGTCAGTAAAGCTTGCTCTTGAGACAGGCTGTGACCTTAACTGCGGATGTACCTACCAGAAGGTTATGAACGCTTATAGAGCAGGAATGCTTGATGAGAGCGTGATAACAGCTTCCTGTGAGCGTCTTTTCACAACAAGATACTTACTTGGAATGTTCGACGAGACAGAATACGATAAGATTCCCTACACAGTAGTTGAGTGCAAGGAGCACCTTGACGTTGCTCACAGAGCAGCTGCTGAGAGTATGGTTCTTCTTAAGAATAATGGTCTTTTACCTCTTAACAAGGATAAGATCGGAACAATCGGTGTGATCGGACCTAACGCTAATTCCAGATCAGCACTTGTTGGTAACTACCACGGAACATCCTCAAGATATGTAACTGTTCTCGAGGGAATTCAGGACTATGTGGGTGATGATATGCGCGTAATGTATTCAGAGGGCTGCGATCTCTGGAAGGAGAACGTGAGCGGTCTTGCTGACCCCAACAAGCCTGACAGACTTTCAGAAGCTCTTACGGTTGCTGATTACTCAGACGTAGTAGTTGTAGTTGTAGGACTTGATGAGACACTTGAGGGCGAAGAGGGCGATACAGGTAACCAGTTTGCATCAGGAGATAAGATCGACCTTAACCTTCCTCTGTCACAGAGACAGCTCCTTAAGGCTGTTCTTGACTGCGGAAAGCCCACAGTTGTTGTGAACATGTCAGGAAGTGCTATTAACCTTGCAGCAGCACAGGATAAGGCAGGCGCTGTTCTTCAGACCTGGTATCCCGGAGCAAGAGGCGGCGAAGAGGTAGCAAAGGTGCTCTTTGGTGAGCTTTCACCTTCAGGAAAACTGCCTGTAACCTTCTACAAGTCATCTGCAGACCTTCCGGATTTCAAGGATTACTCCATGAAAAACCGCACCTACAGATACTTCATGGGCGAGGTTCTCTATCCCTTCGGATATGGTCTTACATATGGCGATTGCAGCGTAAAGAGCATGGCTGTAGAGAACGTTGATAACGGAGATGTTAAGAGCGAGTTCACTAAGCCCGACGGAAGTGAATTTAACGGAGTTAACGTTAAAGTTACCGTTGCTAATAGTGGCAGCGTAGCAACAGATGATGTTGTTCAGCTTTATGTAAAGGATACAGAATATCAGGATGCAATCCCGAATCCCTGCCTCTGCGGATTTAAGAGAGTACACTTAGGGGCCGGTGAGGAGAAGGAGATAACAGTAACTGTTAATGCAAGAGCCTTCACATCAGTTGATGAAGACGGAAACAGAAAGATCTTTTCAAAGGCATTCCGTCTCTACGCAGGTGTATCCCAGCCGGATAGCCGTTCTGAGGAGCTTACGGGACACAAATGTGTTGCTGAGGATGTGAATATCTAAAATAAATTATCGGAAATATCATGAAGGTGCCATTTTTGCCATGAAAATGGTACCTTTTTTATCTGAAGAAGGGTATATTGGATAGGATGAAATTATAGTTAGAAAGGGAGTTCGTTATGAAAAAGAAAGCAATGGCATTATTACTGGCAGCTACACTTGTAGCATCAGTAGGTTGTGGAGGAGCAGGCGCAAATAACGCAGCCGACACAGCAAATAATGCAGAAACTACAGAGACAGCAACAGGGGCAGAGTCTTCTGAAGAGGCATCTACAGAGGAAGAAGCTGCTGAGGATAGTGCAGAAGAAGCTTCTACTGAAGAAGTGAAAGAAGAAGCTGCCGTAGAATCTTCAGAGGCTGAGGAAACAGAAGAGAAGTCCGAGGATACCGAAGAGGCTGGCACAGAGGAGACAACAGAGTCAGAGGACAGCGAGGAGGAGGACGTGACACAGACACCGGCATGGGAGATTGTAAGCCAGATGAAAATTGGCTGGAATCTTGGAAATACACTTGATGCACATGAACCCAGTATAAAAATTACAGATGCTCCGTCTAAACAGGAGACCTGCTGGGGAAATCCTGAGACAACCCAGGAAATGATCGATGCAGTTCTGGATCTTGGTTTTAATACCATAAGAATCCCGATCACCTGGAAGGCACACATCGACGAGAACAACCAGATAGATTCAGCATGGATGGATCGCGTTCAGGAGGTTGTGGACTATGCTTACGGAAGAGGAGCATACGTCATCATAAACGTACATCACGAGGACTGGAACTATCCTTATTACGACAATCAGGACGCAGCTTCAGAGCGTCTGGCAGCAATATGGACACAGGTATCAGAGAGATTTAAGGACTACGATACACACCTTGTTTTCGAGCTTCAGAATGAGCCCAGAAAGGTCGGAACAGACCTTGAGTGGAACGGTGGCGATAAGGAAGGCAGAGAGGTAGTAAATGCCGTAAATATGGCCGGATACGAGGCAATAAGAGCATCTGAGGGCTATAACAAGGAGCGCCTTATCATGTTCCCCGGATATGCAGCAAGTAACCAGACAAACTGTCTTATGGCTATAAAGCTTCCGGAGAATGACGACTGCGTAGCGGTTTCAGTTCACTCCTACACACCTTATTCATTTGCACTTGAGATGCCCGGTCGCAGCACCTATGACAACGACCATGGCGATCTGGACAGACTTTTAAAGGATATAAACAGACTCTTCCACTTCAAGAATGTTCCTGTTATCATCGGCGAGTTCGGTGCCATGAACAAGGATAACGAGGCAGAGAGAGTAGAGTGGGTAAGCTACTACTTAAGGAAGGCAAGAGAGATGAACGTTCCCTGCATCTGGTGGGATAACGGAATCTTCGAGGGCAGCGGTGAAAAGTTCGGAATTATCGACAGAAGAACACTTGAAACACCTTATCCTGATCTCATTAAGGCCATTCAGGAGTACAGATAAAAACCAGTGTATAAAGAGAATAGTAAAAATATAAAGCGTATCTCAGCAATCTATTAAAAAAGCATTAAATATGTATTTCCTCGTTAGCAATATGATAGAATACATGTATTCACATAATATCGTGTTTCTAATGAGGGGGAAGCTAAGATGCGTGAAATAAAAAGATTTTTATCAGTTGCAGTTTTTGCATTTCTGTTGTTAACGGTTTTACGAATGCCTGCTAAAGCAGACGGATTTGATGCGAATTTCTACGCACAGAAGTATCCGGATGTAGTAGCTGTCTTTGGTAACGACCCTGCAGCATTATACAATCATTACGTTACATACGGAGCCAAAGAGGGCAGATCCCAGAATCAGGCTGAGGATACCGCAAAATACCAGGCTATGCTGTCAGGCGAATCAGCACCTCAGGCAGCGGCAGCTCCTGCGGCTGTTGCCGGATTACCGTACAACACCTACATTGATGTGGATATCGATGCTCAGACCATGACCTATTATGAAAATGGACAGGTAGCATTGCAGTCACCTATAGTATCCGGTAATCCCAATCGTGGAAACGGAACACCCAGAGGAACCTACACCATCCAGTCCCATATTGCAGGAAAGCGCCTTATCGGACCTACCTGGAATGTATGGGTTGACAGATGGATGCAGTTTACTCCTAATCCCTGCCACATCGGTCTTCATGATGCAACCTGGAGAAGCTCATTTGGTGGCGAGATTTATAAGTCAAACGGCTCACATGGCTGCGTAAATCTTCCGCATGACATAGCTGTAGCTCTTTTTGACAGAGTAAATGTTGGAACACCGGTAGTTGTTCATTGATAACGGATTAAAATTTTAAAAGTCGCGGGCAAAGTGTAGAAATACATTTTGCCTGCTTTTTATATGTTTTACAGAGGAAAGTAGTAGGCGAAAGACCTTCTTTTTATGTATAATAGAAAGAGCTGATTTGAATACAGTTGACTAAATAAGAGAAAAAGAGTATAAAATGTTTTATGCAAATGAGTTGTGCAAAACAGAAAATATACTCACATGGAAGAAATATGTTTGATCAGAATACAATAGAACTATTATTAAGCTCTTTTCCCAAGATACTGGAGTATGGAATAAGAGTTACCCTGCCACTCGCAGCCATTGCATTTGTTTTATCCACTGTTTTGTCAGTGTTTGTAGCGATGGTGCAGTACGCGAATCTCCCCGTTTTAAGGCAGATTTGCAGATTTTATATATGGATAATCCGCGGTACGCCGCTTTTGGTACAGCTTATGGTGGCATTTTACGGGCTTCCGCTTTTAGGGATACATTCCAATCCCTTCCTGATGGCAATAATCGTATTTACCATAAATGAGGGCGCATACAGCGCTGAGACCATGAGAGCAGCTATGGAGGCTGTTCCTGCAGGACAGCTTGAGGCCGGTTACTGCGTGGGAATGAACTACATGCAGATCATGTGGCATATCATATTGCCCCAGGCCTTCAGAACCGCGTTCCCGTCGCTGTTTAACGCACTTATAAGCATGGTTAAGGATACATCTCTTGCATCCAGCATCACGGTGGTTGAGATGTTTACCAGAACCAAACAGATTGCCGGACAATCATATAATTACCTCCCGCTGTACCTTGAGGTTGCAGTAGTTTACCTGCTTTTCTGTACGGTTTTGACCTATATGCAGAAAAAGGGCGAGCTGGTGCTCGGAAGCTACGGCGTGAGAAAGTAACAGAGGTTTATTATGGCATTACTTGAGATAAAGAATATACATAAAGCTTTTTCCGGCAATATGGTGCTTAAGGGGATAAATCTGCAGGTGGACAGAGGCGATGTGGTGTCAATTCTTGGTCCTTCGGGATCAGGTAAGACGACGCTTCTTAGATGCATCAATTTCCTTGAAAAGCCCGATGACGGAGAGATGTTTTTTAAGGGAAAAAGCCACAACCTTACAGGGATAAACGGCGCAGAGATATCTGCTATAAGAAAAAGAACAGGCTTTGTTTTCCAGAATTATAATCTGTTTGCAAATAAGACAGTTCTTCAGAACGTGACACTGGGACTTACTTCGGCAAGACACATCTCTAAGCATGACGCTGAAAAGAAGGCTATGAGCGTTCTTGAGAAGGTTGGGATGAAGGACAAGGCATCTTCATATCCCAGTCAGCTTTCAGGCGGACAGCAGCAGAGAGTAGCTATAGCAAGGGCTCTCGCGACAGATCCTGACATCATATATTTTGACGAACCCACTTCAGCGCTGGATCCCCAGCTTACTGCGGAGGTTCTGGACGTAATGAGAGAGCTGGCATCCGAGGGAATGACAATGATAGTTGTCACCCATGAGATAGGCTTTGCCAAAGAAGTATCTTCAAAGGTTGTTTTCATGGCAGACGGAGTTATCGTGGAGGAGGGAACTCCCCAGGAGATCTTCGTAAATCCTAAGCAGGCAAGAACCCGGGAGTTTTTGCGACTCACCGATTTCTGATAAATGTAACTATAGATGTTTTACAGGAGGATGATATTTGATGAAAAGAAGACTTATTGCAACTATGATGCTTGTCGCAACAACAGCAATGGCCATAGCTGGCTGTGGCGCTAAGAGTAGCTCCAATGACCACCTTGCAAGAATAAAGAGTGCAGGAAAGATAACAATTGCTACAGAAGGCGTATGGGCGCCCTTTACCTATCACGACGAGACTACAGATGAGCTTGTGGGCTTCGATGTAGAGGTTGCTGCTGCAATCGCTGAAAAGCTTGGAGTTGAGGCTGATTTCCAGGAGGTTGCCTTTGATGGCGGACTTACCGGAGTTACAACCGGCGCTTTCGATATGATGGCTAACGGCGTAGATGTTACTGAGGAGCGTGGAAACACCTATGATTTCACAGATCCTTACGCTTACGATCACGCAGTAGTTGTTACACTTGCTTCTAACGATACCATCAGCTCATTTGAGGACTTAAAGGGCCTTACAACAGCTAATTCAGCAGGTTCAACCTATGAGGCTATGGGAGTTCAGTATGGTGCTACAGTATCAAACGTAGACACTATCGGTGAGACAATGACCCTTGTGCAGAATGGCACAGTTGATGCAACTATCAATGCTAACACATCAGCTCAGGATTACTTCAAGACAACAGGAGCAACAGACCTTAAGGTTGCTGCAGTTGACGCAGAGGTAACAAAGTACGCTATTCCTCTTAAGAAGGGCGAGGACAACGACTCCCTCAGAGAGGCTATAAATAAGGCTATCAAGGAGCTTAGAGAAGAGGGTAAGCTCACAGAGATATCTAACAAGTATTTCGGTGCTGATATTACTGCAGAATGATGAAAAAAGAAAAAGCATGGCGGTATGATAACTGCCATGCTTTTTTTAGGAATGCTGTTCTAGCTCACTATTTGTTTTTTGTCTTCGGAAAGCTTTCTAACCTGCTTGGGTGTTATACCTTTTAGCTTTTTATAACACCTTATAAAATAACTACTGTCAGTAAATCCTACTTCCTGCGCGATGAAGGCTATATCGTAGTTGGAGAAGTGTAGCATATTCTCGGCGATGTTGATCCTGGTGGAGGTAATATACTCCTTGCAGGACATGCCGAATCTCTTCTGGAAATTTCTGGAAAAAGTAGCATGTGAGACATTGCACATAGCTGCCAGCTTTTCCACGGTAAGAGGCTCGAAGTAGTGAGAATCAATATATTCGGAGATCATATCAAAATGAAGCTCATAAGAAGGGTGGACGCCTTTTCCGGAAGGTGTCAGCCCTTCTTTTTTCCATATTCGGACAAAATATCCCAGTATTTTCAGAAGGTCTGAGGAGATCATCAGGGAGTAGGCATAATCCCTGGATTGATTTTCCTTAATGATACTCTCAAACAAGGAGCGCATCTTCCACTGCGACAGGTCCTTGGGCGAAATAAGGAGGCTTGCTCCGGTATTATCGAGGCCGTGAAGAATAGTCCGGATGTCGGTCTCATCCAGCTTGCTGGTTGGAAGGTTGGCAGGATCGAATTTTATGACGTCGTATTTAGTTTTAGTGCAACCGTTGGCAAAATCTATGCCATGCACGCTCTTTGGCGGGAAAAGCACCACAGAACCGGTTTCAGCGGTGAGAACCCTGCCATTAATGGCCACATCAACTTCTCCTTCAAGGATGTAGAGGAGCTCCACATAGTAGTGCCAGTGGGTGGGAACAGGGAGTTCAGCGAACTTTGTATCCACTACAAATGCTTCGTAGGGAGATGTGATCGGATCTATATATTCGTATAAGCTATTATTCATAAATGCTCCGTTTTTAATATAAATATCTGCCTATAAAGTATAGGAAAATAGAGATAATTTTGCAATATGAGAGATTTGTCCTATTTTTATAGAGCTTATTTATATTATTTGAACAGGGAGTCCTTATAATAAAATACGTGGCCACGTCCATTAGTACTTTTCCTGAGGAGGAAGAAATAAATGAAGACAGTTTTATTAAATGACAACTGGAAACTTACTGTTCTTGGAAAAAACGTGTATGACATACCCGAAGAGGCTATAGATACTGTTGTTCCTTCCACAGTTTATTCAACGCTTTTAGAGAAGGGCCTTATGCCTGACCCTTTCTATAGAGATAATGAGCTTGATGCGCTTAAGCTCATGGAAAATGATTTTAAGTATGAGACTACATTTACTGTAGATAAAGAGCAGAGAGATGCTGACAGAGTCATCGTCAGATTTGAAGGAATCGATACTTTGGCAGATGTATATATTAACGATCAGAAGCTTGGCTCTACAGATAATATGAATCGTGTATGGGAATTTGACATTACACATGTTATCGATGGAGATGCTGAAAATACTGAATATACACTAAAGGTGGTTTTACATTCTCCTACAAAGTTCATCGCAGAAGAGGATGAGAAATGCCCCGTAGGAGCATCAAGTGACGCTATGCCGGGATTCCCTCACATTCGTAAGGCAGCCTGCATGTTCGGATGGGATTGGGGCCCGAGACTCCCTGATGCCGGAATTTTCCGCGAGGTTAAGCTGATAAGTGTAAACAGTGCAAGACTTACAGATGTATATCTCGAGCAGGAGCATAAGGTTAAGGAAAAGACCATTCGCGGCAACGTGGTTGAATCAGTAGAGGTTTCTGTAGATGCAGAGATAGAGTGGATGCCCGGAATTACTGAAGGCAACGTAAACATCAGACTTAGCGTGGTATCTCCTGACGGCCAGACAGAGGTTACAAGCGAGAGCATCTGCATCGATCCGGTTACAGGCTCTGCACCTTCATCCAATCTGACAGGACTTAAATGCCTTGTGAGATCCAATCATTTAAAAACACATGTTACCGTTGAAAACCCGCAGCTGTGGTGGCCTAACGGCTATGGAGATCAGCCTCTTTACAAGGTAAAGGTTGAGCTTATCTCCAAGGAGGACGAGTCTGTTCTCGATGTTTGGGAGAAGAAGATCGGTCTTCGCACAGCAACCGTCAACACAGATCCCATGCCGGGAGAAGAGTTTGACGAGCACATGAAGGATCAGGTTCCTGACCTTGATGATGGCAACAATATGGTTATTTCTGACGGAGGCCGCAAGGTTTTCGTAACTGATAAAGAGGCTAAAAGGGTTGAGGGCAGAAACTTTGCCTTTGAAGTTAACGGACTTCAGTTCTTCGCAATGGGTGCTGATTACATCCCTGAGGACAACCTTATTACAAGACAGAACAGAGAGCGTACGGATATGCTCCTTTCATCCGCTAAGGAAGCGAACCACAACTGCATCCGTATCTGGGGTGGTGGCTACTATCTGGACGATTTCTTCTATGATGTGTGTGATGAGAAGGGACTTCTTATCTGGCATGACTTTATGTTCTCATGTGCATCATACGAGCTTTCAGATGCCTTTGAGGAGAATATCTCTGTCGAGATAAGACAGAATATCAGAAGACTGCGCTCACATCCGTCAATCGGACTCTGGTGCGGTAATAATGAGATGGAGACCCAGTATGAGGCGCTTGTTTGGCAGAAGAGCAAAAAGCAGACCTACGACTATATCCATCTCTATGAATACATTATTCCCAAGCTTGTGAAGGAAGAGGATCCCAAGGCATTTTACTGGCCTTCATCACCTTCTTCAGGCGGTAATTATGAGAACAGTAACGCTGAAAACGTGGGAGATGTTCACTATTGGGGAGTTTGGCACGGCAATGAACCTTTTACAGCATACAGAAAGCACCATTATCGCTTCCTGTCAGAGTTCGGATTCCAGTCATTCCCTGCGCTTCAGACAGTTAAGAGATTTGCAGAGGAGGGTGACTTCAACGTATATTCCCGCGTCATGGAGATGCACCAGAGGAATACAGCTGCAAACGGTAAGATAATGAACTACATGTCACAGACATACCTCTATCCGAAGAGCTTTGATGAGCTTTTATACTGCTCACAGCTTCTTCAGGCAGATGCTATCCGCTACGGAGTTGAGCACTTCAGAAGATTCCGCGGAACCTGCATGGGTACTGTGGTTTGGCAGCTTAATGACATCTGGCCTGTTGCATCCTGGGCAAGCCTTGATTACTACGGCAACTGGAAGGCGCTTCATTATGCTGAAAAGAAGATGTTTGCACCTGTCCTGTTGTCCTGCGAGGAGCATGGCGAAATAGACCAGAAGCCCTATGTTAATACGCTTCCTCAGCCCGTAGATGTCAGCGCTAATCTTCACGTAGCGAATGAGACAGCTGAGCCTGTAAGCGGAGTTGTAAGATGGTCCCTTAGAAATCCTGATTCTTCCATTGTGAAGGAAGGCAGCTTCGACTTTACTGCACCTGCCTTTGGTGGCACATGGCTTCCTCACCTTGATTTCAACGATCAGGACAGACTTAAGGTTCATCTGTACTATGAGCTTGTGATAGGCGGAGAGGTAGTATCCTCAGGTTCTACGCTGTTCTGCGCACCCAAGCACTACCAATTCATGGATCCCGGACTGGAAGTATCCAGAAATGGTGATATAATAACCGTTACAGCAAAGAACTATGCAAAATCTGTCAGCATTGAGACAGAGGAAGGCGTTCTGAGACTGGACGACAACTTTGTAGACATGGAGAAGGGCGAAAAGACCTTCAGAGTTCTTCCTTCCCGCGATTTTACTGCGGATGGAAAAACAGCAGAGGGAAGTCTCCGCGTGAGAAGCGTTTACGAGGTTGCTGAAAACTAATATTATGCCTTCCCCCTGGGGGCGCACAACGTCCGGGGAACGTTGGCTATGCGCGGACCGAAGTGGAACGGAGACAGGTGTCAGCGAAGCTGACGGATGAGGGGAATTGGGAAAGAAATAGAAAGGATTATTACAATACATGGCAATACTTAAGTTACAGGCCCCTACTAAGGATTATCTTTGGGGCGGAACCCGTCTGGTAGAGGAATATGGTAAAAAATCTGCCGGCGAGGTAACTGCCGAAAGCTGGGAATTATCTTGCTTCCCCGGCAGTGAATCAATCATTGAAAGTGGTGAATTTGTAGGAAAAACTCTTACAGAATATATAGAGGCAAAGGGAAAGTCCGTACTTGGCACAAACTGCGAAAAGTTCCAGGATTTTCCGGTGCTTATCAAGTTTATTGATGCGAGAAAGGACTTATCTCTTCAGGTACATCCTTCCGATGAATATGCGAGAGAGCACGAGAACCAGTTTGGTAAAACCGAGATGTGGTACATCATCGATGCTGAAAAGGATGCATTTTTGTACTACGGCTTTAACAGAGAGGTTTCCAAGGAAGAGTTCGAGAAGCGCATAGAGGATCAGACCCTCACAGAGGTGCTTAATGCTTGTCCTGTACAGAAGGGCGATGTGATTTTCATTGAATCCGGCACTCTTCACGCTATAGGTGCAGGTATTCTCCTTGCTGAGATACAGCAGAATTCCAACGTCACCTACAGAGTATATGACTACGGAAGACGTGATAAGGACGGCAATCTCAGAGAGCTTCATGTTGAGAAGGCGCTTGATGTTACAACTCTGGCACCGGTTAAGAGACCTGCAAGTCCTACTCCTCACATTGGAGTGAGCAAGTACTTCACAGTTGATAAGATCAGCCTTTCAGGACATATTACAAACAAGCTCACCGGAAGTGTTGATCAGACATCTTTCCTCCATGTACTTATTCTCGATGGAGTAGGAGAGCTCAAGAACGGCTGCGGTGGAATGCACTTCAAGAAGGGCGACAGCTTCTTCCTTCCCGCAGGTAGCGGAAATTATGAGATTTGCGGAACGTGTGAAGCAATTCTGACATACGAGAGCTAATGAAAAGGCAGTAGATCGGTTGGTCTACTGCCTTGTTTAAAAACATCTGTTATCTCATAATGCTCATGGCGCTGCCATATAAATCACCGCATTGTTCCTGAATTTGGGAGTACAGATTTCTGTACTCATCATTGTCAGCGCAGATAAGATAGTCGTAGGATTCCATTTCCTTAATAAGCTTTTTGGCATTGTAATAATCGTTAACAGGATCTTTCGTCCTTAAGGATAAGGTTTTTAGCGAATCCTTCAATAAATCATAATAATCTCTGTCTGCTTCTAATGCTCTGCACTTATCCTTTACGGCACAATAATCAGCTTTTATATCTGCTGCAGTAAGATTAAATTCATTGTTTAAGCGGAAAAATCTCTTATATTTCCTGTATAAAACTCCCCAGGATAATTCCGGTCTTCCAAAATCATCCCATTTACCAAGCATTTTACCATCTGTACATTCAGTTATATGGCGAAGTATCGCATCATTGGTATCCAAATCAAAAACCGATGTCCGTGAAACCCAGTAATGATAATTGTTGTCATGCTCTGCCATGATAATGACATTTTCGCTATTATCAAGGATGTAATACATGGCCCTGTTCGATGGATCAGGATCATAATTGGGAATTTCATTGGGAAAATCTTTTGCAAGATTATAATCTGTAATATTCATGGCGCTCCTTTGTGATAGACAGGATAAATCGCTGTTGTAGTATATACTGATTGTAGCTCAATATAGACTATTATCAAAGCCTGTATTCTGGCGCCTATTGATATCGAATTATTTTTTTGTTTCCTTATGGATACTCCTCAAGACCAAATTTTCATGCACAATATAAAAAAATTAACGAAAAACGTTAAAAAATAGTTGACACACATTAACTACGTGTGATATATAATATTTAACGACAAACGTTAACACTTTTACAAGAAATATAAAACAAATTACAAGCGAGGGAAAAGACTTATGAGTATGGTATTAGTAAACGAAGCGATCAGTTCTGTAATGCAAACATTATTATTCACACTTATTCCTTTCATCGTATGGCTGATAACAGCCAGGAAGAAGGAGTCATTCTTCAGCTGGATAGGCCTTAAGGGAGTTGGCGAAGATAAAAAGCAGTGCCTTAAATATACTTTAATAGCTTTTGCAATCTGTGAGGTTGCAGGATTCATTGTAAATAATATGTTCATGAAAGAGTGGAATATATCACAGTATGCAGGAATGGGCGCTGAGGGAATCCCGTGCATAATATTATTCTCATATGTACATACAGCTTTTTCTGAGGAGATTTTATTCAGAGGATTTATCCAGAAGAGACTGCAGAGTAAATTCGGTTTTAGGATAGCAGTTGTTATCCAGGCTATAATCTTTGGATTGGCTCACTTATTACCTGCTCTTGGGCAGATAAATTTCGCGCAGGGAATGGTACTTATGTTTTATCCTATGATACCCGCAGTTTCAATTGCTTTTGTTGATGAGAAGAAGGCAAATGGTTCCATCCTTCCTGGATGGTTGATCCATGGAACATTGAACATTATTGTACATGCTTCACAGTTATAACAATAGATTCAGTAACAACGTATAGATTATATGAAAAGAGAGGTAAGGGAAAATGAAAGATTCAAAGCTTAGAAAAGTAACAGCATTTTTAGCAAAGTTTATTGAGGTTATAGGTTGGCTTGGCGCTGCAATGATGATCATTGCCACAGTAGCTCTGACATTGGGCAAGGAACAGATAATGGCAGCATATCAGAGCGGTACTTTAACAGCAGGTAATATAACATTAACCGGAACAGTGAATAATTCACCTGAGTGGGCGATGGATGTCGTAGGCCGCGGTGGTGCTGTGTTTATATTCATTCCGCTTGCTATTTTATGTGTGCTGACTGCACTTATTTTCAGAAATGTGTACATGATTTTTAAGGCATCAAATGTGGCATCACCTTTCTCAATGGAGAATGTTAAGAGAATCAGAAACATCGGTATCTACGCAATTGCATTACCTATAGTAAAGGTTGTAGCAGGACTGATCTCCTTCATAGCGATGAAAAACGGCGATTATGCGCTCTCAGTTGAACTTTCAGAAGTAGTATTTGGCCTTGTAGCACTTTGTCTGTCACAGTACTTTGCTTACGGTGCTGAGCTTCAGAGCGATGTTGATGGATTGCTGTAAGGAGGTGCCCTATGGGAAAAATCATGCTTGAACTGGATGTAATGATGGCGAGAAGACACATGTCTCTTAATGATCTTTCAGATAAGGTAGGCATCGCCAACGTAAATATGTCGAAGATAAAAAATAATAAGGTAAATGCCATTAGATTCTCAACCCTGGCAGGAATATGTGAAGCCCTTGAGTGCGATCCGGGAGACATCTTAAAATACGATCCGGACGGAGAGAACGACGAAACTGAATAATAGTAAAAGGCCTGCTGCACTAATGATGTCGTGCAGCAGGCATTTTTGTTGCACAAGACCGGCAAGCGAATGGATGCTTGCATACAAATTCATTTGCCGGTTGTAAGAACATGGAGCACGAAGTGCGGAATGTTCGTGTGCGAAATCGAGTAGGAGTCAGCCTACTCGATCTGGAGTATGAAGGTATGAACGATTTTTAATAGTTATTTAATGGAATAGTACATTTATATGGTATATCGTTAATTAATAAGAGAACCGGGGGAAACATTATGAGTGATAAAAAGAAGGTAAGAATAGAATTAATCGATATAGCAAAGGCTATTACCATCATACTGGTAATACTCGGGCATACTACGGGCAATCTGGAAACACCAATGTATAGGCGCCTGTTGTACGCTTTTCATATGCCGCTATTCTTCTTTCTTGCCGGTATGTCCATTAAAGCGAAAGAACTTAAGTCATTCAGGGAATGGATGAGTTTTATTGAGAAGAATCTTCTTGCTCTCATTGTTCCCTACCTGATTTTTGCGTTTATCTATGCACCCTTCAGTTTCGAAAACGTACCAAAGTTCCTGTACGGCTCCTGGCAGATGCTGGGCAAGACCGGCACCCTGACATCATTGTGGTATCTGACATGCTTCTTTGTGGCCAGAATCTACTGTCAGGCACTTATGAATCTTCTTAGTATTGCAAAGTGTAAGAACATGAATTTATGGCTTGGGATTCTGGCAGTTCCGATGTTTACCATTGGTTTTGTGCTCCCGAAGATCGAGATTGGGTATCCGTGGTGTTTGAATGTCAGCTTTGTAGCAACAGGCTTTATCCTGCTGGGCATTGCACTCCGTCAGCAGATACTTATTCTGGCACAGTCAACAGGATGGATACTGTTTATTATCACCGTGGTTTCAGGAGTAATGCTTGCGTTCGGAACCATCTTACGAGGTGATGCCCTGGAGCTGAGCCTTATGTGTGGCGGCGATTACGGCAATGTCTTTTGGTTTATGTATAATTCTATTTCAGGTACAGTTCTGATATTGGGCATATCCATGCTGATCTTCCGCGTTTCGCGTGAAGGTGCCAGACCGTTCAGCACAGCAGCCATTACATATGTCGGACAGCATACGCTGGGCATATTCCTTCTTCATAAAAACATACAGCTTGATCTGATTATTCCATGGATTCGAACCTGGCTGGAAGGACCGCAGCTGCTGGTGGCCTGTATCGCAACGTGCATTTCCTTCGCAGCTGCCCTGCTTCTTTGCGCAATCATAGAAAAGTTTGTGCCACAGCTTCTGGGACAGTTCCCGATTTATCCGCAAAAGGAAGCATGAATGTTATGTTGGTAGAAAACAAGTGAGAATTATGTAAAGCTTCTTAAGATGATTGTTAAGAAAATAGGTAATGAAGAACAGTAACAACAAAAGCTTGCTGTACGTATGATTACGTACAGCAGGCTTTTTTCCAAAATGTGAAAATAAAGTACAAAAAATAGCCAAAAAAGTGATATATTTATTCAGTGCGGATTGATAATATTAAACCGTAAACAAACAACATTATTATTAAAGAGGGAAGGTGAAAACCATGTTGACAAACACAACACTCGCAATTCTTATCGCAGCCATTATTATTCTGGCAATCATCATCATGGCCGCTGGCTATGTGAAGGCTCCGCCGGATAAGGCTTATATTATATCCGGTATGAGAAAAGTTCCACGTATCCTCATTGGTAGAGCAGGAGTTAAGATCCCGTTCCTTGAGAGAGTCGACAGACTTTATCTTGGACAGATGACAGTTGATATTAAAACAGAGCAGTCAGTTCCTACCAATGACTTCATCAACGTAAATGTTGACGCTGTTGCTAAGGTAAGAATCGGCACAACACCTGAAGCTATTCAGCTTGCTGCCAAGAACTTCCTTAACAAGTCTCCCGAGCAGATCACACTTGATCTTCAGGATTCCTTACAGGGTAACATGCGTGAGATTATCGGTACACTTGCTCTTAAGACCATCAACACTGACAGAGACAGCTTCTCAGATCAGGTTATGGAGAAGGCATCTAAGGACATGAACAAGCTCGGTATCGAGATCCTGTCCTGTAACATCCAGAACGTAACTGATGAAAATGGCCTTATTAGTGACCTTGGTATGGATAATACCGCTAAGATCAAGAAGGATGCCGCTATCGCAAAGGCTCAGGCTGACAGAGACGTGGCAATTGCTAAAGCTGAGGCTGACAAGGCAGCTAACGATGCAAGAGTACTTGCACAGACAGAGATTGCTGAGAAGAACAACGCTCTTGCAATCAAGCAGGCAGAACTTAAGAGAGAAGCTGATACAGCAAGCGCTGTAGCAGACGCAGCTTATGAGATTCAGACACAGGAACAGCAGAAATCAATCCAGACAGCAACCGTTAATGCTCAGATCGCTAAGGCTGAGCGTGAAGCAGAACTGAAGCAGAAGGAAGTTCTCGTAAAACAGCAGGAACTTGCTGCTGAGATTGAGAAGAGAGCAGATGCTGAGAAGTATCAGGCTGAGAAGAAGGCTGAGGCTGAGCTCCTTCAGAGACAGAAAAAGGCTGAGGCTGCACAGTTCGAGCAGGAGCGTGAGGCTGATGCTCAGAAGGCAAAGGCTGAGGCTCAGAAGTTCGCAGCAGAGCAGGAAGCTGCAGGTATCAAGGCTAAATATGATGCTGAGGCTGCCGGTATCGCTGCAAAAGGTAAGGCAGAAGCTGAGGCTATCAAGGCAAAGGGTATTGCGGAAGCTGAAGCAATGGAGAAGAAGGCAGAAGCCTACAAGAAGTACAACGGCGCTGCTATGGCTGAGATGATGATCAAGATCATGCCTCAGATGGCTGCTGAGATCGCTAAGCCTCTTTCACAGATCGACAAGATCAACATTTATGGAACAGGCGATGGATCAAATGGTGCAAGCCAGATTTCAGGAAACATGCCTATCGTTATGAAACAGGTATTTGATACAATGTCAGAGGCTACAGGCGTTGATTTCACAGAGATCATGAGAGCCGGCACATATGATGCCAAGGTTAACAAGAACATTAACCTTAGCGGTGACAATGTAAATGTCACAGTTGATAAATCTGAGAAATAATCAGTAAATAAGTAGTACAAGTGCCGCCCTATTGAGAAATCAGTAGGGCGGTTTTTTCATATATTAATATACGATAAAAAAGTAGTTTCTTTATCCCTTTAATGTGGTAAAATGATAAAGTCTATTCATTTTATATTTTTAAAGGGAGGAAAAATGAGTACAGCGCATATCGGTATAATCATTTCAATTCTGGTATATCTGGCTATGATGCTTCTTGTAGGCTTTGTAAGCTCAAAGGATACCAACGATGTAAGCGATTTTTATCTTGGGGGAAGAAAACTTGGTCCGTTTGTTACTGCCATGAGTGCAGAGGCATCGGATATGAGTTCATATCTTCTGATGGGACTTCCGGGACTTGCATATTTTTCAGGTGTTGCAGATGCCGGATGGACTGCAATAGGTCTTATTGTAGGAACCTATCTCAACTGGCTCTTCACAGCCAGAAGACTTCGTAATTATACGGAGAGGCTCGATGCCATCACTATTCCGGATTATTTCAAAAAGAGATTCCGTGATAACAGTAATGTAATCCTTTGTATTGGAGCATTATTCATTCTGATATTCTTCGTGCCCTATACAGCTTCAGGATTCTCAGCATGCGGCAAGCTGTTTTCATCGCTTTTCGGAGTTAAGTATCAGTTGGCAATGATCGCTTCTGCAGTAATAATCATCGGTTATACAACAACAGGTGGTTTCCTTGCTGCTTCCAAAACTGACTTTATCCAGTCAATCGTAATGACAATGGCACTGTTTTTCGTTGTGGGATATGGAATCGTATCTGCAGGCGGAATGTCAGCTGTAATTGAAAACACCAGGAATCTGCCTGGATTCCTTGATTTCAACGCTACTCACAGTAACGTGACAGGAGAGGGACTTCCTTATGGCATTTTCAATAAGGTGACGATGTTCTGCTGGGGACTTGGCTACTTCGGAATGCCCCATATTCTTCTTAGATTTATGGCAGCAAGAAAAGCGTCTGAGATTAAGCTTTCAAGAAGAATAGCATCTGTATGGGTTGTATTCTCACTTGCTATTGCAGTTTTCCTTGGTGTTGTAGGTAGAGCTATGACAGAGGCAGATGCGCTTGCTTCACTGATTGATCCTGCAGACCTCACAAGCTCATCTATGGCAGAGACATTGATAGTAGTAATTGCTGAGCAGATAAGCAGGCATAATTTTGTATTTGCACTTATTGCAGGACTTGTTATTGCAGGAATTCTGGCATCAACAATGTCCACAGCGGATTCACAGCTTATCGCAGCTTCCTCTGCAGTTTCTGAGAATATCATTCAGGAAACCTTCAAGATCAAGCTGACAGAGAGATATGCGATGTTTACAGCAAGACTTACACTTATCATTGTTGCCGTATTTGGTATCATTATCGCATGGAATCCCAACAGTTCGGTATTCGGCATTGTATCCTTTGCCTGGGCCGGATTTGGTGCGGTTTTCGGACCTGCAATGATAATGTCACTGTATTGGAAGCGTACTAATAAGTTCGGAGCCATCGCAGGAATGATATCCGGCGGCCTTATGGTATTCTTATGGAAATATACTGTAAGACCTATGGGCGGTGTCTGGGATCTGTACGAACTTGCGCCTGCGTTCCTGGTTGCAATAATAATGATCGTTATTGTAAGCCTTCTTACAAAGGAACCTGAGCAGGAAATTGTTGATGAATTCGAACATGTATCCAAGATGTCATAAATAAAGATAAGCGTAGCAGTTTGATGGCTGCTACGCTTTTTTTTATTTAATAGGAAATTTCGCCTTGCGGCGAAAACTTGAATTAAAAGGCCCGGACAAGACCGGGCCACGCAAAGCGGAGGTATGTTGGTTTTAAATTACCAATCTACCTCGTCAAAGAATTCATCATCTTCATGCATAAAGTAATCCATGTCGAGAAGGTCTTCATCATCCATCTCGCGGATTTCATTCGCCGTCATGCCTTCCGGCGGATTTTGGATGTATTTCTCTCTAAGCTTTGCAATTAGTTCTTTACTGGCCATGGCTGTTCCTCCTGTAGCATGATTTTATCATGCACAGGAATACGAGGGAACATTGCTGATTTTTGAAGATGGAGCTCTGCTCTTG
>NZ_KE384118.1:50754-100559 GCF_000423945.1 Butyrivibrio sp. XPD2002 | reverse complement strand
TTGCTGACATGGGCCAAAGGGATCAATGAAGGGAGGAAATGAAATTGGTAAGAGTAAAAGAGTCAGTAAGCAAACTTGCTGAATACAAACCTGCCAGATCTATTGTTGAAGTAAGTCGTGAATTTGGAATCAATGAGAAGGATCTGATTAAGCTTGCCGGAAATGAGAACAGATTCGGATGCTCGGAAAATGTTATAAAGGCAATCAATGACAGCAAAGCATTCTTTTCATACTATCCGGATGTGAATATAACGAAGCTTCGTGACAAGCTGGCAGAGAAGCACGATGTTCCGGGAGAAAATCTGATATTCGGAAACGGATCCTTCGAGCTTTTAACACTGATAGGTGAGACCTACATTGAAAAAGGAGATGAAGTAATCTACAACGATCCTTCTTTTGGCTGGTATCTGAATGTAACGCTGAAAAATGAAGGCACTGTGGTAAGAGTTCCCGTAACTGAGGAAAAGGCAGTGAATACCGAAGGAATCCTGAAAAGGATAAATGAAAAGACCAAGGCCATCTGGCTTTGCAATCCTAACAATCCCACAGGAACTGTGATAGCGCCGGTAGTGCTTACAGATTTCATCGAAAGAGTTCCGGAACATGTGCTGATAGTTCTTGATGAAGCCTATATCGATTTTATAGACGGAGAATACATCGACACCATAGAGATTGCGAAAAAGCACAGCAACGTGATCATACTCAGAACCTTTTCGAAATCCTATGGACTTGCCTCTTTTAGAGTTGGCTACGGAATCGCATCGGAGGAAATCATACGAAACCTTCTTAAGGTAAAACTTCCCATAAACTTAAGCTTTACCGCTCAGGTCGCAGCACTGGCTGCCCTTGAGGATGAGGAGTTTACAGAATATGTTATCGAAGAGAACCGAAAGGAACGTAGGCATTACTACAGTGAGTTCGAAGCTCTGGGGCTTGAGTATATTCCGTCCAATGGTAACTTCATTTTGGTAAGAACCGGCCTTGACGGAGAGCATGTGGAAACGGAATTTGCCAAAGAAGGAATCATTATAAGAAAAGGTGAAGAATTCGGACTTGATAAGTGGCTCAGAATCTCAGTGGGAAGACCTGAAGAAAACAGAAAGGTTTTGAATCTTTTAAAGAAAATATTGGAGGAGGAGAAAAATAATGATCGTAAAAACGCCTAAGTTATACATAAGTGAAAAAGATGCTCTGAAGACAGCGGGACAGTATATAAAGGAATACTCAAAAAATCCGCTTATCATCGGCAGCAGGAAGGCACTTGATGCCGCATTTTCCCAGTTGCAACAGTCACTTGAGGATAATGGGATAAGCACCGAAAACGTTGACCTTTTTTCCGGATATCCCTCTGAAAATAAGTTCAGGTACTACACGGAGCTGGTAGAAAAATACAATGCAGATGCCATCATCGGTATAGGAGGCGGAAGAGTTCTTGATACCGCCAAGGCAACAGCAGACCTTCTGAATATTCCAGTTATCACGATTCCAACAATCGCAGCTACCTGTGCTGCCTGGGCAGGACTTACCATCCAGTATGACGATGAAGGAAGTTATGTACAACCAAGACCGCTAAAGAAGGCTCCGGAACTGATAATAGCTGATACAAGAATCATTCTCTCAGCTCCCAAAAGATATCTTTTTGCCGGGACGATTGATACCTTTGCCAAGTTTTATGAAATTCGACCAAGCCTTGAGCATGCGAAGGATTCTCTGAATCTTGATATCGCATTTTATTCGGCAAAGCTTGCCTATGATAAGCTCGAAAACAACGTTTTCAAGGCAATAAAGGAAGCGGATGAAGGCTACTTTGGACAGAGTGCAAAGGATGTGGTGGATGCGATCATCTATCTGGCAGGATTTGCCGGAAGCTTTCAGACTAACACAGGATATTACAGCTTTGCCCATCCCTTTTATCACATATCTGCCAGATTCCCCAATACAAGGCACAAGCTTCATGGGGAAAAGGTGGCATACGGGATAGTAGCTCAGCTTTTCCTGGAGAATAAGGATGAAAAAGAAATAGAAGATGTTATAAAGAATTTCGATAAATATGATAATGCATTTACTCTGGCTGACATAGGTCTCAGCAGGGAAAACAGAAGTGAATTGGAGAATCTTGCTGCTCAGATAAGGGAAGCATTTGATCATGTTGAATGGAATATAAAGTCAATCGTGGATGCGCTTTTGCAGACAGATTCACTGGTACTTAAGTTAAAGGAGGAAGGATGATGATTATGAAAAAATTTATTGCTGGGGTATTGATAACTGCGCTTACGGGAGTGTTTCTTACCGGCTGCGGAAAGGATGTGGCAGGAGCCAAGAGAGAAGACAAGGCAGAAGGATATACTCTCAACCTTGGAGCTTCCGGCGATGCAGCGCTTAACAACCCGCTGGTTCAGCTGGCTGAGGAAAAAGGTTATTTTGCAGAAAACAATCTGTCTATTACTCAGACCAAGCTTGAGAATGCAGGCGCAGTAATGTATGACGCATTAAGCGTAGGAAAGATTGACGCAGCCTATGCTCAGGTTGTACCGCCTGTAAGCTATGGGGCCCAGGGATATGATGTAACACTGATAGGAGGAGTTCTCTCCGGAGGTATGGTCTGCGTAACACTACCCGAGAATTATGAAGAGCTGAAGGATATCAGCAACTGGAAAGGCCATTCCATAGGCGTTGTCCAGATGTCAACAAGTGAGCTGACAACCAGAAACGCACTAAAGGACTACGGTCTTACAGCCGATGATGTTGAGTATGTAATGATAGAGGATTATTCCAGCATCGCGCTTTCTACAGCTAAGGGCAACGTGGATATCGGATTTGTTTCAAGTAACTATGTTGACCAGGCGCTGGAGGCAGGTTGCGTCGTACTTACAACGCTTTATGATATCAAAAAAGATTATGTATGCTGCCGTCAGTCTGCATATACCAAGAATCTTGAGCAGAATCGCGATGCCTATGTTTATTACCTGGAAGGCCAGATAAAAGCCTATAAAGACATCAAAACCGATGAGGAAGGCACAATACAGAGTCTTGTTAAGGCCACGGGAGAGAGTGATGACTACATTCGTACTTATATCTATGACGAGGTTGGAAGTGCGCATCGTACCTATAATCCCGATCCTAATTACAATGGAGTGAAGGGGCTTTACGACATCATTCTTGAGCAGAAATATGTGGAGTCAGATCGTACACTGGATCAGTTCTATGATATTTCGGTATATGCGGATGCGCTTAAAAACGTGATTGCTGAAAATCCTGATGACGATTTTTACAAGGATATGAAGGCATATTTCCTGGAGAATAACGCTGAGTTTCCTGATTTTGCCAATATTTACGGCGAAGATTTCTGGGGGTGATATTATTGGCACTTATTGAGATAAAGGATTTGGGACTTACTTACGAAACGGAAAAAGAGAGCTTTGAAGCACTTAATGACATAAATCTTGAGGTGGAGAAGGGAGAATTTGTCTGCCTTATAGGACCTTCAGGCTGTGGAAAGAGTACGCTTCTTGGTGTTCTTGAGGGACTGCTTGAGCCTACAAAGGGAAAGGTTCTTATTAACGACAAAGAGATAAATGGCCCGGGAAGGGACAGAGCAGTGGTATTTCAAAACTACTCGCTCTTTCCCTGGATGAGTGCCAGAAGAAATGTGGCCTTTGCCATTATTGAGTCAAAGAGAGGATATCAGAAGGTAAAAAAGAGTGATGCCTACAGAATAGCTGATGAATTCCTTGAAAAGGTGGGGCTTTCCGAATACAAGAATAAGCAGCCGGGGGAACTGTCAGGAGGAATGCAGCAGAGAGTTGCCATAGCAAGAGCCCTTGCCTGCAATCCGGAAATTCTTCTTATGGATGAGCCCTTCGGGGCAATCGATGCCAAGACTAGGGATGTCCTTCAGCAGCTTCTTTTAAAACTTTGGACTGAGGATAAGGAGAAAAAGACAATCGTATTTGTTACCCATGATCTTGAGGAAGCTATCTTTCTGGCAGATAAGATTGTTTTCATGGAACCCAAGGGAATAAAGAAGATCATTGATGTGAAGATTGACAGACCCAGATACAAGGAGAAGCTGCTAGGTAACGACAGATACAGGACACTTCGAAGCCAGCTTGTTAGAATGTTCAGCAAGGATGACGAAGAAATTGCTCTTACAGGAGGTGCCGGAATATGAGTAGTTATGCAGAGGCTCCGGCTATTGTCTTTGAAAAGCCGGAGAGAGTCAGGAAAAATAATGTGGCCTGGCAGAAAAGAATAATCAATGTAGCGAATTTCTTGTTTGTACTTATATGGCTGGCATCACTTTTGCCCAGCAAATATGCTACAGAGATGAGAATCGGACTTAAGGATTTTAAGGCCTTTGGACTGGTACTGATCCTGATAGAAATCACGTTTCTTTTAAGCAATGGCTCGGAAAAGCGAAGCAGAGCCCAGAGGGATATTGTTGGATTTGTGTATGCCCCGAAATTAAAAAATACCCCTATGTAGGATTTATATTTCAGTGTCCTACTTAGGGGTATCATCATGGTGCGACAGTTTTATTTTACTTTGGCATTAGTATATTTTTTAATTGCCTTTGCAAGCTTAGCTTTCTTCTTGCCCTTAATATCTTTGATCGAAATAGAGGCATCCTTGTTTATCTTTTTGAAGGCATCCTTCTTGACTGAAAGAGATGAATTGGCAGAAATCTTTACCTTCTTCAGCTTCTTGCAATTCTTGAATGCAGCTTTGTCGATAAGAGTTACGTTATTGCCGATGGACAGGGATTTAATCTTCTTGTTGCCCTTGCCGGCGTTTGCGGCAATTGTGGTAACGGGATAAGTCTTGCCGCCGGCAGAAACTTCATTTATGGATATCTTACCGGAAGCTTCGATTTTGGTGGCTGTAGCATTGCCGTTTTCATCAATGTTATAGGTGATACCATCGACGGTTGCGGTGAATGCCTTTGGAGCTGCATCCGCAACCTTTTTTGCATCATCAGTTTTTGTTTCTGTCCCGGAGTTTTTTGCGGGAGTTTCATCAAGTGGCTTTTTATCCGTAACACCATCTGAGAAATCAGCGTTGTCAAATGTCTTAGGGGCTTCTACAAAAATATAATGGTGACATACAGATGATACAGGTAATTTATCATATGCAGTCTGGCTATCCGGTATTCCGTTCTGGTTATCGTCTCGATAAAGCGCTCTGGGTAATGTGATTTCTTCATCAAGTTTCTTTGGCGCATATAGCTGCTTAAGATTATCGCATCTGGCAAATGGGGTATAAACATCAGTCCCTTTACCAATCTTCATAGTAGACAGGTCTACACGCTGTAATGACCGGCAATCACGAAATACCCCTTGGAAATCTGTGACTTTGGAAGTATCAAAGGTGTTAAAGTTTATATTATTGATATTTACACAATCTGCAAACATGAATGTCATGTTCTCGAGATTGGGAGTCCTAAAGGTACCAAGATCAATTGACTTTAAGCTGTAGCATTCCCAAAACATGGATCGCATACTTTTGACCTTTGAAGTATCAAAACGGCTTAAATCAATTTTCTTTAATCTGTGAAGTAATGAAAATGTGTTATCAAAGGATTCTACTCTCGAGGTATCGATCTTGTTTCCAAAATCAATTTCTTCTATCAGTTTATTCTGACCAAACAGAGTGTCACAATATTTATCAAGATATATCTTAGGATATGAGCTGTAAATAAGCATGGACTCTGTTTTGAGGTCATAATATGCAGTTAAATTCTGACCGGCAGGGGCCTGCGGAAGTGTATCAGATGGTTTTGCATCTGTTGTGGATAAAAACTTTATTTTTTTTACGATTTTATCCTCTTTAAAATTGGTGAATTTTTTTATTGCAATCCTAAAAGAAGAATTGCTAAGAACTGCTTCGCCTGATGCGGCTCTGGCAGAAATGCCATTCCCTGTGGAAACAGCAAGAAAAGACAGCATTACAGCTGCTAAGAATAATAAAACTTTTTTCTTCATTACATAGTTCTCCCCAAATTGATTTGTGCCTGTGGCACAATGGACATTTTATAATAATGCAGCTCTTAGTACAACAACAAAAGAGAATTATACGTAAATTTGTAAATTATAATATGGTATAAAAATATGGGTTTATTTGGGATTGAATAATTCTATGCATTAGGCGATAATAGACAACGTGGCAAAGCCACGCGAGGGGAACTTTTTGAAGTGGAGGGAATTTTATAGTTATGAAGAAAGTTTTGGGAACAGTGTCTACATTTTTCCTGCTTTTAGTCCTGTCAATGGGACTGTTTACTATCAAAGCGCAGGCAGCCGAGATGAAGTATGTGAATGTCAGTGAAAACGGAAAACTTATGGGAGGAAGTAAGTTTAACAAGACTGTAAGGGAACTGGCTGCAGGAACGAAAATAGGCGAGAGTGGATATAGAAGAAGTGAGAATGATACACTTATCAAGAAGATTAAATTCATGTCAGCCGGAGAGACACTTACAGATAAAAAAGTGGATTTGATCTCATTCCTTAAAGGTAAGGGAGTGACAGACTTTGGCTCTACATATGCCGTTTATGATGATGGAAATGTCTATGTTATAAACAGAGATAAAAAAATAATCTTTAATGAAGACTGCGGTGGTATGTGTACGTCAATGATGGCTTTGGAAAACATTGACTTTGGAAATAAGGTCGATGGATCAAATGTTACGAGGACGAATTCTTTTTTTTATGACTGTGAAAAATTGAAGACAGTGAATTGGGGCAGTTTTTCATCAACTAAGGTTTTAGAAGCGGGATGTATGTTTTATAGGTGTAAAACGCTTGAGGGTGTAGATTTAAAACCCATTTCAAAGTCTAAAATTGAAGATATGGGTTATATTTTTTCTTACTGCAGCGCTCTGAAAAGTGCTGATTTTTCAGGTTTTGATACATCAAATACCAAAATATTTGCGCGTATGTTCCAATGCTGTTATGGGCTTGAGAGTGTTAATATCAGAAGCTTTGATATGAGGATAGCAGAGGCGTGCGATGGCATGTTTTTGGAGTGCAGATCACTGAAACATCTGGACTTCTCAGGCATGTCACCGAAATATGTTACCGATTTTACTTCCATGTTTTGTGGATTAGGAACAAGCTATAATGAGTCTTCTTTGTCACTTACAGGCTTTAATGCTAAAAAGATTACAGTTGCTGACTGGATGTTCTGTAATTACAAAGGTAAACTTGATATATCTTCGCTGGATTTATCAGGGGTGGCTTCATATAAGAACTTTTTTACCGATTATAAATATTCGTATCTGACAGCAATTAAGACACCTGCCAAGATGCCTGAAATATGCAGAATCCCGCTTGGCGGAGTTTTCTATAAATCCAATGATGGCGGAAAAACTTTGGATAAAAGTGTAGCTTACACTTATCTTGACAGAACAACGCCTACCAAGACCTGGTTATATTTGGATCCTAAGGAGAAACTTCCTGATACAGAGGAAGATTATGACTATGAATGGATTGAGAAAAATGATGAGGCCGGAAGTACAGATGGCGCAAATGGAAATCAGTCCGATAAGCCCCTCGAAATCGGTAAGGAATTTACAGTAGGAACTGAGACCTACAAGGTGACTTCAAAGGATAGCGCCGCTCTTATAAAGTCTGAGACAAAGTCTAAGAAATTCACTGTAGAGTCTGAAGTAACCTGCGAGGGACATAAACTTAGTGTCTCAGTTATTGGACAGAATGCTTTTGCAAAGAATAAGAAGATAAAGGCTGTTACAGTTCCTTCTTCCGTTAGCACTATTGAGAAGGATGCCTTTAAGAAATGTAAGAAGCTTTCAAAGATTACACTTGAATCTGATTCTGTTGGCATTAATAAAAATGCTTTTAAGGGAATAAAGAAGGACGCAACCTTTGTTGTAAAGACAACGAATAAAAAGGCTGCCAAGAAGCTGTTTAAGACAATCCGCAAAAAGGGTGGCGCCAAAGAAGCGACTTTAAAGATAAAGAAGCACTGATACTTTTGGAAACAGCCTGTATAATTCAAAAAATACGACATAATAGATAACCCTCTTGCAAAGAAGCAGGAGGGTTATAATTTTCTATCAGATGCCATCAGGATACAGTTCCCACCGCCTTTGCAGGGAACGATCCTGGTATATTTGAATATATTCTTGAGGCTGGCATTAAGTAGATGTGTCTGCATTGAGATAACATCCTGAGCCTCGTTTATCATGTTAAGAGCGTATATTCCGTTTGGACTTAGAAGGGAATATACGCTTTTTAATGCATATTCTGATAGGATAGTCCTGGAAGCAGAGCTTCCGGTGTAGGCATCAAAGATCACCAGATCGTATTTTGCCGCAGAGGGAGCATTGCTATAGCGAACATCACGGCTATAGTTGCTTTCTATGCCTGCATTGTGCATGGTGGTATTTTTTATGAATTCAAAACCATCCTGAACGACAATCTTGATACGCTTGTCGTTTGTATCAAGACCGAAGTATTTCTTTGCAAGCTCAACGTAGGTGCCATCCACTTCCACGACAGTTATGCGACGCTCGGGATGGCCCTTTAAGTAGAGTTTGGGGATGATGAAACCACCGCCTCCTATGAGAAGGCAGTTATTTAGTCCGGGATTGTGTGTGACCATGGTCTTTAGAGTTTTCATGTAATTAAACAGAGGATCCCTGTCACCATATTCGTCCAGGTACATGCCGGACTCCCTTACTCCGTCATACAGAAGAAGCCTTACGGCGCGGTGGTTTTCGATAGTATCCCTGATTTCAATATGTCTGTCCGCAGAGCGGAAACGTGTTTTAGGAAAAATATAAAGTGATAACTGTTCTAAAATATTCATGAGGAAATTTTACAACAAAATGCGGTATATAAAAATATAAGAAAAATGTTAGAAAATGGTTAGAACTTACGCATTATATCCATAATTAATTTATTGGCATAGGGGGCATAGCAGATTTAAAATTAATGTATAGCTTTGGTTTTATAGTTGGAGGACTATTGTCTTTGACTGTTTTTGATCAAAGTAATAATAAGTCATTTCCGGAAGGAGGTGCCTATGAAGCTTAGTTTCATCGGTGCGGATCATGTGGTTACAGGTAGCTGTCATTACTTGAATATTGGTGATAAGCACATTCTGGTAGATTATGGTATGGAACAGGGAAGCATTGCTTTTGAGCATGCAGAGCTCCCTGTAAGCGCTGCTGAGATAGATTATGTTCTTCTTACGCATGCGCACATTGATCACTCGGGTAATCTGCCGCTTTTATATGCAAGAGGATTTCGCGGCAAAATTTTCATGACGAGACCAACGGCTGATCTGTGTAATATAATGCTCCGTGACTGTGCACATATTCAGATGCAGGAGGCTGAGTGGAGAAGCCGCAAGGGTAAAAGGAATAAGAATATCAAGCAGATAGAGCCGCTTTATACCATGGAGGATGCAGATAATACGCTGCGTCACATTGTGTCCTGTGAGTACAACCAGAAGATAGACATTTGTGATGGTGTCACGATAAGATTTACTGATATCGGTCACCTCCTGGGATCTGCCAGTATAGAGGTGTGGGCTACTGAAAAAGGGGCACAGAAAAAGATAGTATTTTCGGGAGATATAGGAAATTACGATCAGCCGATTTTGAAGGATCCAAAGCTTACTTCAACCGCCGATTATGTTGTTATGGAATCCACCTATGGCGACAGATATCATGAAAGCGAGAAGCCGGATTATGTTGCTGAGCTGGCAAAAATATTGAACAGAACCTTTGCAAGGGGCGGGAATGTGGTAATACCTTCCTTTGCAGTAGGAAGAACCCAGGAGATTCTGTACTTTTTAAGAACAATAAAAAAGGATCACCTCGTAACTACGGTGGATGATTTTCCTGTTTGGGTTGACTCTCCAATGGCAGTGGAGGCGACTGAGGTGTTTGGTGACCATGCGCTTGACTGCTATGATGAGGAAGCGCTGGCTCTGGTAAAAAAGCATATCAATCCGTTGTCGTTCCCGGGACTTAACCTTGCAATCACTACAGAGGAGTCCCGCGCGATAAATGAGGAAGAGACACCAAAGGTAATCATCTCGGCTTCGGGAATGTGTGAAGCAGGAAGAATCAGGCACCATTTGAAGCATAATCTGTGGCGCGAGGATTCCACCATTCTTTTTGCGGGCTATCAGTCAATCGGAACAACTGGTCGTGCTATTCTCGAAGGCGCAGATGAGATAAGGCTTTTCGGGGAGACGATTGACGTACGGGCAGAGATTATAAAGTTGTCCGGCCTGTCAGGCCACGCAGACAAAAACGGTCTTATCAACTGGATTCAGGGCTTTAAGGAAAGACCGAAAAAGGTTTTCATAGTTCATGGTGATGACTCGGCATGTACAGCATTTGCAAACTGTCTTCGTGATGAATACGGATATGATACCTATGCTCCCTTTAGCGGAACGGAATTTGATCTGATATCGGGACAGATCATCAAGGAAGGTGTTCCGAAGGCAGTGGTTAAGAAGACCAGCAAGCTTGTATCTGATGTATTTACAAGACTTAAGGCAGCAGGTGCAAGGCTTACTGCGATTATTGCAAGAAGCGAGGGCATGACTAACAAGGATAAGGCAAAATTCGCTGACCAGATCCTCGCTCTGTGTGATAAATGGGAAATTAAGGGTGATAACCGCAAACAGGATTGGTATTAAAAACACAATAGTCGAAAACAGGACGGGGATTAAAAAACAGAAGTGTGAATTGAGAAAAATTCCATAAATCGGTATACTATAGAGAGTGTGTTTTTTATCTTATATAAGATAAAAAACGCTCCGCGAGGATGCGCACTCTCTATTATTTTATGGGAATTCCTATGAAATAAAAACATTTGAGGAGGATCGGCATGAGTAAAGCAGATGAGATTTTCATAAATATGTGTAAGGACATTCTGGAGAACGGAACCAGTACTGAGGGTGAGAAGGTAAGACCCCACTGGGAGGACGGAACCCCTGCATATACGATTAAGAAATTCGGAGTTGTTAACAGATATAATCTGGCAGAAGAGTTCCCGATCATGACACTCAGGAAGACAGCTCTTAAGAGTGCCACAGACGAGATGCTCTGGATCTGGCAGCAGAAGTCCAATAATGTAAATGATCTTCACAGCCACATCTGGGATGAGTGGGCGGATGAGACCGGTTCTATCGGAAAAGCCTATGGTTATCAGATGAGCGTTAAGCACAAGTACAAGGAAGGCATGTTTGACCAGGTTGACAGGGTTATCTACGATCTTAAGAACAATCCTTTCAGCCGCAGAATCATGACAAATATCTATGTGCATCAGGATCTGTCTGAGATGAACCTGTATCCCTGTGCTTACAGCATGACCTTTAACGTTACACAGAAAAAGGGCGACGATAAGCTGACTCTTAATGCCATACTGAATCAGCGCTCTCAGGACGTGCTTGCAGCAAACAACTGGAATGTGGTTCAGTATTCGGTTCTTGTTCATATGCTTGCACAGGTATGCGATATGAACGTTGGTGAGCTTGTTCACGTCATCGCTGATGCCCACATCTACGACAGACATGTGGATATCATCAGGGAGCTTATTAAGCGCGAGCCCAAGCCGGCACCGAAGTTCCACCTTAATCCTGATGTTCACGATTTTTATGAATTTACAAGAAATGATGTTTCGCTTGAAAACTATGAGGTTGCAGGCGAGCAGATTACTAATATTCCTATAGCTATATGATAAACGGAGGAGCAAATGAAAATAATTTTATCAGCAGACGAGCACTGGGGAATTGGCAACAAGGGCCAGCTTCTTATCAGAATCCCCAACGACATGAAGAATTTCAGGGCGGAGACCATGGGCAAGGTTCTGGTATACGGAAGAAAAACTCTTGAGACCTTTCCCGGGCAGCAGCCACTTGAAGGAAGAAAGAATATCATCCTTTCAACCAACCCTGATTACGTGGTGAAAAATGCCACAGTTGTTCACAATCTGGACGAGCTCAAGGATGCTATCGCAGAGTACGACACAGACATTGTTTATTGCATAGGTGGAGCGAAGGTCTACGAGGAGCTTCTTCCCATGTGTGATACCTGCATTGTTACCAAGATAGACAGAGTATTCGAAGCGGACAGATTTTTCCCTAACCTTGATAAGGATCCCGAGTGGGAGCTTTTCGAGGAGAGTGAAGAGCAGGCGTATTTTGATACCACCTACACATTCAGAACCTATAAGAGAGTATGATATATTGCTTTTTGTTTACAGCCTTTGCAAACCTTAAGAAATCTTAAGGTTATGCAAAGGTTTTTTTTATATGAAAATAGTAAGCTCTTTCCTGGACAATAATTCCGGAAGGGGTAGGAATAAATGAAAATTAAAGAGATTTTTCAAAAGAAAAAGACAAGGGCAATTGCAATAATAGCCGTGATAGTAATGACAACGACCACCGTAGGAACCATGGGGTATACCAGAGCCAGACAGGCTGCTGCTATGGAGGACAGTATGCCTGTGATGATAGAAACTGCTCAGGTGACAAGGCAGGATCTTAAGAAGACCATAAGCCTTAATGGTACGATTGCAGCACTGGACAGTCAGAGCGTTGCCAGTGAGCTGACCGGAGCAAAGATAAATTCACTTAAGGTGCGCGTGGGTGACCGGGTGAAAAAAGGTGATATCATAGCAACCCTGGACACAACAAACATTGAGAAGTCTCTTGCACAGGCAAAGGAAGTACTGGAAATAGCGAAGAAGAAAGACTCTCTGGAGCTTGCAACTGCACAGAGGAATTATGATGCGGCGGTTGAAACTGCAAGGATTCAGATAGAGAGAGCAGAAAGGGATTCCCAGAAGGCAGATAAGGAATATAATGACGCGGTAACTGCATCAAATACTGCAAATGCAGAGAGCACCAGCGCAACAGGAGATGTAAACGAGAAAACTGCTGCTGAAAATGGAGCTAAGGATGCGGTTAACAGTGCATCGCAGGATGTATCAAGCAGTGAAGATAAGCTTTCAAAGGCGCAGGCTTCCTATGATGATGCCAACAGGGATGTGACAGATCTTGAAAATACTATCAGTACCTTGAAAACTGATTACGAGGCCTATACGAAGGGTGATTTTTCCTCAGCAGCTGACAGATATAATAAAGCAAATGAAAGCCTTAGCACGGCCAACGAGGCTCTTAAAAATGCAGAGAGTCAGAAGACTACACTTGATTCTAATCCTGATGCTTCACCGGAAGAGCTTGCAAAGGCTCAGGAAGCACTTGATAAGGCCAGGCAGGATGTGGCTACGGCTCAGGGAGCATATAACGAGGCAGAGCAGGTATATAACGATGCCAAATCAAAGCTGGAAGGTATAAAAAGCGAGATTGATTCTGCGGAATCTCAGTATACAGATGCGGTTAAGAAAAGAGATAAAAAGGAAAAGAAGGTAAGTAAGGCTCAAAAGGAAAACGAAGAAGCCAAGAAAAACCTTGAAAGCAAGCAGAGCTCCTTGGAGGAAGCTCAGAACAATCTTTCCGATGCCAAGTCAAAGCAGGCAGAGAAGGAGAGTGATGCCAAGTCAGCAAAGGAAAATATAAAGACAGCCAAGGAGAGCGCAGATAAAGCAAAAGAAGATGCAGATGATCAGAAAAGAGAGAACAATAAGTCTGTAGCGGACTCAAAGGACAGCTTTTCTGAAGCGCAGCTTAGTCAGGGAACAAACACGATCCAGGCGCAGCAGGAGGTGGATAAATATGAGCAGGATATGGAAAAGGCTACAATAGTAGCTCCCTGCGATGGACTTGTCACATCTGTAGGCGTAAAGGAAGGTGGAATTTACGACAATGGCAATGAGATAGCACTTATTCAGAACGACAGTGGCTATAAGGTTACCGCAACTGTGGATCAGTATGATATATGCGATATAAAAGAGGGAATGAAGGTAAAGATCAAGACAGATTCCGTTGAAGAAGAGATGGATGGAACACTTTCATTTGTCTCTCCCATACCTCAGGGAACTGCCTCGTCCGGCGGACAGGAGCAGGCATCCACAGGATCTTCAAGCGACTATCCTATTGAAGTGTCAATTGAAGGCGGAATGGAGGACAGACTTAGAATCGGTATGACTGCCAAGATCACAATCCTCGAAGAGGAGGCAGGAAATACACTTACTGTACCTGATACCTGCGTTCAGACAGCTGAGGACGGAAGCCTTTATGTGGAAAAAGCGGGAACTGATGAGAATGGTAATCCGGTATCTACAGGAGAACATATCACGGTGACTTACGGAGTAAAGACAGATTATTACGTAGAAATCAAGGGTGATGGACTCGAGGAAGGAATGGATGTTATCGTACCTTCTTCTGATGATTTCATGATTACAGATACTGAGAGTGGGGTGGAATAATGGCAGAAATAATGACACCAGATAGCATGATAAAAGCAAGAGGGATAATCAAGCGATTCAATGTAGGAAGTGAGAATGAGCTTGAGATACTTCATGGGATTGATCTTGATGTAAAAAAAGGTGAGTTTGTCTCCATAGTAGGAACCTCAGGTTCCGGTAAATCAACTCTTATGAATATCATAGGTCTACTTGATAAGCCCACAGAGGGTGAGTATCTGCTGGATGGTGTGGATGTATGCAGTGCCGGTGATACAGAGCTTTCGCACATAAGAAACAGGAAAATCGGATTCGTTTTTCAGACCTATAATCTCATAGCAAGAACAAGCGCGCTGAAAAATGTCGAGCTTCCCATGCTGTATGCAGGGGTGAAGGCGAGAGAGAGAAAAGAGCGGGCCATGGAGCTGCTTGAGCTTGTGGAGATGAAGGAAAGGATTAACCATACTCCTGATGAACTGTCAGGTGGACAGAAGCAGAGAGTTGCCATTGCAAGAGCCCTTGTGAACAGTCCCTCTATTATCCTTGCTGATGAGCCTACAGGTGCGCTGGATTCCTCAACCGGAAGAAAGATAATGGATCTTTTTCATAAGCTTCATGAGGAGCAGGGGATTACCATTGTTTTCATAACACATTCACCTGAGCTTGCGACGGAGACGGAGAGAATACTGACATTAAAAGACGGCGCTTTCATAGATGAGAGGATGGGAATCAGATATGCTTCTTGAAAATGTAAAGCTGGCATTGACAGGACTTCTTGCAAATAAGATGAGAACTTTTCTGACAATGCTCGGAATAATAATAGGTATAGCCTCTGTCATAGCTATTATGACTGTGGGCGATGCCATGAATAAATCGGTTATGGGCTCCATGGGAGACATGGGCGTTAACAATATAAGCTTATATATTATGCAGAAAATGGGCGAGGATTATGACTACACCAGTGATACATTTGTACGCGATATGAAGGATAAGGACTATGTTTCGGAGGAAATGATAAATGATCTTACGGACCATTTTAAGGATAAAGTAGAAGGTGTAGCCCTGAAAAAATCGGTGGGCGAGGTTAAGATTGAGGATGGCAAAAAATACGCCAACATTTCGATCGAAGGTGTTAATAATCCGGCTCTTAAGCAGACTAAGGTAAAGACTCTTGCAGGAAGAGGGTTTTCAGAAAATGAGCAGAATGAATCGAGAAAGGTAATAGTTGTTTCTGACAGATACGTTGATAATATGCTGGGAACAGAGCCGGCAGCAGCTCTTGGACAGACTGTGGAGGCGGTCATAGATAATAAGTACTACAGCTATACGATCATAGGAGTTTATGAGTATTCAGAGAGTCAGGCCGGAGGTATGGGCGCAGGTAAATCGCAGAAGGATATAAGGACATCTGCCTATATACCGCTTCAGACAGCTATCATACAGCTTAGGGAAAAGTATCAGTTCGATGAGCTTGAAGTGGTAGCCAAAAACGGAGCGGATCAGGGTGTTTTGGCAACGGAGATTTCGGAGTATTTTAATAATAAATATTACAAGGAAAATGATGCATACGAGTCATACGCCTACAGCATGAAGGAAGAGATTAAATCAATGGAGTCCATGCTGAACACACAGACCTATGCCTTTGCAGCCATCGGCGCCATATCTCTTCTGGTAGGTGGTATCGGTGTAATGAATATCATGATCGTATCCATCACGGAAAGAACAAGGGAAATAGGAACAAGAAAGGCTCTTGGCGCAACTAATGGCTGCATCAGACTGCAATTTATAACAGAGGCTGTTGTAGTGTGCTTTATAGGAGGAATATTGGGTGTAATTGTTGGGCAGATTTTCGGAATCATGGCGTCCAAAATGATGGGGTATAGCGGAAGCGCATCCGTAGGCGGTATAATATTTTGTGTACTGTTTTCTATGGCATTTGGAGTATTTTTTGGATACTATCCGGCTAACAAAGCGGCTAAGCTCAACCCGATAGAGGCACTTAGATATGAATGATAAAAAGTATAAGATCCTGGTGGCTGAAGATGATGTGGATATTATCTCGCTTCTCAGGCTCTATCTTGAAAATGCAAATTATGAGGTGATATCAGCAGAGAATGGTAAGGAGGCTCTTTTGGCTGTTGAAAATGAGCAGCCAAACCTTTTTATCTGCGATATCATGATGCCCAAAATGAGCGGTTATGAAGTGATCAAAACCATCAGGGACAGGGGGAATAATATCCCTATCCTGGTTTTGTCAGCAAAAAATCAAGATAGTGACAGGATTTTGGGACTGGATATCGGAGCTGATGATTATATGGTGAAGCCCTTTAATCCGCTGGAGATTGTTGCCAGGGCCAATGCTATGCTCAGGAGGTTTTACAAGCTTGGCAGCAGTGATATGTCAGACAGCATGACATTTACTGTAGGAGAACTTAGGCTTGATGTCGAGAAGGCGAGATTTTCCAAGAAAAATGAGGAGATACTCCTTACCCCTACAGAGTTTAAGATAATGACACTTCTTATGAAAAATCCGGGAAGAGTTTTCACTAAGGTACAGATCTATGAGCATGTAAATGGAGAGTACTATGAGAATGATGACAACACGCTTATGGTGCATATGAGCAAGCTCAGGGACAAGATTGAGGATGACAGTAAGAACCCCAGATACATTAAGACAGTCAGAGGGCTTGGGTACAAGTTGGACCGCGGTTTATAAGGGGGCGAAATGAAAAAATTGTTTTCTTCCATGAGGAGCGAAAAGGGTACGCTCTATTCGCTCGTCACCAAATATTATGTTTTCTTTGCGGCAGCAGTTCTGCTGCTTGCTTTTCTTGTAGTTAAATTCACTGAAAATGCCATTGAACAGGCAAACTATACCCCCAATGTAAAAAGCTTTATAAGCAATGATCAATTAATAAAAAATGAAAAATACGACAGGCTGAATATTAAGAAGGTCCTGGGGGAAAAGAGCTATTTTGAGGTCCTGGATGAGAATGCAGAGGTCATTTATTCCAGTGATGGCAGCGTAAAGAATACCTACAGTCCTGAGGAGCTTGAATTTATTCCTTCAGATCGTTGGAACAGTTATTATTATCTCGATACTATTATGGCGGAGGATGGGAGCATCCGTGGATATGCACTTCATAAATACGCTACTGTAAGTGACAGAGAAGGTGAGCTGTACACGCTTAGCGGTGTCGCAATTCTTGATTCCGATAAAAATGTCGTGTATTCGGACAGTGGGATGGATATTGATCATTTATCTGAAAGGGAATTCAATATTCTGTATGGTGGTGACACAGACACCTATCTTCAGAAATATGAATATGTGACAAACAATGGTGAGAGCAGGACAATGCTCATTCATCAGGATTATAGCAATACTTCGCTAAATGATACCTTCAGGAGAATATATCTTACTGCTATTTTTTCTTTCCTTTTTGTTTTCGCGATTTTTGTTATCATATTTGTTTTTCGTACAGCGCTGGCGGTCAGAAAGCCAATCACCATGCTGCAGAATGCTATGGATGATCTTGGGGAGGGCAACAGAGATGTTGCAATAACTTATTCGGGCCCCAAGGAATTCGTACAGATCATGGATTCCTTCAACGATATGACCAGCAAGCTGGCAGAGGCCGAGAGGGAGAAGGAGGGGCTTGAAAAGGAAAGGCAAAAGATCCTTGCGGATATTTCCCATGATTTAAAGACTCCCATAACAGTGATACAGGGCTATTCCAAAGCGGTGGCAGACGGGCTTGTACCTGAGGAAGAGCAGAAGAAATACCTTGAGACAATAAACAGAAAGGCTGACAATCTTTCGGAGCTTATAAATTCATTTTATGAGTATTCAAAGCTGGAGCATCCTGAGTTTTCTCTTTATAAAAGGGAGTGTGATATCTGTGAGTATTTCAGGGAGTATCTTGCAAATAAATACAGTGAACTCGAAATAGCAGGATACGAAATGGAAATTGATATCCCTGAAGAAAAGATTACAAAGAGCATAGATGATGCTCAGTTAAAGCGTGTTTTTGAAAATATAATAAACAATTCGGTTAAATCTAATCCTAAGGGAACGAAAATATTTGCAGCTATGAAGCAGAGCGGAGAAAACGTCATTATTTATCTTGGTGATGATGGCGTAGGCGTTCCTGAAGTGATACAGGATGAGATATTTAAGCCCTTCGTTGTTGGGGAGAAGGCAAGGACAAGCGGAAAGGGAACAGGCCTTGGTTTATCTATCGCCAAGCTTATTGTTGAGGCTCACGGAGGCACAATCCGGCTCATGGATGATAGTGAATCCGGGTACTCAACAATATTTGAAATAATACTATAGTTTTATTGACCAATCTTTATGTTTGCGATATTATATATTAAAACACTTTTACAGTTTAAAGCGTCAAAATATTTAAACAGTAAAGTGACAGAGTAAAGATTATGAAAAAATATTATTTCTAAAAAACGAGGAGGAAAAGTATGAAAAAGAAGATTCTTGCCGCAGTTCTTAGCGGCGCAATGATCCTTAGCATGACAGGCTGCGCACGTACAGCAGGTGGTAACACAACTACAGCTACAGATACTCAGGCTGAGGCTTCTACAGAGGCAGAGAGCACAGATGCAGCTGCCGAGGAGAGCACTGAGGAGGTTGCAGAGGATACAGCAGATGCAGCTGCAGAGGAGAGCACTGAGGAGACAGCAGATGCTGCAGCTGAAGGAGAAAAGGCTGAAGCAGGTAAGACCTTCCATGTTGGTGTTATCCAGCTCGTTGAGCATCCCGCACTTGATGCTGCTACAAAGGGCTTCGAGGAAGGCCTTCAGGAAGCACTTGAGGCTGATGGATATTCAGTAGAGTTCGATTATCAGAACGCTCAGGGCGAGCAGGCTAACTGCGCTACAATCGCTACAAAGTTCGTTAATGATAAGGATGATCTTATCATGGCAAATGCAACTCCCGCACTTCAGGCAGTTGCTGCAGCTACAGGAGATATTCCGGTAGTTGGTACTTCAATCACAGATTACAAGTCAGCTGGTGTTATCAATGATAACAATGCACCCGGAACAAACGTAACAGGTGCTTCTGACCTTGCTCCTGTTGATGAGCAGATCAAGCTTCTTCAGACACTTGTTCCTGAAGCTAAGCAGGTAGGTATTCTCTACTGCTCATCTGAGGCTAACTCAAAGTTCCAGGTTGATCTTGCAGCAGAGGCTCTTGATGCAGCAGGAATCGCTTACAAGGAATACACAGTTGCTGATTCAAATGAGATTCAGTCAGTTGTAACAAACGCAATTGGTAACTGCGACTGCCTGTACATCCCTACAGACAACACAATCGCTGATAACATGTCTATCGTTAAGAATGCAGCATGGCCTGCAAAGCTTCCCATCGTATGTGGTGAGGAGAACATGTGCAAAAACGGTGGTCTTGCAACACTTTCTATCAGCTACTATGACCTTGGTGTTACAGCTGGTAAGCAGGCTTATGAGATTCTTGTTAATGGTAAGAATCCTGCAGAAATGCCTATCGAGTTCGTATCAGAGGGTATCACTTCTGAGTACAATCCTGAGACAGCAGAAGCTATCGAGTTTGATACAAGCCTTCTTGAGGGTCTCACAGCAATCGAGATGGGTGAGTAATACATCAAAGTTGTATTACATTTAAAAGCAATAACAAGCGAAGGTGCTCGTGAAATTGGAGCACCTTCTTATCTTGTTTTTTGGAAATAAAAAACGAAGGAGTAATTTTTTATGGTTTCACTACTACACGCACTGCCGGGCTCAATTGCCCAGGGCCTTATTTGGGGAATATTGGCAATCAGTGTTTTCTTAACATTCAAGGTACTTGATTACGCCGACATGACTGTTGACGGATCTTTCTGTACAGGAGGAGCGACCTGCGTAATGATGATGCTCTCAGGGCATAACGTATATGTATCACTTCTCTGTTCATTCATTGCAGGAATGTGTGCCGGCTACGTGACCGGATTATTGCACACTATGCTGAGAATACCCCCGATTCTTTCAGGTATCCTTACTCAGCTCGGTCTGTACTCAGTTAACCTGGCTATCATGGGAAAATCCAATCAGGCCATAAGCGTTGACCAGTATGCACTTATTGTCAGCCTCAGATTTATTAACTACTCAATTCTCATGAGCGTGATAATTGTGGCTATAATCATTTTCCTTCTTTATATGTTCTTTGGAAGCGAGATCGGTTCAGCCATCCGTGCTACCGGTTGTAACCAGAACATGGCAAGAGCTCAGGGTATCAACACCGGAAGATGCATAAGACTTGGTCTTATTGTCAGCAACGGCCTTACAGCTTTTGCAGGCGGACTTTACGCACAGTATCAGGGTAACGCAGATGTTAACGCAGGTCGTGGTGCTATCGTTATCGGACTTGCAGCGGTTATCATTGGTGAAGTTATCTTCGGATCAAGACATAATTTTGCAGTGAGAATGGGAGTTTCCGTTGTGGGAGCTATCATCTACTACATCGTAATTGCAGTAGTACTTCAGCTTGGACTTCCTTCAACTTACTTAAAGCTCCTTAGTGCAGTACTTGTTGCTGTATTCCTTGGAATTCCTGCTATTCAGGGATATCTTGGAATTAAGGTTAAGCAGAGATAATAAAAGGAAGCGAAGACAGAGGTAAACAAATTATGTTAGAGATAAAGAATCTGGTTAAAATTTTCAATAAAGGTACCATCAATGAGAGAGTAGCTCTTAACGGCGTTAATCTCACACTTAATGATGGTGATTTTGTTACCGTTATCGGTGGTAACGGTGCAGGAAAATCAACAATCCTCAATGCGGTTGCAGGCGTGTGGCCCATTGATTCAGGAAGCATTGTCTTAAACGGACATGATATCACAAAGCTCCCTGAGTACAAGAGAGCACAGTACATTGGTCGTGTTTTCCAGGATCCCATGATGGGAACAGCTGCTACAATGCAGATTGAAGAGAATCTTGCCCTGGCTGCAAGACGTGGACAGAGCAGAGGTCTGAAAAGCGGAATCAACAACACAGAGAGAGCTCGTTATAAGGAACTGTTAAAATCCCTTGACCTTGGACTTGAGGATCGTCTTACAAGTAAGGTTGGACTTCTGTCAGGTGGTCAGAGACAGGCGGTTACACTTCTTATGGCATCACTGAAAAAGCCTGATCTGCTCCTTCTCGACGAGCATACAGCAGCTCTTGATCCCAAGACAGCCAAGAAGGTGCTTGAGATCTCCGAGAACATCATCAAAGAGCACAGCCTCACAGCTCTCATGGTTACCCACAACATGAAGGATGCTATCGCTCATGGAAACAGACTTATCATGATGAGCGAAGGTAAGATCATCTACGATGTGGCAGGAGAGGAAAAGAAAAACCTCAAGGTCGCAGATCTTCTTCAGAAGTTCGAAGAAGCCGGCAATGATGAGGTTAATGATTCAATGGTATTGTCATAAAAAAATTCGGCGCGTATGCATATATCATACGCGCCATTTTTTTATTTAATTCTATTTTATTGTAGGGTTTCGATTAGTGAATCTCTTATCTTGTTTGCCAGTTCATAATTTTTCTCAAGTGTAGGGCGGATTTCCTCGTTTCGCAAATCGTCTGTGAGTTCGCACATAACCGCAAATAGAGGATTGAGCGATAGATCTGCGCAGGAACCTTTAATTCTGTGAGAGATTACAAAGGCATCTCGGTACTGCTCTTTTTCTATCATGGTGCACAGATCGCGCCAATCGTTGTTGGATAAAAAAGCATCTATAAGTCCCAGATAAAAGTCCTCATCACCGAGCATTCGTTTGATTGCAGCTGCGGTATCTGCCCCCCATGCACTAAGTGCAGCTATTTTTTTGTTATCCATACAATGTTTTTGCTCCTGTTTTTTAGTATGATAAGTGGCCTATCAGCTTTCGTCAAGCTGCTTCTGGATTGCCTTTGCGAGACTTGAGAACAGCTTGTTCTGATCAATAGGCTTTTCCAAAACCTGATCCATTCCTGAGCAAATGCATCTGTTCTCAACATCATTGGCCATGTCTGCTGTAAGTGCAAAAATCGGAATAACAGCGGCATCGGGTTTCTCCATGGCACGTATTTCCTTTGCGGCTTCAAGACCTGATTTGACAGGCATCATAAGATCCATGAAAATTGCCTGATAGTGGTAAGGGTCGCGGTTTTTAAACATGTCGATTGCTTCCTGGCCGTCTCGTGCGACCTCAGCGTGAATTCCCTTTGTCTTTAACAGTTTTATGATTACTTCTGCATTTATGGTATTGTCCTCTGCAAGAAGCACGGTTTTGCCGTAGAGAATATGATCCTCATACTTTTCTGACTGATGAGTATGTAGGGATATCTGCTCATCTGTTGCCAGAGGATAAGTGAGAACAACCTTGAATTCTGTTCCGGTACCTACGTGGCTTGTGCAGGATATTGTTCCACCCATGAGCTCTACAAGGTTTTTGCATATGTAAAGACCAAGTCCTGTACCTTCCTGGTATGGGTCGTCTGAATCACGATCCTGCTCAAATGGCAGGAACATCTTTTTCTGGAACTCATCGCTTATGCCTATGCCGGTATCCCTGATGGTATAGGTGTGTACAGAGGAAGAATCGGTGTATGTTACATCAGTGGTGAAGATTACTCTGCCTCCTTTTGGTGTATATTTGATACTGTTGGAAAGGAGGTTGAGAATGGACCTCTCAACATGCTTGGAGTCCATGAGGACATATTTGTCCTTGGATCCGTTTATCTTACATTCAAAGTCGAGTCCGGCCTTTCTTGTTTGTTCTTCAGTTATGGAAGAAATTGAGTTGATTATATTTTCTTCACGAACAGCAGAGCTTATGGAAACAACTTTTCCTGAGTCAATTTTGCTTGTCTCAAGTATTTCCTCGATTAGCGACAACAGATATTTACTGGAAGTCATAATCTTATCAAGGTTATCCTTGAGAGTAGGAGATATGGAATCCTCCTGAAGAGATAGCTGAGTGAGTCCGAAAATAGCGGTAAGAGGAGTTCTCATATCGTGGGACATCTGTGAAAGGAAGGTCTCCTTTTCACGGCTGGAGCGAACTGCTGCACGAAGTGCCTTGCCCATTTCATCTATCTGCTCCTGATCTTCAATCTGCTTAGTAGTGTCAACGAAGGTGAGAACCAAACCTTTGAGATTGCGTCTCTTATCGGCAGGAGAAACTACGAATTCATCGGCTCCATTGATATCGTGGTAGGGAGCTATTCGAATCAGGTAGGTTTTTCCTGCAATAGAGGCACATCTCTGTTCAAGAGGTTCCACTGTATCAAGGACTTCTCTGCATTTTGCCATGAGGTCTATTGTTACAAAATTAAAGCTGATATAGCGAAGGGATCTTCCTACATCCTGATCTGCAATGCTGAATTCTGAGGAAATATACTCTGTATATTTTCTGATATTAAGATCCTTGTCCACCATCAGGATTCCAATCAGGGTGGAGGCCAGGAAGTTGGCAATATCATTGTTGGCAACAGCCAGCTCCGTAACTTTGGACTGATACTCGGAATTGACAGTGTATAGCTCCTCGTTTACAGACTGAAGTTCCTCGTTACTTGACTGCAATTCCTCATTGGCAGTAAGCAGTTCTTCGTTTGCAGCCTGGAGTTCTGCGTTGGTAGACTCCAGCTCTGTAACGGTCTGACGCAGGGAATTTTTGGTTACCTTCAGCTCCTGTTCCAGGTCTGAAATTCGCTTGGATGCAGCAAGGTCAATCTTATATTCCTGCATATCAATTTTCAGATCCTCACGACCGCGTAGGAAGGATACCGCTGTGAAATCTGTTTTTTGACCATGGCTGTCATTTATAGGATTAGCAACTATTGAAACAAACTCAGATTTTCCGTCAATATCCACAGGAATATTGGAGTAAGCCTTGCGATCGTTGGTAAGCCTTGCTTCTTTGAGAGCTGTAGATAGCGCAATTTTCATATCTGCTCTAATGAGTTGGAAAATATCAAGGGTTACCTGACCGGCAGGGATAGTTATGAGTCTGGAACAATTTCCATAGCTTCTTACCAGTTCATTCTTTTCATTTACAAGAACTGTAGCAGGCATAAGTGCCTCGAGTACAGAGGTGTCGAGCTCATGAGCCTTGTAATTAATGGAATCATCATCATCCATTCCGTTTATGTTTATTGGCTCGATGGGTGCGTCTATGTTGCTCATGGAATAAGCAAACTGCTCGTGAGTGGGAGCATTGCCTTCCGCATAGTGTATGAATATTTTTTCATCGGCACTGACAACCCTGAACACATCTGAGTAGTCTATGACTGACTCGGAACGACCAAGGAACAGATATCCTCTGTCGGAGAGTGCCATGTGGAAGATGGCAAAAAGATTCCTCTGCAGAACAGCCTGGAAATATATCAGGACATTTCTGCAGCAGATAAGATCCAGTTTTCCAAAGGGCGGATCCTGGAATACATTGTGTTGCGCGAAGATGATCATTTTTCGTATGTCGTGATGAATGACATACTTGTTACCCTTTCTTGTGAAATATTTGGAAAGTCTTGCAACCGACACATCTTCTATTATGTTGTTGCCATAAACACCACGAACAGCAGTGCCTATGGAATCGGGATCAAGGTCTGTGGCAAAGATTTTTACGCCCCTGTGGACAGAGAGTTCCTCCATAGCCTCTGCAAATAAAATGGCGATGGAATAAGCTTCTTCACCGGTTGAACAGCCGGCAACCCATATTCTGAGCTCGTCGTCAGGATGTGAATTAGTGATTAGTTTTTTTACTACAGTTTCCTTGAGTACTTCAAAATAATCTGGATCCCTGAAAAATGAGGTAACGCCGATAAGGACTTCCTTTGCAAGCAGCTTAGCCTCCTCGGGATTGTTGTTCATGTAGTTGACGTATTCCCGGAGGTTTCTGTTGTGGGTAACCACAAGTCTTCGTTCAATTCTTCTGAGGATTGTGGTCTGCTTATAGTAAGCGTAATTTATATTGGTGACATTTTTCAGTATTGTAAAAATCTTGGATAAAAGATCATCATCGGTAGAGCCAAGCTGTGCCTCAGCGTCAACAACAGACTTAGCAATGTGTGCAAGCTCTCTGGCAATGGAATCGGGTTTTAACATCAGATCCACAAAGCCTGTACTTATGGCGTTTCTGGGCATTCCGTCGAATTTGGCAGACTCGGGGCTCTGAACGATGATCATACCGTTCTGCTCCTTGATTGCTCTGATTCCGTTTGTACCGTCGGAACCTGTTCCTGAGAGGATTACAGCAACGGAGCGATTTTCATAGGCGTTTGCAAGCGAACGGAAGAAGATGTCGATAGGATGACTTATCTGCTGAGAATTCTGTTCCTTGAGGTTTAAGACGTTGTTGTGTATTTCAACGTTGTACTTAGGCGGAATCATGTAGATGTGATTTCGCTCCACAAGCATTCCGTCCTCGATTTCTGTTATGGGCATGGAATTATATTTGCCCAGAATATCAACAAGCATGCTCTTGTGATTGGGAGCAAGGTGCTGGATTATGACAAATGCCATACCTGTGTTAGAGGGAAGGAAGGTTAAAAATTGCTGAAGCGCTTCCAATCCTCCTGCGGAAGCTCCTATTCCTACTACGCAATGTGGCTGAATATTTACGGACATATCCTGGGGATTATACATATGAATCGCCTTTCTGAGATTTGCATTAAATCAAGATTAATATTTTTCGTAGTATTCTTGTATGAATATATGATATCATTATCTCAAGATTTCTGAGAATTTTCTAGAGGGGAATGTAATGAACGACAATAAAAAAGAGCTTATTGATAGACTTATCGAGACAAAGCATAAGCTTTATTATAGTGATGCTTTTCTTGAACAGATGAGCCGGGATGTCAGGGGCCCTCTGTACTCTATTATTGAATTTTCCAAGATAGCAAAGGACACGGGTAATGATGAAGTGGCTGTAAATCATTACCTTGATCAGATAAATAGGGCAGGTCATTTGATGAATGAGTCAATAGATGATGTTATGGCTCTTCGTCAGATTGCGATGAAACAGGTTAGCCTTCATCCGGAGCTTATTAACCTGGATGAGTTTCTGGAGTCACTTAGGAGTGAAGCTTCTTACTTCCTCATTCCTATGGGAATAATGCTTAATATTGAAAAGAAAGGATTGGACAACTGTTATATCAGCGCAGATTATTCGATTCTTTTTCAGGTGCTTCGCAAAATGATCAGAGTTATTGCTGAGTCTATGCCGAATCTGAGCACTATTTATTTTATGGCGGAAAATAAAGGAGCTACAAATAATGAAATTGAATTAAGTTTTAAAGTGGCAGGAGAAGAGGCATTTCTTCAAAGCAGTCAGCTTCAATCACTTAAGGATGAGTATGATGCGCTGGAATATGATATGTACTCGATGCTTGACACCATGGATACAAAGGCAATCATTATCAGATTCTATGCACATGAGATGGGGGCAGATGCTATAGATGTTGTATCTCAACCGGAAAACGGAGTGCAATTGCAGGTCACTTTTAAATTCCCTATGGTTTTAGGGGAAGAATATATGTCCAGGATAAATCGGAATTATGATTTTTCACAGAAGAGGATTCTGGTAGCAGATGATGATGAGATTAATCTTGAGATTGTAGATAAGCTTCTTAGGGAGAAAGGCGCTGAGGTTATTACGGTTCGAGATGGCAGAGAAGCACTTCTCACATACAGAATGGAGCATGGTAAATTTGATCTGATTTTACTTGATATTGTAATGCCGGATATAGACGGACTGTCTGTTGCAAGGCAGATAAGGGAAAACACTACAATTCCTTCCTCCAGAAAGGTTCCGATCATAGCCATGACTGTGAACGCTTTTCATGAAAACTATGAGCAGAGCCTTAAGGCGGGGATGAATTCGCATCTGGTGAAGCCCATTGATTCCGGAAGATTGTATAACACAGTTGCAGAATATATTAGATGACCGCAGCACTAGTGTAGATGTGAGCGATGAACGTGTGTTACCATAGGTGGTTGATAATTAAAAGAATTTATGCCTTGTGTTTTTGAGGCATGAGTTCTTTTTTATGATATAGCTATTGTGGAATGAAAATATATTGAGAGTATTAGGACAAGAATGAGATATATATTTGAAGAAAAAAATAACAAAAATGAAGAAAAGTATCTGGTCATCAAGGGATGTGAGGATACTTGCAGGAAGCTGGTAATCCCCGAGGCAGGGAGTTTACCGGTTAAGGTCATAGGTAACCACGCCTTTTCGTCGCGCAAGGACTTGGTGGAGGTTGTAATCCCAAATACAATCCATACAATTCTGGGCTTTGCTTTTCACAATTGTGGGAATCTCAAAAGAATCACTTTGACTGATTCGGTATCAGAGTATCTCGATGGCGGAACCCGGCAGTGTGAGAGCCTTGAAGAAATAGAAGTTTTCATGGAAAATGGAAATAACTATATAATCAGAAGAATCCTTGAGGATAATGACAGGAGGCTTACCTTTAGAATTCATATGAAGGACGGCGATGCACTTATGGTGTTCCCCGGATTTAACTACGACTTTGTGGAAAATACCATGGCAAGGACCATCCAGTTCGCAATAGAAGGCACCGGATACGCTTACAGAGAGTGCGTAAAAAGCGATCAGATCAACATAAGAGAGTATGATAACCTGTTTTCGAAGGTCTCGGCTGACGACAAGGGTACAGCGGAGATGATAGCTATGGCAAGGCTTCTTGAGCCTTATGAATTATCGGATGATGCAAGAGATACTTATGGAAAATGGCTTTTGAGGCATGCTTTAAAGAGCTTGACTAAAGTGGTCAAAAATATGGATTTAAAATCCGGTGATCCTATTGGGACTTTTTACGACTATTTTCAAAACGCAGAAGAGCATATTGCGTTTTATCTGGACAGAGGATTACTTGATAAAGGCGAGGCAGGCAAATTAGCACATATAGCTGCTGACAGGGGTATCACCGCAATAGTTAGTATGCTGATGAATTACGCTGAAAATGACAGAGATGAGAGAAACAGTGACAGTGATGTGAAGAAAATGGATGACAGTAGTGTCACAAAAGGAACCGGATTCCTGGAACTGGATTTTTGATATGCTATCAAATCTGTTACAGAATATTTTTAGGAAAACAAATGGAAAAAAGTAAGCAGTCAGAACAATTAGGTAATCAAATATGGAACAGCGTAAAGACGGAGCTCCTTTTATCAATGAGATTTATGGCGCCGGCTCTTTCCATGCTGGAAATCAGACGTGACATGTCTACCACTTCTGTCGGTACTGATGCGGTCAGCGTTCTTTATAACCCTAATTATGTGTTTAAGACCTATGTTGAGGATCCGAATAAACTGAACAGAACTTATCTTCATATGCTGATGCACTGTATGTTCAGGCATATGTACAGGGCTTCAGAGTACCCGGATGGGGAATTGTGGGATCTTGCCTGTGATATAGCGGTAGAGAGCATACTTGATTCCATGGATTATCAGTGTATTTACAGAGTGAGCTCAGATTTGAGAGAGCGCTGGTACGGGAAGCTTTCGGAAGAAATAAAAGTACTGACGGCAGAGAAGGTGTACAGCTTCCTGGAAAAACACTGTGAGTGGAAAATCTATCATCCTAAGATAGAAAATGCGCAGGAAATGGCAGCAGAGGCAGATGACTTGGCGGGGACAGCGAATGCGGAAAAGGATTTGAATCTCATTACTGAGGATACCTGGAACCGATTGGTGCGTGAGTTTAAAATGGATGATCACAGCTTTTGGGACAGGCTTGAGGATAAAAATGATGAACCGCCAAAGGAAGATAAGCCCGACATCGATATGCAGATGCAGATGAGGATGAGGCGGGCCAACAAGAAAGAAATTGAGGACGCCTGGAAGAATACAGCGAAGCGAATAAAGAGTGACATCGCAAGCCTTGGAGATGAGAAGAGTACAGAGACAGGAAGCCTTAAGTTCTACTTAAAGGCAGATACCCAGGATAAAACCTACTACACGGATTTTCTTAATCAGATAGCGGTTGTCAGGGAGGAGATAAGGATAGATCCCGACTCCTTTGACTATGGACTATATAATTACGGCATGGAGATATATGGGAACATGCCACTTATAGAGGAGAATGAATATAGCGAGACTCACAAGGTCGATGAACTGGTGATAGCTATTGATACTTCCGCATCCTGTTCGGAAGAACTGGTTCAGTCATTTTTAAATGAAACGGCGGGAATCCTGAGACAGAGGCAGAACTTTTTCAGAGAGATACATGTCCACATAATTGAGTGTGACAACAGGGTGCAGAATGACATAATAATAAATCATCCGGAGGATATGGAACGTTACGCCGACAGGTTTGAGATATCCGGTGGATACGGAACAGATTTCAGACCGGTATTTTCCCATGTTGATGACCTTAGAAGGAAGGGACAGCTAAAACACCTCAGAGGTCTGATGTACTTCACGGATGGTTTTGGAGACTATCCGGAGAATCCTACGGATTATGATACAGCCTTCGTTTATCCTTCCGATAAGGAAACAGGGGCAGATAAGATGCCAAACTGGGCGATTCAACTATATATATGAAAGGCAAAAACATGAACATAAAACAGGCGAAGCAGGAAATAATCAACACAATCAAGGCATATCGAGAAAAGGACGAAATGGGGAATTATCTTATCCCTGTGCAGAAACAGCGTCCTATCCTTCTTATAGGACCTCCGGGAATCGGTAAGACTGCCATCATGGAGCAGGTTGCAGAGGAGCTTTCAGTCAACCTAGTATCCTATACCATAACTCACCACACCAGGCAGAGTGCCATTGGACTTCCCTTCATTTCCAAAAAGGAATACGGAGGAAAGGAAACTTCCGTAACTGAGTACACAATGAGTGAAATTATCGCCTCGGTATACGACAAGATTAACCAGACCGGTGTGAAGGAGGGAATTCTTTTCCTCGATGAGATCAACTGCGTTTCGGAGACGCTTGTTCCTACCATGCTGCAGTTCCTTCAGTATAAGACCTTTGGTGCACATAGTGTTCCTGAGGGGTTCATCATCGTAACTGCAGGTAATCCGCCCCAGTATAACAAGGCGGTAAGGGATTTCGATATTGTTACTCTGGACCGAGTTAAGAGAATCGACATTGAGGAGGATCTTGAAGCCTTCAAGGAATATGCTGATGTGAATGGTGTTCATGGCTCAATCCTTGCTTACCTCGATATTCATAAGGATAATTTCTACAGGATAAAAAATGATATCCAGGGCAAACGCTTTGTGACCGCCAGAGGATGGGAGGATCTTTCGCAGCTTATAAGAGCCTATGAGAAACTTGGAATAGATGTGGATGAGAAGGTTACGCTCCAGTACCTCCAGGAACCTGAGGTGGCTAGGGACTTTGCCATGTACTATGCGCTGTACCATAAATATGAGGATGTTTACAACGTGGATGAAATCCTCGAAGGAAGCGTACCTGCAGAGAGGGATAAGCTTCGCAAGGCTCCTTTTGATGAAAAGCTCAGTATCATAAACCTCCTGATAGACAGACTTAATCAGGAATTTAAGACCTATGACGGCGAGCTTAAGGTACAGAAGAAGCTTCAGAAAGAAATAACTGACATTGTGAAGGGCAATATTTTCCCGGAGGAAGAGTCTATATATAAGAGACTTCAGCTTCGCATAAAGCAGATGCGCGACGAGTTTGAGAAGAAAGCCGGAGAGCATCTTATGGATAAGTCTTCGGAGATCGTGCTCAAGAGAGAAATCCATGCCCTTGAAAATCTTGGTAAGGAACTTGCGGGCTCTGAAATGGAGGACAACAAAGATCTCATAAAGGAGTGGTTTGCAGGCAGAGAGATGGATAGAAGAGAGTCCTGTGAAAATACCGGAAGGCATCTCGCCAACTGCTTTTCATTCTTACAGCAGATCTACGGGGAAGAGCAGGAAATGGTTCTGTTCCTCACACGCCTTGACGCAGGTCACTACAGCCTTAATTACATACAGAACGAGGGCTCAGAGGAATATTATAAATATAACAAGATGCTCCTTCTTAGGGATGTGCGAAAGGAAATAGTTGAGCAGATATTGGAAGTATAATTTGTGATAAAATAATAAGGAGTAAGAAATAAAATAGTTAGGAGGTGACTTCTAATGACAAAGGAAAAGATGAGTTGGAAAGAAATACAAGAGAAATATCCGGATAAGTGGGTCGCTCTCACGGATGCAGAAAAGTCGGGTTCCAAAATTATTTCAGCAGTTCCTGTGAAAGTATGCGATGAGAGTGAGATGTATGACGCTGAACTAGAGCTTAAAGCAGCGGGTATACTTTTTACTTGGAGAAGAACTACGGAATTGGAAGGTGCTAATATTTTATGCGAGTTACAAACAAACGACTGAACTTTGAATTAGATAGAAATGATAAGGCAGTCATATATGTTAAATCTGAAAGTGGGGATGATATTTCCTGTATGATAGATACAGGAGCTAATGTGCCTATATGGTTTATGGGTGAAAAATATATAAAATTACGATATCCAAGTGCGTATCAGACTGAGAAAAAGACCATAATTCATGGATTGGGGAAAAATCCTATAATAGATGTTCCGGTTTGGATTATTCCAAGCTTCGAGGTCATGGATGATGAAAGTAACTCTATTACGTTTCACGATTTGCTTGTACCGGTTATAAATGCACAGAGATATTCATTCAACATGATATTGCCACTAACCATTCTTAATAGAATGAAGTTTACTTTCGACTATGAACAGTCCGCTACTTCTGCCTTTTTCTCTATTGAGACAAGTAAGGATGATTATTATGTAAGACCGATTTACTCGAGTGAGGATAATAATTACATAAATAAGATACAAGCATTTTTTCAGAATGAAATAACGGAAGCCTGATGAAGCAGTTATTAAGGGGGAAGTACAATCAGAGGAAAGAAAATTTCATTCTGAAAATTATTAACTGTAAAGATTTTTCACATATATGTCGATATGTATTTTAGCTTATGATTGAATCATAAACTTATGCTAGTTATTGATAAACAAAAATGAGGGGGATTTATCAATGAAGAGATTGGTTAATGTTCTGTTAGCTATGTTTCTTACTGTTGCACTTTTCTTTGCAGCGGTACCTATGCCTGCCCATGCTGAGTTCATGGACTTGAAGCGAAGTGGGGTTTCCTTTAATCTAAAACCGGGTAACTGGACAATAGTCCATACGAAATTGCCGGGCTCCAAAAAGTTCCAGAAGGTCTTTGCAAAGATAACAAAATATAAGAGAGTTCCGCTTGGAAGCTCCAGTGGGGCAAAGAGCAGCGGAAGCAGTAGTGGCGTAAAGGTTGTCCTGACTGTTCAGGTTCAGCTGCCCAAGAGACTTAGCAAGAAAATTGCAAAAACACTTCAGCAAAGACGTGAAGATGGACTTAAGGGTGACAGCTATGTTGACTACCTCGATGTGGTATATGTAGACCAGAGAACCGGTGAGAACTTAAAGACCAGCGTTACTGATGGTGCTGAAGGTGATAACTATAAGGATGCGATAGTTTCAGAAACAGACTGGAGGCCTTACAAGCCGCAGAAGATAACCTGGGGCGGTGGATCATACAGCTACTACGTATCCTATGCGAAAAGTATCACGATTGATTTCCCTACCGGATATAAAAAGGCCTGCGTAGGAGTATGCGGAAATTGCACAAGTAACTACGATAAAATCCAGGAGTGGAATCAGGGATTTACTGATGGATATACAGTTTTCTCAGATACATCCCACGTAAAGCTTGGAAGCAAGAAAAAGACTGCAAAGATCTGCCATATGTTCAAGGTAAAGTAAATATGGCCATTATATAAACTAATAGAGGTGAACCGCTACATTGACGGTTCACCTTCTTTCATGCGAAAATGCAACTCATAAAATAAAAAAACGATAAACTGATATTTTTTCTCGCATTTTTTTATCACAAAAGTTTATAATATAAGCAGTTATATAACATTCTGCGAAATAAATTGTTGCAATTCAGACCACTGCCTATGAGGAACTTTGATGAAAAAGATTCTGATAGTAGATGACGAAAGAATTACACTTCGAATGACGCAGCACATACTTGCACCTTTTTATGAAACTATCTGTGTAACATCAGGAGCTGAGGCGGTAGAGAAGTACGGGGATGAAAGACCAGATCTTATTCTGGCGAACCTTCATATATCCGGAATGTCTGGATTTGAGCTCCTTAGTGAGATTCAGGAGCAGTACGCCGAACGCATTCCGGCTATTTTCATGACAGCTAATGCGGAAGAGGAGGCTGAGGCAAAAGGTTTCGATCAGAGGGCCGTAGATTTTATCAGAAAACCCTTCCGTGCAGATGTGCTTATTAAGCGTGTCGATAATATCCTTAGAAATGCTGAACAGATCGATGGGGTTAAGGCTGTAGTAGTGACAGACCCCATGACCGGACTTCTTAATAAACCTTCTTCAAAACAGGAGATTGGCGCCCTGTGCAAAAACTCCAGGGGCGTACTGATGATAATTGACCTTGATAACTTCAAACTTGTAAATGACCTGTATGGTCACAGCATGGGTGACAAGGTACTGATAAGATTTGCAGAGATAATAAGAGCGGCTATACGAGCAAATGATGTAGCTGGAAGAATGGGCGGAGATGAGTTTATCGCCTTCTGTCAGAATATCACAGACGAAGCTACCATAGCTGAAAAGACAGCCTACATAAACGAAGAATTACTCAAATCTGCAAAAGAGTTTATGGGCGAGGATATGAAGATTACCCTCGGAGCCTCTGTTGGCGCAGTATTTACTCCTGAAGACGGGGCAGAATTTGAAGACCTGTACCAAAAGGCTGAAAAGGCACTTCATAAGGTTAAGCTCAGCGGAAAATATGAGCATTGCCTTTTTTCAGAAACAGAAGAGAGCACTGAGGATTCGGAAGAAATACCTACTGACATCAGGCAGGATATGCTCCTCCTAAGTGAGAGAAATAGGGAAAGAGGCGCTTTTTGCCTGACACCCGATGAGTTTAAGGTTGTATACAGATTCCTATGCAGAGTTGAAGACAATTATAAGGTCGGGAATCATTTCATAGTTTTTACGATAAGCCACGAAGAGTCCGAAACGGAACCGGTTCCCGAGAAAATTGGGAAAATGTTCTTTGAGGTGATAAGAGATTCACTGCGGGGAAGTGACGTGGTATCTCAAAATGGAAACAGTCAGGTGAGAGTGATCTTACTGGAAGCAGAAACTATCAACAGTGTTACAGTAATCAGAAGAGTCGTCGAGAATTGGAAAATGAAGGATCCGTCTGGAGCGTATATTATTACTTATGAGATGGAAATGGTTAAATCATAATGCCAGATAATATCAGAAAGATTATTCAGGACAGAAAAGTTCATTATTTGACAGGCCTTCCAAATGCCGGTGGATACATTGATGAGATCCACGGTAGGATTATTATTGGCACAATTAAGGAATACACTGCTTTCCTTTTTAATCTGAAGGGGTTTAGCAATATCAATCAGAAGTACGGAATAGAAGCTGCTGATAGCATCGTGATCAGATTTTCAGAGAAGGTTAAGGAATTCCTTGATGAGGACGAGGTGCTGGGACATCTGGGAGGAGATAATTTCGTTGCTCTTGTCAGAAAATGCAGAAAGGAAAAATTCTGCCGCCTTCTTAACGGTATAGAGGTGACCTTTACGGCAAACGGTAAGGAGGAAAAGGTAAGAATCCCTTCTACGATCGGCCTCTGGGATATTGAGGAAAATTTTGATGATCCCGGTGAAGCCATCAGCAGACCATCCATTGCGCTTCAGCATGCCAAGCACATACTCCATGTTCCTGTGGTAAGTGTAACCGAGGAGATGATAAAGAGGGTAGCTGTTCAGAAAACTGTGCTGGAGCAGTATCAGAGTGCCCTGCAGAATCAGGAATTTCTGGTTTTTTATCAGCCCAAGGTTGACTCAAGAAATAATACTCTTGTGGGTGCTGAGGGACTTGTTCGCTGGAACCATGACGGTCAGATGATATCTCCCGGAATATTTATACCGCCGCTTGAGCAGAACGGAGAGATATATCTTCTGGATTTCTATGTACTTAAGAAAACCTGTGAGGATATTAAAAAGTGGATGGACAACGGCTTTGAGCCCGTAACCATATCCGTCAATTTTTCAAGAAAAGACATGGTTGACCCTGACCTCGCCGCAAACATCGACAGGATCATCATCAATTCGGGAATAGATAAAAAATACATCGAGGTTGAGCTCACTGAGACCGTAGATGAACAGGAGCACGGCGAACTGGCTAAGTTCATCAGCGACCTTCGTGAAAGGGGTATTAACACCGCGATAGATGATTTTGGAGCGGGTTATTCCTCCCTTGCTACGCTTAGGGAATTCGAGGTTCACACTTTGAAAATTGACCGTTCCTTCATAAATACGCCTGAGTTTTCATGGAAGGATAAGATAATCCTGACGGATATTATCCACATGGCTTCGGAGCTTGGGATGGAGGTCATCACAGAGGGCGTAGAGCGACAGGATCAGATAGACTTCGTTAACAAGGTGGGCTGTTATATCATTCAGGGCTACTACTACGACAGACCGCTTCCGTTAGAGGAGTTTGAGGAACGCCTGAAAAATAAGGTTTATAACAAATGACACAAATCAAAAGGAGCTATGCTTCGCGGGGCATAGCTCCTTTTTATTTTGAAAACTTTTTTATCCCGTGTGCTCTGTGGACTGATCTTATTGTATTTGCCTTATCGAGCTTTGGATATTCTGATTCGTTTTGTTTACCATACAAAGGTTACTGCGTCTGCAACATCTTCGGTAATTGTATTGTCTTTAACCAGCTTCTTAAGCCATATCTCTAAGTCGTCTACCTTGTGGTTTGTTTCTATGAAGTGGATACTTCTTCCGTTAACATCTTTTGCAAGAAACAATTCATACATATACATAGCTGAATACCTCCGTTGTTACTGGATTTTATTTTGTTTCATGCAATCGGCCGTTTGCGCATGTTTTTTATTGTTCACTATTATTATCGAGTCCATTCTGAGAAAACTTTATAGCGAAAACAAATGTTTTAAACTTTCATGAGACACCTAGTTTCCTTGAAATTTTATGTTGACAAATGGAAACTCTCACGTTACTATTTCAAAGTAATTTAGTTAAAATATATTTAGTTAAAACGGAGGAAACAAAAATGAACTTTGAAGAACTTAAGGCACTCGTAGCAGAAATTCTTGCAGTAGATGAGGACAAGGTAAAGCTTGAGTCCAAGCTTATCGACGACCTTGGCGCAGATTCACTCAGCGTTGTTGAGCTTCACATGGAAATCGAGGAGAGACTTGGTATCAAGATTCCTGATGAGGAAGTAGCTAAGCTTTCAACAGTTGAGGACGTACTTAAGGCAATCGAGGCAAACAAGTAAGAAGCAGAAGATGTTAAGACATAGGCGAAGGAGGCTTCGACATGGGAACATTTCTTGACTCATTATCATTTCCTGCCAGAGTAAGGAAGGATTTGGGTGAGGTTTTTCTGAAAAAAGACAAGGAGCCGGTTTTCATACAATGCAAAGCATGTAACAGGAGAGCCTTAAAGCAGGACTGGCAGAAGAACTACTACGTATGCCCGGTATGCGGACACTACAGGGCAATCGGTGCATACTACAGGCTCTCACTGATCCTGGACAAGGGAACCTTCAAGGAGCTGAACGAGGGCATGGAGCCCAAGGATCCAATGAAATTCCCGGAGTACAGGGATAAGCTAAAGGTCCAGTCTGAGAAGACAGGACTCCCTGAAGCGGCAGTTACTGCTACAGGAAAAATCGGCGGACACAGAGTGGTTACCATTGTTCTGGACAGTCGCTTTTTCATGGGAAGTATGAGCAGTACTGTTGGTGAAAAGGTGACAAGGGCTGTGGAGTATGCCATGGAAAAAAAGCTTCCGCTCATCATCTTCTCAGCCAGCGGAGGAGCCAGAATGCAGGAGGGAATATTCAGCCTGATGCAGATGGCAAAAACCGCAGCGGCAATTGAGGAGTTCAATGCGGCGGGAGGACTTTACATAAGCTTCCTTACACATCCCACAACAGGTGGAGTTACCGCAAGCTTTGCATCACTGGGAGACATCACACTGGCTGAGCCCGGAGCTCTTATAGGCTTTGCGGGACCCAGGGTTATCGAGCAGACGATCCACAAAAAGCTTCCCAAGGGATTCCAGAGAAGTGAGTACCTTGAAGCCCATGGATTTGTGGACAGAATCGTACCAAGAAGTGAGATGAGGGATACTCTTATTCAGCTTATTGAGCTGCACGCATGAGGAGGTAACAATGCTGGAAAAGGTTTTGAAGTCAGTTGAAAAACTTGATAAGAAAATCAGCGCACTTGAAAAAAAGGCAGCAGGAGAGACAGCAGAGCTTGTAAACTCAGCGATCGAATGTGACGAGGTCCTCGAGGAAATAGAGGAGGACTACGAAGCCTGGGAGTACCACGGAACTGAGATAGACAGACTTAAGCAGCTTAGGGATTATCTTTTACAGGACTGCAGCAAGCTGACTCCGGATGAAAAGGTCTTTCTTGCAAGACACCCTAAAAGACCTCACATAGATGATTTTATAGAGGGACTTTTTACAGATTTCTTTGAACAAAAGGGAGATCACCTCTTCGATGAGGACAGAAGTATCTATGGAGGCATTGCAAGATTCCACGGAATCCCGGTGACAGTTCTTGGTCACAGAAAGGGACACACCATGGAAGAGAACATGGCCTATAACTTCGGAATGCCGTGTCCTGAAGGCTACAGAAAAGCATTACGACTTATGAACCAGGCTGAGAAATTCAGAAGACCCATAATAACCTTCATTGATACACCGGGGGCTTATCCCGGACTTGAAGCTGAGGAGCACGGACAGGGCGAAGCTATTGCAACTAACCTTGCAAAGATGAGCCAGTTCCATGTGCCGATAATCGCAGTTGTTACAGGCGAGGGTAATTCCGGAGGAGCGCTGGCAATAGGCGTTGCCAACAGAATTCTGATGCTTGAAAACGCAGTGTATTCAATCCTAAGTCCGGAAGGGTTTGCCAGCATACTTTGGAAGGATGCAGACAGACATAAGGAAGCCTGCGAGCTTATGAAGCTCACTGCGGATGATCTTCTGAAGGCCGGCGTAGCAGACGGAGTTGTGAAGGAACCCCTGGGCGGCGCTCAGAGAGATTACAGCGAAGTTTTCAAAAATCTTGATGAAGTACTTTGGTCAAACTTGAAGGAGCTTATGACACTGTCACCAGCAGGTTGTAAGAACGAGAGACAGATGAAGTACAGGAAGATCGGATGACCATATGGAAAATATAGAGATAATAGGAACCGGAATGGCGGTTCCCTCCAGGGTTGTCTCAAACGACGACCTTGCGAAGATAGTAGATACCAGCGATGAGTGGATCAGCACCAGAACAGGAATTAAAAACAGATATTTTTGTGCTGAGGATGAATGTGCGAACTCGCTGGCAATTGAAGCGGCAAAGAAGGCACTTGAGGATTCGGGACTTGAGCCTGAGGACATAGGAGTTTGCATTTGCGCCTCAGTCTCAGGTGATTTTGCAACACCCAGTATGGCATGCATGGTGCAAAGACATCTGGGACTTCGTGAAAACATTCCTGCCTTTGACGTGAACGCAGCCTGTAGCGGCTTTTTATATGGAATCGAAGTTGCAAGAGGACTGCTTAACGGAAATGGTGAAAAGCATGCACTTGTCATAGGGTGCGAGCAGCTTTCCAAGCTTCTTGATATGACAGACAGAACCACCTGCGTATTATTTGGGGACGGCGCGGGTGCAGCGGTGATAAGGCGATCCGACGAAAAAATCTATGCGTCAACACTTGGTGCAAGGGGCGGATACGAGATCATGGCTGAGGGAGCCGGCAAGAAGCCAAGCAACCTTCGAATGGAAGGAAAGGAAGTTTTCAAATTCGCAACAACCATTATTCCAAGGTGCATTGAGGAACTAAAAGAAAAAAGTGGACTGGGAGTCGAAGATGTAGATAAAGTGATCTGCCATCAGGCAAATGAGAGAATCATCGATTTTGTCATAAGAAGAATGAAGGCAGATCCCAATAAGTTTTACAAGAACATGGATCGCTACGGAAATACAAGTGCTGCGTCAGTGCCGATCGCACTTGATGAGCTTGTAAAGAAGGGCGAGGTGAAAAGCGGTGACCTTCTTATGATGGTCGGCTTCGGAGGAGGACTTACCTGGGCAGGAGCACTTATACGCTATGCCGGGAGAGGGAATTAAAATGAAAAAACTAAACGAGATACTTGGTACAAAATACCCGATCATTCAGGGAGGAATGGCGAATATCGCAACCGGAGAATTTGCGGCAGCCTGCTCCAATGCAGGTGCTTTGGGACTCATAGGCGTAGGCGGAATGAGCCCTCAGATGCTCAGGGAAGAGATAAGAAAATGCAAGAGCAAAACAGATAAGCCCTTTGGCGTGAACATCATGCTGATGCATCCTGATGCAGATGAGCTTGCAGATATCGTTATCGAAGAGGGTGTCAAGGTCGTTACCACAGGAGCGGGCAACCCTGCCAAATACATGGAGAAGTGGAAGGCAGCAGGCATAACGGTTATACCGGTTGTTGCAGCACCTATCCTTGCAAAGGCTCTTGAAAAGAGCGGTGCTGACATGATAATCGCAGAGGGCTGTGAGAGTGGTGGACATGTAGGAGAGATGACAACCATGACGCTGGTTCCCCAGACTGTAGATACGGTAAATATTCCCGTTATCGCAGCAGGAGGAATCGCGGACAGCAGACAGGTCAAGGCAGCATTTGCTCTTGGCGCCTGCGGAATCCAGGTTGGAACTTGCCTTCTTGCAAGTGAGGAATGTCCTATCCATGAGAACTACAAAAAGGCTGTTGTAAAAGCCAAGGGAACTGACGCCGTTGTAACAGGAAGAATCGGCGGAACACCCGTAAGAGTCCTGAAGAACAAGATGACAAGGGAATACATCAAGCAGGAAAAGGCAGGAGCCGATGTTATGGAGCTTGAGAAGTTCACACTTGGAAGCCTTAAAAGAGCAGTCTTTGAGGGCGATATTGAAACCGGAAGCCTCATGGCAGGTCAGACCTGCGGTCAGCTTAAGGAGATAAGACCTGTCAGAGAGATATTTGAGGAGCTGATGAGCGTATGAAAACAGCATTTTTATATGCGGGACAGGGAAGCCAGCACAAGGGCATGGGCGAAGACCTCTACCGCGATTTTGATGAATTTAAGAACGTTTTTGATAAGGCAGAGCTCTCCTTCGATTTAAAGGAAATGTGCTTTGAGGATCCGGAGGGAGAACTTAACCAGACAAAATACACACAGCCCTGCATGGTCGCATTTGCGGCAGGTGTAACGGCAATCCTTGATAAGAACGGAATTAAGCCCGACTACCTGGCAGGACTTTCTCTTGGAGAGTATTCAGCCCTTCATGCAGCAGGTGTGTGGGATGCAGAGACATCAATAAAGCTTGCAGCCTTCAGAGGTGATGCCATGACTAAGGCAGCTGAGGGTGTTGAAGCCGGAATGGCAGCAGTCATGGGACTTTCAAGAGACGAGCTCCAGAAGTGCGTTGACGAAGCTCAGTCTGAGGGCGTTGTGTCCATCTGTAACGACAACTGTCCCGGACAGATCGTAATCGGCGGCGAGAAGAAGGCCGTTGAGAAGGCATCTGAGATTGCTAAGGAAAACGGTGCGAAAAGGTGCATGCCATTAAATGTAAGCGGACCTTTTCATACAAAGTTCATGTCACCTGCAGGAGATGCTCTAAAGGACTACTTCAAGGACATAAGCTTTGAAGAAGAAAAGATTCCTGTTGTATTCAACGTAAAGGGAAGCGAGCGCGACGCTGCTGAAACAGTACCCGGACTTCTTGAGAAGCAGGTTCAGAGCGGTGTTAAGATGACCCAGACAATCGAGTATCTTCTTGATAAGGGCGTAAGACGCTTCGTTGAAATCGGCCCCGGAAAGGCGCTGACAGGATTCGTTAAGAGAACTGCCAAGGAAAAGCAGGTTGATGACATCGAATGCATAACACTGGAGAGCTCAGAGAGTATTAAGGAGTTTTTGGATAGGGCGTGCTGACTTTCTTTTGGCAGTTTGAAGGAGGAAGGCTTCTGTCTGGATCTAAGTTTTTGAACACAATAGGTAAGTCAGAATGCTGAAGAGATGAAAACTGACTGAACTTTGAGCTTTTGATTTTGGGATGTTACGTCTATGTGATTTTTTTAGGCAATATCGACGTATCGACTATTTGTAATAGTGATAATAAAAGTATTTAATATCGAATGCGATGAGTCAATTGTTGAAAAAAGAGATGATTGACGTACATATATCTTTTTTTACAGGCTCATATTTAATTGAAATTCAACCAGAAGCAGCGATTTTTAAGAAATAGACGCACTGATAACGATAATATAACAATTAATTATCGGCATAAAGCCAACTGTGACAATCAGAAACTACTAAAACAACAATTCTGGTTGATAAGGTGCAGAAAACAGAGGTAGAAACATGGCTAGAACAGCAATAGTAACAGGAGGAAGTCGCGGAATAGGAAGAGCGATAGCAGTAGGCTTTGCAAAGAAGGGCTACAACGTTGTCATCAGCTATGCCGGAAATGAGCAGGCGGCGACAGAGACCGAGAAGCTTTGCAGAGAGAGCGGAGCAACTGACGTTGTGACCTACAAAGGCGACGTATCAGATGAGAACTCCTGCGAGGAACTGGTAAAAACCGTAATGGATAAGTACGGTCAGGTGGATGCCCTCGTAAATAATGCAGGCATCACAAGAGACGGCCTCGTAGCAAGAATGAGCGCTGACGATTTTGACAGCGTAATATCAACCAACCTTCGCGGTGCATTTTTGATGAGCAAGCTTGTGACCAAGCCCATGATGAAGCAGCGCTACGGCAGAATCGTAAACATCTCCAGTGTTGTGGGAGTTCACGGAAATGCAGGTCAGGCCAATTATAGTGCAAGTAAGGCAGGACTCATCGGAATGACCAAGAGCATCGCAAAGGAGCTGGCTTCAAGGAACATCACAGTTAATGCAGTTGCTCCCGGAATGATCGCAACTGACATGACCGCTGTGCTCACCGATGCCCAGAAGGAAAACATAAACTCGTCAATACCTGCGAAGAGAATGGGAGAACCGGAGGACGTTGCGAATGCAGTTCTTTTTCTCGCTGACGAAAAGAGCAGCTACATCACCGGACAGGTTTTAGAAGTGAGTGGAGGGCTGTGATTACCTGGTGAGGTTCTTTCGAACCTGGTAAGAACGTGTTCTGACGAGCGAAGCGAGAACAGAACTTCATTGTGAAAAGGAGTTAACATGAAAAGAAGAGTAGTAGTAACCGGCCTTGGAACCATAAACCCAACCGGCAACAGCGTGGCAGAGAGCTGGGCAAACGTAAAGAAAAGCAAGATCGGCATAGGAGAAATAACTTTCTTTGATACCACCGATTACAAGGTAAAGGTGGCAGCAGAGGTCAAGGATTTTGATCCGGCATCAAAGCTTGATAAAAAAGAGCTTCGCCACATGTCGCGCTTCACCCAGCTGGCATTATATGCAGCTGAGGAAGCAATCGAGGATGCAGGACTCTGCAAGGCAGAGGATGGAAGCTACAGCTTTGATACACCTGTTTCAGAGATTTCTGCTGACAGATGCGGAGTTATCGTATCAAGTGGAATCGGCGGACTTGATGATATTGAAAAGCAGAATACCAGGGCTAAGGAAAAAGGCTATAACTTTGTAAGCCCCTTCTTTGTGCCTATGGCAATCTCCAACATGGCAGCAGCAAGGATTGCAATATCCCACGGCTTTAAGGGAATGTGTACATGCCCTGTTACAGCCTGTGCGGGAGGAAGCAATGCGATCGGCGATTCATTTTTCAGAATAAGAGATGGATACGAGGATGTGATGATCTGCGGCGGAACTGAGAGCAGCATAACACCTCTAGGTATCGCAGGCTTCCAGAACATGAAAGCACTGTCCGATACAGTGGACCCCAAAAGAGCAAGCATTCCTTTTGACAAGGACAGAAACGGCTTTGTAATGGGTGAAGGCAGCGGAATCCTGGTACTTGAAGAGTATGAGCACGCTGTTAAAAGAGGCGCACATATCTATGCTGAGATTGTGGGCTATGGCAGCAACTGCGATGCTTATCACATAACTTCACCTTCTCCCGAAGGAAAGGGCGGAGCAGCCTGCATGCAGCTTGCAATCAAGGATGCAGGAATTAGTGAGACAGACATTGATTACATCAATGCTCACGGAACCTCCACAAGCTTAAATGACAAGTATGAGACAGCTGCCATCAAGACAGTTTTCGGAGATCATGCAAAGGATCTCTATGTATCAAGTACTAAGTCAATGACAGGTCATCTCCTTGGAGGAGCAGGCGGTGTTGAAGCAGTTTTCAGCGTGAAAGCTCTTGAGGATGGCTTCGTACCTGCAACTGCAGGTCTTCAGGAAACCGAGCCCGAGATGGATCTTAACTATGTTCCGGAAAAAGGAATAGAGGTAGATCTTAAGTATGTACTCAGCAACAGCCTTGGCTTTGGCGGTCACAATGCCTGCCTTATTTTTAAGAAGTACGAAGCATAAGGAGGCATAGATGAATATTGTAGAAAGAGAAGAAAAAAATCCCCTTACTGCAGAGGAGATAGCGAACATAATCCCTCACCGCTATCCCTTTGCACTGGTGGACAGGATCATTGACCACGAGCCCGGAGTCTGGGCAGTTGGCAGAAAATGCGTGAGTATGGATGAACCCTTTTTTCAGGGGCATTTCCCTGGAAAGCCCATTATGCCGGGTGTCCTCATAATCGAAGCTCTGGCTCAGACAGGAGCAGTGGCAGCACTGGCGCTTCCTGAAAACAGAGGAAAGATCGCACTTTTTGGTGGTATTAAAAATGCACGCTTCAAAAGACCCGTTACACCCGGCGATGTGTTAGAGCTTCGCTGCGAGATGGTAAGATGCAAGGGACCTGTCGGCGTAGCGGAGGCAGAAGCACTGGTTGACGGCGTTGTAGTCACTAAAGCAGAAATCACATTCTCTATCATTTAACTATGTTATAATAGAGAAAAATTAAAAGAGGATTTTTGTTTTATGTTTGATTTTGCAATAAGCCACATATATGATAAGCTGCGCCTTCACTTTTTCATGAAGGTGTATTCACGATTTGAAAATAGAGAGGCTACACTTACTACGGTTGAGACCTTTAGTATGGAAGTCATAATGGCAATGGAGGAACCTACGGTTGCTCAGTTTGCCAAGATGCTTGATATATCATCCCCCAATGCTGCCCACAGAATCAAGTGCCTGGTGCAGAAGGGATATGTTGAGAAGGTACAGTCCAAGGAAGACGGACGTGAGTACCATCTTAGACCCACCCAGAAATATCTCGAGTTCTGTAAGATAAATCAGGACTATTTAAAGCTTCTTATGAAGAGATGCGAAAAGAGATTTTCTCCCGAGGATTATAAGAAGCTCAACGAGATGCTCGACATCATCAACAACGAACTGATGCCTGAGCTTGATATCAAAGCATTTAAGGACTCATTTACCGGATGACTATGAAGAGAAAGATAATTGCAGCCGCGATCTTTGTTTTCGTAGTCGTGATAATGATGGTCATATTTTTTAATATCGGTTATGGTCAGCCGGATAAGGACACAGCCCAGGAAAAGCTGGTGGTGGTATCTCCTCATCCGGCCCCGTTTATAATACCTCTGATTAATGAGTTCGAGAGCGAGACCGGGATTAAGGTTAAAGCTCTTCAGTGCGGAACCTCCAAGGCCCTTGAGCTCATAAAAAGTAATGCTGATATAGATGTTTTATGGGGCGGATCAATTCTTAGCGTCGGCGAAAGTGAAGGCGCTTTTTTACCGTATAAAACTGAAAACATCGACAGCTTTTATGAGAACTTCAAGGATGTAGGTGAAGGATTCACCTGCTTTACGGATGTTCCCAGCGTACTTATGATAAACACTGATCTCATCGGTGATATAGAGGTTAAGGGATATGAGGACCTTCTTAATCCGAGGCTTAAGGGCAAAATCGCCTTTGCCGATCCTTCCGGTTCTTCATCTTCTTTTGAACACCTGACAAATATGCTCTACGCCATGGGTAATGGCAATCCTGAGGACGGTTGGGATTATGTTGAAAAATTCAGTGATCAGCTTAACGGAGTAATTCTTCAAAGTTCATCCGAAGTATACGAAGGCGTCTCCTCCGGAAAATTTCTGGTGGGACTGACCTTTGAAGAAGCTGCGCTGACAATGATAAATCAGGATAAGCATATCAAGATCGTCTACATGGAGGAGGGAATTCTTTCCACTCCTGATGGAGTCTATATAAATAAGAATACTAAGCACGCAGACAGTGCCAAAAAATTCGTGGACTTCATGACTGCATACAATACCCAGAAATACATAACTGCAAAGCTCGGAAGAAGAAGCGTTCGCAGGGACGTGGAAGCATCTGTTCTTGTCACACCAAAGGAAGAACTGAATATCGTAGAAGCTGACCGTGATGTTGTAGGCAGCAGCAAAAATAAGTGGCTGTCCAGGTTTTCAGATATGATGGGAGGAGCTAATGAGTAACAAAGAGATTAACTCCTTTCAGGACAACATAAGAAGAACCTTTATATGGTATTCCCTGATTCCTGTCATCGCGATTGTTTTCACTGCAATTCTCCTGTTTGTCTGCATCTGGAGCATTTACACAGGTGCTGCGAATAAGAAGGATAACCTTGACATAGGAACTGACATCAGCGCAATACTGGACAATTACTACGAGCTGGTTTTTAACTGTGAAAAGGCGATGCTTAAAAGTAAGGATGATGTCAAAGCATCTGAGGATGAGTTTTTCAGGGAGCTTTATTCGCACACTGAAAAGTACTCAAGCATCGGAAAGCTTGTTATCCTGTCTCCCAAAAGGGAAGTGCTTTTTTCAAGCGAAGGAAGCGTCCCCGAGTGCCTGACAGAAGAGGAGTACGATAACTGGGGTGTCTGGAACAGGATGCGCAGTAATCCCGAGAGAACAGAGACTATTCTATATGAAAAAAACCTGTATGTGGCAAGGGGAATACACAAGCGAAGCGGTCTTGCCTACGCCATTGTTTACGTGGTTCCCACCTCAGTGATATCTGATATCATCTACAAAAGGAACAGATACTGTGCAGTTACAGATGCTAACGGATGGGTGTATCTAAACAACACTCAGGGACTTACGGATGAGTTTGGTCAGATTAACGAACTCTTTGAGGGGCACAACGGAATTGCCAAGATAGGCGGCGTAAAGTATGTCAGCTACGAGAGCAGCATTCCGGCAGGGCTCAACATATTTACCTTTTCAGACATAAACAGGAACCTTAGCATCATGCTGATCATAACAGCGGTGATAGCAGTTATATTCGTTGCGATCATCGTTATCACCTACAGAAGTACAGCGAAAAGCTCTGAAATATATACAAGAGATGTAAAGAAAATTGAGAAAGCCTTCGAAGCGGTTCAGAACGGTGATCTGAACGTGGGGCTAAGGATCGACAGCAGTAAGGAATTTCAGACAATAGGAAATGACTTTAACAAGATGCTTGGAGGTCTTAAGACTCAGATAGAGCAGAACAAGATTCTTGCGGAGAACGTAGCTTTTGCGCAGGTTAAGAGGCTCGAGAGTCAGTTCAATCCGCATTTTCTTTTCAACACTCTTGATAACATAAGGTTCATGGCAAAGATAGATGCCGCCGCAGCTGATAAGATGATCGTGTCGCTGTCGGGACTTCTGCGCTATAGTATCAGGGAGACGAGAGAAGAGGTTACAGTCAGGGAGGACCTTGATAACCTTCAGAATTATCTCAATATCCTGCAGATCAGATTTAATAAGCGTTTTGAATATAATATAAATGTGTCCGAGGATATAAAGGACTGTCTTATTCCGAAGCTCCTTGTTCAGCCATTACTTGAAAATTCCATTAAGTACGGCTTTGGAGAAAAGGAGAAGCTCACCGTTAATATCAACGGCTATCAGCTTCAGGATAAGCTGATATTTGTGTGCGAGGATGATGGCGTGGGAATTGATGCAGAGACTCTCGCCGGGATAAAAATGCAGCTTATAGATCTAGATACAGAGCATCAGCACATCGGTCTTTACAATATTCATCAGAGAATAAAGCTTATGTATAAGGGCGACTACGGACTTGATATCACCAGTAAAGAGGGAGAAGGAACGGTTGTAAGACTGGTTCTTCCTGTCAGAATGTGAGGGATAAATGTACAGAGTTTTGATTGCCGAGGATGAGGATATCATCCGAAAGGGAATAGCATATACCATGGACTGGGTATCCATGGGATGTACCATCATAGGTGAAGCGTGTAATGGTAAGGAAGGCATAGAAAAAATAAAGGAGTTCCAGCCTGACATTGTGCTTACAGACATAATGATGCCTGTTGTCGATGGCATCGAGATGATAAAGCAGGGGCAGGAGCTTGGCGACTTCAAGGCTATCATAATGACAAGCTATGCTGATTTTGAGTACGCAAAGCAGGCAATAGAACTTGGCGTATCGGCATATCTTATGAAGCCCGTCGACGAAGAGGAACTCAAGAAAAGCATTGAAAAAACTATCACAGAGATTGAAAAGGACAGACAGCTGAGGCAGCTCAACGATAAGATGAAGACTGCAGACGACATCGATACTCTGTTTATAAAAAGCGAGAAGGACAATGATTACGTCCAGCGCATTTTAATGGAAACGAAGGAGCGCTATGCGGACAAGATAAGCATAGAGACTTTTTCGGAGGAGCTTGGTGTTTCGGGAAGTTATTTATCAAGAAAATTCAAAGAGGCAACAGGTCAGACTTATCTTGATTTCCTTAATAAATATCGCATTCAGAAGGCCGTGAAGCTTCTTGAGACAGGAACCTATAAAGTATATGAAGTATCGGAGATGACAGGCTTTAGTGACTACAAATACTTTAGTACGGTATTTAAAAAGTACACTGACAGTTCTCCCTCCGATTTTGTGAAGTAATGTGTGTCAGGATTCTGACCACATTTACCGCTGCCTGCAGCGGAGGAGCCTAATGAGGAGATTTAAAAAATGAATATTGGTGGAAAAGAGCTGGCTCATGGAATTATCCAGGGCGGCATGGGGGTTGGTGTTTCTTTGTCTAATCTTGCAGGAAGTGTTGCAAGAGAGGGCTGCATGGGAGTCATAAGCTCAGTAAACATCGGATTTGAAGAGCCTGATTTTTTGGAGAATCCCTTTGAAGCAAATATCAGGGCTTTGAAGGAGCACATCAAAAAGGCAAAGGAGATTTCTCAGGGCAAGGGACTTATCGGTGTAAATATCATGGTTGCCGTAAGCCACTATGAGGAAACAGTAAAGGCAGCAATTGAAGCAGGCGCAGATGCAATAATATCAGGCGCAGGTCTTCCTCTTAATCTTGCAGAGCTTGTAAAGGGCAGCAAGACCTTATTTGCACCTATTGTATCAAGTAAGAGAGCAGCAATGCTTCTTTGCAAGAACTTCGTAAGAAGAGCAGGAATCCTTCCTGACTTCATGGTAATAGAAGGTCATAAGGCAGGAGGACATCTTGGCTTCTCAGCAGATGATCTCGAGAACAATACCTGCCAGCCTAATCTCCAGATTCTTAAGGAGGTTAAGGAAGCCATTAAACCCTTCGAGGAGGAGTTTAAAAAGAAGATTTATGTTTTCCTTGGCGGCGGAGTTTTTGACGGAAAGGATATGGCAGAGGCTGTGAATGCCGGCGCCGACGGCGTGCAGATTGGAACACGCTTCATCGCTACAAAGGAGTGTGATGTGGATGATGTTTTCAAGCAGGTGATCGTCGATTCTAAGGAGGAGGACATCCGCATCATCAAGAGTCCTGTGGGAATGCCCGCAAGAGCAATATATACGCCTCTTCTTCAGAATCTTGAGAAGGGCAAGAGCTACCTTGCCAAGAAGTGCAACAGCTGCCTTACAGCATGCCCTAAGGGCGACAAGATTCCTTACTGCATCAGCAGAGCACTTATATCCGCTGCCCGCGGTAACAGAGAAGAGGGCCTTTTCTTCTGCGGTGAAAATGCACCAAGAGTAAAGAGCATTGTGACTGTGAAGGAGCTGATCGACGAACTGCTGAGTGAGAGTGAGCTTAATCTGGCTTAAATTTAGATGAGTGAATATAGTGGAGCCACGTACCAAAGTACCGGTACGTGGCTTTTTAATATCATAGGAAATTGCTTTCCTATGATATTAAAACGCTCCGCGTGGATGCGCACTCGCGCGAATGGAATATGTTGCATTCTGCAACCGCGTCTACGTTCCACTTCGGTCGTTGCAAAGCAGATGTCCCCCGGACATCTTGCAACGGCGCGAGAATGTCGCAAGCGACATTCTTTCTTG
>NZ_KE384118.1:45886-50744 GCF_000423945.1 Butyrivibrio sp. XPD2002 | reverse complement strand
AACCGCGTCTACGTTCCACTTCGGTCGTTGCAAAGCAGATGTCCCCCGGACATCTTGCAACGGCGCGAGAATGTCGCAAGCGACATTCTTTCTTGGTGGGATTATTGTGGGATTATTGGGGCTGCGGCTTCGCGGGAGTGGATTTTGGGGGACTGTGACATTGTGGCTGTGGATTTTTGGCGGGCTATGACATTGTGGCTGTGCATTTTTGGCGGGCGTTAAGTCTATTTGAGGGATATGATGATGTTGGCTACCTCGCGGGAGTAGCTTTCCGGGCGGCTTTACGTCTGCCCGCGAACAATTATTAGCATAGACGTAAGGAGATTTACGATGAAAAAAAGAGTTCAACCGGAAAGGACGGAGTCGGTCTAATCGGTTGAACAGGTTGAGGAGCCTTCGGGCAGGCGTTACGCCTATCGGGGGAGAAAAGAAGATATCGGTTACCTCGCGGGAGTAGCTTTCTGGGTGGTGTTACGTCTGCTCGCGAACAAATTTAACTACCGGCGTATAGCAATTATCTACGCTACTTCATCCGTGAAGTCTACGATAAGACTTCTTCGCGGATAGACGTAATGGCTTCTGAACAACGCTCCCGCGAGGGGAGTCGGTATTATAGATAATCCCCGCATAGACGTAACGGCTCTTGAACAGCACTCCCGCGAGTGGAGTCAATATAATAGATAATCTCAATATGGACTGAATATTATATTATGTAGCTAATCGTACTTGCCATAAAGGCAGGAGCACAAAAAATCACCGGGACGATTTCTCGTCCCGGTGATAAAATGTCAGGAATTAAAAGGTTTGTCACGAACTTTCATTTCCATTTGATTTGATAATTAAATACATCTTACTGAAGTAGATGTCATAGAATTACTTCTTGTCAAGAAGTCTGTAGATTGTTGTTCTATATACATACATCTTCTTTGTGTTCTTATCCTTGAAATAAATTCTAACAGGTGTTGCTGAGTAATGTGATCCTTCCTTATAAAAAATTCCCCTCAATTCTTAAATCTCATTTAGGTTCATTTTAGGTAAGAAGAATATAATCCTCATTGTTACAAAAAATCACGCAGGAAGGAGCATACCGTGCAATTTAGACATGAACTAAAGCATGAAATAAGTGCTTCGGATATGATAGCCATACGACAGAGATTGCGGGCGGTTGCGACCTCGGACCCACATGCCGTAAACGGAAAGTATCTGATAAGAAGTCTGTATTTCGATACCCCGGAAAATAAAGCGCTTATCGAAAAGCAGTCAGGCGTCAGCAGACGACAGAAATTCAGGATCAGATATTACAACGGTAATAAGTCGGTTATCCACCTTGAGAAAAAGAGCAAGGTTGGCGGGCTAGGCACCAAGGTTTCAGCATCTATATCCGAAGAACAGGCGAGACAAATTATAAATAGGGACATCGATTGGATGATAAATGATCAAAATGATCTGATAAGAGAACTGTACTCCAGGATGGTCGGCGAGAGACTTCGTCCCAAGACCATTGTTGATTATACTCGCGAGCCGTTTATTTACGCACCGGGAAATGTCAGAGTAACACTCGACTACAACATAAGAACCGGATGGCTGAATACGGATTTTCTTGATACAGAATGTATCACACTGCCGGCAGCAGACGGCATCTGCGTCATGGAGGTGAAATGGGACAACTTTTTACCTGAAATAATTCGTGATGTAGTACAGCTTAAACATGCAAGAACAGGCTCATTTTCAAAATATGAAGCCTGCAGACAACCAATAATATAAAAACATAGAAATAGGAGAATCAGACCAATGACTTTTAATGACATATTTAAATCAAGCTTTCTTGAAAATGTAACCAGCATAAGCATCCTTGATATGGCGATTGCCATGGTGCTTGCTTTCGCAATAGGAATGTTCATCTTCCTTGTTTATAAAAAGACCTACCAGGGCGTGATGTATTCATCAAGCTTTGGTGTAACCTTAGTAGCACTTTCCATGATCACCACACTTGTAATCCTTGCAGTAACAAGTAACGTAGTTCTTTCACTTGGTATGGTCGGTGCCCTTTCAATCGTTCGTTTCAGAGCAGCTATCAAGGAGCCCCTTGATATTGCATTTTTATTCTGGTCAATTGCAGTAGGTATCGTCCTGGCAGCAGGACTGATTCCGCTGGCAGTTTTCGGAAGTATCATCATCGGTGTGATCCTTCTTGTATTTGTAAATAAAAAGTCTTATCTAATGCCTTACATCGTTGTAATCAACTGCACAGGTCATGAGGCAGAGGTTAAGGCTTCTGATTATATTAAGTCCAAGGTAGAGAGATTTGTAGTGAAAAGTAAGAGCGCCCAGAAGGGTAACCTTGAGCTCAACATCGAAGTAAGACTTAAGGAAGACAATACTGATTTCATAAATGAACTTTCTGATCTTGATGGCATAAACAGCGCAGTACTCGTAAGCTACAACGGCGAATATATGGGTTGATGATTTGCTGATTGGCTTTTGGCAAAGGAGACTAAATGACAGGTAACAAAAACATTAACAAAATATGCGTCATCATTACTGCCATTGCTGTTCTTGTTACTGTGCTTTTTATGAATGGTCGTGCTCTTGGAGTGACAAGTATTGATACGGTGTCCTACGAGTACGAGAATACACTTTTCGATGACAGCTATGTGCATACGATCGACATTACAATAGATGACTGGGATGGCTTTCTTGAAACAGCAACCTCTGAGGAATACTCTGCAGCGGACGTAACAATTGATGGGGAGAAGGTTAAGAATGTGGGAATCCGCGGAAAGGGTAACACCTCTCTTAGTACGGTTGCTCAGCTTGGCAGTGACAGATACAGCTTCAAGATCGAGTTCGATGCCTATGAGACATCAGGCAATTATCATGGCCTCGATAAGCTCTGTCTCAACAACCTGATTCAGGATTACACCATGATGAAGGACTACATCACCTACAAGCTGATGAACGAGTTTGGCGTTGCATCACCTCTTGTTAGCTACTGTTTTATTACGGTAAACGGCGAGGACTGGGGATTATATCTGGCAGTCGAGGCGGTAGAGGATTCCTTCCTCGAGAGAAACTATGGAACAAACTATGGTGATCTTTACAAGCCTGACACAATGTCCATGGGCGGCGGTCGTGGTAACGGCGGTGACTTCGACATGAAAAATGTGGACTTTGACAAGATGGGTATGAAAAATCCCTTTGAAAGAAATAGTGATAACAGCTCTTCTGATGGAAATGCAGGGGATGCTGGTGGCGAGGATGATTCAGGCGATACCGAAAATTCTGAACAGATGCCAGGAGATTTTGATCCTTCGAACATGCCTGAAGATTTTGATTCTTCAAATATGCCCGGAGGCGGTCCCAGCGGAGGCGGTCCTGGTGGCGGTGGTTTTGGACTTGGAAGCAGCGATGCCAAGCTGCAGTATATAGACGACGATATAGACAGCTATTCAACTATATTTAACAGTGCTAAGACCACTGCCAACAAAGCAGATAAAAAGAGACTTATAAACTCCATCAAAAACCTGAATGAAGGACTGGAAAATTCTGATTCCGAGCTTATAGAGAGTGCTGTCGATGTCGAGCAGTTAATGCGATATATGGTTGTTCACAACTTCGTGGTAGATGGAGACAGTTATACCGGAAGCATGATCCATAACTTCTACCTCTATGAGGAAGATGGTGTTATGACTATGCTCCCCTGGGATTATAACCTTGCCTTTGGAACCTTCCAGGCTGATGATTCCACAAGCGCAGTTAATGACCCTATAGATACACCGCTCTCAATTACTGAAGGCAGCACTGACAGACCGATGTTTTCATGGATTACATCAACCGAGGAGTACACAGAACAGTATCATGAGTATTTCCAGGAATTCCTCGATCAGTTCTACACAAGCGGATACCTTACAGACCTTATAAATACCACCTATGAGATGATCCATGATTATGTGGATAGAGATCCCACCAAGTTCTGTACAACAGAAGAATTTGAAAAGGGCGTAGAGACAATATCAGAGTTTGTGAAGCTTCGGTGTGAAAGCATTGAGGGTCAGCTTGATGGAACAATACCTTCAACTGATTCAGGACAGAGCGCAGATTCTTCAAGCTTAATTGATGCATCAGCCATCACCCTTAGCGACATGGGTGCCATGGGCGGCGGCATGGGTGGTCCCGGCGGAGGCCCAGGAAGAAGTGGTAGCACTGAAGGTGACGAAGAACAGCAGGGTGATAAACAGGACAGTGACCCTGGAACACAGGAAGGTACAGATGCTAACGGAGAACAGCAGGGTGATTCTGAAAACAAAACAGCGCAGGATGCAAATACTACTGATGATAAGACAGATAGTGCTGCAGGTACTGTTGTAAGTACAGATGACCAGCAGGGCCCTACAGAAGGTATGAGCGCACCAGAGGGCATGAGTCCTCCGGATGGATTTAATCCGTTTGGTAACACAGATAATTCAACAGATGGAACTCAGAATTCTGTGGAATCTTCGGATGCTTCAGGCAATGCTCAGTCAGGCTTCCCGAGTGGTGGTTTCCCAGGTGGAGATTCTCCCTTTGGAGACTTCGGACAGACATCAACTATATCTGTGACTAACTACATTTATATGGGGATCAGCGTAGGAGCGATCCTTGCTGCGATATTGTTTGCAGTTTTCTTTAAGAGAAAGCGTTTACATATTTAAATAACTAATTAAAGACTTCATACAGCGTAGAGGATTATCCAGTTCATGCAGTATGAGGTCTTTTTTATATATTGACTCCCCTCGTGGGAGGTTTGTTCAGGGGCCGTTACGTCTATCCGCGAACAAGTATTACTATAGACTTCACGGTTGATATATATTTCAGATAT
>NZ_KE384118.1:0-45441 GCF_000423945.1 Butyrivibrio sp. XPD2002 | reverse complement strand
TATCTAATATATTGACTCCCCTCGCGGGAGGGTTGTTCAGGAGCCGTTACGTCTATTCGCGAACAAGTATTACTATAGACTTCACGGATGGAGTAGCGTAGACAATCGTATTACGCCAGTAGAAGGATTTGTTCGCGACCGGGTCTATCGGCAACTTGAAGACGCACCCCACGAGGTAACCGATAACTAGAATTGTTCGGGCATCGGCGTAATGCCACCCGGAAAGCCATCCCCGCGAGGTAACCGATATCATCACGGCCTACAAAATAGGCGTAACACCCACCAGAAGCCCTCACCGCGAGGCAACCAACATCATCATCCTTCTTCAAACAGACGTAACGCTCACCCAAAATCTCCCCTCCCGCCAAAACTTTTGTATTATAATATTCATAAAACAGACAATATCGACAAAAGAACAGGAGGACCACCATGCCATTTATTGATTCAAAAGTAAGTGTAAAAACCACACCTGAACAGAGAACAGAACTCAAGGAAAGACTTGGACAGGCCATCGCTCTGATTCCCGGAAAGAGTGAGAGCTGGCTCATGATCGACCTTGCTGATGAGCAGGAGATGTACTTTAGAGGTGACGGACAAAAGCCCACAGCCTTCATTTGTGTAAATATTTTCGGAGATCCCGACAGGGCTGCATTTGAGAGAATGACTGCAGAGCTCACAAAAATATACGGCGAGGTGCTGGGAATAGCTCCTGACCGCATGTATATAAAATATACAGCTTCTCATGAATGGGGATGGAACGGAAGCAATTTCTAAACAGAATTAAAAGCATGAAAAAACAAGACTATCTCTTACCACGGCGCTCGTAGCCTGTTTCCTGATAGTATTTTGTTTTTTCTTCATACATTATCTTGTCAGAGAGTTTCTTTAACTCGTTTATGCTTGCATCCGGATGATCCTTATGGGATGCATAGCCGATAGAAAGCGCAAGATCATCGGAGTAGCTTCCTTTCCAGGAAGCTGCTTTTTGATTAATCTTATCGACGATTGCAGCTATAGCGGTGGAGTGAACAACAGCGGTGAATTCGTCGCCGCCTGTTCTGTAAACCTTGCCTTTTTTACCGATGGCGGAGGTGAGACAGTCAGCTGCTGCGCGGATAAGCTCATCGCCGGCGTCATGTCCCAAAGAATCGTTGATGGCCTTAAGTCTGTTGATATCAATAGACAGGATAACAAGATCTGCCTCCATGGGTCCACTTTCATAGCGGGCAATATCAGCATCAAGACTTCTCCTGTTGAAAAGCTGAGTCAGCTCATCAGTAAGGGAAATCCTGATAAGATTTTCCTCACGTCTCTTATCAGAGTTGATATTCTGAACAGTGTAAATAACGGTGGTGGGAACGCCCTGACCATTGGATTCCACATTGATGTACTGGGCGCGGAACCATCCGGTCTTAGTGTTAACAAATTCCCCGAATATAAATCTTTTTCCTGTAAGTCTCCTTTCAAGTGTTCTTAAATTGGTAAAGTCCAGAAAGGCTTCAAGATAATCAGGAGAAACCTGCTTTTTTATCATGTGATTCATGACGGTGTGAGCGTGCTTCTCAAAATCCAGCTCGTAGGTCTCGTAGGACTGGTCATTGAGGGACGTCTCAGTCATGGAATTTAAGTCGATCAGATTCACATGGTCATAGATTTCTGCCATTGAAAACAGAATGTTCATCTGCTCCTTTAACCTGTCAGAGTTTTCCAAAGCTTCCCTGTTTTTCTGCATAAGAGCGGAAAAGAAATCGTAGAGAATCTTAGTCAGGGTAAGTCCTGCTACCAGCATGACCATAGTCTCGATGGTGTAACCCAGCATCGTATTTACAAAGTACTCAAAGGGTGTATCGAACGTGGAATTAGTGCTGCTGTCGTAGGGTGATATAAGCCAGGTAGAAATGACCATTGCGGCATAATTGGTCAGCAGGGTAATTGAAAACAGTTTTCCATCGCAAAACAGAATACTTAGTAGTGGAATGAAAAACCAGGTGATGTGAATGTGGATATGGTGATACACCATAAATACCAAAAGAAGCTCCATGGAAATAAGAGCAAGCAGGCCAACGTGCTCAGAATAGGGCCAGATCTTGATGATAAGGAGATGGAGCAGAGCCACGATAAACATGTACATGGAAACTGCCATGCAGGTCGAATAGGTAGCTGCCATAAAAACGCCGAACTTAATACCGACAGCAATAGCAGGACCTGTCAGAATGCAGAACCAGAGAACAGTGTTTAAATATCTGTTCACCATCTGTCTGTTTTCACGTATGAAGGATGAATAATCGGTGACATCAGAGATAGAGTGTCTGATATCAGAAAAATTCATATTTACCATATTTATACCTGTCGCGTGAAATGATCAACTGCGCTTTTCTAATTCTTCATGCCTGATTCTCTTGGCTTCATACATGTTGTTGTCCATGTGCTTTAAGAAGGCATCAAGAGACTCGTTTTCGGAATCGTAGGTGCTGCATCCCATGGAAAGGGATAGCTTGTAGGGTCGCCTGTTCTGACTGTTGAAAAATTCGACTGCTCTGGTCATACGGATTTTTATGTTCTCTAATTCTTCTATAGAAGTGTCATAGGCCAGGAGAATAAATTCATCTCCTGCAAAACGTATTGCAGTTGCATTGTCAGGCTTATTATTGTTAAGAATCTTTGCTACATCGGTCAGAGCTTTATCACCGGTGGAGTGTCCATAGGTGTCATTTATCTGCTTAAAATAGTCCACATCCACCATAATTCCGCCAAGCTTTGGATCCTTGAATTTTCCTGTGAAATCAAGCTTGTAATACAGATATGCCCTGTTATAAAGACCTGTCAGAGTATCAAGGTAGGCGGATTCGTTCTGTATGGACATATAGATTGCGGTGATTCCGACTGCAAGTGATACCCAGATAAGTGATACACCAAAGAATATTAGCTGCAGCGCACATCCTAAGGTAATTGGGCCAAGAAACAGGTATAGAGGGAAAAACCTTACCTTACCGTACTTTTTCTCATATTTTGCAATGACAATATAGCTAAACAGAAGATATACGGTATCGATCAGGTAGTAGACATAGCTCAGCGGAAGCCTGTGATATACATTGTCCTCTGTGACATAGAAAATTATCGGGTAAAAAAGATTAACGAAAACAAGAATTATCATTATAACGGCAGGAATAGAAGCCAGATTATAGATTTTTCTCAGCCTGTAAATGGAGTGGTAGAGCTTATAATCCTCATAAAGGCACCAGCTGAAAACAAAAACCGGATTTGCAAAAAAGCAGAATGAATTAGCCATGATGTTGATAATTCTCCAGGCATTACCGGGGTTTCCGTCCGCATAAAAAGAGATGAAATCAACGAAGCATGAAATCAGTGTAAGAAAAGCGATATTTGAAAAAATCTTCATGTCAAGCTGCTGATCGACGCGCTTAAAACGACTGTTGATCAGCAGAGCTATAAGAAGAATTATTCCTATGTAATCTGTTACTGCGACTGCAACTATATTCATAAATTCCTCCAAATGGGAATTGAAATCACTTAGTGCATTCACCTCTTCAATTATGATTGTACCATGTTCAGTTTTACGGATAAATAAACAGAAAATTGGGTATTTAAAATTTAATATTTTCTTTATGATTTGTTTATCAATTGACCGATTTTGAAAGGAGAGAGGGATATGAAAAAGAAATTGGCATTGGCGTTGGCCGGAGTAATGACATTTGGCCTTATTGGATGTGGTGGTTCAGGTTCAGCACCTGCAAAGACACCTGCAGCTGACACAAAGACAGAGGAGGCAGCATCTGCAGAGACTTCTACTGCAGAGGCATCTACAGAGGGAGCTGCTGAGGAGACAGCTGAGGCAACAGAAGAGACATCTGAGGACGGCGCAGCTACAGAGGTTGCTGGAATGGACGAGCTCATCGAGGCAGCTAAGGCTGAGGGCGAGCTGGTTGTTTACGGTTCCTGCGAAGAGGAGTATCTTGCAGCAGCTTGTGAGAACTTCGAGAAGTTATACGGCATAAAGGTTCAGTATCAGAGACTTTCAACCGGTGAAGTTCAGAGTAAGATCGAGGAAGAAAACGGTAATCCTTCAGGTGATGTATGGTTTGGCGGCACAACAGATCCTTACAACGTAGCAGCAGGTGAGGGCCTTCTTGAGGCTTATGAAGCTCAGAATGCAAGCCACCTCATCAGCGATACATACAGGGATAAAGACGGCTACTGGTATGGAATATATAAGGGAATCCTTGGCTTCATGGTAAACAGGGACGAGCTTGAGAGAATGGGAGTTGAGGAGCCCGCTGACTGGCAGGATCTTCTTGATGAAAAGTATAAAGGCCTTATCTGGCTTTCAAACTACAACACAGCTGGAACAGCTAAGCTTGTTATCAACACAATGATCCAGAAGTACGGTCATGATGAAGGTATCCAGTACCTTGTAGACCTTGATAAGAACATCGAAGTTTACACAAAGTCAGGTTCAGGCCCTTCTAAGAACGTTGGTACAGGTGAGTGTATCGTTGGTATCGGTTTCCTTCATGATGGAATCACACAGATCGTAGACAACGGCTATGGCAACATTGATCTTATTATTCCTTCAACAGGTACATCCTTCGAGGTTGGTGCAACAGCTATTTTCAAGGGTTGTGCTCATCCCAATGCAGCTAAGCTTTGGATCGAGTATGCACTTTCTCCTGATTGCGTAGAGCTTGCAGCTCAGAACGGTTCTTACCAGTTCCTTGTAATTGACAACGCACAGCAGCCTGAGGTTGCTTCAGAGTTCGGCCTTGATCCTGAGAACGTTATGGACTATGACTTCGAGGATGCCAAGCAGAACACAGAGAAGTACATTGAAGAGGTTATGACAGCTCTTGGAAGCGCAGCAGACGATCGTTTCCAGACCGAGTAATTGTTAGGGGCGGCAATCTAAAATGATTGCCAGATTAGAGAAGTATTTCTTGTGGTTACAGATTATGAAGGACGGATGTAAAAATCTTCCGTCCTTCTTTTTAAGAGGAGGATTATATTGATGGCTAAGAGTCAAAGTGCCAGCCTTGACAGAAAAAAGCTGATGGCTGATCCGATAATGGTCACAACCATTGTGCTTTTGGTGGCTTTTCTTACTTTGTTTATTCTATATCCGCTGGCAATACTGCTGGTGGACAGCTTCATTTCAGAAGAAGGTTTCACACTTGCTATTTTCGAGAGAGTAATGGCTCTTGCAAACTTCAGAAGAGCTATAACAAATACACTTAAAGTAGGATTTTTGGTAGGTATTGCATCAGCTCTCATAGGTCTTCTTTTTGCCTATGTAGAGGTTTACGTTAAGCTTAGAACGAAATTTATGGAAAATCTTTTCAAGGCAGTTTCCATGCTGCCTGTAGTATCACCGCCGTTTGTATTATCTCTTTCAATGATAATGCTCTTTGGTAAGGCAGGTATTATTACAAGATTTTTATTACACATATACGACAACAGTGTCTACGGTTTCTGGGGAATTGCGATTGTTCAGACACTTACATTTTTCCCTGTTTGCTACATGATGCTCAAGGGACTTCTTAAAAACATCGATCCGTCACTTGAAGAGGCTGCAAGAGACATGGGCGCTTCAAGATTAAAGGTATTCATGACTGTTACATTCCCGCTTATTCTTCCGGGACTTGGAAATGCTTTCCTTGTAACCTTCATCGAGTCAATCGCAGACTTTGCGAACCCTATGATTATCGGTGGTTCCTATGACACACTTGCAACAACGATTTACCTGCAGATCACAGGTGCCTACGACAAAGAGGGTGCGGCTGCAATGGCGGTAGTACTTCTCGGAATCACACTTCTTATGTTCGTAGTTCAGAAGTATTATCTTGAGGCGAAGAGTACAGCAACTCTTTCAGGAAAAGCTTCAAGAGAGCGTATGCTCATCACTGATAAGTCAGTTACAGTGCCGCTCACAATCCTGTGCTCAGCACTTGCAATGTTTGTTATTCTGATGTACATCTGCGTTCCCTTCGGCGCAATGTTCAAGACCTGGGGATATGATTTCCATCTTACCTTCAAGTGGTTTGGACAGGTATTTACAAAGTACAAGGGACTTAAGGCATTTAAGGACAGCTTCATACTTTCACTTATTTCAGCGCCTATAACAGCACTTTTGTCCATGATCATTTCTTATCTGGTTGTAAAAAGAAGATTCAAATCAAAGGGCTTCATTGAGGCAGTTTCAATGCTTGCAATGGCAGTTCCCGGAACAGTACTCGGCATTGGTTACATCAGAGGTTTTTCAGGCGGTATCTTCGGAACAGGAATCCTTCAGAGCCTGTACGGAACAGGAGCAATCCTTGTAATCGTATTCATCGTTCGAAGCCTTCCTACAGGTACCAGAAGCGGTATCTCAGCTCTTCGTCAGATCGATAAGAGCATCGAGGAATCAGCTTATGACATGGGTGCGGACAGCTTCAAGGTATTCATGACAGTTACTCTTCCTCTTATCAAGGACAGTTTCCTCAGCGGATTTGTAACATCCTTCGTCCGCAGTATTACAGCGATCAGTGCGATCATCCTTCTGGTTACACCTTCTTATCTGCTCATCACAGTTCAGATCAATGAGTTCGCAGAGAAGGGATCCTACGGAATTGCCTGCGCATTTGCATCAATCCTGATTCTCATTACCTACAGTGCGGTTCTTATCATGAACCTTCTTATGAAGTTCTTCGGAACCAGCCGCAAGGTGAACCTGGATAACTAATAATCAATATGTCAGCCGAACCTTTGATACGGCAGAATGGAGTATAAAAAATGGCAAAAGAGAAAAAGGGCGTACGCCTTGAGCATATTTCAAAAATATATAAGGATCACAAGACAGGTAAAGATTTTTATGCTGTTAAGGATCAGAACCTTGAGATCGAACCAGGGAGCTTTGTAACACTGCTTGGTCCTTCCGGATGTGGTAAAACAACAACACTTCGTATGATAGCAGGCTTTGAGTCACCGGATGAGGGTGAGATTTATCTTGGCGGTGAGCCGATAAATGCACTTACACCCAATAAGCGTGATACAGCGATGGTTTTCCAGAGCTATGCGCTTCTTCCTCACTACAACATTTTTGATAACGTTGCATACGGACTTAAGCTTCGCAAGATGGATACAGCTACAATCAGGAAAAAGGTAACAGATATCCTTGCCCTGGTAGGACTTGAGGGTATGGAAAATCGTATGACAAACCAGCTCTCCGGTGGACAGCAACAGAGAGTAGCTCTTGCAAGAGCTCTTGTAATCGAGCCCGGTGTTCTTCTTTTCGATGAGCCCCTTTCAAACCTTGATGCAAAGCTTCGTGTTTCCATGAGAACTGAGATCAGACGTATCCAGCAGGAAGCAGGAATCACAGCGGTTTATGTAACACATGATCAGTCTGAGGCTATGGCTATTTCAGATAAGGTCATCATCATGAACAAGGGTATCGTTGAGCAGGTGGCATCGCCTCAGGAAGCATATTACTACCCGAAGAGCAGGTTCGTTGCTGACTTTATCGGTGAGTGTAACTTCCTTAAGGCTAAGGTTACAGGACAGGATCAGGTTGAGATAAACGGACACTCCTTAAAGTGTGCAACAGGAAACCTTGCTGTAGGTGCTGCTTGTGACATGGTTCTTCGTCCTGAAGGCGCAACTCTTGCGGACAGCGGCGCTGTAAAGGGTGTGGTTGATTACTCATGCTTCATGGGAGCTTATCAGGACTATCACATCAGAGTTGGTGAGAGCATTGTTAAGATCCAGGAGTACAATCCGAAGAATAAGAAGATTTATAAGGTAGGAGAAGAAGTACACCTTAACTTTGAGGATAACACTCTTTACGCTTTATAAATTTCTTCTAAAATATTGCGTCTTCCTCTTTTCGGATATGCCGGTTTGTTTGTAACATTAATATAATCCATATGACAGAGTCGGAAGATGAAATACAAAAGCGTAAAGAATGGAGAATGTTATATGAGTATTGGCGTTATCATAGATTATCTGCAGAGTACTGCTGATGGCGCTGTGGCCTTCAGACTGATCCTTGCTACTATTCTTGGAAGTATAGTGGGGTGGGAGCGTCTTATAAGGCATCACAGTGCAGGTATCAAGACCTTCGCTCTTGTAAGTCTTGGTTCAGCTGTAGCAACTGCTCTAAATATTTATCTTGCTATGTTCCCGGGGCTTAATGCTGATGTCAGCCGTATCCCTGCCGGCGTAGTAAGTGGAATCGGCTTCCTTGGTGCAGGTACCATCCTTGTCACCGGTAAGAAGCAGATCAAGGGTCTGTCAACTGCAGCATCCCTGTGGGTTACCTCCTGTATGGGTATGGCCATAGGTGGTGGTTATCTGGTAGTTGGTCTTACATGCTTTTTACTTATAGCCTTTTCCAATATGGTTCTTCTTCATGCCAGCAAAAAGGTTGAGGAGCACAGCCTGTATATGAGCATATACATCGAGGTGAACAAGAACCACGGTGTGACCAAGCTCTCCAAGGTTATCTCGGATGAAGGCATTGTGATTACCAGCCTTACCAAGAGCAAGGACAAGACCTTAAGATCCTCAGACTGCGCGCTTCTTATAGACATGGAGCTTGACAGGAAGAGATCTCACGACGAGATACTTCAGATATTCAATGAACTTGAGTATGTGAACTATGTAGAAGAGGTATAAATGATTAGTTGAATAGAATTGAGGGGGACAAAAATGCATAGGAGGAACAGGTTATATAAAAACGCCATATCTATCATACTGATCTGTGCGATGGTCTTATCAGCCGGCTGCGCAGGAGCCGGGAAAAAGGATGATGCTTCCGCTAACTCAGTAGGAGAAGGAAAAACCAAGGCTGTACAAACTACTGAAAACAAGGATGATGCATCCGCCCAGGGAAAATCAGCTGAAGCAGACGGAACCCAAAATGAAGCAGATGGTACAAAAAACGATGAAGGCACACAAGCTGAAGCAGGCGAAGCTGATAACAGCAATACTTCCGATTCCGTCGAAATTTCAGAAGCTGACTTATCTTCTCCAATAGAATTCTCATACCAGAAGAATCCCGTACAGCTTATGGCCGGGGAGACAGAGATGGGTTCCGGATATTATTACAGCATCACTCTTGACAAAAGTGATAAGGACAAATTCTCCGGACTCCAGAAGTCCCTGGACGAATTCAACAGCAAGGGAGAAGCGGATCTGAACGAAAGCCTCAATTCCTCCATTGAGGAGCTTAAGGAAATATTTGAAAGTGGCTGGGGACTGGCATATGAATACGATCATGATCTGTATCCCATAAGGTCTGATGGAAGAGTATTTTCTTTTGTTGTTTCAAACTATACATTTCTGGCAGGAGCCCATGGCTATAATGATTACACCAATTACAACATTGACCCTGTTACAGGAAAAGAAATAAAGTTTGACGATGTCATGAAGGTGTCCGATGATTTTGCCCAGATTGTTGAGGATGAGCTAATAAAGCAAAATGATGACCTCGACGAATGCATGGACAAAGAGAGCTTCATTGAGGGCATGCCCGGACGACTTAAGGACGATGCGAAAGGTCTTTGCTGGGCTATTGGATATGATGGTGTATGGCTGTACTTTGAGGATTATGCAATGGGCAGCTATGCTGCAGGATCCCGCTATGTGAAAATCTCCTGGTTCGACCATCCTGAACTTTTCACAGATACCTACCAAAACTATGAGAAGGACAGCGTTCCTGAGATCTCCGATGTGGCAAAAGAATTAAAGGATGCAGATACAGCCACCATCGATGCCGGGATTACCATTAATGCGGGCGACGCCGTTGAAGGTGATGGAAGCGATGAGGGTGAAGGCGAGGACTGGTGGTATCATGCGGTTGTGAAAAATCCCGGATGGACTGCATGGGTCGCTGACGGAATCGATACATCTGTCGGAACACCTTCCGTAGAACTAAAAGAGATAAGCCACAATAAAACAGATTGGCTTGATGAGGATGCCTGGTCCGGTAAGATGGGAATTCCACTTCCTGAGGGACTGCCCTATAATGACGGAACCTATAGCTATAGCGTTGTCAATGAGGCGGATGAAGGAACACTTAGTCTTACGGTAATGGATGAAGCGAATCAGACCCTCAACGGCAATTACTTCTTTGATGAGTTCATAGATGCACCTGATCAGGGTCAGGGACTATTTGCCGACTATACAGAGCCCTACGTCAGATATGCGATGATGAAGGATGACATACTCTATGTATCGCTGGGACATCTAACATATGCTTCTGCAAATCCGCATAAAGCCTACATTGTAGCCATTGATACAGTCTCCGGTAATACTCTTTGGAAAAGTGATGACCTTGTTTGTGGCTCAAATAACTTCATTATCGAGGGAGACAGCATTATCTGCGGATATGGTTTTACTGATGAACCTGATTATATTTACATACTCAACCGTACTAACGGCAAAACACAAAAGCAGATCAAGGTAGCGTCGGCACCATCATATTTTATTAAGCAGGATAATAATCAGTTATACGTCCTTACCTACAACACGGAGTATCTGTATTCGATTAAATAACAAAGACTGCATACCCTGCTATTAGATGCGACATATAAAATGTAATCGCAAGCTATAAGAAAAATATATTTTGCACAATGAATTTTCTCTTGCCAAAAGAATTTATTCTTGCTAAAATTCAGTATCTGACAAAAATAGTGTCGTAGCGACATTTTCTTTTAGACAGTTAATACTTGATTTTTTAGGAGGTAAGTATGAGCGAACAGATCATTAGTGCAGATATGCTTGTAGGTGATATCATTTCAAAGCACCCTCTTGCAGCACAGTTTCTTATGGAGTGCGGAATGGGTTGTATCCATTGCCCTGCTTCACAGATGGAATCACTTTCAGATGCATGTGCAGTACACGGCATTGACGGTGAGGAGATCACAGATGCATTGAATGACTATCTCTTAGAGCACAATGCATAAGCGAAAATAATCATTTATTATCCCCGGAGCTTACGGCTTCGGGGATTTTTATTTCTAAAAATACTATATTTAAGAAACGAAATTTTAATAATTATTACTTATAATAATGTGTAGCGATAAACAATGCATGAGATATGCCAAAAGGATGAATAAATCAGCGATTAAAAAATTATTCATAGGTATTATCATTTTCATGGCTGGACTGGTACTTGCCCAGTTTCTTTATGATGTTTACTGCTATTTGGAGAAAAAAGCCAATCATGAGAAAGTTCAGGCGGTTATCCAGCAGGATCTTCTTTTCAGCTGGGATACTATGGATGCTGAAATAGAGGAAATCAGCGAATGGACCACGAAGAAGAATCTTACTAACGCAGACCGTGGCCGACTCTATGAAAGGCTTAGTCTTATTTATATGCAAAAGGGCGAAACCATGACCTACTACAGGAACCTTGGCTATGCGCTTTATTATCTTGAGCGAAGTGAGGATACGGACTACACGATAAATATCTATCTCGATCTCGCTAACTTTTTCCTGAACAACTACACAGTTAATTCGGCTCAGAGCATGATAGATAAGGCAGAGTCTATCAAGAGATTTGATGACATTGAGGATCTGCAGATAAGAAGCTACGCCTTCAGAATGCTTGGAATAATGAAAATCCAGTCCGAGGATTACGAAACTGCTGAAGAGTTTCTTGATAAGGCTCAGGAGCTGGTTGATATGTCCCATACAGGCGTCTATGAAGAGGCATATACAGCAATCAACGATGTATGGCTTGCCAAGGTTTATGTGGAGACCGGTCGCTACGATGAGTGCAGAGAGAAGCTGGACAAATGGGAAGGCCATGTTATGTTTACAACGGACGTATACAGACAGATCATGCTCCGCGATCTGATTATTCCGTTCTATCAGGCAAAGTCCCTGCTTCAGGCGGCTGAGATATTTGAGGGCGCTGATAATTTTGATGGCGATGAGTTTTCAAAGAAGGAACACGAGGTTGCTGATGCTATTGAGGATTTTATGAAGCTTTGCGAGGAAAATGGCTATGAAAAGGCTGAGCTTAGCACAATATTAGAGCTTCAGAAAAAATATCCACCCACTGATGAAAATATCAGAAGCGAGATGTATGCCATCGTCAACAGACTTTATACCAAGCTTTTTGATAATCAGAATGTCGCCTATGCCAACGTTATTGACAATATGGTGGAAGATTCCAAGCTGGAGATGAACAAGGCTGAGATTATGGAGTCCCAGGTCTACAAAAGAACAAGGCTTATCATCCTGTCAATTCTCGTTGTAATAGTAGTGTTTATCATCCTTGCAGTCATCATCTTTAACAGCAGATTTGATGGCCTGACGGGGCTTCTCAACAGGAAAAACTTCAATCTTAGTCTACAGCGTGCAAAGCGCAGGAATGATATCTACGGCGTAATAATGATAGATATTGATGATTTCAAGCAGATAAACGATACCTACGGACATCAGAACGGTGATATAGTCCTTGGGCGTCTTGGACAGCTAATGCAAAGAGAGATCACGGCAGATGTTCATTGCTACCGATATGGTGGTGAGGAGTTTGCGATCATACTGGATAAAAAGGCCATACCTTATACCTCCAGCGTGGGCGAGAGGCTTAGAAAGGTCATGGCCCTTCAGAACTGGGAATTTGCACCGGGTCTTGTGATTACGTTAAGTGTAGGTGTTGCCACCGGAACCGGTAATGATGATGTATTAAAAATGGCAGATGACAATCTCTACCATTCAAAGGCAGCAGGTAAGAACCAGGTTACGGATTAAAAAGAAAGCTGATTTGTTCATCCAAAAGTCTAGGACAACCTGTCGCGTATTTCATCCTCGGTTCTCTTTATTTCATACCAGAAGTCGGAGGCAGACATTCGCATGGCTCCGGCACCGTAGATGATTACCTGCTCTATGGCATCAGAGGTAGCAACTGTCACGCGATTTTTCCTGCTGTACTTGTGGGCAGTGCGCTCAATGTACTGGTCTGCTGTTTCGGCTTCCTTTGTGAATACCACGTCGAGGTTGTGGTATTTTAATACATGCTCGGTTCCACCGGGAACTCTATAAGCATCAAACACCAGGATGACAGTTTCTCTTCTGTAACCCTGAAAATTGGACAAAATATCCATAAGCTTATCACGGGCGGACTTCATGTCACTATCAGCAAGGGCACGAAGTTCGTCGTTCGCGTATATGATGTTGTAGCCGTCAACAAGAAGATATGAATCCTCGGGAGAGTACTCCTTTGCGCGGTACTTCTTTTCCGGGGCTTTGTTTGCGGCTTTTCTTTTTCTTTCTTCATCCGCTTTGGCGTCGTAGCGGGGCTTTACAGGTCCATAGGTCCGCTCGAAAATGCTGTCCAGCTCCTGAATGGTAGCGTTGTAAGCCTTCGTTCGCTCCTCATAGGTAAGCTCAGCTTCTTTTCTAAGATCATCCGATTTAAAGCTTTTAAGGGCATCACCCATTCTGGTAAGGTCAGTATCTGAAGCGGAGGAGTTTCCTTCGCCATCCGGCGTCCAGCCTGTATCAACGTGCATATGGCTTCTTACTTCATCCCAGGGAATGACGATTCCTGCGCCGTGGGAGCAGAATACGCTTCCTGTGGGCTGTTCTATGTCGCGCTCCGGATCGTAGGCCTTCTCCTCTATGATATCCTCTGCGTTGTGGCAGGGCTCATAGCCGCGAAGAGACAGATTAAGGCGGCCCTGACCATGGGTGTAGGACAATAGCTCAGTGGCATAATCATGAAGCTCTGAAGCGGGCACAGAGCCTGTTAAAACTGAGCTTCCATCGGACATAAGGTCCGGAGGATTGGTGGTTCCGCTCATTTTCTGTATATCACTTATGGCGCGGCCCACGGATTCAGTAGGGAGCTCAATTACAAAATCATAGACGGGTTCAAGCAAAATACTCTCTGCCATCATAAGTCCCTGACGGACAGCGCGCATGGTAGCCTCTCTGAAATCGCCTCCCTCAGTGTGCTTAAGATGTGACCTTCCGCCTATGACGGTTATTCTCATATCTGTTATTTCAGAGCCTGTGAGAACGCCTCTTATCTTAAACTCCTCAAGGTGTGACAGGATAAGATTCTGCCAGTTGACCGCAAGGTCATCCACAGGGCAGTCCGCATCAAAGGACAGACCACTTCCGGGCTCTGTGGGAGTAAGCAGAAGATGAGCCTCTGCATAATGTCTTAAGGGCTCAAAATGTCCAACGCCCTCAACGGGAGCCTTGATGGTTTCCTTATAAACAATACTTCCGGGGCCAAAGCCTATTTCAAGACCGTAGCGCTCCATGCAGCGGTGCTTTAGAATCTCCATCTGAACCTCGCCCATAACCTGAATGGACAGATCGCCTGTGACGTCATCCTTTTTTACATCAAGAAGAGGCTCCTCCTCGGATAATTCCAGGAGCTGCTTATACACGGTAAAAGGATCCGCACCCTCAGGAAGTATGATTCTGGAGGAGAGGATAGGAGCAAGTACCTCTGTGAGCTCACCTGTAAGTGCGCCAAGTCCCTGACCTGCATAGGAGGAATCAAGGCCTGTTACGGCCACAATCTGGCCTGCCTTAGCCTCCTGTAAAAGCTCGTATTTATCTCCGGAGTATACACGGATCTGATCAACCTTTTCTGATGTACTATTATCGGTTCCGCTGCTCTTAGCACCTGAGTGGGAGCCGGCTACAGGCATGGACAGTATGTCTCTTACGTGTAAGGTGCCGCCCATGATCTTAAGCCAGGAGAGCCTTGTTCCACCGGAATCTCTTGATATCTTGTAGACTCTTGCTGCGAAGTCCTCCGGATAGACAGGAGCCTTTGAAAAGGAATCAATAAGGAACATAAGCTCCTTTACGCCCTCCATTTTAAGAGCACTTCCAAAGAGACAGGGGAATAGCCTTCTGGTGGATATGAGGCTCTGAATATCTGAAACTACAACCTTTCTGCCATCCTCGAGATAAGCATTTAAAAGCTCGTCATCGCAGACAGCAAGCTCCTCCTGAAATTCGTCATTTCCAAGGAAGTCCTCATTAAGAGAGGCGTCAGCTTCTGAATATAAAACGGAATTACCTCTTCCCACATTACTTATAATAGTCTCTGAAAAATCCAGGGCGTGGGCAGAAAGTCTCTTCTGAATATCTGAGAGGAGAGCAGTTTTATCTGCCTGGTTCTGGTCCATCTTGTTTACGAATATGAAAATCGGAACCTCATAGTGCTCAAGAAGTTTCCACAGAGTCTGAACCTGTGAGGTTACGCCGTCGGCTGCGCTTATTATCAAAATAGCCAGATCAAGAACCTTCATGGTGCGCTCTGTTTCGGGCGCAAAATCAGCGTGTCCCGGAGTATCCAGAAGGGTGATGTGGGTATTTTCTGTCAGGTCAAGCTCAGCCTGCTTAGAAAAAATGGTGATGCCTCTTTTTCTCTCTAAATCATAAGTATCGAAGAAGGTATCACCGTGATCCACGCGGCCGGATTTTCTGACAACACCTGCGAGGTACAAAAGTGCCTCTGAAAGGGTGGTCTTACCGGCGTCAACGTGGGCATATATTCCAATGTTTAAATGTTTTTTATCTGCAGTATTCATAACCTCAATATTACCAAAAAAATATAGTGAACGACAAACAAAAGTTGCCGTTCACTATATTAAATAATCGCGTCTGCATTATGTGGTTTTAAACCGCTCTTTAGAATACTCCTGTCATAAAGAATGAGAGGTATATAACGAATGCGAATCCGATGACTGTTGAAAGGATTGCAGGTGAAGTACGGAAAATATGAGCTGTCTCCTTGGACTCATTTTTCTTGAAGATAGAATTGTACTCCTCAAGATGTCCTTCCTTCTTAGCGATAGCCTGCATGATCTTGTGTGCGATAAATGAAGCAATTATAGCAAGTACAAAGCAAACACCTGCTCTTGTAAGCTGAGCGCTCTTTGAGTTTAAAGCTGCTGTCTGAGCTTCAACTGCTGCAGGGTCTGCAACCTGCTGTGCAAGTAAGGATGCATAAAGAATTAATACGTTGAAACCGTTTATAAGGAAATGCAGGATCATTGATGTAACAATACTGCCACTTGCAACATTAACAAATGCGAAAATAACGCCAAGTAAAAATGCGTAGCAGAACTGGTTGAGGTTCAGGTGAATGAGTCCGAAAAACAGACCTGAAAGAAGGGCTGCCTTAAGGATAGTAGATACCTTTCTGTACTTGTTGAATAACAGGCCGCGGAAAAGCATTTCCTCAAAAAGCGGTGGCAATAAGGAAATAACAAGCATTGCAGCACCTGCAGAGGACTCTACCATGTTGGTGATTCCCTCGCCGGCTATATTAGGTACAAAAAGCTGTGAGAAAAAGTTTCCGAACATCCAGATAGGTGTAATTACAATGTTAAGCAGGATTGTAAGGAAAACTGTTGAAACCTTGATTTTGTGGAAACCAAGAGTGCTGAAAAAAGGCTCATTTTTCATCTTGAGGTAGATTACAAGCGGAATGAAAATTGCAGCCTCAGCTAAAACCGTTGCCCAAATGCCCAAAATCTTTCCTTGACGTGCCATAAAAATTGACAGTGGAATAAGTGCGATGTTAAGTACAAGAGCAATTAAGAAAATGATACTTGTGTTTTTTGATTCTCTTTGTTTTGTCATATTTTTTAGTCCCTCCAAAAATTTTTTCACAATGAAAATAATAACCTATGGAGAAACGAGATACAACTATTGAATATAGAAATAGGGATTGTTATCTGGATAAATTGGAAACTAAACAGAAAAAGTATAAATATGCAAATAGAGAGGGTGAAATGAATAAAAAAGAAGCTGTAAGAAATCTTACAGCTTCAGTAGTCGGAGTGGCGGGACTCGAACTCGCGGCCTCTACCTCCCTAAGATAGCGCGCTAACCAACTGCGCTACACCCCGGCGACAAGTGGTATAATATCATGCCACGAAAATAAAAGCAACAACTTTTTTTCAATATTTTAATAAATCGTTATTGCGACATTGAATAATTGAATTAGCGTCTATAACCGGATGTTTTATTCCGATTCTGAGATAATATGCTATTATATAGTAAGTGCTTGGTAAAACATGCACCAGGAGCATATTTTTATATAGAAATTTTGGGGGATTTATGAAAAAGTTTTGTTTTTTAAGCAGCAAAAGAATTCTTGCAGCGGTGCTTTCTGTATCGCTCTTAGCATCTCCGGTTTTAATGCCGTCAGAGAGCCTTGTTGTCAGGGCTGATAACACAGCAGTACAAAAGAAAATAGCGAAGCCTGTCATCAAGGAAATCTCAAATGATTACAAGGGACTGACCATATATTGGAAGACAGCCAGCGGAGCAAAGGAATACAGGATTTTCAGAAGAAGGAGAAACGCTGATCCCTTTGAACTTATCGCTGTGGTATCAGGGGATGAGAGGTCCTATACGGACAGTGACGCCATGAAGGAAGGCGGAATATATACATATATGATAAAGGGAGCTGACGGGGCCACAGAGTCTGAGGAATCAGAGCCCAAGACAGCTTCAAGATTCCTTGTGTCCAAGGTTAGATTCAAGGTTAAATACGCCCAGAAATCTGCAAGAGAGATGCAGAAGATGATTAATGATTTCAGAACAGGTAAGGATACCTGGTGCTGGAACACAACAAATACCCAGAAGGTTTACACACAGGGCATCGGCAAGCTTGCTTATGACTACAACCTTGAGAAGGTTGCCATGACAAGAGCTGCTGAGATTGCTTTAAAGTTTGGTCATGAGAGACCAAACGGTAAGACCTGCTTCACCGCAATGTCCGATGAGGGCTACAAATTCACCTATGCGGGCGAGAACATAGCCTACGGCTATAAGACAGCAAAGAAGGCATTTGAAGCCTTTCAGGAGACTAATCAGTACTACTCAGGTCAGGGACATCGCAGAAATATGCTGAATACCAACTACAATGTCTGCGCGATCGGACACACTAAGGTGAATGGAGTGCATTACTGGGTTCAGCTTTTTGCCTACACCACTGAGGATTCAGACTACACCAAGACAGTAAGCACCACCAAGAATGTGTCACTTTACGTATCAGCTGATGACCTTAGCAGCTATAAGAAGAGTCTTAAGTCACTTGGAGCTACCATTAAGGACTATGCTCCCGGAACTGTGACATGGGTTGATATTCAGGCTGAAAAGAAGAAGGCTACGCTTTTTTATAACAAATCAATAGGCGCATCCGGCTATGAGATTTACAGATCAAACAGCAAGAAAACCGGCTATAAGAAGGTTGGTACAGTAAAGAACCAGCTTAAGCTTGAATACACCGACAAGAAGCTTGCAAGAAAAAAGAAGTACTATTATTATATTGTTCCATATAGAGTTGCGCATGATGAAAAGATTTATGGCAAAAAATCAGCGATAAAGATGGTGAAAACCAATTAAGCGCAGGAACAGTTTTTACTGATAAAAAAAGGATGGGAAATGACTATGGATATCGGAGAGCGTCAGAATCTTAGGAACGAGATAGAGGGCATTGTTAATCTGATCATTGACGACTACAACAAGGGCAGAGATGTAGATCAGATGGACATTTTCAATCAGCCCGACAGAGATGTGGTTGTTGATATTGTAAAAAAGCTGCTGAGAGTTTTGTATCCCGGCTATTTCAGGGACAATGTTTACAGAAGCTATAATGATTCAAACCGAGTTGCGGTAATAATCGAGGACGTAATTTACAATATGCAGAAGCAGGTTGCTATTGCCTATAGGCATGGCGAGGTCTATCAGAATGCAACTGATGAAACCCTGACCTGTGGTGCAAGATGTATCACCCATGAGTTTTTCAAAAAGATCCCGCACATCCGTGCCCTTATAGACACTGACCTCCAGGCCAGCTACGAGGGAGACCCGGCTGCATTTAGTAAGGAGGAAATCATCCTCTCATATCCGGGACTTATGGCGACAGCGATAAACCGTATGGCACATGAGCTCTATCTTCTGAAGGTGCCGCTTATTCCGCGTATCATGACTGAGTATGCCCATTCAGTAACGGGAATCGATATCCATCCCGGTGCAACCATTGGAAAATACTTCATGATTGACCACGGAACAGGCATAGTTATTGGTGAGACTTCAATAATAGGTGAGCACGTTAAGGTATATCAGGGTGTTACAATAGGTGCACTTTCAACAAGGGGCGGACAGGCTCTTAAGGGAGCTAAGAGACATCCCACCATTGAGGATAACGTTACGATCTACGCCGGAGCTTCAATCCTTGGCGGAGAGACTGTAATCGGACATGATTCAGTGGTTGGTTCTAACGCGTTCCTTACTTCTTCAATCGCTCCGGGAACCAAGGTGAGCATTAAGAATCAGGAGCTCCAGTTTAATAACGACGGATCAAAGGATTTTTAAAAAAGACTAAAGATTCTTATCATGATGACCGAAATAAGAGATGTAGGTATAGACTCATTATGTATGAAAGCGGTGAGATTATGATGAGATCATTGTGGTCCGGTGTTGCCGGGCTTAAGACACATCAGATACAGATGGACGTTATCGGTAATAACGTTGCAAATGTAAATACCACATCCTATAAAGCACAGAAGACTACCTTCGGTGATCTTTTGTATCAGAATGCGAGAAAGGCAGCAGGCCCCTCAAATGTAAGAGCAGGCACCAATGCCAGACAGGTCGGACTTGGAGCAAAGACATCCTCCATAATGACAAATATCGCAAAACAGGGATCTATTCAGCAGACAGATAATGTCTTTGATCTTAGTATTACAGGTGATTCCTTCTTCGTAGTTGAGAACCAGAGAGGTGAGATGAACTATACAAGAGATGGTTCATTTACCGTTGACGCTCAGGGCTACCTCGTTACAAGAGCAGATGGCTTCTATGTAAGAGGAACGGCAGCTGAAGGCGATGATGGCGGAGCAGTAGGCGGAGAACTTACAGCCGGTGTCGGCAACAGACTCCAGGTTCTTCCTATAGATGACGAAGGTAACATCAAGAAAATGGCAGGCCAGCCTACGACCTATGCCAGAGTTACAGGTAATATCAGCAGAACAGACACCCTTCTTTCAGCAGATGGCGGAAGAAAGGTTGATCTTGAGTTCTACGGAGCTGATGGCAAGACATATACAGTAAGAATGGCCTTTTCAGATGCCGGTGACGACAATGACACTACATATCAGGCTTCAATAACCGGAATCATGGACGAGAACCATCAGTTCATCGAGGGCGGCGTAGCTGCGGGAACTGTTGTTAACCTGACCTATGACCCCTCAACAGGAAAATTCACCGGAGCAAACGGTGCGGCGAACGGGCAGGTTCAGTTGGCATTTACCGGTGATGCGGCAGCAGCGGGCAGTATCACTCTTGACTATTCAGGTACCACAAACTATGCTCCCCTTAACGGAATGAGCAGCTCATCACTTGCAACCTACAGAGGTACTATTGAAGGTGAAGGTGAAGGCTATCCTGAGGGTGACATGAACGGTGTTGCTATCGCAAGAGACGGCACTATTACCAGACTTTACAGCAATGGTCAGAACAGAGTTGCAGGAAGAATTGCAGTGGCAGAATTTGCCAATGTCACAGGCCTTTCCAAGGAGGGTGAAAACCTCTATCAGGTAACCGGAAACTCAGGACCAGCACAGGTGATGTGGGTAACTGATGACGGTGGCTACATGACATCAGGAACTCTGGAAATGAGTAACGTTGATCTCTCAAATGAGTTCACCGATATGATCATTACACAGAGAGGATTCCAGGCAAACAGCCGAGTAATTACAGTTTCGGATACACTTCTCGATGAGCTTAGACAGCTTAAGAGATAAAAGTAATCACTTAGCGATGTGCAGAACACTTGGCGAGGTTCTATCGAGCCTGGTGTAATGTCATACAGAGTAGGTTTTTTCGAGCTTAGTGTACTACTTTGTTCTGGCGAGGGCACTGCCCGAGAGCAGAACTTCCACATATTTTAGCACATTGAAAACACCCGTAATTTGGACGCTTGGGGGAGAGTCCTTGTTAGGGGTGTTGTTTTTTTAGAAATTACAAAAAGTGGCTTGTAAACTACTTAACATCAACTATTTTTGTAAATATTCGTTCATGAATTATGTAATAAAATTAGTGATTTTGACCGAAATATATAGTACAATATAAGTAGAGAAAGTGAATTTTGCGACAATTAGCACTCAACACTAGACAGTGCTAACATAATGAGTTATAATCATCAAATCATAGCAATTCATTTTTCAATGGAAAGGAGATGAGGCTATATGGTAATCGTTAAAATGAATAATACGACAGTTGAATGCAGTATTGCTGCATCAGAACTCCGTGAAATCGGCCTCACCCCTGAAGCAATCATGAATGGAGAGAAGAGAACAGTTCCGTTTATGGCGCAGCTGAACAGGGAAGTTGGCGAGCAGCTGGGGTATGATCCCGAAACAGAAGTACTCATGATGAGTAAGAACATGATGGTAGATGGAAGTGTGCGCATCTTCGCCATAAAAATGTCCAATGAGGACATTCAGAAATCAGCAGACAGAATACGTGGATCAGCAGAGGCTATTCTCAGGGAGATGACTCAGGAGAGAGTTGACTCCATCAAGGCTAAGACTGGTTCCGACAAGGGACAGGCCCTTAATGAGATGATCGGACACGTTTCAGAACTCATAGAGCAGATTTATGATCAGGATGAAGAGCAGGATCCTCAGATTGAAGCAATGGCTAAGCCCATTATGAATTCTGAGAGATACATGGCCAGATTCAAGGACTTAGGTTCTGCTGCAAGATTTGCTAAGGTTACCTACAGTCTTCCTATTACAGAGTCCAAGCTTTACAAGGAGGACGACCTGTACTACGTAACATTGGTTCTTGAGCCTGACGGAGAGAATGCAGTGTATGATCTTCGCAGAAGCGGACTTGAGTATGCTGAGGAGCTGATGATGAATTCAGCTGAGCAGACTCACATCGAAGAGACCGGAAAATGCATCATTAAGGAGGACGCACTCCTTCACCTGAAGGATATGATCGCTGGATAACTATGAAGGTAACGGTATTTGATTTTACGGGAATTTATGAGAACGAGAGCTTTGACTTTTGTAAAAGAGAAGGCTTTCGTTCTCTTTTTGTGGATTTAAAGGATATAAGCGGAACCAACTGTATATGTGACGATTACGCTTTCGAGGAGATCAGGAAAAGGATCATCGCCTCTGAAAACACTTTGAATGTGCAGGGTGGAAGTGGAGAGTTAAGCTTTAGATTTTTTGATAATGGAAACTACCACTACATGTCAAGGATACTTATGAATGCGACGGTGCCCTTTGATCTCGTTGTATTTGACCACCATCCCGATATGAAGTGGACATCCTACGGAGAGATATTGTCCTGCGGATGTTGGGTTTTGAGCGCCCTTAAAAACATTTCGGAGCTCTCACGTGTGTACATAGTTGGCGCGGATAAGGCTCTTATGGAGGAGGCTTACGCTGACAATCCGGAGTACAAGGACAGGGTGTTCTATTTTGAGGACTGTATGTCTTTGCGACAAATGTTTGAGATCACAGAAGATGCGGCTCAAAGCATCTACATTTCTGTGGATAAGGACGTACTCTCAAGGGATGAACTTATAACCAACTGGGATCAGGGAGAAATGACCCTTGAAGAGCTTAAGGAAGGCCTTTCCTTTTTGAAGGCACATTACGGAGAAAATATCGTAGCTGTTGATGTCTGCGGAGAGTGCGCTCCGGATGACCCCGATGCTTTTTCTGAAAAGGGGTTTGATGCCGGAAACAGAATCAATGCTGCTATAATGGACGCATTTTCTTAAAATATTTATAAAAATTTAATTGTGTATGCATAGGATTGTTGCTCAGCAATCTATAGAATTAGCATAAGGGGCACGCGCGATTGCCTCTTTACAGATGCCTATGATCCCGGTTTTTAAAGCACAGAGTGCTTAAGAAGGAGTAGATTGTGAGCAAAGATAATGATCAGAACGAAAAAAGAGAAAAGATAAGTCTGCTGAGCACAGTTAAGGCAAGGCTTATCATAACCACAGTAGCACTTGTGGCTATTCCACTTATTATCGCAATTGCTGTCAGCTATAGAAGCTCTATGAACAGAGGTCTTAATGACGCTAAGGAGATAAACTCCAGACAGTGTACTATAGTTGAGCAGAAATTCATGACTGTTATTCAGCAGCAGCTACGAGCTCTCGAATCAGTAGCTGAAAGTCCCTACACTATTAACTATCTGAAGGATGAGGCGTCCAGAAATGAACCTGAAATGGTAGCTTACCTGCAACAGGTAAATGTTCCCTTTAATGATGGCAACGCTATTGTTATTTCGGGAAATGACGGAATGCAGGTTGTAAGATCTGATGGCGGAAAGCTTTCTGATATTTCAGAGAGAAACTTCTATCAGACAGCCCTTAAGGGTACTGAGAACATTTCTGAGGTGCTCGTATCCAAAGCAACAGGCGCCCGCATAATCGTGCCTGCAGTTCCTGTTTATGACACTGACTACAAGACAGTAATCGGTGTTGCTCAGCGAAGCTACGACCTGAACGTTTTGTATCAGCTCCTTGTTGATAACGTAGGAGAGAATCAGAGAGCATTCATTACTGATACTAACGGTATTGTTGTTGCCATCTCAGATTATGAGATAAAGCCCGATGATCCTGAGGATAACAGAAGCGACAGAGACTTTTTCATTCAGGCAAAGACTCAGAGTTCCGGTACCTATGTTACAGGTAAGGGTAATGATAAGCTGATTGTATCTTATCTTAAAGAGCCCACAACTGGCTGGATAATCGTTGTTTCCTCCAACTACAACGCAACTCTTGCAGATGCAAGACAGAGTGCAATGCTCATCGTACTTCTTGGAGTAATAATGATAATCCTTGCAATCGTTCTTTCCTTTAGAATGGCTAATTCCTTCACAGGACCTATGCATGAGGTTAATGATGCTCTTCATCATCTGGCAAATGGTGAATTCGTCGATATTCAGAAGTTTACAGACCGTAAGGATGAGTTTGGCGAGATGATAAACAACACCAACACAGTGGTGGATGTTCTGGGAGACATAGTAAAGAATATCAAGTCCTCTGCTGTTTCGGTTAACGAATCCTCGGAAGAACTGGCAGATGCGGCAAGTCAGATATCTCAGACTGCGGATGATGTATCCAATGCCGTTCAGGAGATCGCATCCGGAGCAACACAGCAGGCTGATGAGATTCAAAGCGTTACAGAGAATGTCGCAAATATCGACCAGGCTACCGGAAATGTACAGGATAGCACGGAAGACCTTGCCAATATCGCACAAAGGATGCAGGAGGTTTCAACTGAGTCAGCACAGAGCCTGGCAGACCTTCAGCAGAGCAGCCATAATATGAGCAACAATATTTCTCAGATCACTGAGAAGATTGGTGCTACAAGTAAGGCAGTTGAGAGTATCAATGAAAAGGTTGAGGGTATTGCATCTATCGCAAGCCAGACCAACCTCCTTTCACTGAATGCCTCAATTGAGGCAGCAAGAGCCGGCGATGCGGGTAAAGGTTTCGCGGTTGTTGCAGAAGAGATCGGAAAGCTTGCAGACGATTCACGTAAGATGGCTGACGATATCAGAAGAGAGATGGATATACTTCTTGCAGAGTCACAGTCCGCAGTTGAAATGGCTGCAGAGGTTCAGAAGGGCAATGACGAGCAGGAGGAAGTACTTGGCAATACAGTTCAGAGCGTAAATGCGATGATAGAGGATATCTCATCTACTGTTGTCAGTGTTAAGAGCATTGAAAGCGAGGCTACTACCTGTGTTGATGCCAAGAACGTTGTGGCTGATGCAATGGCATCCCTGTCCGCAATCTCAGAGGAGAATGCAGCATCCTCAGAGGAGACAGGAGCATCCATGCAGGAGCTTTCCGCAACTGTTACAACACTTTCCAGCTCTGCGGATTCACTTAAGAGCATAGCAGTTAAGCTAAGAGATGATATGCAGTTCTTTAAATAATGAAAAAAGTGCTATAATAGGAAATGGCAGCCGGCAAAATGGATTTGCCGGCTGTCTTTTTGGTAAAATGCGTTTTAGGGGATAGACAGAAATTGCCGGAGGAGAGTATGGACAAAAGGATAAGGGACAGAATCAAGAAAATCGAGAAGCTGGAGATGGATCTTTTATCGGATGAGGAGATCCTTACTCAGAAGAAGGAGATAACACTTCTTATAGAGGCTCTGCAGCAGGAGCTTTTGAGAAGGACAATTGTTATCGGGGCTGTGATCATTGCCTTTGTTATTGCGGTTGTGGGACTGTTTTCATATCCCTCAACACCTATGCTTTTTGTGACGCTTGTGAGCCTTTTGACGTTCATTATGCTGGTGATAATTTATACTCAGAAATTAAAAATGTATAATGACCTTTACAAAGCGGCAGATATATTGTATAAATAGTATTGCTGCGTCACAAATAGAAAGTTTAAAATGCTTGATTATTTGTATTGACAAACCACCGGCAAGTAGCTAAAATATCTATTGTTGCTTGCAGGAATGGCGGAATTGGCAGACGCGCACGGTTCAGGTCCGTGTGATAGCAATATCATGAGGGTTCAAGTCCCTTTTCCTGCATTAGTTTTTAACTAGTGCAACTAATTAAATACTTGATATGCGGAAGTGTCGGAATTGGCAGACGAGCAAGACTAAGGATCTTGTGATGGCTACATCGTGAGGGTTCAAGTCCCTTCTTCCGCACGATAAAAGAGAGGTAAGACGAAAGTCTTACCTCTTTTTTATCGTGCGGAGGAGCCCCTTGAACCCTGGGTTCAAGGGGTCTCCGCTTTGCTCCGGTCGGCTCAGGACCGACGTCCCCCGGACGTCGTGCGCCCTCGCAGTATAGCTGCTTCGTCGGTCGGTTCGGCGGGAAAAAGGTCCCCCGGACCTTTTTCTATTTCCGCCTCACCCCTTCTTCCGCTATTTGAATGATTTACGTTTCCGCACGTCGAATGGTATACTGTTTTGTTCGTATGGGAGAGGGACTTGCCCCGCTTGCGCACGTTGAATGATTTACTGTTTCGTGGGGTAATCGGATCAAAGAATTGTTCGCGAATAGACGTAACGGATACCGGAAGGGAATTTCCGCAGGGTAATCGGATCAAAGAATTGTTCGCGAGTAGACGTAGTGACTACCTGAAGGAACTATCCGCGATTGGACCGGAAAGAGATGTTATAGTCTAACTGGATGAACGATGGGAGTGCCATAAAGAAGGTAGTTCAACCTATGGTGCTTGATAAACCAAAACAGGTTGATATGCGGGAAGCGTGTTTAGGAATGAGTTACGTCAACTCGCGAACAAATTAGAGCACAGGCGTAAGGGAACCAATAAAGCGGGCATGAAAGCGCAACCGATATTGAAAAAATAAAATCTACCGGTGTAACGCTCCCTAAAAAGCAATAAATTAGTTCAACCTATAGAAAGGCAAGTTCGCGGATAGACGTAACGGTCACATGAAAGCAATCCCCGCAGGGTAACCGGTTGAAAGAATTGTTCGCGATCAGGCGTAACAGCAACCGGCAAGTAAACCCCGCGGTAATTTATGCGATAGATTTAACACGGTTGGTGTTTACTACCATCTGAGATAAGTGTCTTCCACGGGAGAGGCACTTCTTATATATTTCTGTGCATTTTTTGTAGCTTGAGAAGGTTTTCTCGGCCTTTTCTTTGTCGCCGTAGACCTTCCAGTAGCCGACGCATTTTACGCCCTTACGGGTGTCCTCCATGAAGCCCTTGACGTCGATGGGAGGGTAGCCCAAAAAGAGGCCGATTTCGTGAGGAAATGAGCCATCATTGTGGATGTGATGGATGAGGTGAACGATATCACTCTCGATGGAATCGCAGCCGTAGCCCTTCTTCCGGAGGATTGCTTTGGCTTCTTCACAAGAAAGATCGGCCTTAAGCTTCTCAGGGCGATATAGATATATCAAAATGGTTTTATCTGTGATCTTCAAAGGAATTGCGCGGAGTCCCTTGTCAACAAAGCACTGGTTTAGCTCGCTGAGCTCTTCCTTTATATCTGAAATCAGACTTCTGTCGATAGTGAAAATGTTTCCTGTTTTTATTCCTGCCAATGTGGGCGAGCAGTTTTCAATAATGATACTGTCAGGCATACCTATGGCTCCTCCTAAGATTAAAGTTAGCATTTGCTAACTAAAAGTATACAATATTAAAAATGTGTTAGCAATAGGTAACTTGATAAAGGCAGAATCTAAACATTCCATAAAGTGGGTTTTATCTTTTTTTTACAATATATCCAAACGCAATATAGTAAAATTAAATGGGATATTTCTCACAAAAATATGGCTTGAAAGTATGAGGGGGACATTTTAATGAATCAGGATCAAGGTAATTGGAATAAAATTTTAGAAACGCTTTTTAAGGATGCTCCTACTGAAGTGGTATGGGGGCTAATGGGGGCTGCTGCTGTTACTGCAGTGATCCTGTTCGTACTATATCTTGGCTTTGTCTTTCTGTTACTCAAGATAAAAAGAAAGATTATTGGCAGTATTGAGAAAAAGAAGGGCAAAACGCTTACACTCCAGTTCATAGAAAAAATGATTACCTTTGCGATGATCGTTTTATTCATAGTGCTTCCACTAGGAGGCGACGAAATAGCCAATTCGCTGCTTGGTAGTACTGCTGTAGTTGCAGCTGTTGTGGGTTTCGCAGCTCAGGAAGCTATCAGGAACATGTTTGCCGGACTCCAGATAAGTCTCTATAAGCCCTTCGATATAGGCTCAAGAGTTGAGCTTGAAGATGGAACTACGGGAATAGTTGAGAACATGACGTTAAGACATATCGTGGTCTGCCTTCTTGATTCCACCAGAGCGATTATTCCCAACAGAAAATTTGATGAAATGAAGATTATCAATTACAGCTATGCAGCGGATGTGCCAAGGGCTGCAGTTTTCAAGTATCCCATCGGTTATGACTCCGATATTCAAAAGGCAAAGGATATAATCAGAAAAACCATATGCGAATGCCCTCTTACTCTTAATGAAGATAAATATGATGAGAACGAGCCAAACAGCAGGATGGTATATTTTCTTGAAGTGCAGGACAGTGCACTTATCATGGGAGCTACGGTTAAATTCCCGGCTAATGTAAGAAGCGAAGTAATAAAGGATGAGATAAATACTTCCGTATTTAATGCGCTTAAAGAAAATGGAATTGAGATCCCTTTCAATCAGTTGGATGTTCATATGAAAAATGTCTGATTGTTGCAGATTCTGTTTATGTTATTGGTAGGAAAACAAATGGAAAAGAATGACAAGCTTGTAAGCAACACCTTTAATTGAAGAAATGCTCACGAACACTATAGATCATGGCTATAAAGACGATAGGGAAAAGAACATTGATATAAGAGTTATTTACGGTAAAGATAAGCAGACAATAAGAATCCGCGATAACGGCAAGCTCTTTGATCCCGTGGAATGGCACAAGAAGAACCACCCCGAGGACCCTGCATCAGGCCTTGGAATAAGGATGGTTATGGGCCTCGCCAAGGAAGTCAGATATGTGCCGGCGATGGATATGAATAATATTATGTTGATTTTGTGATATTTTGAGATATTAAGGATATATTTGAAGTTTTTTTATCGGAACTATGCCTGTTGTTGGCATAGCTCCGGCATTTTTTGTTGGTGGGAGGCCAGAATCTGGCCGGATCTTGGGGATAATCAACCAGTTCTCATAGTTTTGTGAAAACTGACTTATCACTTTACGAATAACAGAGCATGTTTTCAAGCACTGTTACACCGGGATGCTCTTGTTTTGACTTATAGGTTGAATTTTCTATGACATATTGTGGGATAAATATAATATAGCCAAATCAACAGCCGGAATTTTAAGTCAGAAAGCTTGTTGAAAGGAATATTGGTATACTGCAAACGTAATTGCGTTAACTTTTAAATGAGAATGGTAAATCAGTTTTCTTGATTTGGTACCAATTGGTTGAACAGCCACCGAATTTTATATACGCAATAAAAAAGGGAGCATATCACTTAGCGATAGCCCCTTACTAATTATTTCTCATAATACACACATCTTATGGCATATATCTTGTCGTTGTAGTCTGAAAGCCTGGTGAGATGGTCCTGGAGCGGATCCATGCAGACATACTCGCCATTTTCAGTGCCTATAATAAGGACGTAGTGGTGATAGCTGAAAATTGACTTCCTGTGTATCTTGATGATGGGGTAGTGTCCCGCTGCCAGGCAGTTGTCGATGATTTCCGAGCTTACGTCGGAATACACATCAGCGTATAAACCGTTGATCTCATCAATCCTGCCCCACTGAAGGTTTCCTGCCTCATCAAAGGCATTGTTCTTACTCAAGAATTTGTTCATGGCGCCCGGATCCATTGCTACTGAAGTGCTGGACAGCGCTGTTGCTATGCTTGTTATTATGCAGCCGGAGCTTCCCATCGTATATTTGGATTCTCCGATCTTGTCATTTTTCCATGCAGCGTCGTCCTGTCTGTAGGCCACGAGCTTTTCATTTACAGGAAAATCCGAGTTGCATTTTACTACTACACCGCCTCTGTCCTTTATCTTAGTAATGACAAACAGACAGAGAATAATTCCCAATACAATAACTACTAATAATATTCCAAGTTTCTTTTTTCCGGTCACAGTTTGTTCCTCTCATAAAATGTTATCTATATTCTATAAGGATACTACCAAAATCATTTTGTTTATAGTCTGAAAAAACAAGACCTTGGATTTTTATTAATTAACGATATTATAAACATTTTATAAATAGGATAAAACTGCTGTAAACAAGCATGTTATCACGTTGACTATGAAAAATTCAAGATGATAAAATTGTATATGTCACGGTATAGCGTCTACGAAAAGACGTTAATATTTCTTATGATGGAGGTAATCATATGAGTAAATTTTCCAAATTTGGTGCCACTGCGCTGGCAATGGCACTGTCATTAACATTAGTTGCTCCTATTACTGCCAATGCTCAGGTTCTCTGGAAGAAGGAGGGGACTGACAGAGTATACACTAATGAGGACACGAAGAAGAGTTTGTCCAAAGAGAAGAATAATGTTGATCTTATGCAGGCAGAAGATCTTCTGAGGACAGAAGAGAAGGTCCACTATATTAGTGTTAATGCAAAAAATCAGACTGTGCAACTTGCAACAACACAGGACGTTGCAAAGTTTGAGAACTTTAAGGGAAAGAAGGGCCTTAAGGTTAAGGTAATATTTAAGAGTGAATATGCGGATCCTAAATCTGCAGCTGAGAAGGAAGTAATTAATGAAGATTATACTGAGAATGGAGCTGGCTATTACAAAAACCATAAGGGTGACTTCGTAAAGATTGATGAAAATGCCCCCAAAGGAATGGATTATGGACTCTATACAATAAGACTGTTTGCAAAGAAGGCTGGAAACTATAAGCTTACCTATGATGCAAAGCTTAAGGATGGCTCTACAGTCAAAAAGTCCCTCAAGGTAGTAGCAAGAGAGGATTCAGCTGCTATTAAATCTGTAACATATGCCGGCAAGGTTATATCAGAAACCACAGATGTTGATGCTCCTTCCAATAATAAGCTTTGGAAAAAGTCCTATGGTGAAAATACAACTACTGTAAAAAAGGGTACTATCAAGGTTGTTGTAAATAAGGATTTCAAGCTTAAGAAGGTCGAGGTTGGTACACCCAGACTGAAGAGTGCTACAAATGATGAAGGTAAAACGAGATATGGTTATGAAGAAGCTACTTCTGAGCTTGATGAAGCAGATGTTCGTGATGTGGATGCATATGCAGAGGATGAAGCTGATCGTCCCGGCAGACCTCCGGAAGGCGAAGGTCCAAATATGGATTTTCTGAACCTAAGTTATAAAGGTGTACAGGATATGCCAACCTACTCTTGGAAAAAGGTTAAGAATGGCAAGAAGATCAAACTCAGCAAGGTTGATGAAGCCAAAGCAGGTATGGTAACTCTCGCTGGGGATAGTTTTTATGCTAAGGATGTACAGACCAAGACAGTCATCAGAGTTACTGTATATGACAAGAAGAATAAGATAACAAAGAGATTCTATTACAATATTTTCTTAGCTAGGTAATAAATAGATACTTCTCATAGGGGGCGGTTCTGGCCGTCCCCTTTTTGTGACAAATCCACACTATTTTGCTAAGATTGCTATTAAGACAAACGCATTATAAGTGGAGGAAGCTTTCTACTATGAAAATCGCAATTTATTTCCCCGGTGTGGGATATCATGCGGATAAACCGCTTTTATATTACTCAAGAGATATAGCCCGGGAAGCAGGGTATGAGGAATACAGAAGCATCGCCTATACCTGCTCTGTTAAGAAGATCCGCGGTGACATGGATAAGATGAAAAGAGCCTTCGAAGAGTTATACATGCAGACGGAGGATGCCTTGAAGGATATCAGGTGGGATGAATATGATGATGTACTTTTCGTCTCCAAGAGCATAGGTACCGTGATTGCTATAACTTACGCCCTTAAATACGATATTAAAAATGCAAGGCAGGTTCTTTATACACCTCTTGCGGAAACCTTTACAGCTACAAATGCTCCAAAGGATTTGAAAGCAGTAGCTTTTATTGGCACAAAGGATCCCTGGAGTGATTCTGCCAAGGTAGTAGAACTCGCAGAAGCTTTGAATATACCGATCCATCAATACGAAGGTGTAAATCACTCCCTTGAAGGCGATGACACCTTGAAAAATCTCGAGATAATGCGGGATGTAATGGCTAAAACAAAGGACTGGATCGGCTGATAAAACAAGTTGATAGAAGTACTGTAAAAGCTTAAAATATTTATATACATAGTCGTTGTTTCCTGTTGCAAGGAGGGCGAAATGGAAGAGCTGTATCTTAATGCAGAGAATTTGCTTCGATACATAGTCGAGTTTTCCACGCTCCTTTTGGAATTCTTTGGCATATGCATTCTTGTGTATACTGCGATAAAGAGTTTTATTTTCTGGCTGAAAAAGGATAATTCAATCAGACTTGCACTTGCCCAGGGCATTGCGCTGGCGCTGGAATTTAAGCTGGGCGGAGAGGTACTGAGAACAGTTGTGGTTCGTGAGTGGGCTGAGCTTGGTATCCTCGGAGCTATCATTTTGCTTAGAGCTACGCTCACCTTCCTTATCCATTGGGAGATCAAGAACGAGGAGAAAGCCCTCGCGCCCAAGGAGAATATGACAGAAAATAGCACGGCTCCGAAAACAGAATAACTTGTTCGATTTTTTATCTATGAGGGGATAAATATGGCAGAGTCAGGAACAGGCTTTATGGCCTATTTAAAGAGCGAACTTGAAAAGTACAGTGGCGTTTACGTTCCGGTAAAGGCTTCCTGGTTGGAATGCCTTCTGGTTAATTCTGCGCCCTATTCTAAACTTCATCCTAATCCCAGCGATGAATTCTGCATCGACAAGGTTGGTCCCAGCTTCAGAATTATAGATGAATATGCAAGCAAATTCAGAGCAGCGATGGGTAGAGATGGCGTAGCCATTGAGGAGCCTCTCGATGTGGAAAAAGTGCGTCCTGACGGATATATGATCCTGAACGGACACCACAGATGGGCTGCAGCAATAGTTTCCGGAATCGACAGGATTCCTATCAGAATTGTCAACATTACTCAACTTGCAGATATTGAGAAGATGCTGAGAAAATCTGTGAGAACCAAGCGTGTCACCTTCGACCTTGACGAGGTGGTTTTTGCAAGTGAAGACGGCTCCTTCGAGGCTGTGCCTGCATCTGCACCTGCAAGTAAATTCCCTGAGAAGGTAAGGCTCGGGGTTCCTGCGTTGTTCCACTATTTTCATTCAAGGGATTATGACGTATGGGTATTCACATCAAAGTATTATTCCATGGACTACATAAAGAAGCTGTTCAAGAAATACTCTGTTGATGTGGACGGAATCGTGACAGGCTTTGGACGAAAGGTGGCCGGCGATAAGGATGTCAAAAAGCAGATAGACAGCCTCATTGAAAGAAAATATGAGGAAACCATAAGCGTTGATAATGAGATGATTGTCAGAACTATCAGCGGTTCCAAGGATTTCGATCAATATGAGATAGACACAAAGAATCAGAAGTGGTCAGCACAGGTTATGAAAATCTTAGAGGAAGCGGCAGCGAATGAAGAAAAATGACAAAGACAATAATAAGATGCGGATTTCCTTCGACCTGGATGAAGTGCTGTTTGTCTGGCCGGAGACCCATAAGACAGAGCCGCCGCTGAAGTATCCTCTCAACAAGATCTACAAGGAAAGACTTCGGCTGGGGACTCCCGAACTGATACACAGGCTGCAGGAGCTTGGCTACGAGGTCTGGGTTTACACCTCATCTTTCCGCACGGAGAGATATATAAAGAATCTGTTCAAGCATTACGGTGTAAAATTCGACGGAATCGTAAATGGCACCAGGCACCTGAAGGAGGTCCAGAGGGATAACAAGACAACACTTCCCCAAAAGCTTCCAAGCATGTATCGAATATCGCTTCACGTTGATGATGAGGAAATCGTATGCTCCCTTGGAAGGCAGTACGGCTACAGAACCTATCAGCTTGACGAGGAGGATGACGAGTGGAAGGAGAAAATCATCGCAAGAGCCGACGAGATAAGACATCTGAATGAACTTGAAAAGGCTGAGCTGGAAAAACAAAATTAGCGAAGAAATAGGACAAAGGATTTTTCAAAATATTCTGAAAAATCCTTTGTTTTTCTTTTATTTACATATAAAATGGATACATATTTGCTTAATTTGAAGGATGGGAGGAATGGAACCTGATAAAGACAGAGACGGAGCCATTTGGGAAGTTTGATGCTGAGGTAAATCATATCGGAGATATCGATGTATATAATGGCGAAATCTACGCAGGCGTTGAGTATTTCATGGACGGTGCTGCCTCTAATATTCAGATGGCGGTATATGATGCAGAAACATTGGAGCTTGTAAGGACATATATGTTTGACCCGAAAAGTGGACAGACAGAAGTTTCCGGAATCGCCGTTGATCCTGATCACAAATCCATGTGGATGTGCTCATGGGCAGAGGACGAGAGTGGGAGCTTTTTATACAGATATGATCTTGAAAGTGGAGAATATCTGGGAAAAGCTTGCATGAAGGGAGCTCCTAAGCTTATTCAGGGTATCGCCTATTACGATGGCTGCATTTATATCACTGCAGATGATGGTGATGCCGATAAGGATGCGCCGGATCATGTGTATAAATGTAAGGTCGATACCGAAGCTGAAGAGCTTACCGTAGTTACAGAAAAAACACTGGACGACGTTACTCGTCAGGGAGAAATCGAAGGAATATCTTTTGATAAAGAGAAAAAGCAGATGCTCATCAGCTATAACCGGGGCGCCATAATTGTGAAGGGCATGCCTAAAGGATTTTACGACGGATACGACTCGGAAATCCATGAGGTATTTTTATTCAATATCAAAGAGCAATAGATAAAAAGGAGACAAGATGTTAGACAACAAAGGATTTGATTTATGGGCAGATGGCTATGATGCAGCCGTTGGCCTTTCAGATGAAGAAAACAGCTATCCATTTGCAGGATATAAGGATGTTCTTGGAACTATTTTTAGTGAGATTATGGCAAAGAAAAATGCCAGAGTTCTTGATATCGGATTCGGAACAGGAACACTCACAACAAAGCTCTACGAGAATGGATGTGATGTTTACGGCCAGGATTTCTCACAGAGAATGATTGAACTTGCTAAGCAGAAGATGGAAAATGCACATCTCTATCAGGGAGATTTTTCAAAGGGATTAGTAAAAGAACTTTCGGAAAATAAATATGATTTCATCGTTTGCACATACTCTTTACATCATATTACAGATGAACAGAAGATAGTATTTTTAAAATCACTACTAGATAGACTGGTTGAAGGTGGAAAACTTTTTATCGGTGATGTTGCATTTGAAACAAGGTCTGATCTGGAGAAGTGCAGAGAAGAAGTTGGAGACGAATGGGATGAGGATGAGATCTACTGTGTGGTGGATGGACTTAAGAGATCATTTGACAAAGTGAAGTTTTTCCCTAAGTCATTTTGCGCAGGAGTTATTGAGATAATGCCATAATGGACCAGGGGGACGGGGTTAGTGGTCCAAAATAAAAATGAACCACAAACCCCGTCCCTTAGTACCATTAGAGGAGAGAACTATGCCACATGTTGAAATAAAGTGCTTTTCTGGCAGGACAGAAGAGCAGAAGCAGATATGCGCAGACCGCGTTGCGGACGTAATAGCAGAAACACTGGGCTGTAAAAAGACAAGTGTTTCGGTTGCAATTAAGGATGTTCAGGAAGATGACTGGAAAGCTGAAGTTTGGGATAAAGAAATAGTTCCGAATTTTAATGACTTATACAAAAAGCCAGGATATTCATGTGATGAGGAGTAAGCTATGGGGAATTTTAAAGTGAAAAAATGTAATGACACAGAAGTTGTAAAAGAGCTGTTCAAGGAGTACTCGCAGATAAAAGGTGCTGAAAGCTGCTTTGTTTCTTTTGATAAAGAGCTAGCAGATCTTGAAGGATTTTACAGTGGTGGCGCACTTCTTGTCGGTTATGAAGAGGATAAACCGGTTGCATGTATAGCAATCAAAAAGCTGAATGACAACACCTGCGAAGCGAAACGGTTATTCATAAAACCGGAGTATCGAGGAAAAGGATATGCCAGAACCATGCTGAATAACATGCTCGATAAGTCAAAGGAGCTTGGATTTACTGAGGTTACATTTACCACGAAGCCCTCTGTAATGCAGATAGGATATGGCCTTTACAAGAGAATGGGATTTGAAGAAACTGCTGAAGAAAATGGAACCGTCAGCATGAGGATGGCAATATAGGCCTTGAGGAGGGCAGTATGAAAATCGAAATGGAACCAATTGGCTATGTTAGAAACGATGTTAAGGACAGAAAAGATGTAGCGTGGGGAGAAGATACTTCCTCTATAGTTCTGGATGCGTCGGTTCCTGAGTGGGTCGATCGACTGATGGAGCATTATTTCTGAAAAGATAATCGGAGTTTAACAGTAAAATATGGGCACAATAAAAGCGATAGTGTTTGACGCGTTTGGAACCCTTTTTAAATTCACAAGAGGTAGTTCCGCCAGAACGATAATGAAACATATAATGGACCTTGGGATAGAGGTTGATGAAAAGGCATTTCTTGAAGAGTGGAAGCCTTTTTATACCAGCCATACTGTAGGCGCTGATACATTTATGACTGAGCGGGAAATCTTTTTTGCCAGAAATCAGATGCTTTATGAAAGATATAATGTGGATAGGGATGCCAGGGCAGACGCTGATGAGCTTTTATCAGAGGCTTCAAAACGTGTAGCCTTTCCGGATGTCCCCATAGCACTTGAAGAGATAAAGAAGCACTATAAGGTTTTTATTGGCTCTAATACAGATAATAGTCCAGGGGGACGGGGTTAAAGGGCCAAAAATGAAAATGGACCACGAACCCCGTCCCCTAGGTTCACAGGTATTGGGAAGAGACCATAATAAAGGATTTAAATGGAAATGTGCTTGAAACGCTTCCTGGAGATGTAATGGTTATGCCAAACGGAGAATTTTGGCATTTAAAGTAATTACGGAGTAAAAAAGTGAAAGTATTGATTATTGGAGCCAGTGGGTTCCTTGGAAGAACTATCTATTTCATAATCAAGAGTAGTGGTAATGAAGTTTTAGGAACATACAGTAAGAATGGAAGAGACAGCGATTATGTAAAACTGGATGTTTTTGACACGGGTAGCCTGACCGGTTTGGTGCGTGACTTTAAACCTGACGTTATCATCTGGACGGTTATGAATCATGAGCTTGAGGAAGAAATTGCTGAAAAGGTTATGCCTGCACTTTGCGATGTTATGGGTAATATCAGATTTATCTTTTTATCTACGTCAGTTGCCTATGAGAAAAATATGTCCGAAAATGTAGAGCCATTTCTTAGGTCAGAGGAAAGCTACAATTATCATTATTTTAACGGGAAAATTAAGTCTGAGCGTGTGATCAGCAGGTTGCCAAATTACTGTATAGTGCGCACCGGAAGTATCTATGGCATTGATCCTTTTGGAGTGATGGACAACAGGAGTCTCATATTAAAAGAGCATGTGGACTCCAAAAAAACATATATCAGAGCTGGTAATATCAAGTTCAGTATCATCGATGTGAATGAACTGGCAGATGCAATAATCGAACTGGCGACTAATGATTACGTGGGAATACTTAATGTATCTGAAGAAAAACCGGTATCGCATTATGAATTTAATAAGGCTCTTTGCAGAAAATACGGCTGGGATGATAGCTGTGTTGTAGCAAATGAAGAAAAAGAGAACATATATTATCTGGATAATAGTTTGAGAAAAAGAATTCTTAAAACAAGAATCGGAAGTTTGCGGAGGGAAGAGGAACATGAATTATGATATAGTCGCACTGCCAAAAGAGCAGTGGAAAGGTAAGGTCATACCCTTGGTAACCAGAAGCGATTGTTATTATGACCTTGAGATAAATCCATTAAATGATAAAGGATGTACTATCTCTATAGTTAAGAAGCCTGCGGAAAAAGAGATCGTTCACACTCCCGAGGAATATGATTTTCCTGACTCACTTTATCAGGATCATTGGGAGGGGGCAGAAGCCTATGGCGTTGTGAGCGATTCCGGTGAGATGTTAGCCTGCATTGAAGTATGTCCTGAAGAGTGGTCGAACAGACTCCTGGTTACAGAATTATGGGTAAGTGATGCGCTTCAGGGAAAAGGCATCGGAAAGAGGCTGATGGACAAAGCAAAGGAAGTTGCACGCCTTCAGGAAAGGCGCGCCATAATTTTAGAGACGCAATCCTGCAATACAAAGGCTATCGGATTTTACCTTCATCAAGGTTTTGAACTTATAGGTTTTGATACATGCTGTTATACAAACAATGATATTGACCGCAAGGAAGTAAGATTTAATCTTGGATACTTTTTTCATAGAGAAGGACGAAGAAGATAACATGTAAATCGAGTGGTGGTTCCCAAAATGGAGTTTGGGAAGGCAAAAAGGCTTAGGCAGACATCTTTTTTATAACAACTATATATGTTCTTTGCTGGGTTTTAGTTGTTTGGATTTTTTTATTGAGCAACTATTCTTGCTGTTTACTGGGAATTAGTTGTTTGGAAATTTTTATTGAGCAACTATTCCTGCTGTTTACTGGGAATTAGTTGTTTGGAATTTTTCATTGAACAACTATTCTTGCTGTTTACTGGGAATTAGTTGTTTGGAATTTTTCATTGAGCAACTATTCATGTTGTTTACTAGATTTTAGTTGTTTTGAATTTTGCATAGCACAACTATTCTGTATGTTTACAGTGAATTAGTTGCTTTTGACCTAAATTACCGAAGGAGAATCGGAATATATCTTATGAAGATGATATCTGATGAAAAAATGTGGAGTATTAAAGCTATGACAATAGAAGAAAAAGCTAACAGGATCATAACGGATATCCGTGGCGAAAAAGGCACAAATCCAATAAGGATGTTTAAAAGCATCGCGCAAAAGGATTATATCAGCATACACGGACCTGAACATCACGTTTTGGACGGGGCATGTCTATTGATGGCTTTTCATAATGCCGGAGGCAACATTGATATTGATGAAGGACTACAAAAACTTCTTTATGAGGGACTGAGAATGCCCGGAGCAATGTGCGGACTTTGGGGAATCTGCGGCGCCATAACATCAATTGGAGCAGCGCTTTCCATAATCGATGGAACTGGGCCTCTTTCCGTAGATGGTACATGGGGGAATCACATGGGATTTACGTCAAGCGCAATAGGAGAACTTGGAAGGATCAATGGACCCAGGTGCTGCAAAAGAGATGCCATGATAGCATTTAAACATGGGACCTTGTATGTGAATCAGCACTATGGTGTTCATCTGGAATACGAAGAGCAAACCTGCGAATTTTCAGCGCAGAACCAGCAGTGTATAAGGGAAAGATGCCCTTTTTATGAAGACAAATGATGATCCAGGGGGACGGGGGTGATGGACCAAAATAAAAAATGGACCACAAACCCCGTCCCCTAGGGCCAATCGTGAGGTACGAATATGAGTGAGAGACCAGAACTATCTATTGATTTAGATGGGAATACATTTAGAAATTATTATTACCTGAAAGAGGAACTGGTAGATTTCTGCAGAAAGAATGGGCTTCCGACGGTTGGAGGGAAGATAGAACTTACAGAAAGAATTGTTTGTTTTCTTGATACGGGAAAAGTAATAAAGCCTGTTTCAAAAGTAAAACGGACTGCAGATGTCGGTGAGATTTCTGAAGATACTTTAATTGAATCAGGCTTTGTGTGTTCGGAAAAGCACCGGGCATTTTTTAAGGAAAAAATCGGTAACAGTTTTTCTTTTAACGTGCTGTTTCAACGATGGTTAAAGGAAAATGCCGGAAAGACTTATAAAGATGCCATTGCTGCATATTTCCAAATTTTGGAGGAGAAGAAAAACGGTAAAACCAAGATAGATAAGCAGTTTGAATATAATACGTATATTCGAGATTTCTTTGATGATAATAAGGGCAGGAGTTTGGATGAAGCCATCAAGTGTTGGAAGTATAAGAAGAGTCTGGCTGGACATAATCGTTATGACAGGTCGGACCTGGTGGCGTTGGAGAAGTGATAACGCGCAGGTTAAAATGAAAAATGGACCACAAACCCCGTCCCCTAGGAACGCGCAGGTTTGTGCTCGTGAAATCAAGCTTGACTCTGCCCTTAGGGTATCCTTTACCATGAGGTACATAACAATACCGGGGGTGAAGTATGCTTTTCAAATACTGTGCTGAATGTGGTCATAAAGTAGAAGATATCAGGTGCGGAGATGATGACTGCAAAATATGTCCATCGTGCAAAAGGATCTACGGAAGAAATCCATTGCCAGTTGTCGAAGTACTTGTGGTAAATGAATTTAATGAAATTCTTCTACTTAAACAGAACTATATATCAGAGAAAAAATGGACTGTGGTATCAGGATACATGGTTGAGGGTGAGACCATAGAAGAAGCAGTTGCCAGAGAAGTAAAAGAGGAAACAGGGCAGGCTGTTTATAGATACCAGTATATTTCCAGCTACTATTTTGAGCCAAAACAATTGATTATGATTGGCTTTATAGCCTATGTGAAAAAGAGTCAGTTTGCTGATTCTGATGAAGTGGATGACCTCAAATGGTACAAAATTAAAGATGTTGAAGCGGTTATAGCCAGAGAGAATAATTGCTCTGGAATACATTTTGATATGTGTAAACGCTTTTTGGAAAATACAATCATATAGTTGATGCTGCAATCAAGTGCAAAACAGGTCCTTATCAGTGAAGATAAGGCCTGTTTTTTATTTTGAGTTATTCTTATTTTGAAAAAGCTGTTGACGAAAATCGACACGCGTGTCTATAATATAAAAACAGACACATGTGTCGAAAAAAGGAGATTGGCAATGGCAACTAAAGGAGAAAAGACAAGAGAATACATTTTGGATGCTTCTTATGAGCTTTTTGCAAAAAAGGGCTTTAAGCAGGTAACCATGAAAGATATATGTGAAATTACAGGTATGAGCAGAGGTGGTTTGTATAGCCATTTTTCTAGTACAAGCCAACTATTTGAGGCGCTGCTTGAGAAAATAACGAAGAAGGACGAAATGGATTTTCAGGGTGAAATTGAAAAAGGAAATTCAGCCATAGATATTTTGGAAGGCGCGTTAGTCCTTATGGAAGACGAAATGGAACATCCGGAGGATTCTTTAAGTATTGCCATGTATGAGTATGCGGAAACAGTTGACTCTAATGTGATGGAAAGTTTTAACCGTATCGGTGAAGAAAAATGGTCAATGCTGATTCGTTATGGAATTGAAAACGGAGAATTTCAAGATGTTGATGTAAACGAAATTGTGAATGTGATTCTTTTCTCATATCAAGGCATCAGAATGTGGAGTCGAATTATCCCTATGAAGCCAGAAACCTTCCGCTATATTGTGAATCACATAAAAAAACAATTGATAGGAGAATAGAAATGATAACACTGAGAAAGCCAATAAAAAAATATGAATCAGAGGCAATGGCTTTTAAGCAGGAGTTTCTGAATAATGGAGAGTCTGTAATCAATGGTAGTGAATTACTTGATCAAATGGAATCATACGACGAATGGCTAAAATCTGTAACAGATAATACATCATCAGAAACGGTGAGTCCTTCCTGGGTTGTTACAGACACATATTTTGCATTCGACGATAATGACAGACTTGTAGGTATCATTGATCTTCGTCACGAATTAAATGATTTTCTTAAGGATTTCGGGAATTGCGGATATAGTGTAAGACCTTCAGAGAGAAGAAAAGGCTATGCCACGCAAATGTTGGAACTTGTTATTTGGCGTGCGGCGGAAGTTGGAATGGACAAGTTACAGCTTTCGGTAGAAAAATCAAATACGGCATCCATAAAGACCATCACGAAAAACGGTGGTAAGTATGCGAGAAGCTTTACTTTTGAGGGTGAAGAAGCTGATGTATATTTCATTGATATAGAGGAAAAAAGGAAAAGCACCGTTATACTATATGTTCACGGAAAAGGTGGCAGTGCAGATGAAGCATGTCATTACAAAGCTCTGTTTCCGGATATGGACATTTTGGGATTGGACTACAAGACGGATTCTCCGTGGGAAACAAACAAGGAAATAGAGAAGACTGTAGCGATCTTAAAGAAGAAATATACTCGCATTATTCTAATTGCAAATAGTATAGGAGCGTTTTATTCGATGAATGCTGACATTTGCAAGAGCATTGATCATGCTTTTTTTATTTCTCCAATGGCAGATATGGAAACTCTGATTTCCAATATGATGACATGGGCTAATGTTTCAGAGGATGATTTGAAAAGAGAGAAGGTCATAAAAACAGATTTTGGAGAGGACCTGTCATGGGAGTATCTTTGTTATGTGAGGGATAATCCGATTAACTGGACTGTTCCTACAGATATTCTTTATGGCTCTGCAGATCATTTACAATCATTTGAATCTATAAAAAAATTTGCAGACAGGACAGGAGCTTCGCTGACTGTCTTACAAGACGGAGAGCATTGGTTCCATACCGAAGATCAAATGAAATTCTTAGATGAATGGATAACAAAAATTGAGTACTGACTAAAGGATGGGGGAAAATGATTTACGAATTACAGGATATGAAAATAGTAACTGGTTTCTTTGATGGTTGGCAGGAAACGCTGATTTATTCCTGTCTTCAGAAGGTCATGGGGAAAATATTTGTAACAGATCTTGAAAATCCTCAAGCTGCATGCGCTTATGTTGGTTGTTTCGCTTTTTGTGCGGGAGAACCGGATAGGAAACTGGTCATGAATAAACCGGAAGGTTTTGTCATCATGGTGCCCGAAAATGATTCATGGGGCAATCTTATCGAGGAGTGTTTTCCAAAAGCAAAAAAAGTAACCAGATATGCGATTAAAAAAGATACGCAGTTTAAGAAGGATATGTTGAAGAAGTTTGTAGATGACCTTCCTGCTGGATACGAACTACATGAAATAGATGCGGATATTTATGATAAATGTCTCGAAAATCCGGTCACAAAAGATTTTGTATCGTCATTTGAAAGTAAGGAAACATATCTGAAAAATGGAAGAGGAATGGTGATACTTAAGGAGGGCAGGATTGTATCAGGAGCATCTTCCTATACCCGCTATCTCGAGGGAATAGAGATAGAGGTGGATACAGTTTCAGATGAACAAAGAAAGGGCTTGGCTACAATCGTATGTGCAGCCCTGATACTTCGCTGCCTGGAAGAAAATCTGTATCCAAGCTGGGATGCACAAAACATGAATTCAGTTCGCCTCTCCCAAAAACTTGGGTACGAATTTGACCATGAATATACGGCGTATGAGGTGGAAAGAGAGGATAGAAGGTTTTGAAAAAAATTAGTGTTAATGGGAAAGACTACGAAATAGAAAAACTCTTAGGTAAAGGGAAGGGTGGAATTTTGAAAATTGGGGCGTGAAGTATTGGTCAAAGACACCAGAGTTTATGCAGTATGTAAATGAGCATAAATAAGTATCTGCTACATGGAAAAACGAGTAATTGTGATAATAGCGTAAATTTATTAAAAAAGAAAGCATAGAACTGGCAGAGTGACAAGAAAAAGATTGAAAATAAATTGAAGTAAATAGCTGCATTTGGCATACTATTATCATATCTTTTGGTGGAGAAAATATGGAGGTGTGTATGAGGAATAGCAGCTATTCGAAGGCAAAGGTACTGACACTGATTCCAATCATTGTTTTTGTGGTCACTGTGATCTGCATGGTACTTGCAACAGTGCTTGAAGGTCCCACACACAGAGGCGCGATTTATTCAATCTTTGCATTCGTGTGGATAATAAGTATGTTCATATCACCACTACCATGTCTGGTGCTATCCATTCTCGGAACGGTGTTTGCTGCAAAGGCATCGAAGGATGGTTCAGCAAAAACTCCTGTATTTTTAATACTGGGTATCATTGAGATACTTATTTATGTTGTGGGGGCAATCTTAGCGGTCTTAATGTTCATAGGCGGCCAGAGCGTGTAATGGTCCAGGGGGACGGGGTTAGTGGACCAAAATAAAAAATGGACCACAAACCCCGTCCCCTGGGACCATAGAGGAGAACAAGTGACAGTATGAAAAATTTGTTTTGCGAAGGATTACTTGAAAATGATATAAACAAACTTTTGTCAGCACCAAAAAGTGATCTCCACAATCATTCGACAAAGGGATGCAGACGGGAATGGCTTGCCAAGAGGCTTAACGTACCGATTCCCAAACCGCCAGGTCGCCTTGATGGTCTTGATGGAATGCAGGACTATTTCAGATCTTCAATAAAGCCATATTGTAATGGCTATGAAAATATGCTGATAAGATGGGAAGGCGCTTTTGCTGAAGCAAAACGAAATAATATAGTTCGGCTCGTTATGAATTTTGGAACGGCTGAGGTGGATCAGGTGGGAAGTGTTGAAGACTTCCGAGAGCTTATTGAAGGTTATCATAAAGTATATTGTCCTGACACTGTATTCGAAGCTGAGCTTACGTATCCATCGTTTTGCGATGCTGCCTATGAAGCAGAGAGGCTTGATGAGTATGCGGGGGCTGGCTATTTTAAAGCAATCGATGTATGTGCGGGAGAAAATGTTCAGCCCTTCGAAGCCTTCATCTCACTGTACAGAAAGGCAGATCAGTTCCATCTCACGAAGAAGATGCATGTTGGAGAGACAGGATCTGCTGAGGATGTGAGAAGAGCTGTTGAAGTGCTTGGACTTTCAGAGGTTCATCATGGAATAAATTCAGCTACGTCGAAGGATACGATGAGATTTTTATCGGACAATCATATCCAGCTAAATGTGTGTCCAAGCAGCAATGTGATGCTGGGATTTGCCAGGGATTATAAGACTCATCCAATAAAAACGCTTGTTGAAAATGGTGTGACGGTAACTATCAATACAGATGACCTTTTGATATTTGATTCGTCTATTGAAAATGAATATCTGATGCTGTACCAGGCAGGGACACTCGGCGCAGAACAACTGGATAAGATAAGACAGGTTGGACTTGGCATATCAGACTAAAGCAGAGGAAATGTGAGGGAACATAACTTGATAAGAAAAGCGAACAATAAAGATTTATCCAGGATTGCTGAAATTCTGGTTTTTGTAAAAAGAATGAAGTACCGGTCCATTTTTCATAATGATGCTTATTCCTTCGGGGCATTACAGGTGATTCCGGTAGCTGAGCAATATTCAAAACCGGAAATATTAGAGCATATCTGGGTGTATGAGGAAGATGGAATTATAAAGGGGATGATTCATATAGAGGGAGAGCAAATAGCTGAGCTCTATGTGGATTACTTCTTCCATGGACAGGGGATAGGATCTGAACTTATCGAGTTTGCCAAGAAGGAATATGATGTCAGATTTTTGTGGACATTAGAGAAAAACCAGGATGCGATCAAATTCTATGAAACTCATGGTTTTTGCAAGTCAGGAGATAAAAAACTTGAGGAAGGCACACCTGAGTACATTATTAGAATGGAGATAGTGTAAAGTCTGCTATGGAAAAATGAGCCAAAGAAAAAAGGCTCAAAAGAACCTTGAAAATGTAGATATTGATACCGACAAGCTCTCCGAGGGCTTAGGGCTCCGCCCTAAGAACCTGCAAGGGACCAGTCCCTTGACCCGTTAAGCGGGCTCTGCCCGCACCCGTCCTCGCCGGAAGCAGGCCAGCAAGCACACTTGCTGACCAATGTATCAGGATTATCCGTGAACCTTATGTCAAGGAACTTTCGCGGCATATCCTCGCGGCGCTGCCGCTTCGGTATTCCACGTTTTCCTTGACAACGGTTCCGCTCCGTTTTATGCGG
>NZ_AUIY01000021.1 GCF_000423945.1 Butyrivibrio sp. XPD2002 | reverse complement strand
AGGTAAGCCATGAAATCCCTGTAATCCCAGGGCTCTACATTCAGAATCAAAGGGAGCTTATCAATCTTAAATTTTTGATATTTGGGAGAATGAGAATCCTCATAAGCCCACTGTTTAAGCGGAATATATCTACAGATAAAGTTGATCAACCAGCAGTTTTGTTGATAGAGCTGATGGATGATTTCAAGTAAATAAAGTATAATGTTCACGAGCATTGTTTCCTTTGCGGGATGTTTTCTTGGTCGTTAACATTATACCAAAAGGGAGGTCAATGCTCTTTTTATTTTGAACTCCCGAAAAATAGAGGATTTATAAAGAAAAAAGGAGTGTCGATTAGACACTACCTTTTCTTACGAGGAGGGTAAAAGAATGGAAACTATCAAGACTCGATAAGAATGTCTCCGTGGGATTTTCAGTATTAGCCAACATCATCACTATCGTAGGCTCGATCACACTTCTCTCAGCCTGCAAAAACTTTGCTCCCGGTCAGCTTGACTACACAACTGATACAAGACCGCTGCCTTCACAGGATACTCCGGATAATCCGGTTCCTCCGCAGCAGTAAAGGGTTGCATATTTTTTATACGAACAGTAATAAAACAGGTCACTTCCCGATATGGGTTGTGACCTGCTTTTTGTTTACCACTATTTTTTTTTTAAACAATTACCTTATCTCTCATCCTACCGATGGCATCCATAGCCAGCTTACTTCTCTCGCACTCCTCTGCCACCAGGGATATCTGCCAGCAAAGCTCGGAGCCCTTCATGTGCTCTGAAGCGTATGACAGTCCGTTGGTCCTCTCATCAAGGAAGGGTCTGTCGATCTGGTTGGGATCTCCCAAAAGAATGATCTTGGTGTCCTTACCTGCTCTTGTGATGATACCCTTAGCCTGTGCAGGCGTCATATTCTGGGCCTCATCGATTATCAGATATGTCTTTAAAATAGAACGGCCTCTGATAAAGTTAAGAGCTTCTGTCTGAACAATTCCTCTCTCGAAGATCTCATCAGTTTTATCCTGAAGCTCCTTCTCATCAGCATATCTCTCCTCTTCACTTGAGTCGATGAGCTGCTCTAGGTTATCGATGATAGGTCTCATAAGAGGTCCTATCTTATCCTGCTCGTCTCCCGGAAGGAAACCGATGTCATCATCAAACTGTGAATTGGGTCTGCAGATAAGAATTCGTCTGTACTCGCCTGTGGGACGGTTCACCATCTTCTCAAGGCCTACTGCCAGTGAATAGAAGGTCTTGGCTGTACCTGCCATACCCTTTACTATTACAAGCGGTGCCTTCTCAGCAGGCTGCATCAGTGCTTCCTGAAGGAAATACTGACCTGCATTCCTGGGTGTTACGCCGTAGGGCTGAGCCTTTTCAAATTCAAGCTTCCTGATGACACCGTGGTCAACCCTGCCCATCTGGGTCTTATTGGTGGACTGGTCACCCTGAAGTATTACAAATTGGTTCTCATAAAGCTCCGGCTTCACCTTATCGCCGTTCTCGTCGCAGGTGTAAACTGCATCTACCGGAACTCCCTTTCTTCTAAACTCCTTAAAAATCTCTTCCGGTGCGTAAACTCTTATACGTCCGGAGTACTGCTCTCCATGTGATACTACCTGTTCAGTTGTAAAATCCTGAGCCTTGATACCCAGAAGCTGCGCCTTGATACGCATCAGAATATCCTTGGTTACAAGGATAACTTCCTCTTTACTGGTATCTGCCAGCCCTTTGCAAACTCTGAGGATACGGTTGTCTGATTTATACTCCACCATATCCTTGGGCAGTTCGACGTCCTTAAAGTTCTTCTCAACTCGTAGGGTTGCGCCGTCCTGTAGTTCTACTCCCTTGGTAAGATCTCCCTTCTCCCGCAGCAATTCAAGCAAGCGGATTACTTCTCGGACATTGGCACCGCGTTCACCTTCGTCGCGTTTGTGCGTATCCAGTTCTTCAAGTACCACCAGAGGTAAAACGACATCATTATCATCGAAACACCTAAGCGCATGTGGTGCCTGAATGAGGACATTAGTATCGAGTACATAGATTTTTTTCATGCACTTCCCCCCATCCTATTTAGTTAGACGAGTGCTATCAGGTCATCGGAAAATCAGACATTTTCCATATAGAAGAAACAGGTAACCTGACCCTTTTGTCTATGTCATGATTATACCATATTTTGTGTTTCTGCACTATTAAAATTACAAGTAATTGTGGTATTAACCCTTTGTAAAATAGCCATATTATATGATATACTTGAAGAAGGAATGCAATGATTTCTATCGGTTTTTAGAATATTATAATTGCATTATCTTTTTTGGGGGAGGCGACAATCTTGGCACTTTTCGGCAGGAAATACGAAGAAGAATATGATAACAGTTACTTGCCGCTGGAAGAGTTTGCCCCTACCATCAGCAGGCAGGAGGTAGTTAAGCGCAAAAAGCTCACTGACCTCATAGCGCCTATTCGCGATATTCCCACAGCATTAAAAGGAAGAAGAGACCAGATTGAGGGCGACCTTGATTCATTTTCATCTGATCAGGACGAGAGCTATTCAGAGCTGGATTCAGATATCACTGAGATAATATCCGCATCTGAAGGGCATATCAGCGATGTAAAAACATTAAACGAAACCATAGAGAAGGTGCGCGACGCCCTCTCTTCTATTAAAGATACTACTGACAATATCCCGGACCTTCCCGACAAGTCAGCCTTCGAGGACAAGACCGAGATTCCACAGATCAATCTTCCCAAGCTCTCCGAGGAATATATGCCTGATCCGGGGCTAGTGTCACAGATAAGAAGCTACTCTTCTTTTTCGCACATATTGAAAAAAAGCGTTGAGTACACTCTGTCCTCATTGGAGCAGTATCACAAGCAGGTTCAGAGTCTCTCGGAAAAGAAGGAACAGCTTGAGGCTCTCTCATCCGAGGCAGATCTTCTTGCAATCCACACTACTATAGAAGCAACTCACATGAATGAGGAGAGCCGTGAATTTTCAACCAAGGTTGCAGCACAGGTGGGTGACCTCTCAAGGAGAATCCACGATATATCCGCAGCCCTTGACGCAGAGCTCCTTGCTCTTGAGAACGGTTTTAAGACAGTGCGCTCCTCTGTGCACACAATTCAGTCTGCCCACAGGGATGCCACCAGATATTCCGACATGTACTCCTCTGCAAGTAACGAATACTACAGACAGAGTACTAACTACACGAACATTCTCATCCAGAGTCTTTCAACTCTTAACCAGGATTTCCGTGAGGTCATGAAAAAGCGCGACGCCGCCTGCGATGACTACTTAAAGGCCCTCGATGTTTTCAGGTCGGATGTCATGTCCTCCGCAAGAGAAATCATGTACAAGGGAAACCGCATCGGAAGCGTCCTTGACGGCTGCATCCGCGGCTCCTCTTCTCTTTCCGATGAGATGACTGAAACCCTGGATAAAATAAAGGAGCTTCAGACCTCCCTTGCTGCAGTAAGGAAAACCGATGCCATCAGGAAATCGAAATACTCCGCAGCACTTCTTAAGGCCTTTGATCAGGATATTGTATGGCTACGGAATAAGATAGAAGGCGTCATTGAAGCCGCTGAAGAAGAAAGCTGAAATACAATAATTTTATACATAAAAACAAAAGAGCCGGTACTTATGTACCGGTCTCTTTCTCCCTCATAGAATATAAACCGCAGAACGATTTATAAAATTGTATACTTTGTATACCTGTTCATCAAACTCTTAACATACTTAGATTTTATCATACTTTTGCAGAAAAACAATATAAAAGCTTACGATTTTTCATAAATTTTATAAAATTTGATTAAAAATCGTTTCCGAAGCTTATTCTCACGCTTCGCAACCAATCTATATTTCTATCCTTCTTTAGTACGCAAGTATGTCAAAAAGTTTCCTACGGATTGTTTATAAGTATAGGTGCAGTGAACTTTGTCTCCTGTGTCACAGGATCATAAAATTCGATCTTCGTACTCACCTTGCTGAGTGGAAGCAGGTTATTGCTTGTAAGCTGCTCGTTATCAATAACAAACTGAACGTATCCTGCTGTGTGAGGTAATAATCCCGTATCATCAGTCTTACATTCAACTACGGTGCCATTTACCTTCGCCTCTCCTATTCTCGCGCGGATAACCTCATCGCTGTTGTTCTCCACATAGAGTACAACTGCAGGTCCAAATCCGCTGTAGCCCACATCAAGAGCCTCATAATTTACGATCACATTATTTTCATCATACTGATGGGTAGCATCACCCTTATTCAGAGTAGCCTTATTCTTCTTAAGCCCTGTCTTCATGGAGACCTTGCCACTTATCTGATCATCTGATCTGAGTGCTAATGATACTGTTGAAAAGGTCTTGAATATATCCAGAGAATTCAGGTATCTGTCCGTAAATGTAAGCCTTCCTTCGGCCTCTCCGCCTGCAGGAACATTTAGTTCAAAGTCAGCATCCACCTTTACATCATTTATTGCAGCTGCTTCGCAGGTAACAACCTTATCGGCAGAGCCCTTATTCTCAGCCTTCATCTCGATGTAATAGGGATTCTCGGTGTTTTCCTTATCGTATTTTAGTCCCTTTACGGAAACGGTCAGATCCTCCGTCTCCCAGACTACCTGTTTTTTAAGCTTAGCCCCGTGAAGCGGGCTGTTTTTCCTGATGTTCAAAAGTAAAATAGCCGCAACCGCGCCCAATATAAATACAATGATCAATACGGCGCTGAGAGCTTTGTTTCTGGTCTTTTCTTCAGTCTCGGGAGCTTCTATTTTCGCTCCGCATTTTTCACAAGTTGTTGAATTATCCGGTATTTTTGCTCCACAATTCGTACAAATCATTACTTCCCCTCCTAATAATAATAGTATCGAATATAATTGTTATATTTAGTATCTCATAAGCGGCCATCCCAAACTATGTATATTTCATAAACATTTTATAAAATATAAAAAACTAAAAAGACTGCCGCATTACTGCAGCAGTCCTGGCTATTTTAACTATCAATTTAAAATCTCATATATCTTGGACGACCTGAGCTGACAACATAATCCTCAGCAAAAATATAGGCCACAAGCTTATCGCGGTAGTAGAACTCACATCTGTTACCCACAAGCTCATCCATTACAAGAGTGATGGTGTCTACCCTTATACAGTCCTCAGTCTCAGCGTACCAGAGTCCCTGCACATTCTGAGCGTAGGTGATAACGAAATCCTTAAGCTCACAATAGTGGAATCTGTCATAGGTGATGAGCATTCTTGATCTTTTGCACTCTTCTCTTCCTGCCTTGGGAATCCTTGCGCCTATGATCTTTATCCTTCCACTCTTCATGTGTCTGAAGGAGATCATGATATCATGTCCCTCCTCAAGAGCCTGATAAAGAACAAAGGGGTGTGTGCTGCAATAGAGCTTCTCACTGCCGTATCCAAGCTTTCTACGAAGCTGGGTAAGGACAAGTCTGATCTTCGCAAGAAAAGCTTCGTCCTCGCTGTCCCTTTTCACCTGGAGTCTGAGCATCACTGCATGCTCTGCCTGGAGATAATAATAGTAAGCCTTGGATATGTCCGAAGGTCCTCCTATACCCTTGCGGTACATATCACCCATCTCATAGGCGAGGTCTGCAAATCTGCATCTGTAATGACCCTTTCCTTCACTTATAAATTTCTTTAGCTCTCTTCGGTACTGGCTTCTGGTGGTGCGTCTGATACCGATTCTGCTTTCGTCTCTTTCTTTCATAACCCATATAATATCATATCTATGTTTCCTTTACACGCACGACTTTATTTCGTATACTTCTATTAGATTTTTAAGAAAAGGAGTTTATCTTAATGTCAGTTGCAAAAAAATATTCGCATCTTGGTATAGCTATAGTTTTCTACATGATATTATCCAACGTTCTCGCATCAGTTGTGGTGGCAATTGCCTCATTTATTTATACACTGTTTTATATGTTTAGCATGATGGCAGATGGCGGCATGTCTACACCGACTATTGATCCGGCTCTTGTAACAGAGATAACTACCAGGTTCAGCTCAAACACAGGAATGATCAACCTTGCTTCCATGTGCGTAAGCTACTTTGTTTGTATTCCGCTCACAATTTTGATTCTTAATTCCAGAGGACACAGAGATATTCCCACACTCAGCGGTTTTAAATTCTCCACTCCTTACGAGAATTCCCTGAAAAGGAATCTCACACCCTGGGAATTTTTCAATTTCCTTATGTTTATGTTCCCTCTTGGAATAATCGGATCAGCGATAGGTGCAGGACTTGCATATCTCGTATCTCTTGTCACAGGCAACGATATGAACAACCTTCTGACCTCAATGATCTCGGATATGCCCCTGGGTCTTGTGCTTCTTCTCACAGTAATACTTGCTCCGATATTCGAGGAGATACTTTTTAGATACGCTGTTGTAGGCTACTGCAGACGTTACGGCGAATGGAATGCGATCTTTGTATCAGGCTTTATATTCGGTCTTATTCACACCAATATATTCCAGTTCTTCTATGCATTCTTCCTGGGAATAGTACTTGCTTACGTATACGTTTACACAAGACGCCTTATATATACGATCATCATGCACATGACCTTCAACTGCTTCGGCGCCTTTATTCCGCTTTTGATCGATCCTACACTTAAAAACGCTACTTCACCGGGTATGATCATTTACAACCTCGTTCAGTATGGATTAGCCATTATAGGATTTATTCTTCTGATCATGTTTATTGCAAAAGGTAATCTGCTTCAGAACACTCCCGGAGCTCCGATCCAGGGTAAGTTCAGCATAAAGTCGATCCTGAATGTCGGCATGATCGCACTTATACTTGTATGTACCGGTCTTACAATACTTATCTCGGTGATGCTGTAAACAAGCAAAAATATCGCCCTTGTTCATTGCGAGCAAGGGCGTTTCTTATTTTTCCTATATAATTTTTTAAGCTTACAGCATCTCTACAATTTCCTGTGAGAAATCTGCATATCCGTTTTTATAGAGCTCCTGAACGAATTCTACAGCCTTCTGTCCGGATTCCTCGATCGGAACGCCCTGACTGTATATGTACTCTATCTTATTGCCGTTTGCCATGATAAAGTTCACCTGTGTTCCAATGATCTGGCCATCACCGACATCCATTCCTACTACTTCCACATCGGTAACCTCACGAACACGTCCGGCTGCAAATAATACTCTCATATAAAAACCTCCTTTTCCTGCTACTCATTAATCATCATCGGAATCGTCGGAATCAAAATTAATTTCCTTAAGTCTCTGAGCTTCCTTATAAATACCATCAAGTGAATCCTTGAAGTTCTCAAACTTCTCAACAGCATTCTGTGCATTCTTAAGTCCGTCACTGGAGAGGGCTGCAACCTCCTGGCTGGTAGCAGACAGATTGGAGATACTATCATTGATCTCATTTGTAGAGTTATTGATCATCTCCATGCTGTTTCCGATCTCTTCGATCTTGCCAATGAGATCCTCAACATTGCTGTCGATGGTTTCAAAGGCCTGTGCTGTATCACGGATAACTTCATTCTGAAGTTCAACGGATTCAACGGTATTATCGATACTTTCCATAGCCTTGTTGGCATCCTCGGTAAGCTCTCCAATAATCTTTGTGATCTCATTTGAAGCGTTGTTGGTCTGCTCTGACAGCTGTCTGATATCCTCAGCAACTACCGCAAATCCTTTTCCTGCTTCACCTGCTCTTGCTGCCTCAATTGATGCATTCAGAGCAAGGAGGTTTGTCTGTTTTGAAATCGCCATGATGGATCCCAGGATCTTCTGTACATCCTCCACCTTATTAAGAACGGCCTTGGTGGACTCTGCTGTAATCTGGCTGGCTGAGCGAACGCCTCTTGCCTTGTCACGCAGAACCTCGATTGTCTTTGCAACCTCTGCGATGGTTTCCTTGGTGCTGGCAGAAGCATCGATCATCTGCTGGCGCTGATCATCTGCAACCTGTGTCTGTTCTCTGATCTCTGCAACCTTCTGAGCCTCATCGGTAACGGCATTAGCTGTGCTCTCTGTAGATCCGGCAATATCCTTCATTCCATTAGAGGTATTCTCAATGATGGACTCCAGCTCTGCTATACTGCCCTGGGCCTGATCGAAGTGCTTGGCAATTCTGCGTGCAACCTTACCCATATCCTTGCTTGCAGCTTCCTGCACCTGATTGTGTTCTTCAATTGTTGAAAAATGCTCTTCATTAAAGGTGTACAGGAGGTTCTGAGCAAAATATGCTGACATGATAAGGAGTACTGTGGCAATTCCTGAAAGGACGATCTCTGTCATGCCCCTATCCTGTCTCGCCATAACACGGAAAGCGCAGATAACATACATAAGTAAGATTACTGTGCTTCCTCCGATTATGATACGCCTGTTCATATAGATAACGGCACATACAAGGATCGGAAGTCCGAACATAACATAGAACAGTTGGTTTTCAACGAGCATAACGATTACGAAGGTAACTGTAGCTCCAATCATAATAAGAACCGAGCCGAGCTTTTCCTCCTTGAATCTTGTAACGCCGGCACTCATAACAGCTATGCTGACGGCAACAGATACAAGCTCAAGTATTCTGCCTCCAGAAAAGCCCTGAGTAACCCCCTCAATAATAAAGGCGAGTGCACAGGTACACACAATAATAAGGCATACCGCATACGCTCGCTGATTGGCACGGGAGAATTGATATTTATCCATAATGTCCTCCTGAATAAGAAAATATATGATCGCAGTTACAAAACTTTTCCACACATATTATTTTATCAGAATAGACGAAATACAGTTGTTAATTTTTACTAAATAAAGATTTCTCCTCTTTATAATTAATTTATAATTCTACTGTCTCTCAAAATAGTCTTTTCCCGAACAAATAAAGTAGGTACGGATATATCCGTCAGTCGATACAAAGGCTATCTCATCAGTGGATTCCAGATAGTAAATAGCATCCCCGTCCTCTGCCTCTGTCTTATGAAGGGCCTCGGGGTTATTTATAAGCGCATTGGCTGCGTCAAGGTACTCCTTCTGAGTAGAAAATCCCATCTCATGGCCATGCTTTTCAAAGTGGCTTCTCAGCTTCTCATCGCTCCAAAAACTGTAGGTGGCGGAAGCTGCGATTTTCTCCTTCTCCTCAATAGCTGCAATAGCTGACTCGGCTGCACTTGTCGCCGCTTCATCCGTACCGGTTATAACCTCCGCTGCGTTCTCAACCTTCTCATAGGATGAGCTCTCTGCAGGCTCATCCTCAGTCTTCGCCTGATTGGGTGCTATGATGTGCGGATAGATTATTATGTAAATAGCGCACAGAAACAGGAGCGCCATCATTCCAAGGTTGTAAGTTTTTGATTTTTTTCTGGGTGTCGGTCTCATATTGCTCCATTTCTATTTATATACGAACTCGCGCTGAATCCAGAAGCTAAGCAAAAACAGGATACAGTCAACAGGTATCTTTACCAGCACTTCCGGAACGCTGGGGAAAAATCTGTAAATATAGGTAACTCCGTAGCCGCTGAGGAGAACGATCATAACTGCCAAAACGGCATACTTCACCGCACTCATCCACTTGTTCTCGGTTCCCTTAAATACCACCTTGTAATTCACACTGAAATTGTAGGTGGCGGATACGACTCTCGCTAAAATGGTGGAGAGCATGATGTATCCCACAGGAAGGCCCTGTACTCTTCTGAATATTCTGCAGAACAGAGCAAACATCAGCATGTCAACAAGGCTTGATGACAACGATGAAACTATGAACTTGCCAAACACTGCATAAATTCTGATGGAATCCCTGATAGGATGAAAATGGCTGGATTTATTCTCTTCGATATAGATGGTCTGAATATCCACCTCCCTGATGGGAACTCCCTCAGCCTTGGTAGCAAGGAGCATGTTGGTCTCAAATTCAAACCTCTCACCATTTTCATTTAAAAGATATCTCATGAAATTGGCAGGAATAGCCCTGAGCCCTGTCTGTGTGTCGGATACGTGGACACCCGCAAGGGATTTCATGACTCTGCTGGTGGTCTTATTGCCAAAAACGGATCTGGCAGGAATGCCACTCTCATCGAAATCCCTGCAGCCCATAATAAGGCTGTCCGGATACTCCATAAGCTCCGCCTTGACGCGGCCTATATCAGTGGTGGTGTGCTGTCCGTCCGCATCTGCGGTGATAACACCCACAAGGTCAGAGTACTCAACGAGACAGTAATTAAACGCATCCTTTAACGCTCTGCCCTTTCCCATATTGACTGCGTGCTTTAAGACTATAACGCCATAGTCATTTTCGGCTCTTTTAAAAATGCCCCCGTAGACGTCATCGTCAGAGCCGTCATTTACAACGATTATCGGTGAAAAGCCTGCCGTATTTATCTCAGACAAAAGCTTTATTAATTTTTCATCAGGCTCGTAGGCCGGTATTATTATCGGTACTGTTGCACTCATGTTTTAAGATTAGTAACTCCATATCAGTACAGGTACACCGGTATGAGCTTTAAGCTATCTCCGGTATCCTCTACCTTATATAATTTCCAAAATTCAAATTCTTCGCCATTTTCCATAAATCCTGAAAAGGCATTCTTATCATAGAGCTGTGCAGACTCAGCAAAAACATACTCCGCATGGCTCTTTCTTATCTTATCTGTCAATGTAATGGCATCATCAGACTCAGTAAGTGTATCATAAACTGCGGGAACAGGGGAAACTTCTTTACTTAAATATGTATCGTGAACCCAATGTCCCGGATCGCCGCTTCGAAGGTTCAGTACGCGGTGTCCCCAGAGAACCCTGTGTCCGTACAGAGCCTCAATAAAGCGCTGACCACCATCATCTATCATATCCGCATTATAAGCAGCCTTCTCCTCAAGGGTCTTTCGATATCCGTAAAGAGAATTGTAGGTGCCCACATAGTCCGCATTTAGAAGCACAAAAAGTATGATAAGAATATAAATGATATTCCTCTTGTTCTTCCAGTAATCATCATGGTCAGGATTCCCTGCTTCCTCGACAGCCCTCTTGCTGCCTGCATAGGTCAGGGCAACGCCCATAAGAAGATACATGCTTCCCATGGTAAAGGGTGCGCCGTATCTTGCAAGAGAATTAGTCATTGCGAAGGCATCAAGGTACTGATCCTCAGCCTGGAACAGAGATATGTGTGCTATGAAAATAATTCCATAAGAGATTATTCCTGAAAGCCCAAAGAAAAGAGCAAATCTCTTCCTCTCTCTGTGAGGAATGATCTCCTTTTTAATCATCAGAATAAGTGCTGCAAAAATAAGGACGATCATCACTCCGATGGGCATATCAAAGGTGACGTTATGGTCTGCATGCATGGGCATGGTCCAAAGTCCCAGGAAGAAATACCACGCCTTCTGAGCGGCGTTGGCAGGTACAACGTAGGAGCCTGTAGCCATCCTTATTCCAAGGCCTGTAGCCTTGGCAACTCTTCTGTTAATAAAGCAGAACAGGAGCCAGCTTCCGTAAAAGGTCGCTGCAAAAAGTGCTGCAAGGCAGATGCCCTTTACCTTTGATGCTCTTCTTCCCTTTCCGGGATTGGTCATAAAGAAGAAAATAAGAGCGAAAACAGCCCACTCGATTCCAACGGATTTGGTCAGCAAAAGAACCGCTGTGTAGAGCGCAATCCTTCCATAATAGAAGATGTTCTGATGTCCGTCCTTATCCCAGATAGCATACAAAAGAGCACCGTAGACAATACCCATGGTAATGTCCGCGGGTGTTCCGTAAAAGATGATTCCGTTGATGATTCCGGGAAGCATGAATGCCAGGAAGGTTGCAGGAGCCGCAAGCTTGGTGCTGACTCCCTTAACGATCGGCATAAGAAATACAAAATTCAGTGTGTAGTAGCCTGCAAACTGAAGACTTTCCATGTACTTTTTAGAACTGATCTCAAGGAATATCCACTTAAAAATGGAGGTCACCGGAGGGTAATCTCCAAACTCAGGAGATACATTTCCATATTTTCCGGGAAAGCCATTCAGATAATAGAGCTGCTTTGCATCCGATGACCAGAAGTTGATATCATCCCACCATGTAAAAATCTGATTCCTTGTAAGGAAGGTCACCACTGCAATGATAAATATAAACGCGAAAACCTCAGGCCTTGCAAAGACCTGAAGGCATCTCTTAAAGCTATGTCTGTTATGGTTTATATGTATGATCTTCTGACTGACTCCGGGGGTCTTTTTGAACATAAAATCCGCAAGACAAAGTCCGCCGAAGATCAGGATCGTTGCAATGGATGAAACATATATGAACTTCATCCCACGGAAGAGTGCCAGGACATACAGAAAAAGAATCTGTATAGCTCCTGTCACCGCAATGGTGTCACATATGCTCTCCCTGAATTTCACTGACAGCAGCGCTGCCGTTATGAAAAATGCTATTGGAATCAAAAACCACATAATGTTAATAAGTCTCCAAGTCTGATTATTTTAAAGCTTAAAGAGTGTTCCGATTATTCCTCTTCCAAGGCTGGCCCCAATATTGCCGCCAAGTGTCTTACCGAATCTGCCAAAGCCCTTGCCGGCTGCCTTGCCGACCTCTCGTCCAACTGTTCCGCTGACAGTAGATGCGACGGACTTTGCTGCGCGCTTCTTGGCAGCCTCTTCCTGCTGCTTCTTGCGCTCCTCTGCCTTTATAGCAGCAGCTGCCTCACGCTCCTTAGCCTTTATAGCGGCAGCCTCCTCCTTAAGTCTTGCCTTCTCAGCCTCTGCCTCTGCTTTTGCTTTTTCAGCAGCTTCGGCATCAAGGACGCCCTTTCTCTGAAGCATCTCATAGGCTGAATCAGAGTCAACGGCATTAGCATATTTGCTGTAAAGGAGACTTCCCTTTATAGCGTTATCTCTTGCAGAGTCATCTATTCCGCCAATCTTACTCATAGGAGGAAGAATGAACGCTTTTCTTACAACGCCGGGTGTTCCGTCCTCATCAAGGAAGGAAACCACAGCCTGTCCTGTTCCAAGCTCCATTATCACATCAAAGGTCTTAAAATCAGGGTTCTCTCTAAAGGACTCAGCCGCAGCCTTAACCGCCTTCTGATCAGCGGGAGTATAGGCATGAAGCGCATGCTGAATCTTGTTACCGAGTTGCGCAAGAACTCCATCGGGAATATCCCTAGGATTCTGGGTTACGAAGTAAACACCGACGCCCTTTGAACGGATAAGCTTAACCACCTGCTCAATCTTAGCAAGGAGCGCCTTGGAGGTATCCTTGAAAAGGAGATGTGCTTCATCAAAGAAGAATACCATCTTGGGCTTTTCCATATCTCCCACTTCCGGAAGAGTCTCAAAAAGCTCAGAGAGCATCCACAAAAGGAAGGTGGAATATAAAACGCCGTTATTTATAAGACTCTCGGAATCAAGAATTGAGATCATTCCCTTTCCGTTAGTGTCTGTTGTAAACCAGTCTGTAAGGTTAAGCGCAGGCTCTCCGAAAAATACGTCGCCGCCCTGGGTCTCAAGAGAAACCACCGCTCTTAAAATAGCGCTCAGGGACTGCGGACTCATCTTGCCGTAGTCAGCAGCGTAATCCTTATTATTCTCAGAAAGCTCATTAAGAAGAGCCTTCAGATCCTTGGTATCAAAAAGGAACCAGCCGTTGTCATCGGCTATCTTGAAAGCAATTGTAAGAATGTCACTTTGAAGATCATTAAGTCCAAGAATACGTGAAAGAAGAATGGGACCCATCTCGGAAATGGTGGTTCTCAGCGGAATACCCTTTTCCCCGAAAATATCCCAGAATGTAACAGGATACTTTTTATATTCATATCCTGTATTCTCTAATGAAAAGCTCTGAATCCTATCCTCCATTCCGGAGCCTTCCTGAATCATGCCGGCAAGGTCGCCCTTTACGTCCGCAAGAAAAACAGGAACCCCCATATCGGAAAAGGATTCCGCAAGTACTTTTAATGTAACTGTTTTACCGGTACCAGTTGCACCCGCAATAAGTCCGTGTCTGTTTGCCATCTTAGGCAAAAGATACAGAGCCTCCCCATTATCTGCTCTGGCAACAAAAACCTTCCCATCTTTAACCATTTTTCATACCCTCCCATTTATTATTTTCAGAACTCGTCTACAACGCCTTCCATAAAGAAGTCCTTGTAGTAAGTCTTATAATCAGCATCAATCTTCCTGCACTCGGAAATGTATGCCTTCTTAACCTCATCAGGACTAAGCTTATAACCATGAGTGCCTGCAAACTCGGACATTCCCTCAAGTATAAGCTGATTTCTCTTATCATTAAGCTCATCCGTAAGGCTCGCAACCTCACCGTCAATCGAATGAAGCTTGGCGCCAAAGCCCGCGCGAAGATCTGGATTTTGTTTTAACTTCAAAAAGAATTTATCCATGATATACCTCCGACAAAACGAATTATGCGAATAGCATCTTAAGGGCACTTTCGTACTCTTCCACCTGGCTCTTATGAACTGACTCACATATCTCGCGGCATTTCTTCTTAGATTCCGCAGAATCAGAAATGCTCATGCCATTCTCCGCGGCATAGTCCTTGATAGCGCCAATTACGAGTTCGTCCCTCTTCTTGTTGTACTCGTCGATTATTTCATTCATCTCATCAGTTTTACCTGCAAGAAAATCTCTGAGCTCATGTCTGAACTCTTCATCATTTTTAAGTCTCTCAATGAATTCGTCCACTCAAAATCCCTCCTGCCATAAGATAATTCTAAAAAAGAAAATCTATTTCTATTTTAACTAGATTTTGGGTTCAAAACAATAAACCAATAAATATATAATATTATTTTTATATTTTGGCTTTTGGGATTTTCTTTTCTTATTTATTTTTGTATTTCTTTTATGTTTCTTTTCATGTGGTTGGTATTGTTTTTTTGGAAAAATGCTGCGGCAGAGGGTGAAGCGGTCGGTATGTAGGCCGTTCGAAGTTGTGGGGTGATTTCTGTGGGCATTTCTTTTACGTCAATTGGTAGAAATTGGGATAGTTGACGTAAAATTCACATTCTTGTGTTATACTTAGGAAAGTTTTTTTGGGAAAACTCAGTCTGAAGGGTGATTTTTTGCAAAATTGACGTAATGTTTGTCGTATTATAGTTTGTTTGTATATGTTTTTCTGCACATCTCAGCACTCTGTTAAGTCAGTAATACAAAATAAGTCCGGATTGGTTGAAAAATTGCTGCCTTTTCGGAAATAAGCAAGCACAAAAGTAAGTCTATATAGTTTGCAAACTATATACTGACTTAACGAGTTCATGGTAGCGTTTACATTTAAACAATATATCGACAATCTGGTAAGTCAATCAAACAAATATAAAAATATTGACGTAAGAGGGACTATATAAAGACAAATCACATTCGAAATTCAGACAACAATGACCAGAATGGAGGAGACAATATGAAAAAAGGCAAATTTTTGGCGCTGGTAGCGTGTCTTGTAATAACAGGCTGCGGTAACGCCACTAACACACAGACTCAGGAGACTCCTACTTCTTCATACGAAAGTATGGAAGCTGCTCCAAGTGACAGCGCACCGGAATCAGCAAATGATAGCATTCCGGATGACGGCGGTGATTATAGTACACCTTCAAATAGCAGCGGTGATGATCCTTCAAATGGATCCGATACTGATATAGATTTCGGAGGAGGACCCTCTTCATCAGTTGGTGATAATTCTTCTGATGATGACGGCTCTGACACAGACCACAACAACTATTCACCTGCTTCAGGTTTAGGCGGTGGTTCAGCCGATAATAGCAGCGACAATGATGACTCTTCAAATTACAGCAACAAAAGCACCAACACACCTGATGCTGATACAGATACTGATTCCGATAAAGATGCTGACTCATCTGATATAGATACCGACACCGATGATAGTGACTCATCAGATGCCGGAAAAACAGAAGAAAAAACTCCCGAGGATGATAGCGCAAATCAGCAGGACAACACCGGCTACGGCAATATCTTTTTCGTTGGAGATTCCAGAACCGTTGATATGTTTGATGGAAATGTTTCAGAAGTCTATGACTTAAACGCCGGCGGAATAAGAGTGTTTGCAAGAGATGGCTGTCACTGCGCGTACCTTACAGATGTACTTGGAAGCCACAGCATGGATGAGTTTGATACACTGGTTTCATGGCTTGGATGTAACGATAATAACGATGCCGCGCTCTATGAGCAGGTTTATCAGAATCTTCTTAACCAGGGAAAACAGGTTGTTATCTGCACTGTAGGTCCCACAAATGACGCATTCCTTAGCGGGGATTTTGACACAGCCAACTACCCCGATGCGAAGATGGTTGCCTTCAATCAGGAAATCACTTCATGGGCAAGCTCCCACGGAGTAAAGGTCATAGATCTGTATACCTTCGTAAAAGGCAATATCGAGATATCACCTGACGGAATTCATTATAATCCCAAACCTACCACTGCCATCTGGAATTATATCCTCAGCAATTTATAAAGCGAAACAACCAGAATAGTATCTATATTTTTTCAAAACAAATAAGACAGATACTTATCAAAAAAGCCGATGACACAGCGTCATCGGCTTTTCAATTACACTTACATTGCCAGGGTCTGCGCAATTGCGATACGCTGCTTCTGACCTCCAGAGGCTCTTTTTCCAACTCCATGAGCCTCATATAATCAGCCACTTCTCCCCATTCCAATACGTTTCTTCCCCGCAACAATTGCATCCTCCGGACACACAAGCTTGCACAGATGACACCCCACACACTTGCTTCCATCAAGCTTAGGCTTTCGGTCGTCGAATCTGATCGCCTGGTGCCCCCCGTCATTACAGGAGATAACGCATCTTCCACATCCATTGCACTTTTCAAGATCAAATGCAGGGAAAAGAATCGTGTCTCTCTCCAGCACATCAGTTGTATCACTGACTGTATCAAGGCCCGCACCAATGATATCCTTCACGGATTTAATTCCCATTTGGGCAAGATAATAATTCAGGCCTTCCTTAAGGTCATCAATTATCCTGTAGCCGTACTGCATCACGGCAGTAGTGATCTGAATCGAACCGGCTCCCATCAGAATGAACTCCAGGGCATCTCTCCAGGTTTCAATTCCGCCCATTCCGCTTATATGCATTCCCTTAAGCTTTGGATTCTGTCCTATCTCAGCTATAAATCTTAAAGCTATTGGCTTTACGGCATTTCCGCTGTAGCCACCAACTGCTGATAATCCTTTTACAGCCGGTGCTGAAACAAAAGTATATGGACTGACACCAACAATACTCTTTATGGTATTTATCGCAGCGATACCATCTGCTCCGCCACGTAGTGCAGCCTCTGCAGCAGGACTCATGGTGGCAACATTAGGTGTAAGCTTTGCAAGCACAGGAATTGTAGTGCTTCTTTTTGCAGCCCTTGTGAATCTCTCCACCAGTTCAGGCACCTGCCCTATATCTGAGCCAAGGCCATCCTCCTGCATATTTGGACATGAAAAATTAAGCTCTATGGCATCCGCTCCGTTTTCCTCGCAGCACTTAGCCAGGGATTCCCATTCAGCCTCGTCCTGTCCCATGATCGATGCCAGAATAAATTTAGAGGGATATTTTTCCTTAAGTCGCCTGAATATCTCCATATTTTCTGCAACGCTATGGTCTGAAAGCTGCTCAATATTCTTAAAGCCGATAAGGCTTCCATTATCTCCCTTGATTGCGGAAAATCTTGGAGAAGCTTCATGGATATCAAGTGAACAGATGGTTTTAAAGCAAACTCCAGCCCAGCCTGCTTCAAATGCCCTTGCACACATATCGTATGTAGAAGCCACCACAGAGGAAGACAGTAAAAATGGATTCTCAATCGGCACTCCGCATAAATCGCATTTAAGTCTCTCTTCATTATCAGGTATTGCAATCTCTACTTCAGGGCGAACCTTTTCATGTAAATCGGTCATGAGCTGCTTTATGGGAACTCTCCCACTGTTTACACACGCAGCTTCACACGGTGCATCACAGCCGGCGCATAGATTATTCTCAGGAAGCTTCATCGCTGCCACGTCCTGATTGTCAAACCATATCCCACGCAAAGCCCTGGCGGGATCCACATTCGGACATGCAGCACTACAGGGAGCATCTTTGCATAATACACATGAAATCATATCCAATCGTTTAATAACAGGTTTTATCATCATGATCTTATGCTCCTTTCGCATTCACGCTTACCCTATCTCCTGATAACATTCAGAAGTATCTTCTTCTGGGTAAGCTTAAACGGCGTTCTCTTCTCCACAACCTGTCTGCAGTAGTCCAGCTTTTCCTGCATAGATACAACCATATCTTCAAGGGCTTTAATGATGGCTTCATCCTTCTCCTCTGCAAGTAGCAGGAAGGTCTCCTCTGTCATCTTCATGGACTTAACAGCAAAAAGCCTTTTGTTATGATTTATTTCCTCTTCGTCTGTCAGAGTGCTGATATCATAAAGTATCATAGGATTGCGGCTTGCAACCACATCGATTTCATCCGTAATACGAATCAGGGCTGCAAGATAAGGAAGGCATACCGTATTTCCATTTGGAAGCTTGTAATCCGAAGGATATTCATTCTCATCGAAAAGATCAGTTTTCCTGTGTCCTCTCGCAACCTGCTTAATTGCATAAGCATATTCAGGTGAAGGGATATCATAAATCTCCCAGTATTTATCAATATAAAGTCCACTGAACTCATGGTGGAAGATTCTTACATAATCTGCTTTAGTATCATTCGGATGGTCTGCAAAATAGTAATCTCCACCCAGTTTTTCCTTAAACTCCTCGTAATCCTTCTCGCTTATACCCATTCCAACATCGTGGAGATAGCATGCAACCAAAAGTATATATATTTCGTCAGCGTTTAGCTTTTTCACCTGACTCTCTCCGATCAGATGGTTGCAGGAATCGATTACGGTAAGGCTATGAAGCTCGGAATGGTCCGTATATTCCGGAAAAATTGCCCTGTATTTATTAAGGACATTCTGAGCCACCATCGCCACCTCCTTAAACCTCTTGTGAAGATCCTTATCAAGCTTCAGCAGGGTCTTCTCAAGAAGGAAATCATTAGCCTCAAGAGATGCAAGGTTATCCTCTTTTATAGTGGTTGTAAGGACATTTAATCCCAACAGATTCTGATAGGTAACCTCCTCGGAAAGCTTGTATACCATCCTGATTCCTATGTTTTCAGTCTCTTCATTCTGAGCAACCATCTCTGCCATCTCTGAAGGATCAAAGGGTATACAGTCATCCTTGATTCTGAGCATTACATCGCCTCTTAAGTAGACAACCCTGATATTCAAAGCGTGCTTCTTTTTATCTGCAGTAAAACCATGCCTTACTACATTTCCTGCCATCTCCTCCAGACACAGAGCCGAGTACATGGAGGCCTTTTTTCCTATACCATGCTCTTCGCAGAAATTCTGTACCTTCTCGGAGGAGTCTGCCACATCGTTCATATCCCTTATCGGAAGATCAAGTGAATCCTTGGGTTCAACACCAAAGTTGGGCTTGAAGAAAAATACCTCATCCATGTTCCGGGGGATTCTTTTCCAATAGATAAGGCTATATACAGGAACAGTCAGTATAGTCAGAATAATTCCGATGGGGTTTGCTATCCATACTCCAAGTGTTCCCATAACAGGTGCCAGAATTATGGCAGGTATTACCATGGCAAAGAATCCATCAAATACCGACTGAACATTCACAAAAATATAATGCCCCGAAGCCTGAAGATAGTTGGTAAAAACCTGACATATGAGTACCAGGGGAATACAAAAGGCATATATGGCAAAAAGCTGATATGTAAGGTGGTATACGTTGGAATTTTTATCAGCAAAAAATATACTGGTGAGCAGGGGTGAAATCATGTAAATAAATGCCGCAAATACTATGCTGATAAGCAAACCCTTTGTCATAACTATTTTCATAACCTTTTTGATGGAATACTTATCCTCTTCTCCTACAAAGATGCTGACAAACATGCGAACAATAGATCCGTTTCCAAGGCAAAATGCGATAAACATTCCGCTGACCATGCTAAAGGAGGCCATGGCAGAAAGTCCGTCATTACCTGAATATTTAAGAAGGATTCTGTTTATGACAATTCCTCTAAAGGACAGACAGAATATAAGAAGCGCGCCGGGAAAGCCTATACCGATAAGGCTCCCAAGATCACTCCACTTAGCCTTTTTAAAGCTGTAGTGAAGCTGCGCTTTGGAAGTAAAATAATAAGGTAAAAGAATAAGCAGATAGATTGTATTACTGATGGAGGTAGCAAGGGCAAGGCCCCAGACTCCAAGCTTAAAAACAGCTACCAAAAGTACATCAAGAGTAACGTTTGAGATTATCATTCCGGCTACTCCGATATATCCGATCCAGTTCTGTCTCTCCAGCTGAAGAAATGATGCCAACTGGTCAGAAAGCAGCATTGGAAGAACACCGAAGGAATAACCGACAATATATGTCATCAGACTGGGCTTAAGTTCCTCGCTTGAGCCAAGAATATCCGCGACAAGAGAAGGAGCTCCAAGACATACGCCCGTGAAGACAAGACCTGTTATTACAGTAATGGTCAGGTTTAATGAAAAAACACCTTCCGTATTATCCATCTCGCCTTTTCCCATATATCTTCCGCACAGTACTGAGGTTCCTCCTAAGAATACTGAGCTTATCGCCAAAATAAGCCGAACCACGGAATAGAACAGTCCAATAACTCCGACAGATGCTGCATCGATAAATCTTCCTGCCATGGCACCGTCAACGATGGAATTTATGGATCCCATGGCAAATATCAGAATCTGAACAGGAAGCATATTAAAGAAAAGCTTACTCAATAAATCCTTTGAAGTTTTATTGCCTGCGCTCATCCCTTATCCCTCATTTCTTTGCATTTTGTCAGAAGTCTTTGCATGCGCTTGGCGACTGCCTTTTCATTTGATCCGATGCGCTCTGCAATTTCACCGTAGGAGAGCTCCATACCAAACCTGAGCATTAACAGCTCTCGTTCCTCGTCCGTCAGCGCTTTAAGTATGATATACGCCTCTTTGCTGTAATCATCTGACAGTCTGTCGAGCTCCGGATCCTCTGCCCCGGGGTCAAAGCCGTTCTCTAAATATACATCGTATGAAACTAACTTGTCCGATTTATCCTTCCTGAAAAAGTCCGTAAGAGTATTAGTCGCAATCCTGGAAATCCAGGTGAATACCGAGGCCTTCTCAGGATCGTAAGTGTCATAGGCATTCATAGCCTTGATAAATACGTCCTGTACGATATCCTCAGTGCTCTCCCGGTCAAGAATGCGCATGTACACACTCTTATATACCCTGTCGTAGCAAGAACTATAAACTTCTTCAAATGGCATTTTATCCTTCATCTGTTTCTACCTGCTGCCTCTTAACAAGCTCCGCAAAAGATCCGTTCAGCTTCATAAGTTCGTCATAGGTTCCATCTTCAATAATCTTTCCGCCATCAAGCACGATAATCCTGTCGCAGTTCTTAATGGTTGAAAGTCTGTGAGCGATAACAATCCTTGTACACTTAAGTGTCTCAAGGGAATCCGACACCTGCTTCTGAGTGATGTTATCAAGGGCACTTGTAGCCTCATCAAACATCAGAATCTTAGGCTTTGGTGCGATAGCTCTTGCTATCATAAGTCGCTGCTTCTGACCGCCTGATATTCCGCCGGCGCCTTCTGCTATCATCGTAAACATGCCCATTGGCATGCGTCTTATATCATCTGCCATCCCGGCAAGCTCAGCCGCTTCCCAGGCATCATCCAGAGTAAGCTCAGGATTGGAGATAACTATATTTGCATAAATATCTCCCATGAAAAGTGAACCGTTCTGCATAACAGTTCCGATCCTGCTTCTGAGGGATTTAAGGTCGATACTCTTTATATCCTTGCCGTCGTAATAAATGGCACCTCGCTGAGGAGTCTCAAAGCCAAGCAGAATACGCATAAGCGTTGACTTTCCGCAGCCGGTTTTCCCAGTGATCGCAACGTACTGACCCGGCTTGATCTTAAGGTTAAGGTTATCAAGTACAGGCGGTCCGTCCTCATCATATCTGAAGGTTACGTTATTAACCTCAACTGCTCCGGTTAGCCTTTCTATAACAGGCTTATCCTCTGCGACCTCGGGAACAGTCTCCATGATAGGCCTTACCATCTCCAGAATAGGCTTTATCTGAGCAACACATGTAACCATAACGGAGAAGGTTGCAAAGGAAGCACTCACCATTCCAAAGGCTGAGTTAAAGGCATAGTACTCAGGGATACTGACCTGAGTTTTTATGGCTATCATGTATATGATCACAGTTCCGATAAGAGAAATCGCCGTTATCAGAACTGAGCTTGTCTTTACGAAAAGCGGCGGATCATATTTATAAACAGCCTGCTCGGAGTACGCTCTGCCCCACTTTGCAAAGGCACGTCTCTCAGCACCCGAAAGCTTAATCTTCTCAATACCTGCAATAAGCGCATACGCAAGACCGCTCTCCTTGGCAGCAAGCTCCATCTGAACGCGGTTTATGCCTGTGCTTACAACAACCGCCATAGCCGTAACTATGATGATAAGAAGCGTAACGGTGAGCGCCGGAACAGCCAGCGTTGGCGTAAAGGTAAATATCTGAATTATGTATATAAAGGACAAAAGCACCGTCAGTCCTGTTGAAAGTCCTATATTAATAAGCTGCGTAACAAGGAGGTTCATGTAGTTTATTCTTGTGCTAAGATCACCCGATGCATAGTTCCCAAAGAACCTCGTAGGAAGTGCAAGAATTCTCATCATGGTGGCAGCTTCAACGGTCTGATCAAGCTTAAGTGCAATCCTCTCAAGGAAAAGATCACGAATCGTTCCAAACAGCATTCTTCCAAGAGATACGCTTATCATAAATATCGAAATTGCTATAAGAGCTACCATGTTTCCTGACACAGCAACGTCTGCGAACATGCTCTTTGTAATATAAGGAACAATAAGTCCAAGCAGAGCTATAAGGGTAAAAATCCCTAAATATGCGTACAGACTTCCCTTATCAATATTTGCCCAAATATAAGAGATCACATCTCTCATCCCCAGCTTCCTCATGGGGAAGGGCTTATAAAAAGCTATAGCATCAGTGGCTATCTGCTTCTCCCTTGCTGCCGTAACCCTTACATATTTTCCCGTCTCGGCATCTCTGTATTTATAGCCGGACATACCTGCCGGGATGAGCGCAAGGGGCGTATTACTGCCCTTTAGGGTGGTGAGCATGGCACCGGAGGCATCCTTTCTCCAGCCTTCTCTAAGAGTCACTTCCCTTATCATCATTCCATTTGGTCGCAGTAGATATTCCAGAATATCCTCAAGAGAAGTGAGCTTTTCGGGAATCTCTCTTTCTGCCACATGGTAGTATTTAAGCACCTCACCGACAGCGTCCTTAGCCTGCTGCCTCTCATCATGGAGAGCTGCGGTCAGGCTTTTTCCCATAACGGAACCCGCTATTCTAAGACATGAATCCTCGAAGGCCTCCATGTCGGCGTTTTCACGTATTTTGATTTGTTCATCAAACCAGCTCATATAAAAGCTCCCCGATTACTCACTGGTAACAAGCTGAGTATACAAACCATTCTTCGCCATCAGTTCACTGTGTGTTCCACGTTCTACAACCATTCCGTGATCAAGCACTATGATCTCGTCGCAGTCCCTTATGGTAGAAAGCCTGTGGGCAACTACCACACTTGTAATTCCTCTGTCCTTGATCGCCTTTACAACGCTGTATTCCGTCTGTGCATCAAGGGCACTGGTTGCTTCATCCATAATGATAAGCGTCGGATCCTGAGCAAGAATCCTCGTTATCTCTATTCTCTGACGCTGACCTCCTGAAAAGTTCCGGCCACCCTCCGTCATCTTATACTGATAGCCGCCGTCCCTTTGCATGATGTCCTCATGGATCTGGGCATCTCTGGCAGCAAGGATCATCTCGAAATCTTCTATGGACTGATCCCACATCTTGATATTGTTGGCGATCGTATCCTCGAACAGGATTACCTCCTGATTAACGACAGCTACTGAGGATGTAAAAACGCTTCTGTCTATCTTTTCAGCGGGAACGCCGTCAAATAATATCTCACCTTCCCAGGGCTGATACAGTCCTGAAATAAGCTTACTCAAGGTACTCTTTCCGCAGCCGGAGCCACCCACAAATGCAACGCTTTTCCCGGGATAAAGCTCCAGATTAAAGTCCTGAATAAGCGGTGGCATCAAACCTGAATAGCCAAAGGTAACGCCCTTCATTGAAAGCCTGCCGGAGAGCTTACCCTTTGATGCATCAATAGTGTCATCCACCTTTTCCTTAACAACCGAAGGATCCAGTGGATATTCCATAACATCATCGATACGCTCCATCTCGGTACGCATCTCCTGAAGACTCTGACCGGCATTTATAAATGACTCCACGGGAACAAGGAACTGTGCAAAAAGTCCCTGGAATCCAAGCACTGTACCTGCTGTAAATCTTCCAGTCATGACCATGTAAACGCCCATTATAAGGATCAGATTATTGGTCAGCGTCATGATAATAAAAGGCACATTTCCAAAGTAGGCATTCAGCTTTGAAAGCTTAACATTCTGCGCATTCACACTGGCCTGATAGCCTGCCCATTTTCTGAAAAAGCCGTTCTCTGCGCCGCTGCTCTTAATGGTCTCTATCATCTCAATTCCGGATACAGTGGTTGAATAGAGCTTTGCCATATCACGCATCTGTACGCGGGTTATGTTCACTCTCCTGGCACTGATAAGGTGCGACAGAAACAGATTTATGAAAACCGCACTCACTCCTACGAGAGTCATGACCACCGAATAATTGATCATGAACAGAAGGTAGAACACAAGCATCGCGGCATTTATAAGGAGCGGAGCAAAGGTGTTAACAAGAACATCCGCTATGACCGCATTTGTAAGACGTCTCTGCTCTATGTCACCGGCCATTCTCTGTGAAAAGAACTTCATCGGAAGCCTAAGTACATGCCAGAAATAAGTGGCATTCCCTACCGCATCAAACTTACCGCTGATGCGAAGGGAATAAATGGCGCAAATCCACAGCACAACTATGTGGACCATTGTGATCACAGATAAAAAAAGCAAGAACACATTTACAAGCCCCGGATTAGTGCCCGGAAGCATATAATCCATGAAGAACCTTGCTAATCCGGCACCAATAAGAAGACAAAGCGATGCCGTACATGTGGTAATTGCTACAAATGCAAAGGCTACCCCCGTTCCCTCGAGTCTCTTTTTTGCAAACTCTATCATGCTCTTCTTCTCACCGGATGGCTCGAACCCTTCTCCGGGAGAAAAAAGAATCGTAACGCCGGTAAAGCCCTCATCAAACTCCTCGTCTGTAAGGACCACATCACCTCTTGCAGGATCGTTAATATATACTTTTCCGTTCTTAAAGCCCTTAAGAACTATGAAATGGTTAAAATTCCAGTGAACAATGCAGGGAAAGGTGGCGTTTTCCCTAAGAGTCTCTATCTCAAAGCGATAGCCCTTGGCATTAAACCCATGAGCTCTGGCAGCCCTTGCAATATTGCCGGCCTTCGAGCCATCACGGGATACGCCGCAGTCCTCTCGTACCTGCTCCAGCGGAATCCATTTATCATAAAATGCCATGATCATAGCAAGGCTGGCTGCGCCGCATTCCAGTGCTTCCATCTGCATCACCACCGGAACCTTTGCAACCCCCTTCTCTACAGGCATTTTAATTTTTTTATTACTGCCCATGCTCATACGAAATTCCTTTCTCAATTGAGAATGCACGTAATAGGAGCAACAGTCTTTTCGCCAGCTTCGGTATTAACATGGATCTCACCAAAAATTCCCCAGATGAGAGTTCCGGTTAAAAGTACTATAACCGCAAGCAAAATAATCCAGATCGAAGGCGTAGTAACCTGGATGTAATCGTTTAACTGTTCAGGAGAAGATACACGTTCTATACTTTTTTCTCTGAAAATCTTATTATCTTCCATAAGTCATCCTCCTTCGACACGATATACCACTTTTATTGTACAGTATGACGATTTTCCGTTTATAAACTATGTAAGAATATTTCATAAAAAAAATAAAACCCTGCATATTTACTGGGAAATATGCAAGGTTTCTACTTTATATTGTCATTTATTCAATTAAATTTAGCAAATTGTAGTATCGTTAGGTCTTCTCTGAGGGCCTCCGGAAAGTGTATTCTGTTTAAGCTGTTCAGGTCTTAAAACACAATCCTGTGCTAAAACAGGAGTTTTTGATCTCATAACAAGTTCACTTGCTATTACACCAAAAGCCAATCCACCGGCTGCATTATCAAGATCATCATCAGAAAGCTCATTTGCTAAGTTTGCATCCTGTAATTTCTTCTCGTCAGACATTTTTCCACCTCCATAAGTGTTATACGCTACTATATTTTCACTGAACAGCTGGGCTCGCAAGCGGGCTTTATGCGATTCATCGGTAAATGTTGCATTTTTAAAAATCTCTTCTATTTCTTTCATCCCATTTACTTTCACCTCCTGTTCTCTATATATTAATACGAATCAAAGACAAAAAAGGCGACATAAAAAATAAAAATTTTTTTTATAATAAAAAACCGGTAGTCATCTGACTACCGGCTTTCTATTTGAAGTTTTAATTATTTCTTATTAACAAGATCCTTAAGAGCCTTACCAGCCTTGAACTTAGGAGCTACAGAAGCGGGAATCTTGATGCTCTCGCCAGTCTGAGGGTTCTTACCTGTTCTTGCTGCTCTCTTTGTGGTCTCGAATGTACCAAAGCCAACAAGCTGAACCTTATCCTTCTTCTTAAGCTGCTTTGAAACAACGTCAACGAAAGCCTTTACAGCCTTCTCAGAATCCTTCTTAGAAAGACCTGTCTCCTTTGCAATTGCTTCTACTAATTCTGTCTTGTTCATATTATTTTTCCTCCAATAATAAGAAAATTTAACTACATTGACTATACTAGCACCCAAAATGCTGAAAAACAAGCCTTTTTTAGCAAATAGTGTCGAATTTTTCCGTATTTAAGCCTTTTTTGGTGATAAGTGTCAAAAAAATCTGATTATTCTTGTAAAAAATAGATATTGAAACTTCCAGAACTAGTGTTTTCAAGGTTTTCGAAAGAATACGTTCTTCTAATGCAAGTAATTACTTAATAGCTGTAAACTCCAATACGGGATGTTTCTCTCTTTCGGTCAAAAGCTTCTCAAATTCCTCACGACCTCCGGTATCGCCAAGCAGAATCGGATCCCAGCCATAATCCTGATACTGGGTTATAGGAAGCTCATTACTGAATACATATTCGGCGATAACCTGTCTTCTGATTTCCTCTCTGCCATCTGCATCTGAATAGATTGACATAAAGGCTTCGTAGTAATCTCCGAATATTCCCTTTACTTTAGCGTCAAATTCTTCGTCTTCCTCAAGTATCTCAAAATTTGTAACCTCATAGTCACTACCTGACTTCTTCAGATGAATCAGTCCGGGATAGTTTCCGCAGGAATCAGTCTCCAATGTGTCATCCTTAAGATTGTAATTAAATATCCAGAAATCTCCACCAACACGGATATCATCACTATTACTCTCATCGATGAAAATGTCATAAATAACAGGGATGCATACATCAGCCTTCTCATACTGACTTCCAAGCTTATCTATAAGGTAATTACTTACCGCATAAAGAACGGAATCCTTCTCAGGATACTCGTAAGCAGGAAGTGCAACGGTGGATTTCTTTTCGGGGGTAGCTGCCTTTGCAACCAGATCCTCACTGATCACTGCAGTCCTTTCAGGCATTACATCATTAGCTGCCAAAGCCTGTGCCCTGCTCCCACAGCCGGTAACCGTTATAAGTGCTCCGCAAAAAAGCGAAAAACAACATTTGTAAAATCTCTTCATATTGTATCTCTCCTTTACTCTTTTTTTGCATCGCTCGAACCCCAATATGTAATCCCCATCATTGTAAGATCGTCAAATAACGGAACCTTCCCGATAAACTTATCTATACCACCCTTTACATGCTCCAGAATTTCCTTTTGATCAAGGTCATTGACCTCATTTAGTGTTTCAAGAAGCTTCTCTGCTCCAAAGAACTGCCTGTGATGATTGGTCGCATCAATAACACCATCTGAGAAAACAAACAGTTTATCTCCAGGCTCAAGCTTCCATTCCGTCTCTTTAAATGTTGCTCCATCAACCGCTCCAAGAACCACTGAATGCTTATTCTTTATAAATTCGAATTTGCCACCGCCCTGGGCATAGGCCGGATTCTCATAACCTGCATTGGCTTCAAGAGCTCTTCCTGTCGAAAGCTCGATTTTCATCATCCAGAGTGAAATGATCATATTGTCCTCATTCTGTCCGATTATCCAGTCATTGGCCTCAGTAAGAATCTGTGAAGGAGTTTTACCCTCCTCTGCCTTGAGCTTAATCAGCGTCCTTGCTTCCATCATGAAAAGTGCGGAAGGAATGCCATTACCTGTAATATCAGCTGCAATAAGCACCAGATGGTCATCATCAACAAAGAAGAAATCGTATATATCTCCTCCAATCTCCTTTACGGGAGCTAAGATTCCATAGATATCAAATCTCTTCTCGCTGTCCCTGTCAGGGAAGCTGTCCGGTAGCATTTTGCGCTGGATATTGTTAGCTACATTTAACTCAGCCTTTATCTTTGTCTGTTCTGCAATATGTGCACTTTTCTCTTCCTCGTATTTAGCAACCCTTTCGGCAAGAGCAGCTATATCATCGGCAAGTCTTCCTATCTCATTATTGCTCTTTATGCTTCTCATCTTGCTGATCACTGTAAGAGAATTCAGATTATTGGTGTATTCTCTAAGTCCCTGCTGGATCTGAGTAATCGGCTTAATGACAGCACGATTGGTTTTTTCCAGCAAAAATCCGCACATACAAAATGACAAAAAGACAATTATTATAAGCAGAGTATTGGTGTAGTTAAAACTGGTTTCCTTAAGATAAGCCTCCCGGAGCTCAATGATTATAAGTCCTATCAGCTTATCCTCATATTTCACAGGATAGAGCACTCCTGTAAAATATCCGCCCTCATTATCTTCAATATAGAAAATACTGTCATCAACATCCTCTATTTCCTTCTCAGGATTATAAATCTTCTGAGCCTGCTTAAAGATCAGATTATCCCCTGTAGGAATCGGATTCTCAGAGGTGTTGATAAGCACGCAGTATTCCCGGTCTTCATTGGCCGTAGTAAGCATTGGACCATCGAGGGTATCCTTCTCCGTATCATTGATGAACGTAAAGTGATCAACCGCTATCCAGTAACTGAGTAATGCTATCTTACGCTTTTGTCCATCATCCATGTTCTCTACGTCTTCCATAGTGAAATCATATATAGAAGACACTTTGAATTCTTCAAACATGGCTGCAGGATTTTTCATGAATTCCAGCATCACATCGTCACTTTCCGACAGCTCATCCTTATGCTCATGCCAATATTCCAAAAGGAATGGATACGCCTTAAAGGTCTCGATGTATTCCTCTGTCTGCTGCGCCTGTGAATACGCAGTTTCACTCTCGCTTATTCTGGCCTGCTGTCTAAAGCCACGCAGGGCAAGAACTGCCACCACAACAGCCATGACAGCAAAGGCCATAACAAACAAGTTTCCATACTGAACTAATATGTATTTATTTCGTCCGGAAGTTTTCTTCATTCTTTAATATTTTGTACCAGTTGCCTCAGGTGTAACAGCCATCAGATCACGGATAACATCATTGCCGAGGTCGCCTCTCTGGTGATAGGAGGTTGTTCCTGACTTAGTTTTCTAAAAATATTATACGTGAGGTGCTTTGAAAAAAAATGTCACTAAATGTAACATATTCTGAAATTTTTAATAACAATATTAAGTGGAAATAAAGTCGTATCACCAAACTTAAATTTCCATAAAATAGAGTTTTGCTTGCAAAACTCTCGCACCGAGCGCGGTTGCAGAATGCAACATCTTCCATTCGCGCGAGTGTGCATCCCACGGAGTGCTTTTTTATTGAATAGGAATTTCCTATTCAATAAAAAAAGAGCAAAACAGACAGTTTTTTGCTACCTGTTTTGCCTTTTTTGTCACATATTATTTTATATGAGCGGACTTTACTAAAGCCACAAATAATATCTTATTTAATCCAGCATAACCGGATCCCATCCGTAGTCCTGGAAAGCAGTGATTGAGAGATTATTTGTCTTAACATACTCGGAAATAATCTGCTTTCTCTGTTCCTCTCTGCTTGTTCCCTGTATTGTCTGGAACACCTTCATGAAATCGTCGTAATGCTCTCCGAAAATCTCCTTAGCACTGGAATCGAAGCTGCTACCATCCTTGCATACATCAAAGGAAGTAACTTCATAGCCTGTGTCAGTCTTCTTAAGGTGCATTGCTCCGGGATAATCACCACCTGATTCACACTCAAGAATATTTACGTTGAGATTGTAATTATCAATATAGAAATCACCGTATACAACAATGTCATCCGGGTTGCTGTCATCTGTAGTAGTTATAGTGATAACAGGTATGCTGACATCTGCAGGTTCATAATTAGTCGCAACATTTTCTATAAGATATTTATTCACTTCATAGAGAAGCGACGTCTTGTCAGGATATTCATAAACAGGAAGCTTCTCCGACGCATCAGCAACGGAGGATGCTTTTGCAGTTTCGCCATCAACAACCTCTGTCGTTTCGACTTCCGCTTCAGGTACTGCATCACTTCCAACGAGAGGCTCTGAATTACCACAGCCTGCTACCGTTATCAGTATTCCACAAAACAATGCTAAAAATCTTTTGTCAAATCTACTCATGATATCCTCCTCTCACCAAGGAATTGTCTTACTCAAATTATTATAAGACAGACTGCATCATAAATAGTGTCACATTTTCTAAAGTTTTTCTTAAATAACCATAATCTCCTGACTTCATCATAACTAAATTTAGAAAAATTTTAGATTATTCACCGTTAATCCGCATTGTTCGCAAACCAAATAACTTTATAATTATTTTTGAAGGAGCATAATATGAGAACATATAAGTCCAAATTTGAAAACAATAAGAATATCGGAAAAATATCGATTTTTATAGTGATGCTATTTTTATGTATCACAGCGGTTGCAGGCTGCGGAATTACTAACAAAAACAGTGCTGGCACTAAAACTCCTGAAGCTGCTGTGGAATATAGCTATAAAGAAGTTCCGCTTGAAAGAAACGGTATCGCCCTGCATCTGGATTGTATGACTTCAGAAAGCACAAAAGCCAATAAGAATATTCTTCTAATTCACGGCGTCACCTATTCATCCCACGAATTTGATATTGATTATGAAGATTACAGTCTTGTGCGTTTTCTTGCACGAAAAGGATATGCTGTATGGCGCCTTGATATAGCAGGCTTTGGACAATCGGGAGAAGTGTCTGATGGCTTCCTTCCTGATTCGGATTACGCAGCAGAAGATATCAATGCTGCAGTAGAAAAGATATGTGAAGTGTCAGGACAAAATAAGATAGACCTTCTCGGATGGAGCTGGGGAACCGTGACAACCGGCCGTTTTGTGACTACTCATCCTGAGCATATAGAAAAGCTTGTTTTGTATGCACCGATACTCTCCGGCGTTGGTAAATATGAAATAACTGAGCCCTTCCATCATAACAGCTGGGAACATGCTGCTGATGATTTTCAAAAAAATGAGGATGGTACCATTAATTACGAAGTTACAGATCCTGTTGTCATTGAGCTCTTTTGTTCAAGCTCCTGGCACTATGATAAAGAGACCAGCCCCAACGGTGGCAGGCGAGATATCTGTGTTGATAAATCACAGTCACTTATAGACCTTTCAAAAATAACAGTCCCCACACTTGTTATATGCGGAGACTGCGATCCATATCTTAACTATGACAGAATAAGCGCGTGCCTTGATGAGCTGCCAGGTGACTCTGTACTGGAAGTAATCGAAGGCGCTTCTCATGTTGCTTATATCGAGAAGCCCTACTACCATGATTTCCAAAACAGATTGATACAGTTCCTGGATTAGGCTGATTCATGCGAAATGTTGATCATAAGAATATGGACCAGCAAAAAGCAGATTGCCATTCCCCAAGCAGTAAGCTTGGCTCTCTTCATTTATGAACATATAGCGTCATTGTCTCCTTGGAATTATATCTTTATTGTAAGAACATTGAGTCCCAGCAGACTCTGATAATTCATCTCTTTAGCGATTTTGTTTACAAGTCTTATTCCCACATTCTTTGTAATTTCATCTGTTTGAAGAATCGTAGTTCTTTCCAATGGATTAAAAGCTCTGCAATTATCCTTTATTCTAAGGATAATATCATTGTTTTTATGCACTACGCGTATATCGATTGAATGCTTTTCGGTGTCCTTGGTAAATCCATGCTCCACAACGTTTCCTGCCATTTCCTCAAGGGCAAGTCCGGCATAAAAAGCTCTCTTTTCATCAATATTTTTCTTTCTGCAAAAATCCACAACCTGCTCTGAAATAGCGGTCACTTCTTCAATCTGCGTAATACTGATATCTATTCGCTCGTCATCCGAAACGCCAAATTCATCGGGAATAACCAATAGTTCATCCAGGTTCCTCGGAAGGCGCCTAAGACATGCCGCCGCGTATATAACTATAAACGAGCAGCACAAAACGCCATTAAGAACATTTGCTACATAAAGACCGTTCATTTTCATTATCGGGATAAGTAATATTGAGCACGCAATCACGAAGACCGCTCCATCCATAATAGGCAGTACATGTGACAGGCCCTTCTTCTGCATGGTCTGACCGTAACAGCCAAAATGCAGACACCACACGGAAAATCCCATACATAGCGGCAATATCCTAAAACCCATAAGTGTCATGTTATAAACGGGGTCACTCATATCACGGTAAAACATCTGAGTAAGCGGTGTTCCAAGTGCGACTATAAGCATTGCTACTAAGACCTGAAAAATAGTGCACTTAACCAGAACTATCCGATTTATATTCTGCAGGGATCTGCGATCCTGTTCACCTATGGTAATTCCAAACAGCATACGCGTTACCGCAAGCATTCCATATGGAAGTGGCCAAAAAACAGCCATTACTGAATTAACAGCAGCAAAGGCTGACAGTCCAACGCTTCCCACATAGGTCAATATAAGAGCGTTTATGATAAAACACCTGAACATTTCCACAAATCTCGACAACGCCCCGGGATAGCCACGCTTAATGATATGGATTGAATCACTGAATGAAAAGACTTTGCCCAGGAATTTCATCTCCGATTTCCCCGACAAATAAAACAGTCCCATAGTAATAAGAAAGCCCCACATACCAAGAGCTGTTCCAAGCCCGAGCCCCAGCGTTCCAAGCTTCATACCTACTACCAAAATGCCATCCATCACGGTGTTGGTAATGATACATATAAAGCTGGCTACCATGGTACGTTTAGTCTGGTTTTCAAGTGAAAGAAAAGCAAAGAACTGCTGCCCCAGAACAAGAGCCGGGATTCCGAAGGCCTGACCTATAAGGTACAGATTCATGGCACTTCGTTCTGGCTGATCAGGGATGAAAAGCTGCGTGAAATTGGTAAGTGCGCACAGTGCAAGAATGATTGATGTGGTAATTCCAATCACTACCGCGGCAATGACATCCGTGGAGAAAAACTTGTTAACTGAATCCATGTCGTTTTTGCCCATAGCCTCACCCACTAGAAGCTGTGAACCACTGACAAGAGTTATGCTGACTGCAAATAAAAAGTGATTAAGCGGCGAATAATAACCGATAGCACTCATGGCAACTTTTCCTATAAAGTTGCTGGCAAAAAGGCTATCAACTATGCCTGTAAGAGCGTTAATAATTAGCAAAAGAACCTGATAAGACAGCAGTCTGAAGTATAGCTTTGTAAGCAGCGCCTCTTCTGATGTCTTTTTCATTACTGAGTTTCCTCCCGGTAAATTATGAATAATGCCTCAATATAATTATAAGTTTATTTAATTTGCTAACAATAAATATTAACGTTGAATAATCTAAATTTTTTCTAAATTATGTTCATCAAAACGGATGTACTAAAACGGATACTAAAACGGATTGATTTTTATTTGCTGATACGTTAAATTCTAGTAATGCGAATCATAAAAACATTTTTAATCTTTTTAATACATTTACTTACGTTTATCACACAGTCTTTAAGGACTCAGACTGCAGAAATGACCAACCAGTTATACCCTCTCGGTACTGCCAATACGCCGGTGGGCAGAACCATAGTTGTAAGCATTTTTTGTGATGATGACACCTATTCCTGGGATTTTGATTCTAAGATAGATCAGAATACTGTTAATAAAGTAAACCGTTATATGCAGATAGCAGGCGACTATATTGAAGATGTAGCAGAAAGCTATGGAAAGGAAGCAGAATTCATAACGGATTTTCATGAAAACCCTGATCTGTTCTACAGCGTAAGCTTAAACTGTGATATGTCTGATGCAGAATCCCGCGCTTACCGTGTATGGAAATATATAGATAAGAACATTGATACATATGCTCTTCAGGACAAGTATGATGCTGACAATGTGATTTATTTCGTTATAACTAACACCGACTGGAATAATCGCAACATCACAAGTACCAGAGACTGGTATGAGGGTATGCCCTATCCCTATGAGATCGTATACCTTTTCACAATAGATGATACGGAAGCAAACTGCCCTGCGGTTTATGCTCACGAGATACTGCATACCTTTGGAGCACCTGATCTGTATACAACCGATGATACCTATGGAATTGATAAGACAGCGGTAAAATATTTCGAAAACAATATGCCTAACGAGCTCATGTATTGCTGTTCTGACTTAAGATCAACCAGATATCTGTATGACAGAATCAATAATGAAGTAAGTGAGCTGACCGCATACTATATCGGACTTACCGATAGTTCCGAGCTGGTTACAGAGCTTGGTCTTGAACCAAGTCAGCACACATATAAGTAGGGAGCTTAAGGTCGTATAATCTGCGGCACAGACGACAACAGATATTTCGTATATTCATTCTGAGGATTGGCATAAAGCTCAGCGGCAGGCGCTGTTTCACAGATTCTGCCATCTTTCATTACACATACTCTGTCAGCAATAAAGCTGACAACAGACAGATCATGACTGATAAAAAGACAGGTGAGCCCCATCTGTTTTTTTAATGTCTTAAGAAGATTCAATATCTGTGCCTGCACACAGACATCCAGCGCAGATACGGATTCATCGCAGACAAGAAGCTTAGGATTTAAGGCTATCGCCCTTGCTATCCCGATTCTCTGACGCTGTCCTCCCGAAAACTGATGCGGATAGCGGTCAAGGCAGTCAGTCCGCAGCTCCACCATGTCCACAAGCTCCAATACTCTCTCCTCAAGCTCCTTGCGGGAGTTGTAAACATGCCACGCTTTAAGGGGCTCTGCTATGATATCCCTTACCTTCATTCTGGGATCAAGTGACGATGCAGGATCCTGAAACACCATCTGCATCTCCCTTCTGTAGGACCTAAAATTTTTCTCGGATAGACCTGATATCTCCCTGTTCTCAAATAATATGGTTCCCTCATCAGCCTTAAGCATTCTAAGAAGAAGTCTTGCAAGGGTACTCTTCCCACAGCCTGATTCGCCTACCAGGGCCAGAGTCTCACCCTTATTAATATCCAGACTTACATCTTTAATTACACAGCTTTGCTTATTCCAGCCTATACGAAAACTCTTCTTTAAATGAGAAGCAGAAATCATTACTTCCTTTTCCATTATTTATTCCTCTGTTGTAACTACAGGTCTAAACTACAAAAATCGTTGCACCGGTATTCTATTTATGCCGCTCCCGGCGCAACTATGGCTCTTGTTATCGATATCAATTACACCTGTTCTCCCTTTTATATTGCCCCTGGTGTAAGAAAAAGCTCTTCATCGAATACCCTTTACACCAACCCTTGCATTATCTTGCCTCCTGGTGTACATATCAAAAATATATTTACACCTGTTTTATATATTTTATGCTCCTGACTTATCAACTTTGTTTTGCGGATTCACCAATTATTTCTTTTGCCAATCATCGACGTAACAGCAGATTTCTAATTCAAAATTCATTACACCTATTATCCATCTCTCACCATGATTGACTCACCACATATTTCCAAAAAGCCTTACCTTTAGCCCAACTTTCACATTTCACAGATACAGACGTAACTTCTACTCAGAAAGTTCAAAACGCTCCCTCAGAAAATCCCGAATAAGCTCAAAACCATCCTAAAAATCTCCAAAATTCCCGGCAGGATCTGATTGTTCCTAGATTCTGAGCCCGAGGTAATCCACCAGCCACCGCGTAAGCGGCATGCCCTTGCAAACAAAAAGATGACAGCCATTTTAGACTGTCATCACTATATTCATAAAGTCCTTATATTTTCTTGATAGATTCGGCATCGGAATAATTAGTTCCGGAAAATACCGGATATCTCCGGATTCTGCCACAATTTTGCGTTTATCCTGATTAACTATGAAAATATCCGCATCAAAATCCCATGTATATGAATTATAATCTTCCATAAACTTCTTTTCCGGGAAAAACGATGCCAGAGTTTCCTTCCTTAATCCCTCAAACTCACGTGTATCCGCATATTTCTTGGCCATAATCTTAAGTACATTGTTAGTGAAATCTATCGTTACTGTTTTCATATACTACTCCAAACCTTTTCAATCACAAATAGATAATCAAAATGCAATATCTTGTACTTATTATACCAATTTTAATGCTTTTATATCAATATGATGTTTTAAAACAAAACATTTTTTACTTATTGAAAAATTCTCTTATGGTAACAAGAAGGTCTGACTTGGTCGCTGACTTCAGAACGTACCCCTGAGGTTTAAGCTTTATAACCTTAGCTACGCTCTCCTTCTTATCAACTCCCGTAAGGAAGATTACGGGGATTGAGGCTGTTGTCTGATCCTCTCTTAGCATCTGCAGCACCTGGGGCCCGTCAACGATCGGCATCTCGTAGTCAAGGAGAATAAGGTCAACCTTGTTTTTGGTAAGGAAGGTAAGGCTCTGTGCACCTGATGCCACGATATCTACTCTGTAGGAGTCCTTAAGCCACTCTGCTACCATCTTGGCATAATTGGGATCGTCGTCCACTATCAGGATTCGCTTCATGACAGCCTGCTTCTTGTTCTTTTCCATAGCCCTTTTGACCATGAATCCGAAGTCCTCTATATCCAGCGGTCTGTCAAACCAGATGAGATACTCACCCAGCTTTTTCAGCCTTGAAACAAGTATTCCTTTCATCTCAACTTCACCGATGAGAACGATCGGTTTACCGCTATCCAGTGAATAATCAGCAAGATAAACCAATGACTTCATAAGGTCATCGGATATTTCATCAGGCAGATAGATAATGAAAAGATCCGCATCATTCCTGTGCGCTTCTATACGTTCGATCTTAGCCTTTGTGATAACTGAATGGAATTTCATCTCAGTCAGCTTCATCTCAATGCTTCGAACAATTATACTTTCCTTATCACTGATAAGCATAGCTGTTATCTTTTCCATTTATGCACCTTCCTCCATCACCACGAGTTAATCTGCACCCTTAAGGACAGCTCTTAGAGCTTCCTTCTGAATGTCTGCGTCATAGGACAGAATAGCGTCTACATTTTTACCTTTGATTTTTCTATCAGTATAATTCTTTGTTAATCTTATTATAAGGGGTATTTGAGCTACAAGTCCAATGAGATTTGGAATCATCATAAGACCGTTGAAGGTATCTGAAATATCCCATGCCAGATTGGACTCCATAACCGCACCAAAAAGTATAAGTCCTACAAAAAGAAATCTGTATAGCTTACCCATCGTAACCCCGAACAGGTACTCCGTAACCTTCGCGCCATAGTAAGACCAGCCAAGCACCGTTGTAAATGCAAACAGGGTAATCGCCAGAACCACAAACCACTCTCCCGGTTTTCCAAAGTGTGCTCCAAAGGCCTGTGTCACCAGTGTGGCATCATTTACGCCTTCCTTTGCTAGTCCTGTCTCTAAGTCTATGAATCCCGAATTAAGGATTACAACAGCCGTGATCGTGCATATAACCATCGTATCAAGGAACACCTCTGCTATGCCCCAGAGTCCCTGATGAACCGGCTCTCTTACGCAGCTGGTGCTGTGAACCATAACTGAGGAGCCAAGTCCTGCTTCGTTTGAAAATACGCCTCGCTTACAGCCATTTTTAATAGTGTTTAAGGCCAGCGCCACAGCTGATCCTGCTGCCCCTCCTTTTATTGCAGAAGGGCCAAGTGCAAATCGGAAAATAGCTGCAAATACAGCAGGTATTCCTCTGATATTCATCATGATAACAATGATGCAGCCCACCGCATAAAAGAAGGACATATACGGCACTAATAGCTCTGAAACCGCTGTCATTCTTCTATAGCCACCAAGAATAATGACAGCCGTGGCAGCAAGTAAAACCAGTCCTATTGCCCATTCAGCATTGGGAATTCCTATATACTCTCCGGTATCCTTCCCCGCCAGGAAGGCGGCCTCAACATTTAAAGTTATCTTATTTATCTGCGCCATATTACCTATTCCAAAGGACGCCAGCGCTGTAAAAACGCAGAACAAAATTCCAAGAATTTTCCCTAGCCTTTTGCAATGCTTCATGGAGCCAAGGCCATCCTGAAGGTAATACATAGGTCCGCCCGACCAGGCACCCTCTATGTTTCTTCGCCTGTAGTACATTCCAAGAAGGTTCTCTGAGTACTTGACCATCATTCCGAAAAAGGCCGCAACCCACATCCAGAATACAGCTCCCGGGCCGCCCATGCATATAGCTGTGGCAACGCCCGCAATATTGCCGGTACCTATGGTAGCGCATAACGATGTCCAGAAGGCCCTTCGCTGGGATAAGGCTCCTGCATCATTTATGATGCGGCCCTTTCCGTTCATTATCCCGAAGGTGTTCTTCACCCAGTGTACAACGTGTGTGATCTGGAAAAAGCCCGTAATGACCGTGCAGATAAGACCTGTTCCCAAAAGCAGGAAAAGGCCGAAGGTTCCCCATGCAAAGTTATTCACCGCATCATTTATCCGGATTACTGTTTCCATGCAGAATTTCCCTTCTAATACACATTACACCATCATCACTTTAATATCTCCAGGATTCCGTCATAATCAAGCTGCGACGCCCTGGCTGACAGAGCTTCAATTTTTTCCTTTTCATCGTCAGGAATTTCATAGCGCTTAATGTCGTTCATGATGTCTTCAACTGCGCTGTAATCCATGGCTTCAGCTGCTTCCTTAAGTCCGTCGTAGACGATACCCAGAAGGAACGCATCCGCTACAGGCTTACTACGCTTTCCCGCCGTTTCATCCCTGGGTTCCTCAAATACCTTACTGAGCTTTTCCTTATAGGCCTTGTACTCCTCCATGAATTCATCATGGTGTTCCTTGATAAATTCTATGTCATCAGCTTTTCCTGCCATCTCAAGATTCTCAGCCTTCTTGGAGGTCTTAAGTGCGCCTATGAGCTTACAGGAGCTCTTAAGGGCATGAATCTTAATGGTGTAGGAAGGCCAGTTACTGTTTTCAAAATAGCCCTCCAGCTCCTTGGAATAATCCTCGATGGACTCATAGAATATCTTAAGAACTGATTTAAAGGCATCCTCTGAGCCGCTGTTCTTAATTGCAGCATTGCCCTCAATTCCTTCTATTTCGTCGTACCATTTGGGCCCAGGGGCCCCCGCTGCTACTGCTTCTACAGCTACTTCCTCAGAGCTTTCTTCCTCATCAGCTTCTTCTGTATCCTGCTCCTCTTCCAAAAGAAGCTCTTCCTCTTCTTCGTCCTCGATAATCTTTTCCTTCTCAAAGAAGCTTGAGAGATTGTAGGACTTGTTGGTCTTTACAAAGTAGATAATTCCTAAGGATCCGGGACCGCAGTTTGAGGAAATAGCGGCTGATGCCTGCTTAAACACTACATTTTCGAAGTAAGCATATTTTCTTATCTCTTCCTTAACCCACATAAGAATATCCATGGGTATATCCACATAGGTTATGAAACACACCTCGGGATCAGGAATCACATCAACAGGAAATGCGCTTGCAATATATCCCTTATAGGCCTTCCTGCTGTTGCCCATCCAGATGCTTCCCACGCGATACTTATTGCCCTTTATGACAACGCTCGGATGTAAATTAAGACTTCTTGCCAGCTTGTCGATTCCGGAGCTCACAAGACCTTTTCTTGCCATGAACTCAGTAGTATCCATGATGAAGCTGCACTTTAAGCGGGTTTTTACCTGCTCAAGCTCTTCTACTATCTCTTCTACATTATCCTTCATCTGCATCAGCTTGCAGGCTATGAGAACAAGTAAGCCTGTAGCTGAGGAGAGACACTCTGAATTGATTACTGTAACGTTATCAAAGGACTTCGCGGCCTCCGAAGCTATCTTGTACTCATCACTCATACTGGTAGTAAGTGATATGTGGATAAGATGATGAGCCTTCTTTAATCCTGCTGCAAAGAAATCTGTGTACGCCGCTTCATCAGGTGGTGTTGACGTAGCATTTCTGCCGCTTCTTATGTAGCGCATAAGCTCATCTGCTCCCATCTGAATGCCGTCCTTAAATACTCCCTCTTCTGTCCTGATCTGGAAGGGCAAAATAGGAATGTGCAATTTTTTAAGAAGTGATCCCGGAAGGTCACACATACTTGTAGATGTGATTATTACGGGAGCTTTTCCTGAATAGCCTGCAGCGGTATTTATGTCCTCTCTCAGGTTCATAACCTTGCTTCTGCCCACAACAAGCTTCTCTATCGGAATGAACTTGATAAGCAGCTTTTCAAGAGCCTCACCGGATACCGGCTTTACCAGGTAACCATCGAAGCCTGCACGGTTATACAGCTCCTTATTATCGCTTCCTGCGTTGGCAGTAAGAACCACCACAGGTGTTGCAAGATTAAGTCCTCCTGCATGGTTTCTTATCTTCTCAAGGCACTGTATACCATCCATCTCAGGCATCAGATGATCCATCAGTATGACATCGTATTTGTGCTTTAAGTCAAGCTCAAGGGCTTCCTTACCGCTCACAGCCTTATCGATCGTCATATCGGTATCTGCAAGAAGCTTGGTCTCTACCTCGAGATTCATAACATTATCATCAACGATGAGGATTCTTGCTTCAGGTGCGCTGAAGCTGCTGGTATAAATTGTCCTGTTTACAGCACTCTGGTTGTGAATATTGAGCTCGCCGATATGTGTGGCGTCGGAAATACCCTGGTTTAACACAACAGTGAAGGTTGAGCCCTCTCCGTATACACTGTTTACGGTGATGGTTCCGCCCATAAGGTCAACAAGCTGCTTTACTATGGAAAGTCCAAGTCCCGTTCCTTCAATGTAGCGGTTCTTCTCTTCATCCACTCTCTTAAAGGCATCGAAAAGATAGGGAATAACTTCCTTCTTTATACCCATACCTGTATCTGAAACTGAAATGGTAAGGGCCACTGTTTTTTCATTCTTCTGCTCACTCTCAATGCGCAGGTCGACACTACCGGCACCTGTGTATTTAACCGCATTGTTAAGAAGATTGATGATTATCTGCCTGATGCGTATCTCATCACCATAGAGAACCGTAGGTACTGAAGGATCAACGCTGACGCCCAGCTTGATGCCCTTTTCATGGGCTTTCAGCCAGACCATATTAACTATCTCAGAGAGCATGTCACCTATTTTGTAGTCCACAGGAACGATGCTCATATTTCCGGCTTCCATCTTGGAGAAGTCCAGAATGTCGTTTATAAGGGACAGGAGCATTTTGCCTGAGCCCTGGATTCCATTGGCATCACGCACTATCTCATCTGTCGCATCAGGGTCACGAAGTATCAGCTCATTTAATCCCAATATGGAATTGATGGGCGTGCGGATTTCATGGCTCATGCTGGAAAAGAATCTGTTCTGGGATTTTGTAAGCTCCTCAGCCATTTCCGCAGACTTTCTGGCACGGGAATTTTCATCCTTGAAAAACATATTCTGAAGCCAGGTCATGGCAAAGCAGATGATACCTACAAGTACAATGGACATGTACGAATCAAACAGGAATACACTTTTTGAATGCTCATAAACCAGCTCAGGGTGATAGTATTCAAGCATGTAGCAGCCAAGGGACATGCTTACAATGAGTACAAATATCACTCTTCTCCACATACCTGTGAGGACAAGACCTGCATAAGTAAATATGAAGATGATCCACAGAACGCCTCCGCCTTCTACACCGCCTCCAAAGACAAACAGCGAAGGAAGGATGATAAATACCAGGCCAAGGACTGTAATTTTCGTAGCCACATAAACCTTATTAAGCTTAAGAGAGATTATCATTATGACCGGAACAAATATCAGCGTTCCTGCAATGACGGCGATCTCATGAGGGTTTTCCTGCTCAATAATATCGCCGATAAGTGCGATCAGTACTGTCACCTCAGAAATGCAGGAAAGGGCTATATATATTCTCTCCTTGATATCTCTCTCAGGATCTCTTATGGCATCCATGATGTTTCTTATAAGCCCGTTTTTCTTCATAATGACTGACCTCCCTTATCTTCAACTGATTTGGGAAGTTCCCTTGTCAAAACGCGTTCAAAGTCAGCGATATTTATGGGCTTTGCAATGAAGCCGTCAAAGCCCTCCTGTATGAACATCTCTCTCGCACCGGAAACCGCATTGGCAGTAAGTGCTATTACCACGATGCTCTTATGCATATCTGCTGCCACGGATTTAATCTGCTTCATGGCTTCAACGCCGTCCATACCGGGCATCATGTGGTCCATGAATACCACGTCATAGTCATTATTGCGGAACTTGCTTATAGCTTCCTTTCCGCTTCCTGCTGTATCCGTAATGATTTCATAGTCCTTGAAAAGCTCTGTTGCAACCACAAGGTTCATGGGTTCATCATCAACAACAAGGGCTCTGACATTCTTAAATGACGGTCTTGGATTCTGTCCGATATCTGTAAGATCACCTGCTTCGCGACCTTCGTTGAGGACCTTGATTACAGGATATGCATAGAGAGGCTTAGGCATTACAAGTACAGCACTACCTGTATTTGGCTTAAAGCCAGGTGATGCAGATACTGCCACCACGACATCTCCCTTACTCATCTCATCGAAGTATTCGGGATTTTCCTCGTATTCCTCCTGCCCCATGAAAATAACTGAAATATCAAGCTTTTCCTTCAGCTTTTCTATCTCACCTACTGTCTCTGCGGGATATAGCGGAACTCGGATTCCTGCTGCAAGATTAGTCGCCATAGAGCGATAGAAATCGCGGACTCTGGGAACCTTGTACTTATCCGAGCGGACATGGAAAATGATGTCTCCGCTGAAATCATTTGACAGCATAAGACATGGATTCTTGTCCACAACCTTCTGAGGGATTGTCACACGGACAGTGGTTCCTACGTGCTTCTCACTGTCGATTTTTACAAAGCCTCCCATCTTGTGGGCAAAGCCATACACGATAAATAGCCCAAGACCGATTCCGCCTGAGCTGCGATTTCTTTTCTTATTGACCTGATACATGCCCTTGGAGACAGATGCTATCGACCATCTGTCCATACCGATACCTGTATCAGTCATCTCTATACAGAGGTTTACACCGTAGTCTGTGTTCTCCGTAAAGACCTTTACATAGATTCCGCCTTTTCTGGTAAATTTTATAGCGTTTTCTAAGAGGTGCCTGAATATCTTATGGATCTTCTTAACGTCTCCCAGCATCTTTGAAGGGACCTTCGGATCCATATCCACGATCATCTCAAGATTTTTTTCATTGTTCAGAAAACGGAAGCCCACCACAACGTCATTTAGAAGTGATGTGCTCATGTATTCATCCTCTTCAAGAATTACCTTCTCTCTCTTACATTCCGTGTAATCCTGAATATCCTCGATCTGGTAGGCAAGGCGGATTCCGGCATTTTTAATGGAGTATGCCTCGTTGCCCACATTCTTTTTAATCAGCATCTCTGACATGCCGTTTACTACATTTACAGGGGTTCTGAGCTCATGGGAAATATTGGAAAGAAAGTCCTCCATGTCCATATCAACAGATTCGATACGCCGCTCCTTTTCCGAGTCAGACTGCATCATCTCCTGTCTGTTATCAATGGCTTTAGTGCAGCAATAATAGATCATGGTAACGATGGCTACATGGAGAACGATTCTCGATATTGTCATGGAATCAAATGTAAAGTTCAGATTGCCGATGGCCATGACAAGCTGCATTCCCATGATCAGGATGTATTCAGCCAGCAGCAGGTTCATCATATATATATCATCGTAGAAGGAAAAAGCGACCATGGAAATACCAACCACCAGAGCAACATCAAAAAAGCTGCTCTCGTGGACGCCATGGAAAAAGATCGCCAGCATCGCAAAGGCAAGACCTGCAACCTTGCGCACCTTGTATTCAGGATTCCCGGAAATATGCATGAGCCACAGACCCAGAGTACCAATAATAATGATCGGCGGAACCCAAAATTCCCAGCCGGCCAGGGTAGTCTCTATCGCAAGGCCTACGCAAGCAACGGAAATAAGGAGAATAATAAATCTCTCATTTTTCGCCTGGTCCATATTTATCCCTCTCATAAGAAAACACTATCCCGTATACATTTATTCTAACGTGAGGTGATAACTTTTTTATAGTTGCAAATCGAAACATTTGCTAAAAAATTTATAAAAAAACCACACCCATTTTTCAGGGTGTGGTGTGTAGATTCGTATATTATTCTTTGCCGCTCCAGCAGTATGTGCAAAGCTTGCAGGGCTCCATGGGAATAGCCTCAACCATATCATCAAGTCTGTGATAATGAAGTGATGTGAAATTGAGCTCTTTTCTTATCTCCTCAAGCATAGCCTCGTACTGAGGTGAATCGGGATCAGTATACTTTCTTACTGTCTCATCGCCCGGCTTCGGATAGCCTTCAAGCTTCTCGATAACTCGTCTGGTGATAAGCTCCATCTCTGAGTTGGAACGTGAGAAGTTGAGGTATTTACATCCATATATAAGCGGAGGACATGCAGGTCTGATGTGAACCTCCTTAGCACCGCTCTTATACAGGAATTCTGTGGTCTCACGAAGCTGTGTACCGCGCACGATAGAGTCGTCGATAAGAAGAAGACTCTTGTTATTTATGAGCTGATTAACGGGAATAAGCTTCATCTTGGCGATGAGATCACGTCTTGACTGAACTGTAGGCATAAAGGATCTCGGCCATGTGGGTGTGTATTTTACAAAGGGTCTGGAATAAGGAATTCCTGATGCGTTGGAATAACCGATAGCGTGAGCCACACCGGAATCCGGAACGCCTGCAACGATATCGGGGTGCAGTCCTCTTTGCATATCACGCTGGGCAAGCTTCTTACCACAGCCGTATCTCATATTCTCGACGTTAAGTCCTTCATAGCAGGATGCCGGGAATCCGTAGTAAATCCAGAGGAATGTACAGATGCGCATCTCGTCAAAGGCAGGTGCCACGATCTCCACACTCTCAGGAGTGATATATGCTATCTCTCCGGGGCCAAGCTCCCTGTAGGGATCATAGCCGAGGTTTAAGTAGGAAAAGCTCTCAAAGCATACGCAGTAGCCCTCTTCCTTATGGCCTATCTGAACGGGAGTCCTTCCGTATCTGTCACGGGCGGCATATATACCCTCGGTAGTCATGATGAGCATTGTCATTGAGCCCTTTATGATCTCCTGGGCATAACGTATTCCTTCAACTATTGTAACCTTCTGGTTGATGATGGAAGCTACCAGCTCTGTGGGGTTGATATCTCCACCACTCATCTCGAGAAAGTGGGATCTGTTGTCCGCAAAAAGCTTATTGGTTATCTCCTCAAGGTTGTTGATCTTACCCACTGTTGTAATGGCGTATGTGCCATGATGTGAGCGTACGATTAGGGGCTGCGGCTCGAAATCTGAAATACAGCCGATACCAAGATGACCTTCCATTCTAAGCATATCCTCTTCGAATTTAGGTCTGAAATATGATCTCTCTATATTGTGAATGGAACGGTCGAAGCCTTTTTTCCTGTCATATACAGCAAGACCTGCACGGCGAGTGCCGAGATGTGAATGATAATCTGTTCCGTAAAACAGATCAAAAACTGCGTCTTCACGCGATGCTACTCCAAAAAAACCACCCATGGAAACCTCCCTGAATAATGATTATCATTTGAACTATACGCTCTACATGATAACACAAAGAAGGTTCCATGTGTGGTTTTAATTTTTGAATATTTTATGTAGTTCTGTTAACGCTTGGTGATTAGAGTCTATCGTTTCTCTTTACGTAAGCAGGTGTTACAGATCCGGATACCACCTTTTTCACATGTCTTATCTGTGCCCACTTATCGATTACGGCATTCTCGATATAAACGCCATCAGCGATATCGTTGTAGGCAAGAATAATCGAATTCCTGACAACTGTATTTTTACCAATGTGAACATTACGTCCAATGATGGAATTCTCAACTGTTCCCTCAATGAGACCTGCGTTACATACAAGTGAGTTAACAACCTTGGCGCCATGTACGTACTGTGTAGGGCACGCATCTGTGGTTCTGGTGTAGATAGGCCACTCAGGTCTGAAGAACTCCATTGAAGTACTGTAATCAAGGAGTTCCATATTTGCTCTGTAGTAGTCATCAAGGCTTGTTATTGCTGCGAAGAAGCCCTTGTGCTGGAATCCTCTTACATCAAGCTCCTTGCAGGAAAGAGCTATCATATCAGCAAGTGAATATGCTGAGGATTCCTTTCTTGACTTCTTGATGAGGTCTATGAAAATCTCCTTGCTCATAACATAGGTGTCCATGCTGATATTTCTCTCCTTGGCGGTACCCATGTTGCGCTCAAGTGACTCTACACCCTTCTGCTTATTCAGAGTAACTATATTGCAGCCTCTGAAATATTCCTTAGCCTGATCTACTTTATGGTAAAGCAGTGTAATATCTGTTCCGGATTCAATATGCGCATCCAGAAGTGCCTCATAATCCTGTTTGTAGATCATGTAGCTGGGTGCTATGACAACGTACTCCTGGGGCATACGCTCAATCTGCTCAATATTTTCAAGATAAGCGTTGATATCAGTATTATAAATGGAGCTTGCACCGTTGTTCTGTGTGAAGAACATCTGAATAGCTCCGCGCTTGGAGTTGATGTTGTAATGGCGACCGGATCCGATATGCTCTACAATGGAACGTGGTCTTGAGTTAAGGCATACCTGGATTCTCTCGAAGCCGCTGTTACTCATGTTCGAAATAGGAAAATCGATAACACGGAATCTTCCAAGGAATGAAAATGCTCCGATAGGTCTGTAATCGTGAAGTCCCTCAACTCGAATAAAATTAGAAGCGGAATTTATCACGCCAAATGCTCTGCTTGCCATATCACTTATCCTCCCCCTTTATACTTTTTGCAACAAGGAGGATTTCTTCACTCTTCTTGTTTCCAACAGTTACATTTCTGCCTATACGGACATGGTCAGCTACGAGGCATCTTGTGACTGTAGCGCCCTCAAGGACAACTGCTCCCGGCATAAGCACGGAATCTGTAACCTTAGCTCCGGGGCCAATCTTAACTCCCGAGAAGATAACTGAGTTCTTAACCTCACCGCCGATGGCAGAGCCCTGGTTGATGTATGCTCTGTCGATCTTGGCACTCTCTGCGATGTACGCAGGTGTCATACCTGTATCCTCTGTATAGATCTTCCAGGATGTATCAGCAAGGTTAAGCTCGTTCTCGCTGTCCAGAAGGTCCATATTGGCCTCCCAGAGAGAATCGATTGTTCCTACATCCTTCCAGTAGCCCTTGAATTCATAGGCATAGAGAGCCTTGCCTTCGTCGAGCATTACAGGGATGAAGTCCTTACCGAAATCATGGCTTGAATCCGGATTCTTCATATCCTCGATAAGCATCTTGCGCATGGTCTTCCAGTTGAAGATATAAATACCCATGGATGCAAGGTTGCTCTTCGGCTTCGGGGGCTTTTCCTCGAACTCCACAATACGTCCGTCATTTGCAGTATTCATAATACCGAAACGGCTTGCTTCCTTCATGGGAACGCCTATAACGGCAATAGTTGCGTCTGCATTATGCTCCTTGTGGAATCTGAGCATCTTATCATAATTCATTTTGTAAATGTGATCTCCGGAAAGAACAAGTAAATACTCCGGATCGTAGGCATCGATAAAATCGATGTTCTGAGAAATGGCATCAGCCGTTCCGCGATAAACGTCAAATCCTGAATCAGCTTTTTCTCTGGGTGTCAGAACGAATACACCGCTGTCCTTGGTATCAAGGCCCCAGCGTCCGCCTGCAGCCACATAGCTGTTCAGAAGGACTGACTCATACTGTGTAAGTACTCCGACAATATCTATACCACTGTTAGCACAGTTACTAAGCGGAAAATCTATGATACGGTATTTTCCACCGAAGGCAACAGCCGGCTTAGCGACTTTGTTGGTAAGCTCGTGAAGACGGCTTCCTCTTCCACCGGCAAGTATCATAGCAAGCATGTTAGTTTGAGCCATAACAAACCCCCCTCTTTTTTCATAATTGTAGATACAATAATTTTAAGCGGTATGCACAATAATTTCAATAAAAATTAGGGGATTTCAGATAAAATGGAGGTTATATTTTTTTAATAAAATAACCTCCCCATCTCATAAAATGAAAGGGGAGGTTTCGCTGCAAAAATTGTCATCTGTACAGTGTGTCGATCTGCTCCTGAAGAGCAGCTGTCACATCATCAATTCCTTCAAGAGCCAGCTCCTTCTGCATCTCTTCAACGATGCTCTCTGCCGTGCCGTTGTATTTGCCAAAGGATATCTGCTTCATATAGGTCTCATAGATTTTGTTGCACTTCTCTATTTTGGCCTCTATCTCTGTCTCATCAGGAACAAACTGTCCGTAGGGATAGTCATATTTTTTCTTGTCATAGGCTGTGTATAATTCGTCTACTACATCCCAGTTGGTGTCGGCATCACGGATCTCAAGATTGTCATTTCTGCCCCACCAGAAATCGGTTATATCATAGATGTTATCACTTTCAGGGTCGTATCCCTCCGGTTTTGCTCTTAAGCCCTCTTCGTTTATGATGTAGGATATGCCCTCTATTCCATAGCAGATAAGCCTGTAGCAGGTTTCATTGTTACGAAGCATATCATAAACCATAAGGGCTCTCTCAGGATTCTCTGACGCTGCAGAGATGGCCATGGCACCGTGGGTTATTGTTCCGGAAACAAGGTTGTCATTCTCCTCTCCAAAGTAGAAGAAGCCGGACTCCGCATTTGGGTTATCTTTATATAACACGTTCTCTTCATTTTTAGAGCAGAGATTTACGAAGGTCTGGGTGTGATGCTGTTCTGCCGCAACAAGTCCTCTCCTGTACTCAAGCCTGTTATCACTTTTAGGCTCATCCATGACGTGGGAGGTCCAAACTCCCATCCTATCCCATTTTTTCATAAGCTCGGCATACGCAACCAGCATATCCGTATCGTCCATTGCAGGAACATAAATCGTGTAGGGATCTTCCCTGGTGCCTCCCCAGAGCTTCTCATTGCCAAGGCTGTCTATAGGCACAAACTCGGAATGGGAGGTTATCCATCCTTCCGCCATATTGATATACATGGTGGAATTCGCATCCCAGGGACAGTTCAGCTCGGGATGATTTCCCCTTACATACTCAAAGTACGTTGTCATGTCATCCCAGCTCTTTACGCCCTTTTTCAGTCCCGCTTCCTTAGCAAAATCCTTGCGGTAGATAAAGCCATGATTGGTCCACTGGGTGTAGTTATCCTCTGGCATAAAGTATATCTGGTCATTATATTTGCACATTTCCCAGTGCTCCGGTGAAACGGATTCGTAGGTCTTGGGAGCATAGGTTCTTAGTATCACATCTGACAGTGGAAGAAAAACTCCTTTTTTCACATTTGCCCAGCCGTCAAGCCAGTCCGTGGAAGCGCCTATAAGATCAACGCTACCGTCCATAAGTCCTATCTCTTTATTGTATTTTTCCAGGTAATTATCCCAGCCTACAAATTTAATACTGAGCTCTGCGTTTAATTCATCGCCAAGGATTTCATTTAATTCGGCGATTGTCTCCCTGAGCCTCTCAGATGCTTTTCCTGTAGGCTTATCACCAATCGTAAGGTAATTTATGACTACGTGCTCAGATGTGTCTATGCCGGAGGTATCAAAGCCGGCCTCTTCATCATTTCCCTGTGAAATAATTGTTTCCGAGGAATTAAGAATATCCTCCGAAGCCACAAAGCCGCCCTCATTTGTATTATGGGCAGTGTCTTTGGGCGCAGGCTTTTTGCAGCCTGCTCCGCCCACAATCATTATGAAGCATAATAAAGTTGCCAGTACCCTCTTTTTCATAGGCACACCTCTAGCGCTAATCGTCAGCCAATTCTATAAACCTTAACTCCGTGTGGAGTTATTGTTGCTTTAAGTGTCCTGCAATCCTCAAATGAGAAATCCGAGGTATTTCCATTCCATACGTCAGTAACGCTGGTGGATTTATCAAGTATCTCTGTCTCGGATATATCCTCTAAATCTGCGCTGATCTCTCTCTCCTCATCACTGGTATTGAAAAGAGCGATATAACATTCTGTCTTACTCTCGTCGCAGTTTTTCCAGATTGCTTCGTCATCTGTTCTGAGTACCTGTTCACCGTAATGACGGCCGTCCATGAGCTTTAAAAGATCCTTGTTGATGAGGTACTGCAGATCCTCAGCTGTCATCTTGGTGAGCTCACCGCCTATCATGAGGGGTGAACCGAACATGCACCAGAGACTCATCATTGTGCGGAGCTCATCACCGTTAAAGTTGGATCTTCTCTCATTGCCAAAGCCGTAGCCAAGCCATCCGATGGGAAGCATGTCACAGTCAGGGTAGTTGCCCCTTGATGTTCTCTTGTTCCAGGATTCGCATCTGTAGAACATCTCCTTTAAGAGTCTCCAGTCATCCCAGAAGTCATCGGTAATACGCCACATATTGGCATTTTCCTCATAGAAAAATGCTCTGTCCACGTGAGCAGGTCCCGGTGAAAGTGAAAGAACGATGCTTCTTCCGGTCTTCTCAATTGCTCTGTGAATCATCTTTGTTTCTTCATAGCCGCTGAATCTGATGCGGCCTCCATCAGGATAGAGGAAGCTGTCGCAGATATCATCGCACTTGATAAAATCAACGCCCCAGTCTGCATACATTTGAATGAGATCATCGTAGTATGCCTGTCCTGCCTCGTTATTTCTAACGCCGTACATATCAGGGTTCCAGCCGCAGATTGACCATGCATCTGCTGCTATATCAGCTGTGTACTCACTTCCGTGGATCTTACATCTGTTATGTGCTGCCTGTCTCGGTATTCCTCTCATGATGTGGATACCGAATTTCAGGCCCTTGGAGTGAACGTATTCTGCCAGCTTCTTAAAGCCGCTTCCGTCCGCAGATGAAGGAAATCTGTTAGGTGAGGGCAAAAGCCTTCCGAATTCATCCATCTCATCATCCCCAAAGGGAATGTACTGATAGTCCTGTCTTCTGCTTCCGGCATCATTTGAATACCACTCAATATCAACAACTATGTATTCATATCCAAACTCCTTAAGATAGTTTGCCATGAAGTCTGTGTTGGCCTTGATCTCGGCCTCTGTTACCTTGGTGTCGTAGTAGTCATAGCTATTCCACCCCATTGGAGCACGTCGTGCAAAATCATTCTTATTCATACCTTTTCCTCTCCCCGTTGTATGTCATATATAGTTTAATTATGTCACATAATCACGATAATGGTTATTATATTTTCATTAAAAAACTGTATCAAGCCTTTTCTTGAAATTGGAAAAATTTTGTGCTATTCTGTATGTAGTTTTTAAAACTACATGTGAGAGTTATTTATATCACTTGCATATTTTTAGCAATTGGAGGCAGGTATGACAGCAAAGGAATTAAAGCATTTTTTCAAAGAGCATCTGGTACCATCCAAGCTCTACAAAATCGGTAAACATCGTGATGGCAGAATATGCCTCACCGAGCACAAGGGAGTCTGGGAAGTATATTTCTTTGAGCACAAGGAAAAGATAGGACTCATGAGTTTCACAGACGAGAACAGCGCCTGCCAGTCCATGAAGGAAGAACTCCGCAAGATCATGGAGAGCATCTACGAGATCACCTGGAAGCCCAGTCTTACTTCTTAACAGAATTAAAAGAGCCCGATTGTAGTAAATTCTACAACCGGGCATTTTTCATTCTTAAGATCTAAAGTACAGGATTGCACAGACTAAAGCCATAGCCCAGAATGCAAAGCCTATAAAGGTGGTGGTGCGGGCACTGTCGTAAGCCTCCTGAAGGACGTAATTCTCTTTTATCAGTTCTATTCTTTCCTCTTCGTGTCCGTCGTAGATCGGAGGCTCAGGCTCCTCTTCCTCCTCTTCGGAGGTCTCCTCGGAATTCTCCTGTTCTTCCTCAGTTCCACCGGTTTCATTTTCAAAGGCAATGTTCTCAATCGACGGCTCTTCAGGCTCGGGAACGGGCATCTGGATATCCTCACCGGATATCTCAGCAACACCCGGCTCGGTGCCATCACCATCGCCCTCTTCCTCGTCCTCATGACCTATCAGGCTGGGATCCTTGAGTTCAGGCTTCGGCGGCCTGTTAAATTCTCCCACTATGAAAAAGCCCATTCCTACAAGAAATATCGCAAGTGAATAGATCAAATAAATCTTGTTATGTCCCATATAAGCCCCGCCTCATAAAACAAAACTTATCAATACCAAAGGTATCATTCCTTTTTAACACTTATATCCTCAGGTGCTACCTTCTTAAGCTTCTTTGCGTAGTCCTTCTTTACACCGCCCTTCACATAGAAGGTTGCACCCTCGCCGATATTCTTAAAGCAGCCCTTGGAGAAGGTCTTAACCTTTTTGGATTTGATTGTTATATCATTTAAGTTGCTGCAGCCATAAAAAGCGCTTTTACCAATCTTGGTTACGTTGGCACCGATTGTCACCTCTTCAAGCTTCTCGTTGCCCTTGCAGGCTCTTACAGCTATGGAAGTAACCTTGGCATTTATATTGCCAATCTTAACTCTGTTGGGTATATCAAGGCTTATAGCGTCCGGATTAGCCATTCCCTTAAATGCCACCTCAAAATCGCCTGTAGCCTTGAATGTTCCGAGCTCTGTCACATAGACCTTTCCCTTTTTAAGCTTAGCCTTTACGTTCTTGTACTTAGGCCAGTACTTGTTCTTTGCAAGGTCGCCTCTTTCCTTAGCCCTGTAGTCTCTGTCTGAAGGAACCTCGAAATAATAGCACCAGTCATGCCCAGCATTATAGGCACCGTTTGCGGAATTCTTCACACCCTTAACCATGGAAAGTGTATTGGGATAGTAGGTATTAAGCTCATACTGCAGATAGTTGAGCTGACCCTCTAAGTCTGACCAGTCATAGCCATGGTCATCACACCATGCTCTCATTCTGGACATTCTCTCTGCATGCCACTGACAGATTCCGTAGCTTGTTCCGCCATCACTTGTAGCCTCTGTCCTGAAGGAGGATTCCTTCTCGATGTTAGCCAGGACTCCTGAGCCCGCAGCATTGTTGAAGCCCATCTCCTGCCTGAGGAAATAGAATATCTTTTCCTCATTGTTTTTTCCATTTAAAGATGCAGCCTTAACACTGCACCGCGGTGTAACCAGACTGCATCCTATAATAAACGCTATACCTAATAATACCTTTGCCCCAAATTTAACCCCTTTTTTCATACCAATTCTCCTTTAAAATGTAGCTCTGCTCTCACTTCGTTCGCCAGAGCAAAGTTCGATAACGGAAATCGAAGATTTCCTATCTCACTTTTACATCGGCTTTTCGTAGTAGAAAGAGCTCTTTCTTATAAATCCTATTTCCTTATAATTTATAATCTGCTCTGTGCTACCAATAAAGAGCACACCACCGGGAGCAAGAGAATCGTAATACTTTCTGAAAATCTCATCCTTTGCTTCCTCAGTGAAATATATAAGCACGTTACGGCATACGATAAGATGATAATCCTTCGGATAAGGCTCTCTTAAAAGGTCTGCCTGCTTAAAGTTTACACGCTTTTTAACGTCATCGCAAACACGCCACTTGTCGCCTTCCTGTGTGAGGAATTTCTTCTTAAGCTCTGCCGGAACCGCTGATACTTCCTTGGCATCATAGACACCTGCTCTTGCTTTTGCAAGGGCAACTGTATCAATGTCCCACGCTGTGATATTAATCTGATTCAGCGGAATATGGTTAGACAGCAGCATAACTATGGTATACGGCTCATCTCCTGTAGAACATGCAGCGCTCCAGATCTTCAGGTTCTTACCGAACTTCTTGATAAGCTCGGGAACCATGTTCTTATCCATAAGATTCCACTGGTCGATATTTCTGAAGAACTCAGATACGTTAATTGTAAGATACGTAATAAAGGTCTCACGAGCAGTCTGATCCTTTTTGATAAGATCCATATACTGATCGTATCCCTTACACTCTGTCTTACCAATAAGCGTATCGATCCTGCGCTTCATCTGTTTCTCTTTATACGCATTAAGATCAATCTTAGTCAGCTTATAAACTTCGCCCTTAAACCACTCATAATCAACTGCCATTTCCAGACCCCCTCGTGAATTGATCACTTAATCAGAAATGCATTCCTTATAGAATTGCATAGTTACTTATGGTTTAAGTATAACCAAGCGCTATATTTATGTAAAATAAAATAAACATAAACAATATTAAGTTTATATATCAAAACGTTATTTCGTAAAGAAAAAGGACTGCCGCACCATTAATGCGACAGTCCGGAATGAACTAATTATTATTCAGCATCCTGCTCAGCGATAGCCTTCTCAATATCAACTGATACTACATCGCCATCCTCTTCAGCATCTTCCTTCTCAGGAGCTGTAAGAGCCTTGATGCTAAGGCTGATCTTGCGATCTGCTTCATTGAAGTCTACGATTCTAGCTGTAACTTCCTGTCCGATGCTAAGTACATCTGAAGGCTTCTCAATGTGCTCTCTAGCGATCTGAGATACATGAAGAAGTGCATCGATGCCGGGCTCAAGCTCGATGAATGCACCGAAGTCAGTCATTCTGGCAACCTTACCAGTTACCTCGTTACCAACTGCATACTTAGAATCTGCATCCTTCCAAGGGTTCTCATCATCAAACTTTCTTGAAAGAGCGATCTTGCTGCCGTCGATACCCTTGATCTGAACCTTAACTGTATCGCCAACCTTGAAGGTCTTCTTAGGATTCTCAACGCGGCCCCATGACATCTCAGAGATGTGAAGGAGTCCGTCTGCTCCGCCGAGGTCAATGAACGCACCGAAATCTGTAACGTTCTTAACTGTACCTTCAACGATATCGCCAACACCGATTGTCTCGAAGAGCTTCTTAGCCTGCTCAGCCTTCTCAGCAGTGATAAGCATCTTACGGTTACCGATGTATCTTCTACGCTTCGGATTATACTCAGTTACTACGAACTGGATCTCCTGTCCTTCGTACTTGGAAAGATCCTTCTCATAAGTATCTGATACAAGACTTGCAGGGATGAAGATACGAACTTCATCAACTACTACTGTAAGTCCACCATCAAGTACCTGTACAACCTTAGCTGTAAGTACTTCCTGGTTGTTATAAGCTTCTTCAATGCGCTTATTACCTCTGTCGAGGGCAAGGCGCTTATATGACAGGATAACCTGACCGTCTGCGTCGTTGGTCTTAAGGACTTTGACATCCATTGTGTCACCTTCCTTAACCACCTGAGTCAGATCGATACTGTTATCATTGCTGTACTCGTTCTTTGTAAGTACACCATCTGACTTGTAGCCAATGTTAAGAATAATCTCATCAGGCTTGACAGATATAACAGTGCCTTCAACGACCTCCCCCGTATGAATTGTTTTGAACGACTCATTGAGCATTTGTTCAAAAGATTGTTCTGACATGATTCTGAACCTCCTCGATAATGTTCTTTGGGGTGGACGCCCCGGCGGTTATTCCCACTAGTTTAACCGCTTTAGGAAGTTCTAAATGCAAGTCATCCAGTGTTTGAATAAAATATGTATTTGCACACTTCTTACTGCATATCTCATACAGTTTCCTTGAATTAGAACTGTGCGCTCCGCCTATCACTATCATAGCATCAACCTGGCCGGCAATACGCTCTGCTTCGGTCTGCCTTTCTTCAGTTGCACTACAAATAGTGTTCACAACATTAACATTGTAGCGCGTATTAGAAAATTTATCAACGGTTTCTTGAAATTTATTTGTGTTAAATGTTGTTTGGGAAACGATACATATATCAGTTCCCTCCGGAATGTCGAGATCCAGAGCTTCATCAGGGCTCTCAACAACATAGACAGGACCTGATGCATAGCTCACAATTCCATCTACTTCGGGGTGTTTCGCACTTCCGACAACAACTATTGTCTTACCCTCGGCACTCTCCTTCTCAACTATGTTGTGAATTCTTTTTACAAAGGGGCAGGTAGCATCGATATACTCGATTCCACGCTCCTTCATGATCTCATAAATCTCTTTTCTGATTCCGTGAGATCTTATGATAAGAATTCCCTCGGTGAGACTTTTGAGCTCTTCCTCACCCTCTATCACGCTGACGCCCTGTTTTTCAAGGTCAGCTACAACTGTCTCGTTGTGAATGATAGGACCATAGGTGTAGATCTTTTTATCAGTATTCTTTTTTATCTGATCGTAAACAACGTCTACTGCTCTTGTGACGCCAAAGCAAAAACCAGCGTGCTCAGCTAAAATAACTTCCATAAATCAATTTCCTTTATAAAGCTCGATTATTTTATCCGCAACCTCATCAATTGTCATGTAGGAGGAGTCGATCTCCACAGCGTCATCTGCCTTCTTAAGAGGTGAGTTCTCTCTTGTCATATCCCTGTGGTCGCGCTCCTTGATATCCTCTTCTATCTCATCGATATTGCAGGTCTCGCCCTTCTCGATAAGCTCCTTATATCTTCTCTCTGCGCGGACTCTTGTTCCTGCAGTGAGGTATACCTTAAGCTCTGAATCAGGAAGAACCACGGTTCCGATGTCTCTTCCGTCCATAACAACATTAGTTGTCTTTGCCATTTTCTGCTGAAGCTCTACAAGCTTGGCTCTTACCTTTGCATTTGCACTGGTCTTTGAAGCCATTGCGCTTACCTGCTCGGTTCTAAGCTGTGAATTTACATTCTCTCCGTTCAAGTAAACAACCTGCTCACCATTCTCATGGCCGATAGAGATGTCTGCGCTGTCGATGTTCTTCTCGATCTCCGCACTGTCCTCTCCTGATACGCCATTTCTTATCATATGAACAGCCATAGCGCGATACATAGCGCCTGTATCAATATAAATAAAACCAAGCTTCTTTGAAACTATCTTTGCAATTGTACTCTTGCCTGCTCCTGCAGGTCCATCTATTGCTATACTACTTCCCATTTTAATTATTCTCCTTTGTTTGTTATGCCCCTCATCCGGCACTTCGTGCCACCTTCTCCCTAAGGGCGAAGGCTTTATTCTGCAGCACACTCTCCTGCCAGGTGGCCGGTAGACCATGCGATCTGGAGATTAAAGCCGCCGGTTTGAGCGTCTACATCAATGACCTCTCCTGCAAAGTATAAGCCCTTAATTTTCTTTGATTCCATAGTTGAGGGGTTAATGTCGCTGGTTGCGACGCCGCCTCTGGTAATGATTGCCTCGGGGAATCCTCGAAGGCCGGTTACATCCATCTTGATGTTCTTTATAAGACTTACAAATTCAAGTCTCTCACCTCTTGTTATGGCATTTACCTGCTTCTCCGGATCTATACCGGAAAGTTCAACCATTATAGGTATCATCTTTGAAGGAAAAAGTGCATTCAGGCTGTTTTTGAATTGCTTGTTCTTAGCATTTTCAAATTCTCTCTGAATTCTCTTATCAAGCTGTTCCTCTGTGAGAGCGGGCTTGAGGTCGAGGTGAATCACATAGGAATATTTCTCGCCCTTTTTATCTGCCTCCTCGTAATAACAGCTCGAGGTCAAAATCAAAGGACCGCTCACACCAAAGTGAGTGAAAAGCATCTCTCCAAAGCCATCATACACGTACTTCTTTTTCTTACCGGGGCCCGATGCAGGTATCTGCTCAAGCTTAATGGCAACATTTTTGAGCGCCAGTCCCTGAAGCTCTGTGCACCACTTCTGCGCCACCTCAAATGGAACCAGCGACGGTGTGGTCTTCGTAACCTTATGTCCCAGCTCCTTGGCGAATTTGAGGCCGTCTCCGGTTGAGCCTGTGGAGGGATAGGATAAGCCTCCTGTGCAGACTATGACGGAGTCGAACTCGGAGATTCCGGAATCCTCGGACACAATGCCCTTTACATGGCCGTCCTCAGACACCTGGATCCAGCGAACCTCGTCCTGATAGCGGATGTCCACCTTGAGCTTTTTTAATATTCTCACAAGAGTACTGATAATATCTGAGGAGTGGTCGGACACAGGAAAAACGCGGTCTCCGCGCTCAGTCTTAAGCTTACATCCGTTCTCCTCGAAAAGACGCATAACCTGGGTGTTATCGTATCCATACAGCGCACTGTACAGGAACTTGGAACCGTGAGGTATCTTGTCAAAGTACTCTGAAATATCACAGGCATTTGTCACATTACATCTGCCCTTGCCGGTAATGTATATCTTCTTACCGGGCTTCTCATTTTTCTCAAAAATAGTGACGGCTGCTCCGCTCATCGCCGCGGAAATAGCCGCCATCATTCCGGCTGCACCGCAGCCAATTACAGCAACCTGCTTCATAAAACTCCAATTACTCCAAAATTATGAAAGCCTGAAAGCTTCATATGCTGACTCAAGCATGCTAACGGAATCAGCCTCTTCAAGATCATAGTCTCCTGTAACAGCCATGCAGCCTGCGCCGTGAATGAATATCCACATCTTCATGAAAAGCTGTTCAGCATCAGGAACGCCCTGACTCTTAGCCTTGGAAACCTCACGTACAACGTTCTCATCAGAACCGTTAACAACGTCATACATGCTGGCGCCCTCATTGGCCTCTGATACAAAGAGAAGCTTGAAAAGATTAGGATTCTTCTGAGCGAATGTGATATAGCTCAGTCCAAGATCCACGAAGGGTGTCTCATGCCTGGTTGCGATTCCTCTGCAGAAATCCTCAAAGTATGCCACTGCCTTGGCTACAACGTCCTTCTTAAGCTCATCCATGTTGTCATAAATTCTGAAAATCGGCTGTGTAGAACAGCCTGCTGCAGCTGCCAGTCTTCTTGAGGTGACCTTGTCAAAGCCTTCCTTCTTGGTTATCTTAAATGCCGCATTTACAATTTCTTCCTGTGTAATAGTGGCTTTCCTGGACATATCCTAATCCTCCGTTATCATATTATGAATTGTTTATCGTATCATGTGTTATTATTTTAGTGTTTCGACCTGTCGGTGTCAACATGGATTTTGCATAGTAATTTGAAATAAAAATTCGAAAAAATATCAGTATTACGAATATTATTTTCTGACTATTTCAGTAGTTGTCAGATAGTTTCAAAAATGATATAATCATTATAGGTATTTATATTCCGTTTTACCCGACATGGGTGGACTGGAGGTTGCCATGGCAGATCTTAATATTTCAGCTGTTGGTGGTACCGAACGTGTACAGCTCACCACTACTACCGATCAGACCAAAGCTGCTGATCAGTTAAAAGAACAGATAAAGGAAGAAAGCTCGAGGAAAGAACATGTAAAGGAAGTCCTTGAGGATGTTATAGCCAAATCCAAGGATGGCGACACCGCCCAGGCCAGTAAGAAAAGCCAGGACCTTTTAAAGGATTCAGAGGAAATCGGCGATGTCAAAAAGATGCCTGATAAAAAGGATGACCATGAGCCCTCGGCTGCAATGAAGCTCCTTGATGAGATCATGAAGAAGCAACAGGATAAGCCCTCTCCCGCTGAGCGGATGAAGGAAACCTTAGAGCGCCAGGAGCGCCTGAAAAACACTCAGGCTGATCTCTCCGAGAAGCCCAATCTTCACACGCAGGCAGAGGCCAGAGAGGCTTCCAATAAGGCAAAGACTCACAATTATAATTCCTATTCCGATGCTCAGCTACAGCAGATGTACATAAACGGTGATATCACACGATATGATTACGATCATGAGATGGAAGGCAGAACTGAAAAAGGAAAGGAAAACGCAGACGAGACCAGGAATGAAAAGATATTCAATGAAGGAATCGTCAGAGTTATGGAGAATGAACGTCAGGCAGAAATAAGCGGCTCCTCTATCGAGAATGCTTTCTCCGACTACTCCAATGACAATATGAGGGCAGAACAGCGAATGGCAATGCTTGATGCCGCAGAGCTGCTGACATAAAAAGTATGTTACAGAAACATCATAGATTACCCTAAAAAAAGCTCACAGTGCTGAAATCTTTTTCAGCCTGTGAGCTTTTTGATGTCATATTATATACGGCTATGCTGACATGTAATTACTGGAAGTCAGTAACAAGTGCAGCGATACGTACAGCGAACATTATGAATACGATCCACATAACGGGTGAGATGTCCTTGATCTTGCCGATGAATATCTTAACAAGAACCCAGCCAAGAACTGCGAACATGATACCTGTTGCAATTGAGTATGAAAGAGGCATCATAACAAGTGCGAAATATGCACCAAGTGTATCAGCAAGGTCACCATCAAATGTGATGTTCTTTGCACTTGAAACCATAAGCATTCCTACATAGATAAGAGCCGGAGCTGTTGCAAAAGAAGGAATAGCAAGGAATACCGGGCTAAGTACAAGTGAAATAAGGAACATAACAGCTGTTGTAAGTGCTGTAAGACCTGTACGTCCACCTGCTGCAACACCTGCACTTGACTCTACGAAGCTTGTTACTGTAGAAGTACCAAGGCAAGAACCTGTTACAGTACCAACAGCGTCTGACATAAATACAGCACCAACCTTAGGAAGGTTACCGTTTTCATCAAGAAGGTCTGCCTTATCAGCAACACCTACTACCGTTCCTACGGTATCAAAGATATCAACGTAAAGGAAACTGAATACAATCGCAATAAACTGTACGAAGTGTGATGCAGCCCATCCAAAGTCAAACTGGAATGCAGTCTTGGAAATACCGCTGATCTGGTTAAGTCCCTGTGAAAAATCAGGGAATACGTGACCTGCTGTGTACCAGCCTGTAGTCTCAGCGATCATACCAAGGATCCATGTAGCAAGGATACCGATAAGCACTGAACCAGTTACCTTGAAGTGCTCAAGAACTACTATTATGATCAGACCAGCAAGGCAAAGAACAACGTCTGCATCAGCAAAATCACCGAGAGCAACTGTTGTTGACTCATCGGGAATGATTACGTTAGCGCCTCTAAGACCAATGAACGCGATGAAAAGACCAATACCTGCTGAAATACCGAACTTAAGGTTCTGGGGTATGCTGTTTATAATCTTCTCGCGGAATTTTACAAGTGACATAAGAAGGAAAATAACACCTTCTACAAATACGGCTGTTAAGCAAATTCTGAAAGCGTTCTCACCCTCAGCTGCAAGCTCGCCAAGACATACTGTATAAGCAAAGTATGCGTTAAGACCAAGTCCTGCTGAAAGAGCGATCGGGTAATTTGCAAAGATAGCCATGCAGAATGTCGCAATTGCTGATGCTACCGCAGTAGCTACAAATACTCCACCTGCATCCATTACAGTGCCCAGAATACTGGGGTTAACGGCGAGAATATACGCCATAGAAAGGAACGTGGTAAGACCGGCAATAATCTCGGTTTTTACCGTAGTATTGTGCTCCTTTAATTTGAAAACTTTCTCCAACATGTTTCATTCCTCCACACAATGTCTTCCGGTTTGGACCCTTTGCCCAAACATAAAAAATATAGCATAAAAAGGAGAGACCGAAAAGTCTCTCCTTACATATTAATAAACAATTTTTCATAAAAAAGATCACTCCTTTATGTTCTTATTGTATACATCCAGATCTAAAAGCCCTTAAATCTAACAATGCAATTTCATTTAAAATAAACTGCATATTAAAAATCGATTAAATGTTCACAAAATCGCATTTATCCGCACTTTATAGAGGTATAATTCAGAATAGAAGGTTCCTTTATTATTTTTGTTTTTATATTTCATCTCGGAGGCACATTATGGCTAAGAACGCAAATACTGAAGGCAAAGTAAGTTTTAATAACAGTATTAAAACAAAGCTTATTTCTGTCATGATCCTCGCAGCTGCATTGCCGCTCCTTGTGGCAATCATCGTAAGCTACAACACGTCCACTCAGAAGGCCATGGAAGATGCGCAGGAGTCGTTGGAGTGGCAGGCTAACTATATTGAGCGTAAGTTCGGAAATATCCTCGACGCCAATATGAACATGATACGAAGTATCGCCGGCAACCCCACTATCATTAACTTTGTAAAGGGCGAAGCAGGCATCCCCTATGACGCTGTTCAGTCTACTCTTGCAGAGTGTGACTCAATTCTTGATGACGGCGATACCACAGCCATTGCCGGTCTTGACGGTATGCAGGTTGCCAGAACAAAGGGTGATTTCATAAACGTATCTGATAGAGAATATTTCCAGAAAGCCATATCCGGAACTATCTATGTATCCAACATTCAGATAAGTAAAACATCCGGAAGAAGAATGATCACATTCGCCTGCCCTGTTAAGGATGGAGATACAGTAATAGGTATCGTTCACAGAAACTACGATCTGAACAATTTCCATAAAATGCTGGCTGCTGAGGCAGAGGATGCTTTCCTTGTTGACAGAGAAGGAATGATTGCAGCTCACTCACAATATGAAATCGGTGAAGGAGCTCATGAAGAAGAAAGCCGTGCGCAGTCAGAGTTCATGACATCCGGATTAGATAAGGGCTTCTACTATGTTGATACAGGAAAAGGCTATAACGCATACGTTGCATACGTAAAAGAACCCAAGTCCCAGTTCACAGTTTGTGCAGCAACTGATTCCAATAAGATCCTTTCATCAGCAAGACGTTCAGCAATTATCGTCATTATTGTCGGTGCTGTACTTTTGATTGTTGCAATCATCATTTCCTTCGTCATGGCAAGCAGCTTCACAAAGCCTATCCAGATAGTTGGAGATGCCCTTAAAGCGCTCGCTGATGGACGCTTCGAGAAAATTGGAGCAGCCGCTGCCAGAAAGGACGAGTTTGGAGAAATAGCAAGAGATACCAATTCCGTAATAGAAACTCTCGATGAAATAGTTACCCATATAAAGGAATCTGCTGCCAATGTAGGCTCATCATCCGAGGAGCTCTCAGACATGGCAAATCAGATTTCCCAGACTGCAGAGGATGTTTCAAATGCCGTTCAGGAGATTGCATCCGGTGCAACCCAGCAGGCAGATGAAATTCAGAGTGCTTCTGAAAATGTCGGTCTCATCGGAGACGCTGTCGGTGATGTTCAGACCTCCACAGGAAGTCTCTCAACTCTCGCAGGCAAGATGAAGGAAGCATCCGAGATATCCAGCAAGTCCCTGTCATCTCTCCAGGATTCCTCCGCTGAAATGACAGCCAAGATTGATGATATCTCCAGAACCATTCAGGCAACCCAGGAAGCAGTTGATAACATCAGTGAAAAGGTTGAAGGAATCACTTCCATCGCAACCCAGACCAATCTTCTCTCCCTCAATGCTTCTATCGAGGCAGCAAGAGCCGGAGAAGCAGGAAAAGGCTTCGCCGTTGTTGCTGAGGAAATCGGAAAGCTGGCTGAGGATTCCAAGCAGATGGCTGATGATATCATGAAGGAAATGGGAACACTTCTTCAACAGAGTAAAGCAGCCGTTGCAGCAGCTGAGGATGTTAAGCAGGGTAACAACGACCAGCAGATAGCCATCGGCGAAACCTTGGATGCAGTTAACGGAATGCTTGAGGATATCGGAAGCACCGTAGGCGGCGTTCAGCTCATCTCCCAGGGTGCAGATACCTGCGAATCCTCCAAGAACGCAGTGGTTGATACCATGAGCGCGCTCTCCGCTATCTCCGAAGAGAACGCAGCTTCTTCAGAAGAAACAGGCGCATCCATGCAGGAGCTTTCCGCTACGGTTACAACCCTTGCAGGATCAGCAGACAGCCTGAAGCAGATTGCCGAGCAGCTTAACGAAGAGATGAAATTCTTTAAATCATAATAGATATCACGATATATAAAAATATGGTGCCTGCCACGATCAAGTGACAGGCACCCTTTTTGTAGTTTTTATTTTCTTACTATAATGTATAAGTTTTATGCAACCTCTGCACTGAGACACTTTACTGTATCTCTGATGATATCAACAGCTGTGTCGCAGTCCTTTTCATCAATGATAAGCGGAGGTACCATTCTTATAATGCTGCTGCCGATGGCTGTAACAAGGAGATGTCTGTCGATGCAGCCGTGCTTTACATCTACAGCATTTACAGTCTCATCGAACTCTACGCCAACCAGAAGTCCCTGGTGACGAACATCCTTAACGTGAGGGATTGTCTTAAGCTTCTCAGAGAAGTAATCTCCCATCTGTGCTGCATTTCCTGCAAGATCTCTCTCAAGGAGCTCATTAACTTCTGCAAGAGCAGCTGCGCAGCATACGGGATGTCCACCGAAGGTTGTTCCGTGGGAGCCTTCAGAAAATGCCTTTGCAACCTCCCTGGTAGCGCAGATAGCACCGATAGGCATTCCGCCGCCAAGAGCCTTAGCCATGGATACGATATCGGGCTTTATTCCATAGTGCATGTAGCTCATAACCTCACCGGTTCTGCACCAGCCTGTCTGAACCTCATCGAGGAGGAGAAGCATTCCCTTTTCATCGCAGAATTCACGAAGTCCCACAAGGAATTCCCTGGTTGCAGGATGTACACCGCCCTCGCCCTGTACAGGCTCAACCATGATTGCGATTGTGTTCTCTGTGCATGCATCCTTGAATGCCTGAAGGTCATTATAGGGAGCATAGGAAAAGCCGTAAGTCATAGGTCCAAAGCCAATCTGGCAGCCGTTTCCAGGCTGACCTGTTGCTGACATGGCACCGAAGGTTCTGCCGTGGAAGCCCATCTTAGCGGTAACGATGTGATACTTGTTGGGACCGTACTTCTCAATACCATATTTTCTTGCCATCTTGATCATGGCTTCGTTAGCCTCTGTTCCGGAGTTCTGATAGAAAATCTTATCCATTCCGATGGTCTCACAAACCTTCTTTGCAAGAAGTGCCTGAGGAATTGTGTAGGGATAGTTGAAGGTCTGCATCAATGTCTTTGCCTGCTGAACTACTGCATCAACTACTCTCTCGTTACAGTTACCTGCTGAGTTAACGGCGATACCTGCATAGAAATCCAGATACTTTTCACCCTTCTCATCATATAAGTACTGCTCCTTGCCACTCTCTGCAAGGAAGTCAAATCTCTCAAAAGTCGATATCATGTACTTGTCGGCCATTTCCTTAATCTCTTCTGCTGTATATTCTGTATCCTTTAATTTCATAACCTTCTTCTCCTCTTCTTTTCATATATTTAAAGCCTTATTGAACAAGCTTTAATCCCTTGTCTGAATGTCTGTCCTTTTTGATCTGACTCTCAGTGATGAAGCCCTTTATGATGAGGTACTGCTCAATGATGTCAACGCAGTGGTCTATTCCTACCCTCTCACTGTTTAGGGTCATGTCGTAGTTAACAGGATTTGTCCAATAGTTGCCACCTGTGTAGTACTTGTAGTAATCTGCCCTGTACTTGTCCGTTTTCTCTATTGTGGAGTGTGCCACCTTTTCGGACACGCCCATGTTTTCCATGGTTCGCTCCACGCAGAATGAACGTGGAGCTTCTATATAGATACTCACGACGTTGTCTCTTCCGCGAAGTACGTAATCTGCACATTTTCCGACGATAACGCAGGGCTCTGTGTCTGCCAGATTTTTTATAATCTTGCACTGATACTCGAAAAGTCTGTCATCAGATACGAATTTTTCATTCCTTGCAATATAGCTTTTGGATCTTGGAAGTCCCTGAAGGAAGCTTGAAAATCCGCTGCTTTTGCTGAGCTTTTCATTTACCTCCTGAAAAAGCTTCTCATCCAGTCCGCTCATCTGACTTGCCAGAGTGAGGATTCTGTTTTCATAGCAATGTATTCCGAGTTCCCTGGCAAGTGTGGATGCTATCGCTTTGCCCCCGCTACCAAACCCTCTTGCGAAGGTCACAACAAAGTTTCTCATAAATCTCTCCTCTCTCCTGTCAGCCTGCAAGATATCGTGACAGGAATTCTCTTGTTCTTGCATTCTTCGGATTTGAGAACAGTATTTCCGGAGCTGCATCCTCAGCCACATATCCGTTGTCCATGAAAATAGTTCTGGTAGAAACATCTCTTGCAAAGGCCATCTCATGGGTAACGATGATCATTGTAAGTCCTGTAGTCGCAAGTTCCTTCATTACTGCGAGAACCTCGCCCACCATCTCGGGATCAAGAGCTGAAGTAGGTTCATCAAAAAGAAGTATCTCAGGATTCATGCAAAGTGCTCTTGCGATGGCAACTCTCTGCTTCTGTCCGCCTGAAAGCATTGAGGGCTTTGCATTTATGTAGGGCGCCATTCCAACTTCCTTAAGGTGTGTAATAGCTCTGTCGAAGGCTTCCTCCTTTGAAATGTGGAGCACCTTTCTGGTGCAGAGCATGCAGTTTTCAAGCACTGTCATGTTGTTGAAAAGGTTGAAGGACTGGAACACCATTCCCACCTTTGAGCGGTAGTCATTGATTTCCTTCTGGACGTCCCTTACTTCCTTATCGTGATAGAAAATCTGTCCTCTGGTCTGCTTTTCAAGTCTGTTGATACAGCGAAGGAGTGTTGATTTTCCTGAGCCTGAGGAACCGACTATGCAGATAACCTCTCCCTTATTAACTTCGATATCTATCCTTCTCAAAACCTCGTGATTCCCGAAGCTTTTACCAAGATCCTTAATGGAAAGAATTTTTTCACTCATAGTCTGCCTCCTTACTGGTTGTCCATGTACTCAACTGCCAAAGCGTAGTCTTCGCTGCCCTGCATGCGCTTCTCAATAAGAATGAATAGCTTATTGAATACGAAGCACAGTACAAAATAGATAAGAGCTATAACCAGATATGATTCAAAATATTTGTAGTAGTTACCGCCAGCGGTCTTTGCTGCCATGAACAGCTCCTGAACTGCGATAACATTAAGTACTGATGTCATCTTGAGGTTAGTAAGAAAAGTGTTTGCCATCTCAGGGATGATGTTTTTAAAGGCCTGAGGCAGCACTACGTAAAACATTGTTTTCATCGGGGACATTCCCATTGCAAATGCGCCTTCTCTCTGGCCTATGTCAATGGATCCGATACCTGCTCTTACTGTTTCAGCCATGTAAGCTCCGGTGTTTAAGACTGTTACGAGAATACCTGCAAATACAGGAGTCATCTCGACATTAGCCTGTCTTAAGCCGTAGTAGATGATCATCGCCTGAACGATCATCGGTGTATCTCTGAAAACTTCCACATACACGCTGCTGATCCACTTAAGGACTCTTACAAGTATTTTCTTAACCACGTTGTCTCCGGGATTTATGGTCATGTCCTGAATAACACCTATCAGGTATCCAAGGACGAATCCCACTATTGTTCCGATGACTGCAGTGTAAAGTGTAAGGTATGTACCCTGTAAAAACATGGCGGAATATTTTCCTGCCAGAAATATTGTCCACTCCAGAGAGTTGGTTGGTTCTCCCGATAATAAACTCATAATCATAGCGCCACCTCTTTACATAATCTTTTTAGTTTGCTGCAGGCTGCTGTGTCAGAACCTTATCCATAAGCTCATCCATCTTTGCCTTGTCGTTCCAGCCGATTGCATCCATAGCACCCTGGATCTTGTCGCAGAGCTCTGTGTCATCCTTTCTTGTTGCGATGCAGACATTTACCATTTCCTCATCACCTGTGAAGGTGTCGTTTTCATCAAGTCTGATCATCAGTAGGTCGTCATTTGTAAGAAGTGCTGACTGTGCTGTGGGAACGTCTACGATAAATACGTCTGCCACACCATTTGCTACTGCCATGAAGCACTCAGATGTTGTCTCGAAGTTGGTTCCTGTAACTGCACCTTCGACCTGATCAAGAAGAGGAATCCATCCGCATCCAAGCTGAGTTGTAAGTACACATCCAGTACCATTTAATTCTGAAAGGCCTTTGACATCTGCATAAGGGCCATCCTTCTTAACAACGATGCAGTTATCTCTGTAGTAGTAAGGTTCTGTAAAGTTGTAAGCAAGCTGTCTCTCTGCAGTTCTTCCCATTCCTGCGATGATACAGTCATAGTCACCTGCGTCCATTGAAATTCCGATTGATGACCACTCCACCTTGTGGATCTCAAGTTCCATATCAAGTTCATCGGCGATCATCTGTGCAACTGCTACGTCATATCCATAAGCGAAGTAGCTTGAGTCATAAATCGGAACTGCCTTGCTTCCATCAGGAGTTGTGTCTGAATCCTGAGTCCAGTTAAATGGAGCATATGCACATTCCATACCAACACGAAGAACTGCTCTGTCTGATGATTCATCTGCCTTAGGAGCTGCCTCATCAGCGATATCCTCTGAAACGGGTTCCTCAGTTTTCGCTGCAGCTGATCCGCATCCTGCGATTGCTGTCATAAGCATCATTCCTGATAATAAAGTTGCTGCAAGTCTCTTTTTCATAACGTTTCTCCTCCTAGATCTAAATTGATAATTCAGCATTGCTTATTTTTGTAAATAAAAAGGCGCCGTTCGAAGTTTTGAACTTCTACGGCGCCCTTGCTGTATGTGTATATATTATTCAGAGTGATATTCTCCATCAATGTGCACAATGCACAGTCATAATATTGTCATTTGCACAAACGAAAAAAATACCCAGCCCACAACATGTAGATAAATAGTGGGCTGAGCATCATTATATAGGTCATAAAAACATAAGTCTTTTTACCAGAATACAATTAACAAGATCAAGATATTTGATGTAATCGTCCAGTTCGAAATCCAAAAGTTCCTGAATCTTATTAAGTCTGTACTGCAAAGAATTCCTGTGTACATATAGTTCTTTGGCTGTGTTTGCAGTATTAAAACCATTCATGTAATAGGCAAGCAAAGTATCAACAAGGAAGGTTCCGTTTGCGTGATCATACTCCTCAAGCTTTTCCAGATTTTTATTGCAGTAATCCAGAATCTCACGCTGGTTCCCGGCGTTGAACATATACTTGTAGATGCCCATTGCGCTGGCACTTAGTACCTTTTTCTTCTTGGGATTAGGGAGCATATCGATCTTGGGAATAAGGCTCTTTGCCTGCTGATAGCTCTGTCCAAAATCCCTGGGATCAGTGTAGGGCGCTCCTAAAATGCAGGTGCCTGAAATCTTTCCCTTAAAGCTGTCGCTTGAATCAATTCTTCTCAGGATTTTTTCAAGCTCATGCTCTATCTGTTTATCCTTCCTTGCCTCAAACAAGAGAACAAACTTATTAAGGAACCTCATGAACATGGGCCTTCCTTCCATGCCTGTGACCTCACGACTAAGGACGTTACCGTAGTACTCGTAGGTGTGCTCATCCTGCTCATGATTTATTCCGTATTTGCGGTCCACGATTATTATTCCCACGCGGTAGGGCTCTGTGAATTCTATTCCGAACTGGCTTGAGATTTTCTCAATGTACTTATCGCTGATATCGTAGCCAAACAGAAGGTTATAAAGGAAATCCCCTTCTCTCTTGTTTTGAAGACTATCCTCCATTATGAGCTTTCCAACACTCTGGTCGATGTCGACAAAGGATGCACCCTTCCACCTCACGTAAAAAAGCGGAAGTGATAATTCTTCCGCTCTGGTAATTACTTCAGGTGACAGTTCCTCCCTGTCCTCAACAATGGATACCGCAAGTCCGGATATTCCAAGGTCATTAAGCTCCTCCATGACAGCAAGGATATCCTCAGGTTTATATCTTTCGTAGTCCACAACAAGGAGGGCATAATTCCCTCTGTTCATGTGTTCATCATAGGGCTTCGTCTGAACGAGATACGTCCAGGAAACCATGCGGTCAAGTCCCGCCTCCCCGGAAACAAGCTCAACTCCATCCAGCTTCAAATTAAGTATATCTCTACATGTAACCATTTTTCTTCCTCAGTACTTATGCTTTTTAGTAATTTTTTATGCCATTTTGGGTTAGCCTCTACTAACCGCAAATACACTTTTTAACCAAGTAGTAATCAGCCTATTTCCTGCATCTGCTTTTCACAAAAATCCTGAGCAGTCTGGGTAGTCGCAAGTCCCTCCTGACCGGTCTCCCGCAGGCATGCCGGAATGAGGTGTCCGATTCTTCCCATGGCATCTATAACTTCATCCACAGGGATTCTGCTCTTAACTCCTGCCATTGCAAGGTGAGCTGAAACAACTGCGTTCACTCCGCCGTAGGCATTCCTCTTGATGCAGGGCACTTCCACAAGCCCGGCCACAGGGTCGCAGGTAAGACCAAGAATACTCTTTATGCAAAGGGCAACGGAATTGAGAATCATCTCATTATCTCCGCCTTCGAGATATGTAAGCGCGCCTGCTGCCATGGCTGCAGCGCTTCCAATTTCCGCCTGACAGCCGCCCTCAGCACCTGCAATACTGGCACTCTCTGCAAGAACTTCTCCTATTCCAGCTGCCACATACAGAGCCTCTATTATCTTTTCTTCCTCAGCCTTTTTCTCCTCTTCATAGGTTAAAAGCACCGCGGGAATTACGCCGCAGGCTCCCGCAGTGGGCGCCGCAACTATACGTCTCATGCAGGCATTGGACTCGCCCATCTTAACTGCCTTCTCTATGACTGTTGAAATAAAGTCACCTACAAGCGCTGAGCCTGATGCATTAAACTCCCTGACCTTTTCGCCGTCGCCGCCTGCCATTCCGCTTTTTGAAGTTAGCTTTGCATTGTAGTTTTTATCAGCATCTCTCATGGCAGAAAGTATATCCTGCATTTTCTTATAGGACTCCTCTGCAGAAATGCTCTCCTCTCTGCAGTCTTCCTCCTGGACAACCTTCCACATGGGCGTATTTTTTTCATTTGCAATTTCTATAATTTCAGCAAGTTTCTTAAATGCCATTGCTCAGCCCTCCAAAAGAGAATAGTATGTGACCTTCTCTATACCTTCCAGATGTTCAAGCCACCTTAAGGCTTCTGCCGGTATCTCCTGATCACACTCAAGTACCATAACCGCATGACCGCCTCTGGACTCTCTGTAAAGCTGCAGCGTAGCCACATTTACAGACTTATGTGCAAGCATGCTGGTCACCTCTGCTACGTGTCCCGGCTGATCCTGATTATGTACGATAAGTGTTGGATGTTCTCCTGAAAAGTTAGCAGAAAGACCGTCCACCTTAGCTATATTTATAAGTGAGCCTCCAAGAGATTCACCCACAACCTCCAGCTTCTTACCGCTCTTTCCCACAAGCTTCATAAGAACGGAATTAGGATGGGCTTCTTTTAATTTTGCTACCCCAAAGAAAAGCTTCATTCCCTTTTGAGCTGCTATATCAAAGCTGTTTGGTATATTTTCATCGTCAGGCTCCATGCCAAGAAGGCCTGCCACGAGGGCGTATTTCGTTCCATGCCCGTTACCAGTAGCAAGGAATGATCCGTATAACAAAATCTCAGCCTCAGCGATTTCTTCTCCCATAAGCTTTCTTGAAACGAATCCTATTTTCACCGCTCCCGCTGTGTGAGAGCTTGAAGGGCCTACCATAACAGGACCTACTATGTCAAAGATGTTCATTATGCCTCCTGCCAAATATATGACATGATTTATAGTACAAAATTAATTATAACGCCACCTGTCATTAAAGGTCACGGAATAATTAGAAATGTCCATTGTCAGATATAGGCCTTGCTGTAGAGATTAAGTATATCTGCTTTTGTGGTCTTTCTGGGATTTACCAGTATGTTACCGCTCTTCATTGCATCATCTGCCATGACATCAAATTTATCCTTGCTTACACCAACTGTTTTAAGCCCTGCAGGAATTCCCAGTGACTCATTTAGCTTAGACAGAAAATCTGAGAGCATACCTGATGAAAAGTCCTTACTGTCAATATTTTTCCCGCTTACAGCCCTGTAAATATCGTAGTATTTTCCTTCATCTGACAGAGCATTGAACTCTACTATCGTGGGAAGAAGAATTGCATTTGCAACCCCGTGGGGCACATCAAAATATGCACTTACAGGATGGCTCATGGCATGAACATTGCCAAGCCTTGCATGTGAAAAAGCTATGCCGGCAAAAAGTGAACCAAGGAGCATAGCTTCGGCTGCCTTTACATTGGATCTGTCAGCAACGTAGGGGCAGATATTTTTCCCGATAAGTTCAAGTGCCTTAATGGCAAACATATCTGAAAAGGGTGACGCTGCAAGAGAAAGATACGCCTCCAGCGCATGGACCAGAGCGTCAACGCCGCAGGCTGCTGCAGTCTTTTCAGGCACGCTGTAAATGAGCTCAGGATCGAGGATTGCATACTTAGGGATAATGTGCTCACTTCCCACAGTAAGCTTGTAATTTCTGCTATGATCCGTGATAACAGCAAAGGCTGTGACCTCTGAGCCTGTTCCGGCAGTTGTCGGAATCGCAATTATGTCAGCTGTGATCTCCTTAACCTTGCCAACTCCCTCGTATTCTGTTATATCGCCTCCGTTTGAAACAACTACAGCCACAGCCTTGGCAACGTCTAAGGGTGATCCGCCTCCAAAGGCTACTATGAAGTCAGCACCGCTTTCCATATATCCCTTTGCTGCCTTCTTCACAGTGTCTGTGCAGGGATTGCCCTCTGTCTCTGTAAAGGCTTCGCTCTCTATTCCCTCACTTCTAAGTGCATCAGCGCATTTATCAACCATACCTATCTTGTTAAGGTGCGGACCCGATATAATATACGCCTTTTTACCACCAATCCTCTTACCAAGCTCAGGGAGCCTCTTAAGGCTCCCTGCACCAAAAACGATATTCTGAGGTATTGAAAAAGAAAATGATTCCATGTTAAATAACCTCCACTTTTTATGCTAATCTTTTATTTCTGTAACGTATTCCAAGATGATCATCGTTCTCCATGGGATGATCCTTTTTATCCTTTCCAAGAAGGAATCCGTATTTTAACGGATCGTCCTCATCGATTACCCACTCATTAAGTCCTGTTATATAGGCACTTCCCATTATCTTTGGAATTATTCCGTGTTTTCCTCCCACATCCACTGCTGTGGTTGCTACTCCCTTGAAAATCGCTCCTGTTATACTCTCGTAGGTAAATACTTCGTTAAGTCTAAGGAGCCCCTTTGCATAGAGGGCTGCCAGCTTGGCACTGGTTCCTGTTCCGCAGGGTGACCTGTCAGCCTGGGCATCTCCGAAAATCACACAGTTTTTCATATCTGCCTTTGGATTCTTTGTGTGTGCATAGAATTCCACCAGGTCAACACTTGTGATATCAAGGTAGGGATGCTTTATTTCAACGGTTCTGTTTATAGCTTCCCTGATTCTCATTCCAAGCTCTGTTATCTGATCAATGTTACTCATCTCAAGCCTTATGCCGATTTTCTCCGCATCCACAAGAGCAAAGAAGGATCCTCCAAAGGAAATGTCGTAGGTGATCTCGCCCCAGTCCTCGAAGTAAAGCACCTGGTCCTCCAAATACAGGAAAGACGGCACATTAAGTATGCTTGCTCCCACAGGCTTTCCATCCTCTACATGCACCCTTGTCTTAATGATTCCCGAGGGTGCATCAAGAACCACATCAGTATATGGTTCTACCGCTTCAACCATCCCGGTCTCAACCAGCATGGTGGCTGTACCTATACTTCCGTGACCACACATATTCAGGTATGAAGCGCTGTCCATAAAAATCACTCCCACATCAGCGTTCTTGTGCACAGGCTCGGTAAGAAGGGCTCCAAACATGTCCCTGTGACCTCTTGGCTCGAGCATAAGGGCTTTTCTTAGAAAATCGTAATGCTCTATCACATAATTTTTCTTTTCCATCATGGTGTCGCCAACAAGCTTTGGAAATCCTTCGTAGACTATCCTTGTGGACTCTCCCATGGTGTGAGAATCTATGGTTTTTATTTTATATGCATATTTCCCAAGACTTGGTTTCATATGATCAGTCCCCGTATTTTTTCTTTACAATTGCCGCCAGTGCCTGTGCAGTTCCTTCCACTTCCAAAAGTGCACTGTTGATTATTATGTGCTTATGCTTCGGATCAGAAGGTGCGTACCCTGCAAAATACTTGTGGTAATTCAGCCTCGCCTTATCAACCTCATTTATCATTTTCTTGGCGTCTTCCTTTTTCATACCAAGACTCCCTACACAATTGGCGAGCCTGTCAGCGTAAGAAGCATATATATAAACATGTATTGCGTCCGGGTCATCCTCAAGAATGTAGTCAGCGCAGCGTCCTACAATGATGCAGGAGCCTCTTCCTGCCATTCTTGAAATAATCTGACTCTGGCATTCAAATATCTTCTTTTGTTGCTCCAGTGAATCTGTCCCCAAAGGAAATAGCATATTCCAGAATGATGTTTTCTTTTCCTCAGAATCACTAAGTGTTGAAACCGGCATGTTCATCTGCTTCGCTGTGGCTTCAACAATGTCCCTGTCATAGAACTCAACCTCCAGAAGCTCTGAAAGCCTTTTGGCTATTGGTCTTCCCAGACTTCCAAATTCACGAGTTATTGTCACAACAAACCTTTTCATGGCCATTCCTCTTTTCAGAAATATTTTTTATCGAGCTGTCATTACCATCACCGCTATGTAAAAGGAATCTTGATAAAAATGCTCTTGTTCTCTCCTGCTTGGGATTACCAAGTACCTCCCTGGGGCTTCCTTCTTCAACCACATACCCCTCGTCCATAAAAATGATGTGATCAGCAACGTCAAGGGCAAAGTCCATCTCATGGGTCACCACGATCATTGTCATTCCCTCTTTCGCCAGCTCGGTCATAACGTTTAAAACCTCCCCAACCAGCTCCGGATCCAGAGCGCTTGTAGGCTCATCAAAAAGCAGCGCCTCCGGTTCCATAGCCAATGCCCTTGCAATAGCGACTCTTTGCTGTTGTCCGCCTGAAAGCATGAAGGGCTTAGCCTCTGTTTTTTTTTCAAGTCCAACCTTTGCAAGAAGTTCCAGGGCTTTTTCCTTTGCTTCAGCCTTGTTCATATGCCCTGTCAGAACAGGTGCCATGGTCACATTTGCAAGAACGGTTTTAAGCGGGAAAAGATTGAATCTCTGAAAGACCATTCCTACCTCTTCCCTGAATTTTCTTATATCTGCATTCTTATCAAGGATGTTGTCTCCCTTATAGATGATTTCTCCGGAGGTGGGCTTCTCCAGCTGATTGATGCATCTTAAAAAAGTGCTTTTCCCTGAACCGGAGGGACCTATGATGCAGACAACTTCGCCTCTTTTTATTTCTACATTGATGTCCCTTAGTACCTCCAGGTCTCCAAAGGACTTTGCAAGATGTCTTACAGATATCAAACTCTCACTCATAAAAATACCTCCATCACTTTTTAGTAATATTCTCAACCATCCTTTGAAGAATCATCAGTATCGATAACAGGACCAGATAGAACAATGCGCAGGCAGTGTAAGCAGGAAGAGTATTGTAGGTTCTTGCAACATAGTTCTGTGTCTGTCTTGTAATGTCATTAACTGAGATTACCGATAAGAGCGCTGTGTCCTTTACGGAAATGATGAACTGGTTAAACAGCCCCGGAATCATGGCCTTAAAAGCAGGAGGGATGATTATGTGAGTAAGGATCTGGCCCTTTGTAAGTCCAAGGGCCTCTCCTGCTTCTTTTTGTCCAAGTTCAACACTTTCAAGGGCTCCCTTTACGATCGCAGATATAAAAGCTCCGGCATTTAGGGTAATAACAGTGATTCCTGCTACCACAGAATCCAGCACGAATTTCTTATGGGTTATCCCTGTTATGATGGCCGGAACTGCAAAGTATACATACAGCGCCTGAACAACCAAAGGTGTTCCTCTTATGATCCACACGTATACATTTGCTATTCCTCTGGCTATTTTGTTCTGACAAGAAAGCGCATATCCACTGACAGCCCCCAGAATAAATCCAAGCAGGATACCGATTATTGCAATCATCATGGTAATCTGCAGACCCCGAAACAGCATCGGCATGATTGCCTGTAAAAACTCAAAACTCATAATCATCACTCCTCAAGTAAGACTTTTTAGTTATTCACACCATTTTGCCTTGATCTCATCAAGAACTCCTGTCTCAGAGAGATAATCAATGGCTTCATCAAAATCCTTTATAAGGTCGGGATACTCGTCACATGCACTCATGGAAAGTGCAACTGCGTAGGGTGCCTGACCTGTGTAGAACTCATCTCCTACAGTTTTAAGCTTTATCTCGCCTGTCTTAATTGAATAAGCTGTTCCTGGAAGATCGTAGATTGTTGCATCAGCCTGCCCGTCTTCAACTGCCTTATAAGCAAGAGCCTGGGAATCATAGGACTGGATGCAGCTCTCAGGAAGATTTGCAACGCCGTATTCGTAAGCGATTGTTCCGCTCTGAAGAGCTACTGTGTAATCACCGCTTGTTAAGTCCTCGACAGATTTGATTGTCTCGTTGTCAGGGCTTACAACAACTACAATTCCTGCATCATAGTAGGTCTTGGAGAAGTTCATGGTCTTCTTTCTTTCATCAGTAGCGCAGAGTGCAGCGGCTCCTACATCGAGCATGCCCTGGCTAAGTGATGTTCCAAGGGGACTGTAATCCATATCCTGAATAGTCTCATCAGCTATTTCAAAACCAAGTACATCCTTAAGTGCATATAGGAAATCCACATCATAGCCCTGAAGGGTTGTGCCATCCTCAGCAAAATAAGAGAAAGGTGCATAGGTGCCGGATGTTCCGATTGTAAGAGTTACGCCTTCCAATGATCCAAAGCACTCAGGCTTATCTGAATCAGAAGCTGTAGCTGTTTCTTCAGTAGTCTCTTCCGTTTCTGTCTCAGCCTCTTTAGTGGTTTCTTCTGTTTCAGTTTCTTTTACTTCATCAACAGATTCCGTAGCTTCCGATGTCCCCGAAGCTTCACCGGATGATCCGCATCCTGTCACCACACCTGCAAGCATTGATGTCACCAGTAGCATTGATAGAACCTTTTTTTTCATAATTTTCTCCTCCATTTCCTTTGCTTTTTCAATAAGAGCATCCTGTCGTTTTCTTATCCCCGGGGTTTTCCAGGGTATAAAAAAACAGCAGACATAAGCAACATAAACGCCATTGTCTGCTGTTCTCATTGAATTATCATGTATTTTTACATAGACTATTTAGTTTGTAAACTAAGAGTTTCTCATGTCTGTCATTACAAATCTTAATGACGGATCATACATTGTGTCTGTACTCATAGGGAAGTACCTTTGTCTGGTTGTAGCTGGGGCAGTCCTTTACCCACTCAAGGGACTCCTTTATGATAGCTGTCTGCATGGGAATATTGTTTGGCTCACCTGCGTTTGATCCGATTGGAACATGAGGCGCTGTAATTCTTGGAGCACCCTGCTGCCTTGCAATGGGCGGGAGGGCTGCTATCACAACGCAGCTCATTCCTTCAGCTTCACAGCATCTTGTAACAATTGTTGCTGACCTGTGACAGGTTCCGCAGCCACCTGTACAAAGAACAATATCCACTCCCTGTTCCTTAAGCTTTCTTGCAATCTCGGGGCCTGTTTCGTTCTTGAACTTCTCAACGTTTCCGCCGCCTCCCATGAAGGTGTAGGTCTCCTTTGAAAGCGATCCGATGAACCCCTCCTCTACCAGTTCGTGAAGTCTGTCGATGGGGAACATGGCATTTACGTCCTTGTTGATGTCAGAGTTGTCAAAGCCGCCGTGAGTAACCATGAGCTCAGATGAGGGAGTATCAAACTCGATTGTACGATAAGAAAAATCTCCTGATGTATTAAAGGGTGTCTGGCTCTTTTTATGTATTCCACCCGCAGTGATAAATGCCACCTTACATTCACTTAAGGGCTTTTTTAATTCTGTGAAAACCGGTCTTGGAGTTACCGGTACAAATATTTCTGACTGTAATCCACTAATTGTTGTTAATCTCATATCTGTCACCTCTTTCTATTCTTTTTAAGGATTCATCATGGTCTTTTTTGGTTTTAGTTTTTTCCATTAAGCATTTGTCACTAAAATCTAGATTATTCTTGCAGGAATATCGCGCTTTCCAACAGCTCTCATGGGGCTTAGGTAAAACTCCACCATCTGGCCGCATTCAAGTGGCATATCCGTAAACACCCATCTTCTGGGTACTGCCACCGTTCCAAGGTCATCCATAGTCTCCACCTTAACAGCCGTATCATTGACCTCTACGATTTGTCCTCCCACAAGACATGGTGTAAACAGGTTATCCCTTATAGAGCTGTCATCATAGTCATAGCCCGCATCCTCTACCTTGAGATAGCTGAAATGGAATTCCAGCTCCACGCCAGGCTCCAGTTCAATTTCTGATAAAATGATTTTTTCAGGAATCGTTATAACGCCAAGTCTTCCATGCAAATGCACCTTTACCATATCTTCGTTTATCTCTTTAACAAGTCCTCCCATAAGGATGGGATTTATAATATAATCCAGTTTTTCCATAGGCTTTACCTTTTTAATGAAGAGTGCCACTTTCAACAAGCTCTGTCTCTTTAAGGCCAAGGAGTTTGTTGTTAGCATTGATAACATCGTTATTCCACTTCTTGGGAGCAGGAAGAATCTCAACACCGCTCATTTTGTTCTTTAGCATTGCGATAGCTCTTGTAGCTACCTCCTTTGTTACACAGGAGCAGCCTGCAATATTGTTTTCAAATCCACCCTTATCCATGTTTTCTTCAACCATTGCTGTGGCATATTTATTGCCCACTACGAGTTGTCCCTGATATGCACAGAAGGATACTCCAACAACAGGTATTCCTCGTTTTCCTGCCTGCTCAATGTGCTGTATGAAATCAATATGGTTGTTACCAAAGCCCTCGGTTGTGATGATACAGCCATCCACATCAAGGGATTCAAGAAGGGATCCAAGCCTCTCTGAAACCCAGAGCTTTTCATCATTGACCTGAGGTGATCCGACAAAGATAACACCGATAAGATCCATCTCCTCATCTGCAGCCAGGCCCTCAACAAGGGGCTCGCGGATGTAATGTCTTGTCATCTCCTTGGTTGCAGGTCCGATACATGTAAGTGCATGGATGGAACCGTCTCTAACCTGGTTAGGTGTAAGCATTATCGGAACGTTACCGCAGTCTACGTTTTTCTGGCCTCCAAGTATTCCGCAGGGCTCAGTAGGACAGATAACATTGTCGTGCATGGCTCCCTGTCCCATGATTTCCTTAACGAGCACAACTCTGGGATTTCCTGGTCTTCTTACATCCTCGCAGATTTCCTCGCGGATCACTTCGCCGTCATATTTCTTAAGCTCATCTCTTATGGCCTGAATGATATAGTCCTGACACTTGTGAGCTGCGAAGGGACCTGGTCTTGTCATACCTGAAAGTCTCTCAATAACTACATGGCAGCGGATAATGATATCCTTTTCATCTGCGCATCCCGGATGTCCAAAGTACATCTTTTCATCAAGGTATCCTTCAGAGGATCCAAACTCATGGATCTGTACACCATCCTCATCTACACCTGTCAGCATAAATACAACGCCTTCAGCAACCTTCGTAACACCATGTCCAAGCTCTCCCTCAACCTTTGTTGCTATCGGACATACATCCATAATTGTGTCTGTATACACATGTCTCTTATCCGGGTAAATAACATCAAGCTCTATGCTCTTGCACAGCGGATCTTCCTTTACTGCCCTTTTTGTGATCGCTGAATCAATCGTAATCCTGCCATCCTTTATGGATGTCTCAGAGCCAATCTCAACCTCATTAATTCTGATGTGCTGCTTTTTAAGAGTGTTGAAAACCCTCTTGGTTTTAGGTGCTTCTTTCTTCTTAGTTTCTATCTCTCCGCCACAGGGCTCTTCACATTTTATAGTGTCACCGTGCTCAAAAGCCGCAATTGGAATATCAAGTGAAAACTGTTCAAGATTCTTAGCCTTACCAATTTCAATATGTATCATGTTATTTCCCCTTCCTGTTTTTGTAGTAGGTCTCTCCTTCTCTTTAATGCATGTTTCTTCTGGTTTTTCCGGCTTTTCATCTATGTCATTTACCTTATCAAGAACCTCTCTGGTGATAGGAGTAAGTGCCTCCACATTAGCGGTAAGAGTACTTCCAAGCACCTGCTCAATCCTGAGTCCGTCGCTACTAAGTTCAAGTAATCCCGCTTCAATCATGTCTTCAAAAAGTGCCGGATCCTCTAAGTCCGCTTCTGATATCACAAGTCCCTTCTGCCTTCTGCAACAAAAGATTGCAGGATCCTTTAAATGCATCTGTAATGTTTCCTTTGTTATTGACATACCTTTCCTCCCTATCCTTAATGTATTTTTCTGATTAGTTTTATATTTACGGCTCTGTTGGCCTGATCAGTGCAGTGATAAACCGGTAACCCAAGCTTTGGCGCACAGCTCATAACTGTGTTGGAGCAATCTGTGCAATTGCTTATCAGTACTGCCTGTGCTCCTGCTTTTTTAAGCTTCATTATCTTTTGAACCTGTCCCGGACATTTCCCCGGGTTCTCGCACTTTAAAGTGTTCTTAACGGGAATAGCCTGTTTACAGGATTCTACTCCTACAACACTGCTTCCAAGGCTTTCTGCAATTTCCCGTAGTCTCTTTTCATCAGCTCCGCATGCACAAACAAGAAGTCCTATTTTTTCAGGTCCCTTAGGAAAACATTCAGTTACTATAAGTCCTCCTGTGGTTTTAACTACCGGCTTATCTGGCTCTGTTCTTTTACCTGTAAAGGGGCCGCCCATTATTATTTCGCCGTAGCCTTCTCTGCAGCCGCCCTGTTCATCCAGGATACTTCCAACGCTTTTTCCTATTGGCACATCCATGAGAACTTTAATGATATTTTCTTTTTCACAGCCGTTTATCTTCCCCGCTACCGTCATGTTCTTATCGATGAGCGGTTTTTTAAGGTCGACTGCTTCCTGAATTCTGCAGGCTGTCTCAGCGTTTATGACAATTGCATCTGCTTCAAGAGGTAGCGAAGTAACCGGTAAAAGCTTTCCAAGTGTTTCTCTTATAAGCGCTCTTTCCTCACCCATGGGATACATGTTTGGAAGAAGGGTGACCCTTATCTTCTCTTTTTGCTCTGATTCCCCGAGTGCTTCCTTTAGCTTGGTGATTGCTTTTTCATGAATCTCTTTTATTGCTATGATTCCTCTCTTTGCGCCTGTGATATCCATTGCAATCTCAAGTCCCCTTAAAAGCTGCTTCGGATTTTCTTCAATGGCTCTGATGTTATGTTCCAGGATTGGTTCACATTCAGCTGCATTTATGATTACTGTTCCTTCACCCTGAAACTTTCCCGAAAGCTTTACGTATGTAGGAAATCCCGCTCCGCCAAGACCGATGATTCCTGCCTTTTGTATAAGCTTTAACGGTTCTGTTTCAGTAAGCTTAATGTAAGTGGCTTCCTGCTTTTCATCAGCGTCAATCACTATCTTGTTTTCACTTACCTCTTTTACAATTCCAGAAACGCTTGAATATATAGGGCAGCCCATTTTGCCCTCCTCTATATATGCAAGAAGCTGCCCTCTACATATGTTGTCACCCTTGACAACTGTAGGGGCAGCTTTCGCTCCGATACCCTGTATAAGAGGAAAACAGTACATCTGTCTCATATCCTGTACCTCGCTTCCTTCGACTTGCCTAGATTATAAGCACCTGCTATTTATCTTGTAAAATGAACAAATTTCAAACTGTCATTAAAAAATCTCATCTTACTATCCCATTAAATAAAATCATTGACCTATTTGGATCGATGTATTATATTTGGTACCATATTATTTATTCATGAAAAATTTTCATATATAAAATGGCAAAGGCGTCAGAAGATTATTCTTCCGGCGCCTTTTTTCTTATAGATAATCCTTTGGATTACCTATAAAGCACAGATTTTGCGTAACTTTTTGTCTTATTGAATTATTTGATATTTGGGAGCATTCTATGGATATAAGAAAGCTTATACTTTTTGAAGACGTTGCAAACACACAGAATTTCACCAAAAGTGGTGATAAGCTTGGCTACACCCAGTCAGGTGTAAGCCACATGCTCAAATCACTGGAGGATGAGCTTGGCTTTACTTTGTTCATACGTTCCAAGCAGGGAGTAAAGCTGACAGATAGTGGTCTGGGAATCCTTCCAGCGGTCAGGTCACTTCTAAGTAAGTATGAGAACCTTACTCAAACCGTCAACGAGATACATGGTATTGAAAAGGGTTCACTTACAATCGCCACATTTTCGAGTATATCTATTCATTATCTCCCAAAAATCATTCATGAATTCAAGGAAAAGTATCCGTCCATAAATATTGAACTTCTAGAAGGTGGAACTGATGATATTGTCAGCTGGGTAGAAAATGATATTGCAGACTTTGGCTTTTTGAGCCATGAAAATACTAAGAATCTTGAGTGGATCACATTGGCTGAGGATCCGTTACTTGCTATTATGCCTAAGGATTCAGAGCTGCCTGAAAGTGGTGCTATTAACATTGAATTCTTCCAGGACAAACCATTTATCATGACCTCAATGGGCACAGATTATGATGTGCACAAAGCACTCACTACATCTAATGTAACGCCCAATGCTATTTTTTCATCCAAGGATGATCACGCTATTATATCCATGGTCTCTAATGCGCTGGGCGTCAGCATTCTCCCCGGTCTCGTTGTGAAAGGCTTTGAGAATCAGGTCTCATGCTATGCAATAAATCCATATTATTCAAGGACTCTTGGAATCGCACTCAAATCAAGGGAAGCCCTGTCTCCTGCCGCAAAGAAATTCATAAAGCTTGCTACGACTATTATCAGTAGTAATCCACTTAGATAACAAAAGAAAAGGCTGCCGCTATATTTACCGTCAGATTATAACCATTTATTATTTTTTTTATTGCAATTTAATATATTTATCAAACTGAATATCGTAATATTAAAAATGAGGTATTGTTCTGTCTTCAAATGAGAATAAGCTATGGAAAACTTCACTTTTGACAAAGATATTCAAACTGCATATGAGCAATTGCTACATCCTATTGCAATTTTCCATGTCACAGAAGAAGGGGTAAAAACAGTAGTTGTATCCCGGGGCTTTTGTGAGCTCTTTGGCTATGCGGATTTTGAGCAGGCTTATAAGGACATGGAAAATGATAGCTTTACGATTGTGCATCCTGATGATGTAAACAGAATCAAAACAGAAATGAGACGCTTTTTAACAGAGGAAGGCAGATATGAGGTCATTTACCGTTCGAACCAAAAGGATGGAACCCCAAATAAATTGCTGCGTTCCGAGACTAAGTTTATGCACATGGATAATGGTGTGGTATTGGCTCACGTCTGGTACATGGATGAGAGTACAGACGTAAATCAGAAGATTATAGATCTTGCCCAATCCGTTACAGCTCTTCTTACTAACATGCCTGCAATGACTTTTTCAAAGGATGTGCTAACCAGAAAATATCTTGCTTGTAATCAGGCTTTCGCAGACTATGCGCATAAAGAAACACCTGATGGGGTTGTTGGTCTTACAGATTTTGAGATATTTGATGAAGATACGGCACTTCATTTTATCGAGGACGATAAGAAGGCACTGGCTATGGATAAGCCATACATTTTCTATGAGGATGTACCTGATGCAGCAGGTAATCCCCGCAGATTCCAGACGACTAAGCTTAAATTTGTTGATACAACCGGAAAAGAGTGTCTTCTTGGTTTGTGCCAGGATATCACAGAAGCGATGCAGATTAAAAAAGAATATGGTGAAAAGCTGGCCCACGCCAATGATCAGGCTCAAATTGATGCACTTACCGGAATCAGGAATAAATATGCATATAATGAATTGGAACAGGAAATAAACGACCGGATCAAAAAGGGCATCCAGGATAAGTTTGCTATTACTGTTTTCGACGTGAATGATCTTAAAAAGATCAATGATACTCTTGGACACCAGGCAGGTGATGAATATATACGCAATGCATGTAAATATATATGCACGAAATTCAGACATAGTCCGGTTTTCCGCATAGGTGGTGATGAGTTCGTTACTATTTCTGAGGGAGAGGACTGTGAGAATATCGATGAAATATTGTTCTTTATGTCAGAAAATAATAAAGACGCCAAGCGTACCGGAGGAATGGTAATAGCCTTTGGTATGTCAAGTTTTAGTGATAACGATGAGGATGTAGCGTCTGTATTTATGCGGGCTGACAAGCTCATGTATGAAAATAAGAATGAGCTCAAAAAGAGCTGACGACCTAGCCTATACTGCACAGGGCTCATCCATCCTATTAAATATAGAAAAACCACCGACAAATGCCGGTGGTTTTTAATGTATATTGTATGAATTACTTATAATTTACAATCTTGCCAAATTCAGGCTTAAGTGATGCGCCTCCTACAAGACCGCCATCGATGTTGGGCTGAGAGAAAAGCTCTTTTGCATTGCCTGCATTAACAGATCCGCCGTACTGGATACGAACGCTCTTTGCTGTATCCTCGTCGTAGATTTCAGCGATGCACTCACGGATAGCCTTGCAGACTTCCTCTGCCTGCTCTGATGTGGCAGTTACGCCTGTGCCGATAGCCCAGATAGGCTCGTAGGCGATAACCATCTTTGCAACATCTGATGCAGGTACGTCAACAAGGACAGATTTAATCTGCATTCTGATCCAGTCAAGGGTGATACCCATCTCTCTCTGCTCCAAAGTCTCACCGCAGCAAAGGATAGGTGTAAGGCTATGCTCAAATGCCTTCTTAACCTTCTTGTTAAGCTCCTCGTCTGTCTCGTGGAAATACTCACGTCTCTCTGAGTGTCCAAGGATTACATACTTAACACCTGCATCTACGAGCATCTCAGGTGAAATCTCGCCGGTGTATGCACCGCTCTCTTCAAAGTACATATTCTCAGCGCCTATTGCAATATTGGTTCCGCGTGTTGCTGTGATAGCCGGAACGATGTCTATTGCAGGTACGCAAAATACTACATCTACGTCAATGGATTCTACCAGAGGCTTAAGAGTAGCAATAAGTTCTACTGTCTTTGCCGGTGTCATATTCATTTTCCAGTTGCCGGCTACTATCTTTTTTCTTTCCATTTTAAATTCCTCCCTGTTCATGCAGCTTTGCAAGAACATCTGCAAGCACCTCTTCCATGGTGTTGTGCTTCTCATCTATGATAATATCTGCATATTTCTCGTAGAGCTTGCTGCGCTCATTATAAAGGGACACCAGTGACTGGCCTTCCCTCATGACAACGCCTCTCTGCTTAACATCGTTTAAGCGCTCTGTGAGAACCTCCATGTCTACCTTCATGTACACTATTGTGCCGATATTCTTAAAATGCTGCATCGCTTCGCTTCCGTAGACAACGCTACCTCCGGTTGCTACTACGGTTTTCTGAACCTCGATACCAGCATTTATTCTATTCTCAATATCAATAAAGCCATCGATACCTTCCGTTTCAATAATCTCGGAAAGCTTACGGCCTTCTTTTTCCTGAATCACAATATCTGAATCTACAAAATTATAACCAAGGATCTTGGCAAGTATAACGCCGACTGTACTCTTTCCTGATGCCGGCATACCAATTAAGACAATGTTATCTTTTTTCATAATATTCTCCGGTGAAAAAAACGGATTCAATTGGATTAATCTCCAAATTGAATCCGTTTCTAAAAATCTTATTAGGTTATCTTATTAAGCGTTTACAATCTTGCCAAAGTCAGGCTTAAGTGAAGCGCCACCGATAAGACCACCATCGATGTTGGGCTTTGAAAGAAGCTCAGCAGCGTTGCCAGCGTTCATTGATCCGCCGTACTGGATGCGAACTTCATCAGCTGTAGCCTGATCATAAAGCTTAGCGATGAGCTCACGGATAAGTCCGCAAACTTCCTCAGCCTGATCAGCTGTAGCTGTCTCACCTGTTCCGATAGCCCAGATTGGCTCGTAAGCGATAACAAGCTTCTTAACCTGGTCAGCTGTTACGCCATCGAGATCCCATGTGATCTGTCTCTCGATCCACTCCTTGTATGTGTCAGCCTTACGAAGTGCAAGTGACTCACCACAGCAAAGGATAGGTGTAAGACCAGAAGCGAATGCCTTCTTAACCTTCTGGTTGATAAGGATATCGTTCTCACCGAAGATATCTCTTCTCTCTGAGTGACCGATGATAACGTACTCAACACCAGCATCCTTAAGCATAGGAGCTGAAATCTCGCCTGTGAAAGCGCCGCTATCAACGATGTAGAAGTTCTCAGCACCAACGTGTACGTTTGTGCCCTTAACAGCCTCTACTACAGGTACGATATCGATAGCAGGAACGCAGTAAACTACGTCTACATCATCGTTCTTTACAAGATCTTTAAGCTCTGCACAAAGAGCTACAGCCTCGCTGGGAGTTTTGTTCATCTTCCAGTTGCCGGCAATTATTCTTCTACGTGCCATTTTAAAATGTCTCCTTTTATTCTTTTTCGCTCATACGCAGACTCGAAAATACTTCGTATTTCCTCGTTCGCGTTGCTCGTCATATTTCAAAGCAAGCAGCATTGTATGCCAGCATACTGCTGCTTGCTTTTCATCTGACTCTGCCTATTCGCGCAGATTACTTATCATCAGCAGCAACTACGCCAGGAAGTTCCTTACCTTCAAGGAACTCGAGGGAAGCTCCGCCACCTGTTGAAATGTGGCTCATCTTATCAGCGAAGCCGAGCTGGTTAACAGCAGCTGCACTATCACCACCACCGATGATTGTTGTAGCATCTGTCTCAGCAAGAGCCTTAGCAACAGCCTTTGTACCTTCAGCAAGTACAGGGTTCTCGAATACACCCATAGGTCCGTTCCAAACAACAGTCTTTGCGCTCTTTACAGCGTCTGCGAAGAGCTCTCTTGTCTTAACGCCGATATCAAGACCTTCCTTGTCAGCAGGGATTGAGCTTGACTCAACGATAGCTGTCTCGATATCAGGATTGTCGATAGGATCCGGGAAACCACCAGATACAACTGTATCGACAGGAAGAAGCAGCTTCTTGCCGTTCTTCTCAGCCTTCTCCATCATTTCCTTACAATAATCGATCTTCTCGTTATCAACAAGTGAAAGACCAACTTCATATCCCTTAGCCTTAAGGAATGTGTAAGCCATACCACCACCGATGATAAGTGTATCGCACTTCTCAAGGAGGTTATTGATAACGTTAAGCTTATCAGCAACCTTAGCACCACCAAGGATTGCTACGAAAGGACGAACCGGATTCTCAACGGCGTTGCCGAGGAAGTCGATCTCCTTCTGCATAAGGTAACCAACTGCACAGTTGCCACCCTTTTCACGAACATACTTTGTAACAACAGCTACGGAAGCGTGTGCTCTGTGAGCAGATCCGAAAGCGTCGCATACATAGTCATCGCAAAGATCAGCAAGCTCTTTTGCAAAAGCTTCGCCAGCATCTGAAGGCTTTGTCTCTTCCTTGCCACGGAAACGTGTATTCTGAAGAAGAACTACATCACCCTCGCCCATAGCCTCAACTGCAGCAGTTGCATCTGCACCTGTTACGTTGAAGTCTGCGATGAATTTAACGTCCTTGCCAAGCTTAGCAGAAAGGCTCTTTGCTACAGGAGCAAGAGACTCGCCGTCGTTGGGACCGTTCTTAACCTTACCAAGATGTGAGCAAAGGATTACCTTGCCGCCATCTGCGATAAGCTTTTTGATTGTAGGAAGTGCAGCGTTGATACGTGTCTCGTCTGTGATCTCGCCGTTCTTAAGAGGTACGTTGAAGTCACAACGAACAAGTACTCTTCTGCCCTTTGCGCTGAAATCGTCAACTGATTTCTTATTAAGTGCCATTATTTTATTCCTCCTAAAATAAAAAATAAGAGGGTCAGGTCCAAACGGACCGGACCCTCCTTAATGATTCCAAGTTTTACAAGGAAGTTCGACTCTCGCTATCGCTCGATCGAACTAAGTGCGCACCAAGCGCTCGCGAGTACCTCGCGCGGTGCTTACTTAACGAACTTCTCGAAGTACTTGATTGTACGAACCATCTGAGATGTGTATGAGTTCTCGTTGTCATACCATGAAACAACCTGAACTTCGTAAAGATCGTCGCCAATCTTTGTAACCATTGTCTGTGTAGCATCGAAGAGTGAACCATATGTCATTCCAACGATATCAGAAGATACGATCTCATCCTCGTTGTAACCGAATGTCTCAGGATCTGAAGCCTTCTTCATAGCTGCGTTGATGCTATCCTTTGTAACCTCTGTGCTGCTCTTAACTACAGCGAAGAGAAGTGTTGTTGAACCTGTCGGAACCGGTACTCTCTGAGCAGCGCCGATGAGCTTGCCGTTGAGTTCAGGAATAACAAGGCCGATAGCCTTTGCAGCACCTGTGCTGTTAGGAACGATGTTAACAGCGCCTGCACGTGCTCTTCTAAGGTCACCCTTTCTCTGAGGACCATCGAGGATCATCTGATCACCTGTGTAAGCATGGATTGTTGCCATGATACCAGACTGGATAGGTGCGTAGTCGTTAAGAGCCTTTGCCATAGGTGCAAGGCAGTTTGTTGTACAAGAAGCTGCAGAGATGATGTTGTCATCTGCTGTAAGTGTCTCGTGGTTAACGTTATATACGATAGTAGGAAGATCATTTCCTGCAGGAGCAGAAATAACAACCTTCTTAGCACCAGCGTTGATGTGTGCCTGAGCCTTATCCTTAGATGTGTAGAAACCTGTGCACTCAAGAACAACGTCTACACCGATTTTGCCCCAAGGAAGGTTATTAGCATCAGCCTCCTTGTAGATCTCGATCTCTTTACCGTTTACTGTGATAGAGTGATCGCTGAATGATACCTTGTCAGCGTACTTATACTTACCCTGAGAAGAATCATACTTGAGAAGGTGTGCAAGCATCTTAGGATCTGTAAGATCGTTGATTGCTACGATCTCTGTTCCCTCGTGCTCGAACATCTGTCTGAATGCAAGACGACCGATACGGCCAAAACCATTAATTGCTACCTTTACTGCCATTTTAAGTCCTCCTAAAATGATTAAAAATAATTTATTTGCTGTTACTAATTCTTTACAACGTGATTGTCAAAAATTTGACAGCAAAATTATTTTATCTGACTTCTCATATTTTTTCAAGTAATCTTGGGCAAAAACATAAAATAATCACAATAAAAACACATCAAAACACAAAACCGTAAACATATAATAGAAATGATTCATTTTTTTCTGTTTTTTTCTTTCCCTTAATTGATATAAGTTAAATAATTCTAAAAACGCTAACAATTCTATAAACTCCATTTATTTATATGTTATTTCGTTTACAATAATTTTTAGGATGTCAATATCCCGGCTTTATGCCATTAAAATATGGAGGTCTAAAAATGTCAGTAAATAATGAAGGTTCCAATGCAAGTAATGTAAAGTCTTCAGGTTCCAAAAAGGTTAAACGAAGTATCAGTAAAACTCTTCTGCTTAGCCTGATGCCGATCATCATTATCGGCGTTGTGGCAATAATCATTTTCCTTACTTTAAATGCCAAGCAGACAATTACTGATGTTTCACTTATGGATCTGCAGGCTGAGACCAATGCCAATGCCTTAGAGCTTGGCACATCCTTTAGAATGCTGACCGCAAAGTTCGGCGAATACTGCGACACCATGGAGCAGGTTCCTTTCGAAGATCACGATGCTCTCCTTAAATACATCGAGCCCTCAGCAAGTTATAGCGCTATCAAGAATTCCGGTATATATATCGGTTTTTCGGATGACAGCTACATTTTTGCGAACCATTCGGAAATGCCCGCAGACTGGAGACCCACACAGCGTGATTGGTATAAGGAAGGTCTTGGTCATGAGACCTTTGTTGAGACAGAGCCCTATGTAGACACAACAACAAACAGCCTCTGTGTTACATTTGTACGCCAGAACGATTTTTACAACGGAGAACTCGGAGTATGCGCTACCGACGTATTCCTTGATGATCTTCAGGAGCGTGTAAACCAGCTCACCCCTATGAAAACAGGAGGTTCACTCGTTCTTGACGGTGACTATATCATTTCCTTCTTTGATCCTTCACTTAACGGAACCAAGATCTCCGAGTCAGGCAATAATTATTTGAAAGAGCTTAAAGCGCATATTGACAGCGGTTCTACCGATATTATCACCCTTACTCAGGAAGGCACAGCTACAAAAATGTATGTTGCCTGCTCTCCTATTCAGGGAACAAACTGGACTCTTGTATCATCCATAACTGTTGCCGATGTAGAGGCAACTGCAAACAAGTTCATGAACATTGCAATGATAGCAATGATTCTGCTTATCATTGTTATCGCAGCAGTTATCATTATCACAATCAACAGAGTCATCACAAAGCCCGTGCATGGCCTTTCCGAGAGCATTCTCAAGATCTCAGGCGGTGATTTCACTGCAAAGATGCCTCAGGATAAGGGCGACGAGATTGGTCTTATCAGTAAAGAAATGGATAACTATGTGCGAACAATGAACAGCACCATCACTTCCATCCAGACCAAGGCTGAACAGCTAAAAAACGACTCCTCAACTTCCCTGGATGCCTCCGGCAAGATGACGGAAGGTGCAAACGAGCAGTCCATTTCCATGGGTCAGATCCAGACCACCATGGATGATATCGCAAACGCGGTAAGTGAGCTGGCAAATAACGCAACCCAGCTTGCAGGTGCAGTGGCAGACCTTACCGACAGTGGAACAAGAACAAATGAAGTCATGCTGGAGCTCGTAGATCAGGCCGATGTCGGTCAGCATGATATGAATACGGTTCAGCAGAACATGGAGACCATCACAGCATCCATGAATGAAATGAACAGCGTAGTTACAACAGTCGGAGAATCCGCTGATAAGATTACCGAGATTGTTGAAATGATCGAATCTATTTCACAGCAGACCAATCTCCTCTCCCTCAACGCTTCAATCGAGGCTGCAAGAGCAGGCGAAGCAGGAAAAGGATTTGCAGTCGTTGCTGATGAAATCGGTAAGCTGGCTCAAAATTCTCAGGATGCAACCAAGGAAATCAGTGCCATCATCACTGAGATCACCAGTCTTATCCGTAATCTTGCCGAAAAGTCACAGGCCAACATGGAGGCCATCAACAGTAACAGCGAAGCCGTTGCCAAGGCAGGAGACAGCTTCAACAAGATTTATGAAGACCTCAACAGTACTGCTGCTACCATGAAGGATATGATCAGCATGATGGGCAATGTCAATGATATCGCATCGAGCGTTGCTGCTATTTCCGAAGAGCAGTCGGCAAGCTCCGAGGAGGTTACAGCTACAGTTACCTCCCTTGCACAGAGTGCCCAGGATATTGCCAATGAGTCCAAGGGTGTTGAGGATGTCGCCAATTCCGTATCCGATTCCGCTTTGTCTATTAACGATGAGCTGAGTAAATTCATCATCGAGAAATAAAGAACTATGTCCATCAGTCATACCAATAATGGAGGTCTCTTATGAATGACAAAACAAAAAGCAATATCAGTTTAAAAAACAGCATCAAAACCAAGCTTATAGTCAGCATGCTGCTTGTATGCGCTATTCCGCTCATCATTTCAAGTGCGGTCAGCTATAAGACATCAACCGACAAGGCTTTGACTGATGCCCTGAAATCCATGAACTGGGAAACCTGGTACCTTGACTCAGAGTGGCAGAGAGTTATTGATAAAAACCAGAAGGCCATCCAGTCGGTCGCTCTTGCCCCGTCTACCATCGCCTTCATGGAAGCCACAGATAATGAAGAACTCCGGGCTACTGAAAGCCAGTTTCTTGTAAATGTCGATACAATGATGGCTGATGATTCCATCACAGTTCTTACCGGACCTGATGGAATACAGGTTCTCAGAACTGATGGCAAGGATCCCGTAGATGTCTCAAAGAGAGATTACTTTAAAAATGCCATGGGCGGAAAAGCAGATATCTCTGATGTCATCACTTCCGCCGCTACCGGAACACGTCAGGTTACCTTTTCCTGTCCTGTAAAATCCAGTGATGGAACGGTACTTGGAATCGTCCAGAGAAACTATGACCTCAACTCTTTCCATGACATTCTCGCCAAGGAAAGTGAGAATGCCTTTATCGCTGATAATACCGGTAATGTAGGTGCCCACTCCCAGGTCAAGATCACTCCTGATACCGAAGAGGACCGCAGTCAGTCTCAGTTCATGACAGCAACTAAGGAAGAAGGCTATTATGAAACCTCCACAGAAGAGGATTTCAACGCCATTGTAAACTATGTAAAGAATTCTTCATCCGGATGGACTATCTGCGTAGTAGTAGACAAAGCAAAGGTTAATGCATCTGCCCGCTCCTCTGCTCTCATAGTCATCGGCATAGGAATAGTAATGCTTATCATCGCTATTGTTATCTCCGTCAGAATGGCACTGTCCTTCACAAATCCTGTCAAGGCAGTTAATGATTCTCTTTCACTTCTGGCAGACGGACGCTTTGCAAAGGTTGATAAGTTTGCAAACAGAAAAGACGAATTCGGCGAGATGATCCACAACACCAACGATGTTATTGAAAAGCTCGACCACATCGTTACCAATATTAAGGAATCCGCAAAGACCGTAGGTTCCTCCTCAGAGGAGCTCTCCGATACAGCAAATCAGATATCACAGACAGCTGAGGATGTATCAAATGCAGTTCAGGAAATCGCATCCGGTGCAACCCAGCAGGCTGATGAAATCCAGAGTGCATCTGAAAATGTCGGAAGAATCGGCGATGCAGTCATGGATGTGCAAAACTCCACAGGCAACCTTTCAAGCATCACTCAGAAGATGAAGGAAGCCTCCGAGGTATCCAGCAGATCCCTTGCATCCCTGCAGGAATCCTCCTCCGATATGACCAATAAGATTGATGATATTTCCAATACCATTTCCGCTACTCAGGAAGCCGTTACCAATATTAATGAAAAGGTTGAGGGCATCGCTTCTATCGCAACCCAGACCAACCTCCTTTCACTTAACGCTTCCATCGAGGCAGCAAGAGCCGGTGAAGCTGGAAAAGGCTTCGCAGTTGTTGCAGAGGAAATCGGCAAGCTGGCTGATGATTCCAAGCAGATGGCTGACGACATCAGACGTGAAATGGATGTCCTTCTTGAGCAGAGTAATGCAGCCGTATCAGCAGCCGCTGATGTCAAGCAGGGTAATATGGATCAGCAGATCGCTCTCGGTGAAACTCTTGATGCCGTAAACGGTATGCTTGAAGATATCAGCAGCACTGTCGGCGGCGTAAGTATCATCTCCCAGGGTGCAGATACCTGCGATTCCTCAAAGAACGCAGTTGTTGACACCATGAGTGCCCTCTCAGCTATCTCCGAGGAGAATGCAGCATCCTCCGAGGAAACAGGTGCCTCCATGCAGGAGCTCTCAGCTACTGTTACCACCCTTGCTTCCTCCGCTGATGCTCTTAAGGAAGTTGCTGAAAAGCTCAACGAAGAAATGGCATTCTTCAAATCATAAATATATTGATCATTCAGGCGGTAGCTCAAAGGGCTGCCGCCTTTTTATTGCAGTAAATTCGTGGTCATATTCTTTTTATTTGGAAACTTACCTTTAAAGTGCTAAAATGAAGGCTCAAAATATGACAAATGGAGAAAACGATTATGTCACATAGATTACCTGCAGATTTTCATATGCACACACACCACTCCGGAGACTGCGATACTCCCATGGAGATGGTTATTAAGCAGGCCCTTGAAAAAAAGCTTCCTGCAATCTGTATAACAGAGCATATGGATATGGATTATATAATTTGCGAAACAGATCCCGCCGGAAAATTCGAGGTCAACACCGATGAATATCAGGATGAGCTGTTTCTTTACAAGGAAAAATACAAGGGAATAATCGATATTTATTTTGGAATAGAGCTTGGTCTTCAGCCTCAGATAGTTAAGATAAACGCTGACTATATAAATAAATATCCCTTTGATTTTGTAATCGGATCAAACCATCTGGTTCACAAAAAGGACCCCTACTACTCCTCCTTCTACGAGGGACGAACCGAGCATGAAGCCTTCATGGAGTTCTTTGAGTCCACCCTTGAGAACATTCAGCTCTTTGATGATTTTGACGTACTGGGTCACCTTGATTATCTTGTCCGCTACGCTCCAAATCTCAACAGGGATTACAGATACAAGGACTACAGCGATATTATTGATGAGATTTTAAAGACACTTATAAGCAAAGGAAAAGGCCTTGATGTAAACACCAAAGCCCTTTATTCTGAGCCGTCCTTAGGAGACCTTAATCCCTCAAAGGATATACTCGCCCGCTTCCGCGAGCTTGGCGGCGAAATAATAACCTTTGGCTCCGATGCCCACAAGGCGGAGAACGTAGCCCTCGGTTTTGATACCGCCGTGGAAATGGCAAAAGCCTGTGGCTTTAAGCACTATGCACTCTTTTCAAACCGCAAAGCTAAATTCGTAAAGCTCTGACTTTTAATATGAATCCTTTTCAACTGTCAGGAAGCACTCTTCTGCCAGTTCTGTTTCCTTTTCATAGAGAATATCTCTGAGGTACATCACTGATATTCTCTTTGGAAAAGGCATCACTTCTTCTTTACTTACTCCCATTTTTATAAGTCTTTTTCTCAGCCGGGAGCATTCTTCAAGATACAGATACCCCAGAACCACCGCTAATATTATAAGAATCAGAACAACCGCAAAAATGATAATTTTCATGATCAATACCTCGTTAAAAAAATTATACTAAATAGTATTTTGCGAATGTGTGATTTTCCGAATTCTTTACCCTAACTTTATCCACAGTTTATGGTTAATGCATTTTTGTATTCTATAATGTTATTGAGGATTTTATGCAATCAAACGGTACTAAAATGCTGAAAAACAACTGTTGGAGAGTTTTGATGCCTTACAAAAAAAGCCTTGCAAAAAAATTGAAACTGACAAAAACCATATTCATGACCGTACTCATAGTACTTGCCTGTTTGTACTTTGCGATCATCCTCTTTAGTAAGGATTTTCGCAGCACGATAATGTCGGACAAGCTTTTTCTTGCCACCTTTGCGATCACCTGGCTGAGCATTCTGACAGGTTTTGTGAGTATGTTTATGGATTTTCTTTTATTAAAAAAGAATGCCGAGGTGGCAAGGGATTTAAACGATCTCTCCTTCCTTGATAAGCTTACCGGTCTGCCAAACAGATACAGCATCGACCGTATCTCGCAAAAGTACGATTCACCTGAAAAGCTGATGCACCTTGGCTGTATCCTAATCGCAATCAAAAACATCAAGGAGATAAATGAGGACAAGGGCCGGGCCGCCGGAGACAAGGTGATCTCCGATTTTTGTTCAATCCTTGAATCCGTAGGAACCCAGTACGGACTTATCGGAAGAAACAGCGGAAATGAGTTTCTCGTCATTCTTGAAAACTGTGATCAGAACTCTGTGGAATTATTTATGGGCGAGCTGGGAAGACGCATTCACAACCACAATGCCATCTCTCCCGATTCACCTATAGAGCTTGAGTATTCAAGTACTTTGGAGGATGAAGTTAGCGCCGACCATTTTTATACGCTGATAACAAATGCTTACCAGAGCTTTGAGGATAATCCCAAGGCCCTTGTATAGAGGTAAAAAGCATGCTGACAGATAACACCGCAAAAATCAGAAGACTTGTCCTTGGGGCATGGAATGATGATACGGAAAGCTTTGCACAGCTCTACTGCCTCACCGTGGATGACACCTACAACTACTGTAGAATAATTCTGGACGATGAAAAGGAAAGCCTGGAAGCGGTATCTGAAATCTATACCATTGCAAGGAAAAATATTTTAAAGCTGAAGGACCCGTCACTTTTCCCTGCGTGGCTAAGGCGCATAGCCTTCGATGTATGTTATGAGAAAAATGTGGCAGACACAAGGACAGACCTGTACTCTCTGCTACATCCGGAGGAGCTTATGTCCCTGCCGTTTTTCGAGAAAGAGATATTCTTCCTTCACGATTTTACAGGTCTTACGGACAAAGAAATTGCAGGCGCTCTTCACATACGAAAAAGTCATGTTAACCGCACTCTTTCACTGGCGCGGGATCACATGCTCGAACTAAGGAAGCTGTCAATAACACCATGAAATACGAAAGAAATCGCTCTAACAAATTTCATATAAGCGATGATGATGCTTCTAAGATACTGGTAGATATCATTCACGAAAGCGGCAAGGAAATTGATTTTCTATCAGATACTGAAACTGTGGAAAAAAACAGAGACGATGAAAACCATTTTATCTCATCAGTGACAATAAACATTTTTGCATGCCTTGTGATGATCGTGCTGACGCTGTTTTCACCGGTGCTCCTTCTTATTCTTCCTACCGGTCCTGTGATAGATGAGGACAGGGCTCTGGCTGCCAAAGCAATGGCAAACAGAGAAAGCTATGATGTGACAGGCCTTGTTAAGGGCAAGCGGGACAACACTCCCCTTTGCTTAAGACCGACTCCCGGAAGAAAGGAAGTACTAAAAAATGACATAACCATGGTTGATATAACCAATGCAGCAGACGGTTACATCATCGTTCAGTACACCGGAGATTCAGGTAAGGTTAAGCTCCGTATAACAGGTCCTGACGAGATCGTCTATACCTATAACCTTGCTGTGGACGGCGGAAAAGAGGAGGTTTTCCCGCTTCAGGCAGGAGACGGCGAATACCTGATATGTGTATACGAGAATCTTGCTGCAACCCAGTATGTGACAGCATTTTCTCAGAAGGTGACCGTAACTATAAACGATAAGTTTTTGCCCTTCCTCTATCCTAATCAGTACGTGGATTTTAACGAGGGCAATCAGGCCATAGCCTACAGCGAGTATCTCTCCTACACCGCAAACAGCGACTTAGACGTGGTATCCTCCGTTTACAACGCGCTGATAAGCAGCCTCACCTACGACTACGAGGAAGCAGAGACCGTTCAGAGCGGATACATCCCTGATGTGGATGAGGTGCTGACCACAGGAAAAGGAATATGCCTTGATTATGCAGTTTTGATGACGGCCATGCTCCGCTCCCAGAGGATACCCACAAGAATGGAGGTGGGCTACGCGGGAAGCGCCTACCACGCATGGATAAGCACATACATAACCGATATTGGCTGGGTTAACGGAATGATAAAGTTCGACGGCAAGGAATGGTCACTTATGGATCCGACCTTCGCTTCAACGACAGATACTGAAAAGCTTGCAAACTTCATCGGAGACGGCAAGAACTATCAGAGAAAATACATTTACTGAAAACAGGAGAAACCGGATGAAATCACGGGTAAAAAAGGTCTTAACCGATTATGAGATTTCTGTTTTTTGCAGACAGATGGCCCTTCTTATCAAGGCCGGAATAGCGCCTTTAGAGGGAATTGAGATCATGCTCCAGGACTTCAAGTTCGAGGATGATGACTCCACGCTGCGCACCATTTCGCAGATACTAAGCTCGGGTGAAAAATTCCATATAGCCCTTCAGATGACAGGGGCTTTTCCGGGCTACGTGATCCATATGGTCACCATCGGTGAGGAATCCGGTAATCTTGACCTTGTAATGGATTCGCTGGCTGACTACTACGAGCAGGAGGATACCATCAGGAACAACATCAGCAGTGCCATCTCCTATCCTCTTATCATGATAGGCATGATGATCGTCGTTATCATCGTTTTGATAACCCAGGTTCTGCCCATTTTCGGACAGGTATTTGCACAGCTCGGAACCAGCATGAACAGCTTTTCAAGGTCTCTTATGTCCATTGGAAATGCCCTGAATAACTACTCCGTGCTTTTCATAATCATCATGGTGATCTTTTCAGGAGCATGCATTTTCTTTGTAAAAACCACCAAGGGACGCACGCTATTCAGATCCATCGGAATGCATATTCCGCCCATAAGAAAGATATACAGCGAGATTTCAACAGCCAGATTTGCCAACGGAATGGTGCTTACACTGTCAAGTGGAATGGACACCTACGAAGGCCTGAGGCTCGTAAGTAAGCTCGTCGAATATAAGGAAATGGCTGCAAAAATCGACACCTGCCGCTCTCTTATCGCATCCGGTGACAGCTTCCCGGAAGCCCTTCAGGAGGCGGGAATCTTCAACAGATTCTACTCGAGAATGGTGGCAATCGGTTTTCAGTCAGGTTCCATGGACACAGTAATGAAGCAGATTGCAAGAAAATATTCCGATGAGACCCAGAGAAAAATGTACAATTTCATTTCCATATTGGAGCCCACTCTGGTTATCATTTTGTCACTTATCGTCGGACTGATACTGCTATCAGTAATACTGCCTCTAATGGGAATTATGTCATCGATAGGATGATGGTTTTATGGAAGAAATTACTTTAAAGAAAAAAGAGAACTTAATATCCGGAATCCTGGGATTCATAATTCCGACCATTATCCTTGTCGTAGTTGTAGGTGTGTTTTTCACAGGTGTAGCTCAGATAAGTCAAAGCACCATCAATAAACAGGAGGAGAGCCTCCACACCGCAATTGCGAGGGATATTGTGCAGTGCTACTCCATCGAGGGCATCTACCCTCCGAGCCTTGAGTATCTGGAGGAGCACTATGCTCTTGTCTATGACAAGGACATATTTTTTGTAGACTACAGACCCATCGCATCCAATATTTATCCGGATGTGACGATTTTGCGCACAGAAAAGAGTTTCGTAGGTAATAATCCATGAAAAGAAATATGGACAGCAGACATACCGTGGATATGCTTTTCGTTATCGCACTCCTGTTTCTCTTTGCGATGGGAGCGCTGATGCTGATTGCCCTTGGCTCAAGCATATATAAGCGTGGTGTGGACACTCTTACGAAAAGCTATGACAAGCGCACGGCTTACGCTTATATCACTGAAAAGCTGAGGCAGTGCGATGAAGAAGGAAGTATCAGCACGGACATTTTTAACAAGTCCGGTGCGATCCGAATAGACAGTCAGATAGGCGATACGCCTTACGTAACGTACCTTTACGATTATGACGGTGCTCTGATGGAGCTCTATGCAAGAGCCGATGCGGGGGATCTTCCTCCTGAATCCGGTCAGAAGATAATGAACATCCAGGGTCTTGTCATAAATTCAAAGGGAAACGGAATGCTGGAAATAACCATCACTTTGGAGGATGGTGAGGACCTGACCTTTATTACCGCCAAACGTTCAAGCGAATGAGGATCTTAGATGGACAGAGCAATACACAGTAAAACGAGCCTATTCCTTATGGAGCTCATCATAGCGATTCTGTTCTTTTCAATTTCGGGAGCAATCTGTGTCCAGCTTTTTGTAAGGGCTCACACACTCTCCGAGACCTCTGTCGAGATGAACAACTCTGTGCTTTGGACCCAGAATATATCGGAGGTGTTCCATGGACTAAAGGGGAATCTTCGCTCCATAGCGGATTTTTACTCCGACAGCTCCATAGTTCTGGTCTCCTACGAGGACAATCCAGAGGTCGGAACTCTGGTTATGTTTTTTGATGAAAACTTTGAGCTGATACGTTTTCCTACAGAAAACGGTGCTCTTGAAAATGCAAAGTATGAGCTTCTTCTTTGCATCTCAGAGCTCCCTGCTGCTGAAGTTTATGCAGATACTGCTGCCGACACCGGACGTATGGACGGCAACGCTCTTGTGGGTGAGATAGCCCTGATCAAGATGGAAAACAGCCTTATTATCGATCGCATCTCCAAGGACGCTGATCAGGATGTTATCTCTGACAGATTTACTGATTATTACATAGGAACAATGGAGGTCAATGCTGATGAAACGTAATCCTGTTTACAGCACCCATATCGGCGCGGCATCAGTATTACTCATTTTCCTGGTGTTAAGTCTTATATCCTTCGCCGCTCTGACTTTAGTTAATTCCAGGGCGGACTACGTGTTGAGTCAGAAGATGCAGGAGCGCTCGATTGCCTACTACAGGGCCTGTCATGAGGCAAACGGATTCATAGCAGAGCACGAACCTGCACTTAGAAATGTAAGTTTTGATGAGGAAAAAGCTGATGAAAAGCTCATTGAAAAGAGCTTTACCTTAAGTGAATTCCAGACCCTGGATGTTGCGATAACGCCCGCCCATGAAGATGACGACTCCACATACAGGATAGCCCAGTGGAAGGTTGTAACCCATGACGAGAATCTGATTCTGGATGAAACCCTTCCTGTGCTCAAGCGTTAACACAGCCCTGTGATTTAAATGTACTGCTGATCTTTTTTGAGGTATGAATATGTCTGATTCGGAATTAAGATACTTCAGCCTAAAAAAAGAATATAAGCTTATCCTTGAGTATTTCGATAAGTGTGCACACTCTATCAGAGAGAGTAACAAATACTCTCTCCGCAAAGCATGCATGTATATATCCATGGTCACTATTGCCATGATATTTATCGCCAAACTGGTTGTTCCCGACTTCAGAATAAGCCTCGCTCATCTTCTGCTCTGTCCATTCCTTGGCTTATATTATCTGATAAATCTTTACAACAGGAATAAGGCCATTAAATCTACCACTGTCAGCGATATTATCTGTCTGTCCTTTTATTTCATGCTGTTTATTATCTTTATTTTCAGGGACATGACCTCTGATCCCGGAAATCAGTCTATCTGGTTCCCTCTGTTTCTGATGGTATTTCCTACTGTATACATTGCAAGGATGTATAAATACGGGCTTTTTGGTATTTTGCTCGTTGCGATTTTCTGCACCGCATCCTATTACTGTAAGCCCTACAACGTCTTCCTCAGGGATGTTTATGTCGCCTTTGCTTCCTACATTCCTTCCATGCTCTGCGCCCAGATCATCCTGGTATCCCGTGCCAAGGAGGGTCTTGCCATTGCGGAGCTCACCAAGATAAGCACTATAGATAAGCTTACCTTCCTTCTTAATAAGGGTGCTCTTCTTTCCTCGATAAACAATTTCTTCGATCGCAGAAAGCCAGGCGAGCCCTGCGGAATGTGCGTAATTGACGTGGATAATTTCAAGCAGGTAAATGACAATTTTGGTCACAACGTCGGTGACCTTCTCCTGTCAAACCTCGGAGATCTCTTAAGAAAAAATTTCCGTTCCTCTGACTATATCGGAAGATTCGGTGGCGACGAATTCATGGTCTTTATGCCGGGCATAGCACGCCTTGATCTTGTGGAAATGCGCTGCAGGAGTCTGCAGATGATGCTTATGGATCTGGACCTTGGAACAGGAACAAAGTTCACGCTTAGTATAGGAGCCATCATCGACACCGGTGACCACCCCATGGGCGAAGTATTCCGCATGGCTGACGATGCCCTCTATCAGTCCAAGGTTATGGGCAAAAACAGTGTGAGCTCCTGGATCATCCCCGAATCCCGCACCTTTGAAAAGCCTCTGATTCTGCTGGCCTGCCCTGAGAATCACCCTCGCTCCAAGCCTTTTGTTGAAGCTGCCTCTGTTAAATTCGATGTAATCGAAGTTCACAGCGGTGACGTTGCCCTGTCTAACCTCAGTCAGTATCGCGAAACCATACGCCTTGTGATTGTAGATCTTGATCTTGAAAAACTCTCCGGCAACCAGGTTGTACAATATATAAAGGAACGTGCCGGCTTCAATCACATCCCTGTTATCGCCGTTGCTTCCGAAGAAGAATCCTTCATGGAAGCCCGTGAATGCGGCGCGGACAGAGTCTTCTTTGAAACAGAAAATTCAGCCTCCTTCAAGGCTGCAATTGATGAACTGATTAAATAAAAATGGGGCTGTCGCATTAGATGATTAAATCATCTAGGCGATGGCCTTTTTTCAGGCCTAAAAATCGGTACTTATATCTGCTTTCTGCTCATATCTCATATTTTTAGAGTAACTTAATAGTCCGAAGATATCTTCGGATCAGATACAGGAGTTTGATTTTTAAGGATCAAAAATTATGCCGTTTTCTTTAGCTCAAAAAGATGAGTTCCTGTTCGGCCGGCCATGATCTTGTGATGCAGTTTATTGATATCGAATCCGATTGCAAGCAACACGCTTTGTGCAAGAACATTCTTCGTCCCCTTATACAAATATCTT
>NZ_AUIY01000020.1 GCF_000423945.1 Butyrivibrio sp. XPD2002 | reverse complement strand
TAGCTTCCCCACCTTCTGTGGTCTCTGTCTTTGTGTCAGTACCGCCTGCGGCCTGGTCAGCACCTGTGCTACCGCCACATCCGGCAAGCATACTTACAGTAAGCATTGCTGTAAGTGCCAGAGATGAAAGTTTTTTAAGTTTCATTTTTCATTCCTCCTTTTTTATAAACCCTTAGACAGGGTAAATTAACAATAATAATTCCAGCTTCATAAGGAAGTTCCGCTCTCGCTAAGGAAGTTCCGCTCTCGCTAAGGAAGTTCCGCTCTCGCTAAGGAAGTTCCGCTCTCGCTAAGGAAGTTCCGCTCTCGCTTCGCTCGCCGGAACGACCATTCTCACTAAGTTCGAAAGAACCTCACTAAGTGATAATGGTCAGCCCTTCACTGCACCAATCATAATTCCCTTTACAAAGTATTTCTGGAAGATCGGGTACACAAGCATGATAGGGAGTACGACGATAACAGTGATTGTCATACGCACACTTGTGGTAGTCTGTGCTGTTGCTGCAGCTGCTGCAAGGGATGCTGTACTTGAAGTACTCTGTGCCAGTGATGCAAGTGAGCTTGCCTGATTCAGGTACTGGTAAAGCACGAACTGCAACGGATAGAGCTTTGTATCTGTCATGAGGAGCAATGTATCCTGGAAAGCGTTCCACTGGCTTACAGCTGAGAAAATAGCAACTGTTGCCATGATGGGCTTGATTACAGGAATGATGACTCTGAAGAATACTGTAAGTACTCCGGCGCCATCCATCTCTGCTGCTTCCTGAAGCTCCTTCGGAACTGACTCAACGAAGGTCTTTGTAAGTATCAGGTTGAAGGGTGATACTATTGCGGGAAGTATGTATCCCCAGAAGTTGTTGGTCAGATGCATTGTCTTCATAACCAGGTACCACGGAATGATACCAGCGTTGAAATACATTGTTGCAACAACTACTCTGTACCAGAACTTTCTCATCCACATCTTTTCCTGAGTGAACATGAAGCCAAGGAATGCTGATGCGAAAACTGTAAGGCCTGTACCAAGAACTGTTCTCATAAGAGATATCTTGAATGCCTGAGGAAGTCCCTCGATTCTGAATGCTGATATGTAGTTGTGGAAATGAATCTGCTGAGGAACAAAAAGGATGTCACCTCTCGCACTGATATCATTCGCACTTATTGTGTTTATAACTATGTAATAGAAAGGATACAGGCACAGGAACGCTGCTATTGCAAAAATGATATAGCATATAACTTCTACTGCGCGATCTCCTGCACTCATTCGTATCTTGGACTTTTGGTTTGTCTTTGTATTATTTGAATCCTTCATTGATTTCACCGAATTTGTCATTGTATGTGTTATTGCCATAGCTTCCACCTCCTATTAAAGAATGCTCTCGCCACGAATGGACTTGGAGGCTCTGTTAACTATGAATAAAAGTACGAGACTGACAAGACTCTTCAGCATACTGATCGCTACTGAAACTGAGTAACCGCCACTACCCATAGCCATGTTATAAACATACAGGTCAAGAACCTGAATATAGTCTTTGTTAAATGCGTTCTGGAATACGTAATACTGCTCCATTCCGTTGTTAAGGAAGTTGGCAACATTTAATACCAGAAGTACAAAGTATGTAGGAAGAAGGCTCGGAATTGTGATATGCCATATAACCTGCATTCTTGTAGCACCGTCTACCTTAGCTGCCTGAATGAGCTCGTCATCAATACTTGAAATTGCAGCTATGTACATGATCGCTGCCCATCCAAGGTTTTTCCATGTGAGCCACAGCCACTGTGTGAACCATACATGTGATGATGACTGAAGGAAAAGAATCGGCTGACTGATAACTCCCATCTTCATAAGGAGTGAGTTCATCATACCGGTACTGTTAAACAGTGAGAACGCTATTGAGTAAACCATAACCCAGCTGACGAAGTTAGGAAGTGTTGTTACAGTCTGTACAAACTTTCTGAACTTAACGCCTCTGATCTCATTGAGAAATACTGCGAACAACATAGGAAGCCAGCTCGTTCCAAGAGTAAGTCCACTCATCGCAAATGTATTTTTAAGTACCTGGATGAGCTGTTTTACCTTAACATCTGTGCTGACCAGTGATGAAAACCACTTAAATCCGACAAATGCACTCTGTGCCAGCGTCTTTGGCGGCTTGTAATCATAGAATGCATACAACCAACCGTATAGCGGGTAATAACAGAACAGTAATACCAACACTATAAACGGAAGTACTAACAGGAAAAGTTGAAATGAATAAGCTTTTTTCTTTGTCAAATTGCACCTCCCCAGTTTATCTCTCAGACAAGATAAACAAATTTAATTCACATTAATACTAGACTTTCACATTACCTACGGCTATTCATTTATTGTCATATTGCATATAATTATTGCTATCGCAGCTAAACTTTTATGCAAATTATTGACATGAGCATCCGTAAATCGTACGATGAATCATATTTTATACAATCCATCATTTGTTTTTACATATTTATTGGGAGGAAATGTATGATTTACTATGTAGATGCCAATGCTTTTCGCGGGGGCGATGGAAGCGAAAAAGCACCTTTCAGGCAGATTAATGAAGCAGCAAAAATTGCCAAAGCCGGAGATGAAGTAATCGTAAAGCCCGGAATCTATCGCGAGCGCGTTGTTCCGCAGAATGCCGGAGAAGAAAACGCAAGAATTACATATCGTTCTGAGGAGCCTTTAGGCGCTGTTATAACCGGTGCTGAGCTCATCACAGACTGGAAAAAGGAAAAGGGCGGCATATACAGTGCCCGCATCAACAACGCCATTTTCGGCGACTTTAATCCTTATATTGAACGCGTATATGGTGACTGGTATTTCTCACCAAAGATCCGTCACACAGGTTCTGTTTTCATCAATGATCTCATGATGTATGAGACCGACTCCCTTGCAGAATGCAAGAAGGGCGAGCCGGATCCCTTCGCATGGCATCCTGACGAAGCAAAGTATCTGTGGTACACAGAGCAGGACGGCGATGAGACCGTTATCTACGCTAACTTCCAGAAGCTTGATCCCAACAAGGAAAAGGTTGAGATCAGCGTTAGAAGAAACTGCTTTATGCCCGATGAGAACGGTATAAATTATATAACCGTAAGCGGCTTTGCCATTAACAAGGCAGCTACAACCTGGGCTCCGCCTGCTGCATATCAGGATGGTATGATCGGACCTCACTGGAGTAAGGGCTGGATCATCGAGGACTGCGAGATCAGCAACAGCAGATGCTGTGGTATCTCTCTCGGAAAATATTACGATCCCGAAAACGACATGTACTTTACCAAGAACCATGTAAAGAGCCCTACACAGATGGAGCGCGATGCAGTTTGCCGCGGTCAGTATCATGGATGGCTCAAGGAGAACATCGGTCATCACATCATCAGACGCTGCCACGTTCACCACTGCGAGCAGACCGGTATCGTAGGTCGTATGGGCGGTGTATTCTCAACAATCGAGGATTGCCACATTCATCATGTATGTAACTCACAGCAGCTTGGCGGCGCAGAGACTGCCGGAATCAAGCTTCACGCTGCTATCGACGTAACCATCAGAAGAAACCACATCCACAACTGCATCATGGGTGTATGGCTCGACTGGCAGGCACAGGGTGCCAGAATCTCTCAGAACCTCATGCATGACAACTGCAGACCTGATGGCATCGACCAGGCTCCCGGAGCAATGTTTAATACTGATGTATTTATCGAGGTTGGTCACGGACCTACCCTTATCGATAACAACCTTCTGCTCTCACCTGTATCAATCACTATCCCCAGCGAGGGTATCGCTGTTATCCACAACCTGGTACTTGGAAGCTTCAGCCTTATCAACTCCGGTGTAGACAGCATTGTAAATGATCAGAGAGAGCCCAGATATACTCCTTATCACATCCGTCATCGCACAGAGGTTGCAGGCTTTATGACTATCCTTCACGGCGACGACAGAGTATACAACAACATTTTCGTTCAGCAGTACAAGGTAACTGACAAGAAGAAGACAGCTCAGGATGCTGACTACCAGGTTGTAGGAACCGCACCCTTTGATATCTTCCCCACCTACGAAGAGTGGGCAGATCAGTTTGACTTCACCAAGCACCCTGACATGGGCGGCCTGGCAAAAGCTCACTTTGGCCACCTTCCTGTATGGATTGACGGAAACGCTTACTTCGACGGAGCAACTGTTTATAAGAAGGAAAAGAACAAGCTTGTTGATAAGAAGTCCAAGGTATCCGTTACCGTATCTGAGAAGAAGGGCAGCTGGTATGTAAAAACTGATGTCTTTGACAGGCTCGGCGACTTTACCTGCAATATCCTTACAACTGAAGCTCTCGGAAAAGCCTTTGAGCCAGAACAATACTTCGAAAATCCCGATGGAAGTCCTATAACATTCGATGCGGATTACTTCGGAGCACACAGAAATCCCGCTGCTATACCGGGACCTTTTGCCAAAGCTCCCGCAAAAGAAATAAAAGTATTTTAAAACATTTGTAGATTACTCTCATTATCTACATCTGATACAAAAATAGCCCTGCAAAATGCAGGGCTATTTTTGACATAGTTCTCACATCCAATTAAAGGAGCTATTTTTTATCGTGCCATTTTGCTTCAAAATGTGATAAACTATAGTGTGTTCCAAAAGTTTCTAAAAGCGATATACGTTTTTGACTGGCTTCCGGAACAATCATTATATATAAATCCCGCATATCGGGAAATCTCCAAAAGAAAGGTGGTGGTTTTATGAAGAAGATTAAACATGCAAGTAGCGATAATCCTCTGCCTCGAAGTACAAACTTAATAGAAAACCACACCGAAAGGAGATTTCCATGGAAGAAAATACAATCATTGACGTAATCCGTGAACTCCTTGAGAGCAAGCAGTATACCAAGCTTCGTCAGACATTTGCCGAGATGAATACTGCGGATATCGCTGCGATCATGGACGACATGGAAAATGAAGATTCATTAAAAATGTTCCGCATCCTGCCTAAGGACATGGCTGCGGATGTATTTGCCAACCTCGAAATTGAGGATCAGCAGTACATTATTCAATCTCTATCCGATAAAGAAGCAGGGAACATCATCGATAACCTGATGGCCGATGATGCTACTGACCTTTTGGAGGAGATGCCTGCAAGTATAGTAAAGAAAATTCTTGCGAATGCAAGGCCTGATACAAGGGCTGATATAAATCATTTGCTTAGATACCCTGAGGACTCTGCCGGTTCTATCATGACCGTGGAGTATGTAGACCTCAAGGAATACATGACAGTTGAGCAGGCTATAGCCAGAATAAGGAAAATGGGCCTTGATTCTGAGACTGTAAATACCTGTTATGTTGTTACAAATCAGAGAATCCTGGTTGGAACCGTAGCCCTTCGTTATTTGCTTATCAAGAATGGCGATGAGAAAATCGGAGACATCATGAATACCCACGTCATTAGTATCAATACTATGACTGACCAGGAAGAAGCTGCTAACATGTTCAAGAAATACGACTTCACCGTGATGCCTGTGGTTGATAACGAGAATCGCATGATCGGTATCATCACCATCGATGATGTTGTCGACATCATTGAAGAAGAGGCTACCGAGGATATCGAGAAAATGGCAGCTATCATCCCTTCCGATAAGCCGTATTCGCGTATCGGAATTTTGGATGTGTATAAAAACAGAATGCCCTGGCTGCTGTTTTTGATGATAAGTGCGACCTTTACCGGAGCAATAATCACCAAGTTCTCCGATGCCCTATCGGCATACGTAGTACTTACGGCTTATATACCAATGCTGATGGACACCGGCGGTAATGCAGGCTCACAGGCAAGCGTTTCAATTATTCGTAGCTTATCACTTGGCGAGATAGAATTTGCAGATTTGTTTAAGGTTTGGTGGAAGGAAGTGCGAGTAGCCGTACTTTGCGGTGTTACTCTTTCAGTAGCTAACTTTGTCAAACTGCTAATTATCGACAAGCTTGAAATTCAGGTGGCTGCTGTTGTATGCCTGACACTTGTACTTGTTGTTATTATCGCAAAGAGTATCGGATGTCTACTGCCTATGTGTGCAGACAAGCTAGGCTTTGACCCTGCAGTAATGGCATCGCCTATGATCACAACCATTGTTGATGCAATTTCTCTTTTGGCATACTTTACAATCGCAACACAGCTTCTGCATTTAGCCGTTTAAAAAAAGGATGTCGCTTTCGCGGCATCCTTTCTTTATTATTCAATATTTTAATTACATTGACTCGTGGCATGTTCTGTTGATAACGTCCATCTGCTGCTCTCTTGTGAGGTCTATGAACTTAACAGCGTAACCAGATACACGGATTGTGAAGTTAGCATACTCAGGCTTCTCAGGATGCTCCATAGCGTCCTTAAGCTTCTCAACACCAAATACGTTTACGTTGAGGTGGTGTGCTCCCTGATCGAAGTATCCGTCCATTACGTTAACGAGCTTCTCAGCACGCTCCTCATCGTCGTGGCCAAGAGCACCAGGGTTGATGGTCTGTGTATTTGAGATACCATCAAGAGCATACTCGTAAGGAAGCTTAGCAACTGAGTTAAGTGAAGCAAGAAGTCCACTCTGCTCTGCGCCGTAAGCCGGGTTAGCACCAGGTGCGAAAGGTGCAAATGCAGGTCTTCCATCCGGAAGAGCACCTGTAGCCTTACCATAAACTACGTTTGAAGTAATTGTAAGGATAGATGTTGTAGGCTCTGAATCTCTGTATGTGTGGTTCTTCTTAACCTTCTTAAGGAAAGTCTTAAGGAGCCATACAGCGATCTCGTCTGCTCTCTCATCATCGTTACCATACTTAGGGAAGTCACCCTCGATCTGGTAATCAACAACAAGACCTGACTCATCACGAACAGTCTTAACCTTTGCATACTTGATAGCGCAGAGTGAATCTACAACGTGTGAGAAACCTGCGATACCTGTAGCAAATGTACGACGTACATCTGTGTCGATAAGAGCCATCTCAGCTGCCTCATAGTAGTACTTGTCGTGCATGTACTGAATGAGGTTAAGGATATTTACATAGAGGCCTGCAAGCCAATCCATCATAAGATCGTACTTGTGCATAACCTCGTCATAATCAAGATACTCAGATGTGATAGGAGCCATCTCAGGACCTACCTGCATGTGGTTACCCTGCTTGTCAAGGAACTTCTCGTCCTTACCGCCGTTGATAGCGTAAAGGAGACACTTAGCAAGGTTAGCTCTTGCACCGAAGAACTGCATCTCCTTACCTGTCTGTGTAGCTGATACGCAGCAGCAGATGCTGTAGTCATCGCCCCATACAGGTCTCATAACATCATCGTTCTCGTACTGGATTGAAGATGTTGTAACAGAGATCTTAGCTGCATACTTCTTGAAGTTCTTAGGAAGTCTTGAAGAATACAGTACTGTAAGGTTAGGCTCAGGTGAAGGTCCCATGTTCTCAAGTGTGTGAAGGAATCTGTAGTCGTTCTTTGTAACCATGTGACGACCATCCATACCAAGTCCACCAACCTCAAGTGTAGCCCAAACCGGGTCACCAGAGAAGAGCTGGTTGTAGCTGGGGATACGTGCGAACTTAACCATACGGCACTTCATTGTAAGGTGATCGATGAGCTCCTGTGCCTCAGCCTCAGTAAGTGTACCCTCCTTAAGGTCTCTTTCAATATAAATATCAAGGAATGTAGAAACACGTCCAACTGACATTGCAGCACCGTTCTGTGTCTTGATAGCTGCAAGGTAGCCGAAGTATAACCACTGAACTGCCTCTCTTGCGTTATTAGCAGGCTGTGAAATATCAAAGCCATAAACTGCAGCCATCTCCTTCATGCCACGAAGTGCACGGATCTGCTCTGCAATCTCCTCACGCTGACGGATAACATCATCAGTCATAACGCCGCATCCGCAAAGTGAGAAATCTTCCTTCTTCTGCTCGATAAGGAAGTCGATACCGTAAAGAGCTACTCTTCTGTAGTCGCCTACGATACGTCCACGTCCGTATGTATCCGGAAGACCTGTAACGATGTGGCTGTGACGAGCTGCCATCATCTCAGGTGTGTAAGCATCAAATACTGCCTGGTTGTGTGTCTTGTGATACTCAGTAAAGATCTTGTGGAACTTCTCGTTTACCTTGAAGCCGTATGTATCAGCAGCCTGCTCAGCCATCTTGATACCACCATAAGGCATGAATGCTCTCTTAAGAGGCTTGTCTGTCTGAAGACCTACAACTGTCTCAAGATCTTTCATAGACTCATCGATATATCCAGGGCCATAAGCTGTAAGGCCGGAAACAACCTCTGTCTCACACTCAAGAACGCCACCGTTAGCGCGCTCTTCCTTCTGAAGCTCCTGTAATCTGCCCCAGAGCTTATCTGTAGCTTCTGTAGCATCAGCAAGGAAACTCTCGTCTCCTTCGTACATAGTGTAGTTGTTCTGGATAAAGTCTCTTAAGTTTACTTCGTCAGTCCACTTATTTCCTTTAAATCCTCTCCACTGTTCTCTCATAAAATTTTACTCCTCTCTTTTGTGAAAAAACGATACCGCCCTCGGATCTATTGCAAGTTGCAACAGCAACGTAATAAGAAAGAATTTTGTGCCAAAAATCGCAAGCCACAACATATTGTATATTGGTAAAGCCTCGACACAATATGTATTTCTGCCTTATGACACCAATTCGTATTCTTACATATTAGGAGAAACATTTCAACCTAAAACCGCGAAAAAAAGCCAAAGTTGATAACTTTTGTCAACTTTGGCAATTTTTTAACGTTTTTTCTTATTTGCTTGTATATTTTTTTACTACTCAGTTTGCTCTGAGTATGTCCTTTGCATTTTGAATTCTTTCAGCAGAAGGCGCTTCCACTCCCTCAAGCTGATATTTCATACCAAGCTCTTCCCATTTGAACTGTCCCAGGGAATGGTATGGCAGGACATCAACTCTCTGAACATTTGTAAGAGTATCAAGAAACTCTCTTGTCTTCTGAAGATATTCATCGTTATCAGTAATACCGGGAACCAGCACATGTCTGATCCAGATTGGCTTACCGATCTCAGATAAATACTGAAGACAGTCCTTGATATTCTCGTTAGGCTTACCTGTGAGCTTAATATGCTCCTCATTGTCTATGTGCTTTATATCAACAAGAAGAAGGTCAGTATATTCCATAAGCTCTTTAAATTTTGAAAAGAAGGGCTCCTCTCTGGTAAAGGGTTCAGCAGCCGTATCAATACAGGTATTTATTCCGCGGGACTTTGCTTCCTTAAAAAGCTCCAGCAGAAAATCAATCTGTAAAAGAGGCTCTCCTCCGCTCACTGTGATTCCGCCCTCATCTCCCCAGTAGCTCTTATAGCGCTCAGCCTTATCAAGAAGCTCCGTGGCAGACCTTACATCCTTTGATTCCGGATTCCAGGTATCTGCGTTGTGGCAATACTTACATCTGAGATTACAGCCCTTTAAAAATATGATAAAACGAACCCCCGGCCCATCAACTGAGCCGAAGGTTTCTATAGAATGAATTCTTCCTAATGTCATTATTTCTTCCAATCCTCAACCTGTGCGCTGAGCCATTCAGCAAACTTATCAACACCCTCACCTGTCTTAGCGCAGATCGGAATGATCTCAGCCTTAGGATTTCTCATGTGAATATATTCCTTGCACTTTTCAAGATCAAAATCGAAATAAGGAGCTACATCAATCTTGTTGATAAGAACAACGTCGCAGATGCTGAACATAAGAGGATACTTAAGGGGCTTGTCATGTCCCTCTGGTACTGAGAGAATCATTGCATTCTTTGATGCGCCTGTATCGAATTCAGCAGGGCATACAAGGTTACCAACGTTCTCAAGGATAGCAAGCTCAACATCGCCCTCAACAAGTGCATCAAGGCCCTGTCTTGTCATATCAGCATCAAGATGACACATTCCGCCTGTATGAAGCTGAATAGCCTTAACTCCGGTCTCAGCAATCTTTATTGCATCAACATCTGAATCAATATCAGCTTCCATAACGCCGATCTTGTACTTATCCTTAAGTGCTGCGATTGTAGCCTTAAGTGTTGTTGTTTTTCCTGATCCCGGTGATGACATAAGGTTTAAAAGGAAAATACCCTTATCCTTAAGCTCACCTCTTAAAAGATCTGCTCTCTCATCATTACTCTCAAATACGCTTCTCTTTAACTCAATAATTCTGGTGCTCATTAAAAATCCTTTCTAAAAACCCATCTGCCATTTTTCGGCAGTTTATACAAGACTTTTTCAGTCCTTATCCTTCTTGGACTTATCTTTTTTGTCCTTTTTATCTTTATCCTTTTTGTCCTTGTTCTTCTTAACCTTATCCTTGACCTTCTCTTTTACCTTCTCAGTGAGATTTTCTGCACCCTTCACTCCTGCGGCCTCAAGAGCCTCGTCAATTATTTCCTTATCATCGGAATTCATAATATTTACTATTGTCTCATGATTCTCGGCAAATGAAGGATCTATCTCTTCTTCCTCCTCAAAGCCCTTCTTCATGGCAGGAAGACGATACTTTCTCTCGTAAAGATCAACAGCTATCTCAAACTCCTGGTTCTTCTCTTCCTTGAGGTGCTCGATATATTCGTGAGTATCAAAGAGTCCCTCACTGACCTCAAGAAGACATACCGCTATATTACTACAGTGGTCGGCGATACGCTCATAGTCGGTTCCAAGCTCTGAAAGACTAAAGCCCATATCAATGGTGCACTTTCCTTTTCTGAGACGTCTTACATGTCTGCGCTTAACCTCCATGTTAAGACCGTCAATTACTTCTTCAAGGGGCTCAACCGATTTTGCCAGCTTAAGATCCTGATTCTGGAAGGATGTAAAGGCCAGATCAACGATTTCCTTAACAGCGTTGGAGAATATCCTTATCTCCTCGCTGGCCTTTGATGAAAAATGCTCCTTCTTGTCATTCATGTTGCGGGCAACCTGAGCAATATTCAAAGTGTGATCACTTATTCTCTCAAAGTCCGTTATGCAGTGAAGAATAATTGACAAAAGTCTTGAATCCGTCTCAGCAAGATGATGGTTATTTATCTGCATAAGATAGGTCCCAAGCTGATCCTCATAGCGGTCAACCTTCTCCTCAAGGCGTCTGACCTCATCAGCAGCCTCTGCATCGTAGTTTTCAAGAAGCGGAATCGCTTTTTCAAGCCCCTCTCTTGCAAACTCAGCCATATCCATGGCAACCTGCTTACTCTGCTCAAGTGCAAAGGGCGGGTTTGAAAGGAATCGGGGATCCAGCTTGGTGATTCCCTGCATCTCTTCCTGCTCTTCTCTCTCCTTATCATCAATCGGGATGGTAGCGTATGCCATCTTAACAAGAAGTCCGGAGAAGGGCACCATAAGAGGTGTTGCCACAAGGTTGATAAGTGTATGAATGGAAGCTATTCCAACCATTCCTGCTACTTCATGCATAAATGCAAAATCAAGTGCTGTATGCAGGATATAAAAGACTATCATAAAGGTTCCGGCTTTTATGATATTGAAATACAAGTGCATCAGAGCTGTTCTCTTACCATTCTTATTAGCACCGAATGATGAAAGAATAGCTGTTATACAGGTTCCTACCTCCGCACCAACTACAACAGGAAGAGCAACGCTGTATGTGATGTGAACAGATGCCGCCAAAGCCTGCATAATACCGATAGTTCCTGCAGAACTCTGAATTACCATTGTAAAGAACACGCCAACCAGAAATCCGATAAAAGGATTGCTGAAGGTCATAAGCACGTTCTGAAATCCCTCGTCATTCTTAAGAGGTGATACTGCATCTGACATCATGCTCATTCCGAACATCAGCACTGAAAAGCCGATCAGTATCAGACCAATATTATTTTTTCTATCGCTCTTTGAAAACATGTAAAGAACGATACCGATTATTGCAAGGAATGGGGTAAATGAAGTAGGCTTCAGCAGGTTAATAAAGAAATTATCACTGCTGATAGCATTCAAGCTGAGCAACCATGCTGTAAATGTCGTACCAAGATTCGCACCAAGAATGACATTTACTGCTTCTTTAAGTGTCATAATGCTTGAATTAACAAGACCGACAACCATTACGGTTGACGCTGATGATGACTGAACAAGTGCGGTAACACCCACACCGAAAAGATATGCAATGATGGGATGGCTTGTCACCTTACTAAGCGCAGCTTCAAGCTTTCCTCCTGCTGCCTTGGTGAGCCCACCGCTCATTACATTCATACCATACAGAAACAGAGCCAGTCCTCCGAGAAGCCCTGCAATTAGTGAAAACAAATCCATAGAACTCATCCATACCTCCTACACATCCTGGGTACTACGTAATCTAATTCCTCTCTCTTCCAAAGTGTATGGTAACTTAAAAAATTTTAAATAGCAAGCACCATTCTTATATATTTGCCGAACTTCGCTTCGGATGGTGCCACTTTTACGCCGTCGTGATACTCTTCTCCGTAAATATTTTCCTCTATGTCCACCTCTTCCAAAATCTCAAAACCAAGCTTTTCACACAGATGAATGGACACAAGATTCTCAGCCTTTACAAAGGTCTGTACCTTGTCAAACTGAAGCACCTGCTTGCCATAATCAAGGATTGCACTGCACACCTCGTATGCATAGCCCTCTCTCTGAAACTCAGTACCTATCAAAAATCCGAGCTCAATATCGTCAAAGCCGTTTCGAACGCTGAAGCCTGCACGGCCTATGATTCTTCCGTCTTCCTTTCTTATGACAGTCCATGTGCCAAATCCCAGAAGTCCATATACCTTCTCAATGTAGTCCCTGGTATATTTTTTCTCATCCTCAGGATTTTTAAACAATCCCTCCATGTACCTTGTCATCTCGGGATCTGCGTATATTTTATAGAACTCATCCACATCCTCAACGGTGGTCTCCCGTATGATGCAGCGCTCCGTACGCAGAATCTCCCAGGGCAGCTGGGCATATCTCTGGTATGCCTTTTCATAGGAATCCCTGGCTATTTCCTCGATATCCGTGAATACATATTTGAGCCCCGCAAAGGATTCGGAGCGGTTTTCATCATGCCATATTCCCACCACATAATAGCCCCTCTCTATAAGGTCATCCGCCATCTGTGTGGAATCGGATACTATGAGCAGGTCTCCTGATCTTCTGTCCTCAAGCCGTGAGATATACCATGGCGTAAGTCCCTCTATCCACTGCTCATCTTCCTCGGGCATCAGAAGGTCGCACCTGAGCCCTTCCTCTGTCAGATACTCTACAGCACTATTAATTTTTTCCCGTACCCCTTCACCGGGCACCTTTTTCAAACAAAAAATGATTTCCCTTAACAACTTTTATATACCTCTTGTATATTGTATAATTAATCGCGGATTTCTACCACGAAAAAGCGTAAATTTCGGAGAAATTCTAACTATTTTTCAAGCATAGACAAGGAGAAAAAAATGTCTGAAAACAAGAACCCAATCGTAACTATTACTATGCAGGACGGCGGCGTTATCAAAGCAGAGCTTTATCCCGAAATCGCCCCCAACACAGTTAACAACTTTATTTCACTTATCAACCATAACTTCTATGATGGAGTTATCTTCCACCGCGTAATAAAGGGCTTCATGCTCCAGGGTGGTGATCCGGACGGAACAGGAATGGGCGGCCCCGGCTACTCAATCAAGGGTGAATTCTCTCAGAATGGCTTTGAGAATAACCTTCTTCACACAGAGGGCGTACTTTCAATGGCCCGCACTCAGATTCCGGATTCTGCAGGTTCACAGTTCTTTATCATGCACAAGAACGCTCCTCACCTCGATGGCGCATACGCTGCTTTCGGTAAGGTAACAGAGGGTATGGATGTTGTTAACAAGATCGCAGAGACAGAGACTGACTGGATGGACAGACCTACAACAGACCAGGTTATGAAATCAGTTACAGTTGAAACCTTCGGTGTAGATTATCCGGAACCGGAAATCATCGAATAAAGAACCCCATAAAAGGGAGGAAGCCAAGCAAGTTAAGACTTGCTTGGCTTATTATGAAAAAGTTATTTTTATTGGTATTGCCTTTCTTCATCTGACACCTTTAGTATATCGAAAATAAATGTCCAAGAAATAATCTGGCGTTAATAGTCTTTAAACGTTTTATGAACAAAAAATGAACGAGTGACACCGGTCACCCGTCCATAAATTGATCTTATTTATCCTTCGGCACTAGTATTGTTACTGCCTTATTCTCATTTCTTATGTCTACATAGGTATGCTCTCCGCCGAACTCTCCATCTCTGGTCCATGCGATTTTATCCTTCGACTCAAACACTACGTGTTTTGTCTTAAAGCAGTACATCTGCTCCGTATCTATATCCCTGTTAAGGAATGCAGCCATAAGATTACTCATATCAAGCATATTGTCAGGAAGCTTTACAAGCGTAACCTCAAATACACCATCATCAAGCTTTACATGCTTTCCGGTGATATCCTTAAATCCGCCTACCGACACAGAATTTGTAACCATTCCGAAAACAAAATCATCCTCTATCACAGCTTCATCAGTAGTTACCTTCACGTGATAGGATCTGATCTCGGAAAGCCTCTTTGCACCTTCAAGTATATACGCCATATGTCCAAGGACATTTTTTACATCCTGTCTTGTCTGATAGGACACATCGGTAAACAATCCAAAAGCAGCTATGTATACGAAGGTCTCATCATTCATGACACCTATATCGCACTGATACTCCTTACCGGTAACAAGCGCCTCCGCAGAAGCATGCATGGCTGAGGGAATACCAAGACTCATCGCGAAGTCATTGGTAGATCCTGCAGGAACGTATCCAATCGGAATGCGCTTCTTGGATTTCCACATACCATTTACCACTTCATCAAGGGTTCCGTCCCCACCGCTGCAGACAACGATATCATATATGTTTTCCCTGGTCCTCACGGTTTCTATGGCATCTCCCGGCTCCTGAGTAGGATATACAGTCACCTCATATCCAGCTCTTGTAAAAGTATCGATTATATCCAGTAAATTACTTCTGATTCTTTCCTTTCCAGCTTTTGGATTGTAGACAAATAGCATTTTCTTTTTACTCATAATGTCTCCCCTACCTTATGAAATAAAAACCGGTTACATTCATTATAGTGAATGTAACCGGGGCTTTCTATATATTTATTCAATTTGTATCAAGAAAGCTGAAGATTCCCAATAAGAAAACTCTCCATACCTGCAACTGCATCGGCTTCATCAGCGCCATCTGCAATCACTGTTACCTCCTCGCCACTGCTAAGACTAAGTGTCATCATACCCATGATGCTCTTAGCATTAACCTTCTTAGACTGTGCCTCGATGTGCACTGTGCTGTCGTAGCGGCTTGCAAGCTGAACCAACTCGGCAACCGGACGTGCCTCAAGTCCGCCTGGAAGCTTGATTTCGATAGATTTTGTGATCATAATTTCCTCCTCTTACTGCAGAAATCGCAGCGTCGCTCATCCTCGCAGCTTCTCTGCGAGCTCACTGAGCTTCCTAAGCCTGTGATTAACACCTGATTTTCCAACCGGTGGATCAAGATATTTCCCAAGCTCTAACAATGTTGCATCCGGATATTGCAGCCTGACCCTGGCCATATCCTCAAGTCCCTTCGGAAGATTCTCAAATCCGTAATGCTCTCTCAGATACAGAATATCAGCGGTCTGTCTCGATGCTGCATTGACTGTTTTTGTGATATTGGCAGTCTCACAATTGACCCTTCTGTTTATGGAATTACGCATCTCTTTAACAATACGCTCATTCTCCATATTCATAAGACTTACGGGAGCCTCCATCACATTAAGAAGATCGACAATTGATGTGCTCTCCTTAATATATACGACATAGTATTTTTTTCGCATTACTATGCGAGCCTCTATGTCAAAGCTCTCGATCATCTTCTTCAGATCATCTGCAAATCTCTGTGACGTACACACAAATTCAAGATGATATGATTTACTCGGATCACTAACTGAGCCAATACATAAAAATGTATCTCTCAAAAATGCCCTTTTGCAACAAGACTGTCTTACAATTCTATGACTTACTCCGTCATCCACAGTCCTGATATTGCCATCGTTATCAACTATATGAATCGACTTTAATATAGAAGAAACCTCTTCTTTTCCCTGAAGGACAGGTACATAAACCTTTCCTCCTGAATGCATTGGTGGCACTTTATCAAGCACGCTAGCCTCTATATTAAATGCTTTTTTAGTATTGTAAAGAACTTTCTACCCTGAGCCTCCGCATCTGCCTGCAAAAACACAGTATATATGCCGTCTTCCGACCTTCCTACAGCCCCGCATCCGAGGATCAGCGCTGAGAGCTCCGAAAGTCTGCAATGGCGCGGAGAAGCTATTTGCTTCGCAAGTTCATTTTTCACATCACTCGAAAATGACATCTACATCACCTTGCATGCTTCAAATCCCTGTGATATATCTTCACTCCGAAATTATCAGCCTCTTTTAATCTGTCATAAATCTCATTGGCAATGGTAACCGATCTATGCTGACCGCCTGTACAGCCAATTGCCACCACAAGCTGGTATTTACCTTCATTAATATATCCCGGCATCAGGAATTCAAGCATATCCTTCAGCTTTTCCAGGAACTGTTCGCACTCCGGAAAGCTTTTCACATAATCCTGAACCGGCTTATCATTGCCGGTAAGGTGCTTAAGCTCATCGATATAAAAGGGATTAGGTAAAAATCTCACATCAAAAACAAGATCAGCATCTGAGGGAATACCATACTTAAATCCAAAGGAAAGAACCGTAACCATCAGGTTATTGTGCTTCTCGTTAGCAACGAATATTCTCTCCATCTCAGCCTTAAACTCTCTTGTGAGTAGCTGGGAGGTATCGATTATGTAGTCAGCCTGCTTTCTTACCTTAGCAAGCATCTCTCTTTCCTTCCTGATACCGTCTTCAATTCTTCCGTCAGGGGACAGAGGATGACGCCTTCTTGTTTCCTTATATCTCTTGACCAAAACTGAATCCGAGCACTCAAGGAAAAGAACCTCCACGGGGAGCCCTCTTTTACGAAGCTCCTCAATTACCCTGGGAGCATCCTCGAATTTCGTACCGGATCTGACATCAAATCCCACAGCGACCTTGGTTACTTCGCTATCCGGAAGAGTTATGAGTTCAGCAAATTTCTCAAATAGGCTCGGGGGCAGATTATCAACGCAGTAAAAACCTGCATCCTCAAGCATATGAATAGCAGTGGACTTACCGCCACCACTCATTCCCGTGACAATAACGATTCTCATGCTTCAAAATCTCCCAAAAGAATTACCTCCGGCGATAGCTTAACTCCGGAAGATTCAAAAACTTTTTTCTGAACATCAGCTATCAGTCTATATACATCAGTTGCTGTTGCACCGCCTTTATTGACCACAAAGCCGCAGTGTTTCTCTGAAACCTGAGCACCGCCTACGGAATATCCGCGAAGCCCTGCATCCTCAATAAGCTTTCCTGCAAAATATCCCTCAGGACGCTTAAAGGTAGAACCGGCACTTGGATACTCAAGAGGCTGCTTTGAAATGCGCTTTTCCTTAAGCTCATTCATTGTGCGCTCTATCTCATCGCGGTCTCCGGGCTGAAGTTCAATAAGACAGCCTGTAATAACATACTTTTTCTTCTTGAAAATACTGGTTCTGTAACCAAGCTCTAATTCATCCAGGCTAAGGATAACCTCACTGCCATTCTCATCAATAGCAGTTACGCTCTTAACTACCTGCTTCATCTCTCCGCCATAGGCACCTGCATTCATAACAAGGGCACCGCCTATGGATCCGGGAATTCCGTGTGCAAATTCAAAGCCTGTGAGACTGTTATCTCTTGCAAGATTAGCAACTGCCACATTTAACGCAGCTGCTCCGGCCTTAATAACATTTGAGCTCTCCATACTGCACTCTGCAAATTCGCCGCCAAGAGTGATTATAGCGCCACGGTAGCCGCCATCTGCCACAAGAAGATTACTTCCATTACCGAGGATATAATAATCCTCCTGCATGGTAAGTCCCTCTTTTCTAAAAAGAGACAGGACCTCCTTAAGCTTGTCGTAGCTTTCAATCTTTAGAAAATAATCGGCAGGCCCACCGACGCGAAACGTGGTGTGCCTGCTCATATCTTCGTCCTTTATGATGTTTTCTTCCGGTAATACCCCGGACAACTTATCATACAAGTCTAATATCATTTCTCTGTAACCGAATCCAAAACAAGTTTTGCTGCGCCGAAAATTCCGGCATCATTTCCAAGCTTAGCCAGTGCGAACTTTGTTCTCTTAGCGCCCGGGAATACATATTTCTCAAATGAGGGACGAACAAGGTCAAACAGGATATCTCCTGCCTTTGATACGCCGCCACCAAATACGATTATCTCAGGATTGATGGTTGATGCGATCATTGCAAGACCCTTTCCAAGGTACTCGCCGTACTGGTTAAGTGCATCGTTAGCGAGCTTATCGCCCTTCTTAGCTGCATCGAAGATATCTCTGCAGGTAAAATCTTTTCCGCGAAGAACACTCTCTTCATCGCTTGCTTCAAGAATTCTGTTCATAAGAAGGTTGGCACCTGTAGCACTTGCATACTGCTCGAGGCATCCCTTCTTACCGCATCCACATTTAAGTGTCTCATTATCATTGATATGGATGTGTCCGATCTCTCCACCTGCACCGTTAGCACCGTTGAAGATCTTGCCATTGTGGATAATGCCACCGCCGACACCGGTTCCGAGAGTAACCATGAGCATATCCTTGTAGCCCTGACCACCGCCCATCCAGTACTCACCAAGTGCTGCAACGTTTGCGTCATTACCGCACTTAACCGGGATCTTAACAAGATCATGAAGCTCGTTCTTCATGTTGAACTCGCTCCAGCCAAGGTTAACAGCCTTGAAAATAGTACCATCATCTGCGAAAGGTCCGGGAGCACCTGCTCCAACACCAACTACCTGAGAGTCCTTGATTCCTCTCTCATCCATCTTTTTTCTGATTGCTTCAGCGATATCCGGAAGGACATTCTTTCCTTCATCCTCTGTTCTGGTGGGAATCTCCCATACCTCGATCTTGTGACCGTCCATATCAAGGAGACCGATCTTAACGGTTGTTCCACCTATGTCTACACCGAATACATACTTTTCCACAATTCCTGAAGACTGATTATCCATTACTAAAAATACCTCTACCCTTTACAAAAATATTAATCATCATCCTCGTGACCCTTGGCCAGTGAATTCTGAACTCTGTTATAAAGCTCCTGTGCAGCATTGTAGCCCATCATCTTCTGTCTGTGGTTAACCGCTGCTGACTCGCAGATGATTGCGAGGTTTCTACCGGGACGAATCGGGATTCTGTGACATACGATCTTGTTACCAAGGTACTCTGTGTACTCCTCTTCAAGACCGAGTCTGTCGTATTCCTTATCCTTATCCCACTCCTCAAGCTTTATAGCGAGATCGATATTCTGTGTGTCACGTACGCTTGATACACCGAAAAGTGTCTTAACATCTACAATTCCGATACCGCGAAGCTCGATGAAATGTCTGGTGATATCCGGGGCTGTTCCGATAAGTGTCACATCGCTGACCTTCCTTATCTCAACTACGTCATCGGATACAAGTCTGTGTCCTCTCTTGATCAGCTCAAGAGCAGCCTCTGACTTACCGATTCCGCTCTCACCTGTGATGAGAACTCCGACACCATATACATCAACAAGTACTCCGTGAATGGAAATGCAGGGAGCAAGCTCAACATTAAGCCAACGGATTATCTCCGCCATAAATGAAGATGTCGGCTTCTTTGTAACCATGATCGGAACCTGCTCTTCAATAGCTATTCTCACGAAAAGCGGATCCGGTATCAGATTTCTGCAAAATACCACGCAGGGAATATCAAAAGACAAAAATTCGCGATAGACGCGTTCCTTATCCTCTGAAGGAATAGACTCCATATAGGTGTATTCTACGAAACCGATTACCTGAAGTCTTGTCGCCTCAAAGTGTTCAAAATAGCCTGCCAGCTGCAACGCCGGTCTGTTTATATCAGGCTGGTGAATACGGATTCTGGAAACATCAAGTTCAGGTGTAAGGTTTTCCAGTTCCATCTTTTTTATGACAGTTTTAAGCTTTACCGTTGACATTAGACACCTCCCTCTAACTTACCACAGTTTAGCATAACCGCTGGGCTTTTACAATTCAGACGAATGAAAGAATTCATATATTTGCTTCGCCTGATTCTCCGGAATTTCGGGAACCTGTTTCAGAGTTTCCACATCAGCGTTTCTTATTTCTTCTATGGATTTAAAATGGCGCATAAGAGCTTTTCTTCTGGCAGGTCCTACTCCCGGAATCTCATCAAGGGAGCTCTTTACCTGAGCCTTGCTTCTTAGCGATCTGTGATATTCAATAGCGAATCTGTGGGCTTCATCCTGAATTCTTGTTATGAGCTTAAAGCCCTCAGATCTCCTGTCTATGGCTATTTCTTCATTATTAAAGTAAAGTCCTCTTGTTCTGTGGTTATCATCCTTTACCATTCCGCACACCGGGATATTGATTCCCAGCTCCTCAAGAACCTGAAGACAAATATTTACCTGGCCTCTTCCACCGTCCATAAGAATGAGATCCGGGAACTTTGTAAAGCTTCCATACCTTGCATCAATCTCCCTTACTTCAAGCTCATGCTTTTCCTCAAGACCATGCATAAGTCTTCTGGTCAGAACTTCCTTCATGCATGCGTAATCGTCAGGACCTGTAACGGACTTTATCCTGAACTTCCTGTAATCACTTCTCTTTGGCTTTCCCTTTTCATAGACCACCATGGATCCGACATTGGCAAAGCCGCTTATATTGGATATATCGAAGGCTTCCATTCTTATGAGGCCCTTAAGTCCAAGGAGCTTCTCAATCTCCTTCACGGCTCCAATGGTTCTTCCCTCTTCCCTCTTTAGCCTCTCCTTATCCTTACTTAGAACAAGCTCAGCATTCTGGGCTGCAAGCTCCATGAGCTTTTCCTTCTGCCCTCGCTCCGGGACCTTGAGATATACGCGGCTACCCTTCCTCTGGGTGAGCCACTGCTCAATAACGTCCATATCCTCGATGGCCTCCGGAAGCATAAGCTCTCTGGGAATGAATGGAGTTCCTGCATAAAACTGCTTTACAAAGTTAAGAAGTATCTCGCTTTGCGGATTCTCTGACACATGGGTCATATAGAAATGCTCGCGTCCGATCAGTCTTCCATCTCGCACGAAAAACACCTGCACTACAGCATCATTTTCATCGGAGGCAATTGCCAGAATATCCTTATCCTCCATAGCCGCATCAGTCATCTTCTGCTTCTGGGCTATCTGCCTTACGCTTGCAAGTAAATCCCTGTAGGTTGCGGCTCTCTCGAAATTCAGCTCCTCCGACGCCGCTTCCATCTTTTCACTGAGGTCCTTTATGATGGGGCTGTAATTTCCATCAAGAAAATCCAGGGCACCCTGTATCCTCTCCGCATATTCTTCCTTAGTTATCTTCCCGTCACAGGGCGCAGAGCACCTGTTCATGTGATAGTTAAGGCAGGGTCTGTCCACACCTATATCCCTTGGAAGCACGCGGTTACAGGTCCTGAGGCCATATATTTTATTTATAAGCTCGATTGTATCCTTAACAGCAGCTGCACTGGTAAAGGGCCCGAAGTACTTGGACTTATCCTTTTTCATAAGTCTTGAAAACAATATTCTGGGGAATTCCTCAGAAATGGTGACCTTGATATAAGGATATGTCTTATCATCCTTAAGCATGGTGTTGTATCTGGGACTGTTTTCCTTGATAAGATTATTCTCTAAGACCAGAGCCTCCAGCTCAGAATCCGTCACAATGTACTCAAACCTTGCAATCTGACTGACCATGCGGTCGATCTGCGGACCTCGTCCCACTATCTTACGAAAATAAGACCGCACTCTGTTGTAGAGGTTTATCGCCTTTCCCACATACATAATGGTGTCATTTTCATCACGCATGATATAAACACCCGGCTGTTTAGGGAGCTTTTTTAGTTCATCCTGAATGTTGAATTTTTCTTCCATATATTAAATCTTAGCAGAAAGGCTGCCGCTATGCGACAGCCTTAATATGAGTTTTAGTTATTATTGTTATCAAAATTGTCAGGCACATGAGAGAAGCGGCCGCCACTCTGCTGGTCCTGATCAGCATTATCATTCTGAGTATTGGCATTATCTGCATTATTTGAAGGTGTGCTATAGGAATCATTTACTTCCGCATCAAAAATTGATCTGGGAGTACTCTGAGGCCTGTAGCTATACGCATCATTCTGCGGAGGATATGTCATACCCTGGGGCTGATTGTAGGTCCCCGGCTGATTATATGTACCCGGCTGCGGAATGGCAGGCTCGGGAGCAGGCTGAGGTGCCGGCTCTGCAGGCTTTGCCTTTTCCTTAATCGGTACATTCTCTCCAACTGCTGCCGACTCAGGACGTGTAGCATAGATTCTTCCGTGCTTGGAAGCTTCTATCTCTTCCTCTGTAGGCTCAGGGATATTCTCAACCTCGCGGTAGATCTTCATGAATTCCTTACCTGTAATTGTCTCCTTCTCGATAAGGAACTGTGCGATCTTATCCATTGTATCAATGTGATCACGGATGATCTGCTTAGCCTTCTCATAGCAGTCAGAAAGCAGCTGCTTAACCTCTTCATCCACCAGATACTCTGTCTGAGGGCTGCAGTTGAGCACTCTGTTACCATCAAGGTATCTGTTCTGTATGGACTCGAGCTGCATCAGACCGAACTTATCACTCATACCGAACATGGTGATCATGCTTCTGGCCATTGATGTAGCCTTCTCAATATCGTTCTCAGCACCTGTTGTTACAGTGTTGAAAATAACCTCTTCTGCAGCACGTCCGCCGAGAGAAACGATGATATCATCAATTAACTCATCCTTGGTCTGAAGATATTTCTCATCCTCAGGAACCTGCATTACATAACCGAGAGCACCCATGGTTCTGGGAACGATTGTGATCTTCTGTACAGGCTCTGTATTTTTCTGAACTGCACTGATAAGAGCATGACCGACCTCGTGATAGGATACGATCTTTCTCTCTTCTTTGGAAAGGATTCTGTCCTTCTTCTCTTTTCCTACAAGAACCTGCTCAACAGCTTCCATAAGATCCTGCTGGCAAACGTATTCTCTATGGGCCTTAACAGCATTGATGGCTGCTTCGTTGATCATATTGGCAAGGTCAGATCCAACCGCACCGCTTGTTGCAAGGGCGATTGCCTTAAGATCAACTGTCTCGTCCATCTTAACGTCCTTGGAATGGACTCTTAAGATCTCCTCACGTCCCTTGAGATCAGGCTTATCAACGATGATTCGTCTGTCGAAACGTCCGGGTCTGAGGAGCGCCTTATCAAGGATCTCAGGTCTGTTGGTAGCACCAAGTACAAGAACACCCTTTGATGAATCGAAACCATCCATCTCAGAAAGGAGCTGGTTAAGTGTCTGCTCACGTTCTTCATTTCCGCCGCCATACTTGCTGTCACGGCTTCTACCGATGGCATCAATCTCATCTATGAAAATAATGCAGGGTGCATTCTTACTGGCCTCTGCAAAAAGCTCACGGACGCGGCTTGCACCGACACCGACATAGAGCTCGATAAAGTCTGAACCAGCAAGAGAATAGAAGGGAACATGTGCTTCACCGGCAACAGCCTTGGCAAGAAGAGTCTTACCTGTTCCGGGAGGTCCCACCAAAAGGGCACCCTTGGGAAGCTTGGCACCGATCTTTACGTATCTTCCGGGATTGTGAAGGAAATCAACAACCTCTACAAGTGATTCCTTAGCCTCATCCTCACCGGCTACATCCTTGAAGGTAACTCCGGTCTCACGCTGCATGTATACCTTTGCATTGTTTTTTCCGATTCCGAGAGGACCACCGCCCTTTGACATACGTCTGAATACAAAGGACAGGATAAGCCACATCAGTAAAATAGGAAGAACATAGTAAACTGCAAATGAGATGATAGCACTTGAAGAATCAGGCACCTCACTTGAAACAGGAATCTCTGCATCAAGAAGTCTCTTGGTCAGTGTAGAATCATCCTCGGCTTTACCGGTGTAATAGGTCATCACCATGGTTGAGCCATAGAAAGGATTATACTTAAGCTCATCCGAGCTTACCTTCGGTATGATATTGATCCTGTCATCCTCGATAACTACGCTTTCAACCTTTTTGTCAGCTATCATCTGGATGAACTCGGAATAAGTCACTTCCTTATTACTTGTAGAAGTAACTGCCCGCATAATGTAGGTCATAAACAGCACAGCTATAAGCGCTGCCACAACCAGAAGCAGGACGTTTTGCTTCTTTGGTCCGTTATCTCCCCCGGAGCCATTATTGTTTGTATAATTGTTATCCATTGCTTACCTCTTAAAAAATCTTTTATCGTTCTATTATAAGTATAACAGAATCATAAATCAATCGCGCCCGTTCAAAAAACATTGTGTAAAATATAAAATTTTTATAAACATTTAACTTTTCAGAAGTTCATCGCTTCTATAAAAGAATCTCCGAACTCGTCTGTCTCAGCAAGCTTTATTTCCACAGCCATGCTTACTATTGTATTCATTCTGTCCGTAAAATCCTTATCACCTAACACCTTAATACAGCCTAAGAGAGAAGTATTACCTACGCATTCACATACATCTCTTCCGATAAACTCCTCAGGTAGCAGCTTTAAAAACCTCACCTTAGAGGTATCAAGATGCTCGCTAAAGCCTCCCGCAAGATACACCTTATCAATGTCCTCAGGTCTGCAGCCATGTGCTTCAAGGAGAGTATCTATTCCGCTTCTTATAGCGGCCTTTGCAAGCTGGACCGCTCTTATATCATTCTGGGTAAAAAATATTCCTTCGGTAGATTCATCCCCCTTATATAAAGGAAAGCCCTCTTCAAAGTATTTATCCTCAAAAAGTCCGGTTTCATCTATTGCCTTGGTACGCCTTAGCTCAGAAACAAGCTCCAGCACACCGCTTCCGCAGATTCCCAAGGGCTTCTCACCGCCTATAACTCCAAGCTCCGCATCCTCCTTCAGAGTTACATGCTCTATTGCTCCGGTAACCCCTGGCATTCCGCAGGATATTCCCCCGCCTTCAAACACAGGACCTGCTGCCGTGGAGCATACGCTTATCCTCTCGGAATCAGCAACTGCCATCTCCCCGTTAGTACCAAGGTCGATCAGCATGTATCGCTTCCCCTTCGGGATCCTGTCAAAGGAAAGAGCATACATTCCGGAAACTATATCGGCACCAACAAATGCCGATATCCCTGGAGCAAGCAGGCACTCCGTTTCTGATTCCCTTTCTTCTTTATATAGAAAAAGTTCATTCGCCTTAAGCTTCGGATAAGATAATCTGACTGGCGTATAGGGAGCTTTCCCAAGTCCCTCACAGGAGTCCCCTGTAAGGAGGTGTAGCATTGTGGTATTACCTGCAATCATCATCTGCTTTATTTTAAGTCCCGCGGTAATACTTTTTATATCATCTACGACGCAGTCCCTAAGCTCCTTAGCCTTTCCGGAGTTTGCAGCCTGTATCCTGCTAATCACATCAGCCCCGTACCTTCGCTGATGATTCATGATCGTGGTTTTGGAGACCTGCTCCGGATCGCCTCCATCTTTTTCCTGCATCACGGCAGCCGCGATAGTAGTCGTTCCTATATCAAGAGCTATGCTGACTTCACCTTTAATCTCATCAGCCTGAGGCTTTTTTATGGGGTCTTTACTTCCACTCTGCAGATTATCGGATATATTATCGCTGTAATAGACCTTATCGATTCTGGCATCCTCGGTAATGACAGCTCTACAGGAGAGCCTTATCCCTGCTTCGATCTCACTTTCTGCCAAAAAGCTTCTGTCGGCATTTCCGGGTTTTGGTGCTCCATAGATGAATTTCACCTTGCATTTTCCGCACCTTCCCGTTCCTCCGCAGGGCCTTTCCTGTTCAATACCGTTCCTTATCATGAACTCAGACAGAAGGGTTCCCTCAAATATTTCATATTCTTTATTCAAATACGTCAATTTACATTTTTTCATATAATCAGGGCAACCTGCTCCATTTTGTAATAACTCACTCTCTATTATACTCTATACCGCACAAAAGCGCATGAATACTTATTATTTAGCAAATGAATACCTTTTTATTCCCTACGCGGCTGCAAGATGTGTACGAATATTTGCAAAAAGCGGCAAAATGGCGTTTATTTGCATATGTTTTCTATTGTAACCCATATTATTGTGGTATAATTTTTTCAGCGTCTGAAATTGTTCAGACAAAACAAATGTCTTTTTAACGTTTACAGTAAATGGCTAGCGTTAAATAAGTGATAAAAAGGAGGACTAATTAGTATGGGTATTTTAAAAGCTGGAATTGGCGCTGCATCAAGCGTACTTGCTGATTCCTGGAGGGACTATTTCTACTGTGATGCACTTCCTACAGACACACTTGCGATCAAGGCTTCAAAGAGAACCGGCAAGGGAAGCTCCAACACAAAGGGTAACGACAACATCATTTCAAATGGCTCAATCATTGCTGTAGCAGACGGACAGTGCATGCTTATCGTTGATCAGGGTAAGGTAACTGAAATCTGCGCAGAGCCCGGCGAATTTGTTTATGACGTTAGCACAGAGCCTTCACTTTTCTATGGTGATCTCTCTTCTAACATTAAAGAAACTTTCAAGAAAATCGGTAAGCGTGTTGGTTTTGGCGGCGACGCAGGTAACGACCAGCGCGTATACTTCATCAATACAAAGGATATCATCGGCAACAAGTACGGCACCGCTAACCCGGTTCCTTTCCGCGTAGTAGACAGAAACATCGGTCTTGATGTTGATATCTCTATCCGTTGCCATGGTGAATACAGCTACAAGATCATCGATCCTATTCTTTTCTATACAAACCTTTGCGGTAACTTCACAGGCGAATATAAGAGAGAGAATATCGAATCTCAGCTTAAGAGTGAGCTTCTTACAGCTCTTCAGCCTGCATTTGCCAAGATTTCAGAGGCAGGCGTTCGTTACAGTGCACTTCCCGGACACACAACCGAGATCGCTGACGCACTCAACGAAGTACTTTCTTCAAAGTGGTGTGACACCTATGGTATCAAGATTTCTACCTTCGGTATCAACTCTGTAAACGCTTCTGAAGAAGACGAGAAGATGATCAAAGAGCTTCAGAAGAATGCTGTTTATTCCAATCCTAACATGGCTGCAGGCGCTCTCGTTGGTGCTCAGGCTCAGGCTATGCAGGATGCAGCAAAGAATACAAGTACAGGCCCCATGATGGCCTTTGCAGGAATGAACATGGCTCAGCAGGCAGGCGGTGCTAACGCAGCTAACCTCTTCGCTATGGGTCAGCAGCAGGCTCAGGCAGCTCCTCAGCAGCCTCAGATGCAGCCCCAGAGCCAGGCTGGTTGGACATGCTCCTGCGGAACCGCTAACAACGGTAACTTCTGCTCAAATTGTGGACAGCCCAGACCCAGCGCTGACTGGACATGCTCCTGCGGAACTGTAAACAGCGGCAAATTCTGTTCAAACTGCGGCAAGCCCAGACCATAATCGGCTTGATGGCTCAAAAACAGGAAATATTTTAATAGGAAATTGATTTATGGGATTAACTGAATACGAATGTCCCGCCTGTGGCGGGATAATGAACTTCGATGCGGCTAGTCAGCTCCTGGCATGTCCTTACTGCGATAACAAGATCAAGGTAAGCGATTATGTTGCTCCCAGAAAAGAGGAACAGGATAAGGATGCAAAGGCTGACAGCAACGAGTGGATGCATGAAGGCAGTGAGTGGCAGCCCGGTGAAACTGACGGAATGGTTGTTTATTCCTGTCAGTCCTGTGGCGGCGAGATTGTGGCCTCTGAAAATGAAGGCTCACTTACCTGTCCTTTCTGCAGTAACAATGTGGTTGTTAAGGAGAAGTTTGCCGGCGACCTTCGTCCGGACTATGTCATCCCCTTCAAAAAAAGCAAGCAGGATGCCATGAATGCCTACGCAGGCTATGTAAAAGGGAAGCTCCTTTTACCCAAGGTTTTCTTCGCACAGAATCACATTGATAAGATTCGTGGTATATACATTCCTTACTGGCTCTATGACGGCAAGGTTGATGGCGACTACGAATTCTCTGCAACCAAGGTAAGAACCTGGAGTGACAGTGACTACAACTACACCGAGACCAGCTACTACAATGTAGAGAGAAGCGGTGTCGAAGAATTTGCCAATGTTCCTCACGATGCATCAAAAGAGATGCCTGATGACCTGATGGAATCCATTGAGCCCTTTAATTTCAGCGAGGCAGTGCCCTTTAACGGCGGATATCTCGCAGGCTTTTTGGCTAACAGATATGACATCAAGGCTGAAGACACCCAAACACATATTGTTGAGCGTATGAAGCACACAGTAGAAAGCGATATCAGGAATTCCGTTTCCGGATATTCTACCGTAGCTATTACCTCTAAGCAGCAAAACGTCAGAGGCTTGAGACATAAATACGCCCTCTATCCTGTCTGGCTCCTTAATACCAGCTGGAATGGCAACAACTATCTGTTTGCCATGAATGGTCAGAGCGGTAAGTTTGTCGGAAATCTCCCTGTAGACAAGGGCAGAGCACTTATTTTATATCTGCTCTCAGCACTTGGCTTCACGGTTCTGGCAATTATTGTTTGCTTAATCATTATCAACAGTTAGTGAAAGGGTCAGTTTATGAAATACAAAAGAAAACTTAATTATGCATCGGTGCTCATGATCTGCATGATACTGATCATGCCGCTGCTTATGCCCTTCACAGCAAAGGCCGACGGCGAAGGCATGGTAGCTCCGGTATACTGCCAGGATGGATCTCTGTTCCCGGTTGTTGATGCAGCTGATCTTCTAACAGATGATGAGGAGAACTCCCTTGCCAGCCACATCTACGAGGTGGAATCAAAGTATAATTCCGCAATTGTGCTGGTAACCGTTGACACCCTCGGTAACAGAACCGTCGAAGAGTACGGCGATGATTTCTATGATTATAACGGCTACGGTTATGGCAATTCCCATGACGGTATCCTGTTTCTCATAGATATGGGCAGCAGACAGTGGCATATTACCACAACCGGTAGTGCCATTAAGGTCTACACCGACTCAGCGCAGGAAACTCTTATAAGTAAGTGCAGTAGTGATTTATCTGCCGGTGAGTACTACAGTGCGTTTGATAAATTCATATCAGCCTGCGATTACAGACTGGGCATTATCCAAACGCGCAGAACATTTAACTTCCCCAAGTTCCTGATCTGCCTGGTTGCCGGACTGGTTCTGGCACTTATCCCGCTGATTGGTTTCGTACAGCAGCTAAAGACAGTTCACAGGGAAGCTGGAGCATCAAACTACTCCCAGAAGGGACTTGCTCTTACACGTAAGAGCGACAGATTTATAAGAAAAGCTGTTACCCGTACTGCAAGACCTAAAGAAAGCTCCGGATCCTCCACCCACAGTGGTTCTTCCGGAACATCCCACGGCGGAAGCAGCGGAAGCTTTTAAACCCAAACTAATAAAAGCCTTGAGCTCGTCAGAGTCTCAGGGCTTTATTATACAAAATTCAGAAAAATAAATTCTTTTTTAATAAATCACCCCTATGTTTATTGCTATACTTAATAATAGGAGACTGCTATGCGATTACGAGATTATATGCATATAAATGTGTGGCTGCTGCCCATTTTGCTTGTATTAATCCCGGTTATTCTGATACTGTTTGGCAGCGCTTTTATGACCACACCAAGTACTTATTATATGACCATTCTTAATGAAGGATGGTCTGTTAAGCATGGTGATTTCGAGGTGGAGAACGCGGCTCTTAAAAATCTTGATATCGGAACCGCCAACACCAATGATATAGTCGTGATCAGCAGGCTTATTCCCAAAGAAGAAGTACCCTCTGCCTGCCTTATGTTCAGATCAATCCAGGCAGCTGTTACTGCAACCATAGACGGCAAGGTAATCTACTCCTACGGAGATGATTATGCTCTGCGAGGTGAACTGATTCCCAAGCATTTTAACGTTATCCCTTTGGGCGACATCAGCGAGGTAGGCGGAAAGCGCATCACCATTACCTTCAGAGTTTACGAAGACAACGCATTTTCAGGTCTTTCAGAGGTCTACTACGGCAATCGCAATGACGTGGAGCTTGCCTATATCCAGAAAAAGCGCCTTCCCTTCTTTATCGGTGGCTTTCTGACCCTGTTTGCATTCCTTTTACTTACGCTTTCATCCTATTTATACATGTATCATGGTCACGATCTTTCCCTGATATTCAGTTCGATCATATCCTTTGTACTTGGCGCCTATAACCTGGCATTCAACGATATATTCTGCTTCATTTCCGATAATGAGGTTTATTTCTGTCTGCTTGAATATGTGACTCTGTACTCCGTACCCTTTGCAATTATTACTTTTCTTGTTTCATCACACCCGGAGCTTAATACCATCCTTAATAAAACACTCATAGCTATCAATGCTCTTTTCCCGATCATTACCTTAGCGCTGCATCTTTTCAAAGTAGTTCACATAAATAACTTCGTATCTACGCTCCACATTATTGCTCTTTCTGAGGCGATTATGATTCTTCCTCAGCTTGTGCTGAATGTGGCAAAGCGATATAACGAACAGAAAAAATCTCCGGAGTTTACCCCCAGAACCTCTGACAGTGTATTGGTTCTGGGCCTGGTTATTTTCATAATCTGCTCCGTTGTTGACATCATAAAATACAACATTTTCAAATTCTTCGTAGCAGGCGGCGAAGTATCCGTGGACATCAACTTCATGACCATCGGTGCCCTTTGCTTCGTGCTATGCCTTTTCGTGTTCTACTTCTACCACGGAATCGAGCATATCAATTCCATATACATGAAGGAACACCTTGAAGGTCTCGCCTATACCGATTCCCTGACAGGTCTTATGAACCGTGCAAAATGTATGCAGTACATGGCATCAGTGCAGGGCAATTTCGCCCTGATAAGTCTGGATATGGACAATCTGAAAACAGTAAACGACAGCCTGGGGCACCAGGAGGGCGACCGCATGCTTTCTTCCTTTGCAGATATTCTGAAGCAGACCTTTGCGGGCTCAGCACTTATAGGAAGAACCGGTGGCGATGAATTCCTTATTGCAATTGAGAATCCCGTAAAAGGCACCTGCGAGAAGCTTATCGACGATCTGAGATCTCGCATTAAGACATTTAACCAGACAGAAAAAAGCTTTAATCTATCCACTTCCTGTGGATTTGCTTACAGTGATGAAGTAAGCGAAAAGGACGCTAACAACGTTTTTGTGCTTGCCGATAACCGTATGTATGAGGAAAAGGAATCTCACCACGCTTCCAAAATAGACAGATTTGTGAACGATATTATAGGTTCTTCTCTCCACGGCAAAGGAGGTGAAGCAGATCATGCGTAAACGAATCCTGTTTCTGATAATTGCCTTTATTACATTCCTTATCCTGGCCGCAATCTGCCATTATCTCTTCTATCCTGTGTATGAGAAAAAAATGGAACGGATAAGCGATGGCTGGACCATTACAATTGGCGACGACGTATACGAAAATATAGACCTGGACTATATCCCCAATAATATAAAATTCCCTACTGGTAAAGGCACTACAATTGCTTTATCGAGGACCATTCCTGCCAGCAGCACTTATGTATTCCCTACGATCATGTTTCCTTCAAGATACTCTGCATTTGATTTTTATGCTGATAATGAGCTTATAGATGAAGGCTTCAATGATCTGCTTGAAGAAGGATCCTTCATCGGAAAAAGCAATAATATGATAACGCTTCCCAGGAAGGACACACCCATTTCTGTAAGGATTGACCTACATGTACCTGAAAAAACCACATACTCATACTTTGTTCCTCCCATCTACGGAGAGTATCATGACGTTATAAGGGGTTACCTTTTCCAGAATATGTTCCCTCTGGCTTCAGGTATTTTCCTTATAATATTTGGTGCGGCCTTCTGTATCATAACCCTTAGTTTTTATAAGACCCTGCCAACTATCCTGTCGCAACTCTTTTCATCAATACTTTTTGTAGATCTGGGAATTTGGATTTTGACCTACTTCAATCTCCTTGATTTCTTTCTATTTACGAATTCCAAATCCTCAGAGGTTGAATATTTCTCACTATATTTGATGATTCCTCTGACCTACACAATAATCGGATGTATTCAGGACCACTACAAGGACTGGATTTTCCTTGTTGTGGCCGGAACAAGCACGATCATATGTCTTACTCTGATAGCGCTTCATTTTTTAAACATCATGCATATGGACCGCACACTCCATTATTTCCAGTGTGTCTCCATCATGTGCTCATTGTTCTTATGCGCCACTTTTTATAAGGACATAAAACAGAAAAAACTGCTTCCGGCAGAAATCATCCAAATGGTGGGGCTGACCTTCTTTACAATGTCCTACCCGGTGAATTTCATAGCCTTTACATTGGAGCTCGTTCGCATAATCCCTCTGTCCATGCTGACTTCAAGGCTTATCCCCATGGGCGGACTGATATTTGTATTTGCCAACCTGATCAACTACTTCATTTACATATCTGAGTCCTTCGCCATGAGAAAGGAGTATGCGTCACTTACTCATCTGGCGTACGCAGATGGTCTTACCGATCTTCCGAACCGTTCAAGATACGACAAATATATGTCTGATCTTGATAAAAGCACAGATGAATATTGCATAATAAGTCTGGATCTCAATGGTCTTAAGGAAATAAATGATAAAAAAGGCCATGCAGCAGGTGATAAATACCTGATAGAATTCGCATCCGTGCTAAAACAGTGCTTTGAATCAAAGGCCTTTATAGCAAGAATAGGCGGAGATGAATTTGTGGCCATACTAAAAGAGGAATACTTCAACCAAGTCGAGACTCTGATCACAAGACTTAAGGATGCGTTGGAGGTTAAGAACGTTCTCTATCCCGGCTACAGACGAAGCGTAGCCACTGGCTTTGCCTATAGCACAGAGCTTAACCACAGAGATTCACACAGCGTATATCTTCTCGCTGATAAGAGAATGTATGAGAGTAAAAAGATCATGCATGCAAAGCTTGGCATAGCGCCAAGAATCTGAATAATTATAAAAGACTTTCGCCACGGCAAAATAATACCTTCCTCCTTGCTTATATAACAAAGAGGAAGGTTTTTTATCAGCTGTTTTCGAGCATTTCCTCAAGCTCTTTCTGTGCATCTTCAAGTCCTGCATCTACGCTCTTTTCACCTGAGATAATCTTTTCCATCTCATTTCCAAGAATAGTATAAAAGCTAGGCCATTCCTTCATCACAGGTCTGTAAACACCATTTTCAAGTGCCGTGCATACTGCCTTAAAGGGAGGGTTATCAGCCAAGATCTTTTCATCGGTAAGACTTGAATATCTACAGGGAACTCCGCCGTACTCTATGGTACTTTTCTGCACTTCCGGATCCATCAGATATTTAAGGAGCTTAATTGCCATCTCCTTATTGGTGCTGTTCTTAGGAATTCCTATAGTCCATATTCCATATACATTTGCATTGTATTCTACAGCATCATCTGTAACTCTCCCGTGTATTGCTACATAATCCGAAGAAGATCTGGTGGTCGGAGTGTACCAGCCAGGCCAGCCTACAGCCATGGCAGCTGCACCATTAGCTATGGCTATAATCAGATCATCTCTGCTCTCCGATTTTCCTGTAGCGATGAGCTCCAGATAGAAGTTCATGGCATCCTTGAATTCCTTCGTATTTACCGTCGGCTTGTTGTTCTCATCCACAACCCAGCCACCAAATGAACAAAGAATCGGCAGGAAATCAACCACATAATTATTGGGCGAATCACCTCTGTACATAAAGCCAAGATTACCCTTTTCCTTGGTAACCTTGCACACGTCTTTTATAGCTTCAAGTGATGAGAGCTCCTCTCCTTTAAATCCTGCTTTTGCTACCAGGTCTTTATTAAATAACAGAACCGTCACATTGCCATAATAAGGAGCAATATAGAGATTACCCTCGCCATAGCAGATAGTTTTCGTCGCTTCTATTATGTCGTCATCCAGCTCATACCCTTCCGCTGATAAATTCAAAAGTACATTTTCAGTGGTCAGCTCTGCCTTCCAGGAACCATCAACCATGCAGAGATCGTATTTCCCCTCTGCATTAGTAGCATCTTCAAGAATACCACTGTGAAGCTCTTCCTCACCAAAATCATAAACATCACATATTACCTGATTTTCTCTCTCAAAATCTGCAAGGCAGGATTGAATAGCATCAGAATATACTCCGGATCTGAGCGCAAGCGAAATATGCGGAGCCGTCTCCGGATCCACTCCCGATTCACGTTTTGAGCTATTAGACTTCCCACAGGAAATCGCTCCCGTCATCATGGCTGCCACAAGCAGGACGGAAACCATTTTTTTCCACCACATGCTTCAGCTCCCCTTTCTGTGCTCAGATAAAATCTTCATTTTTCTACGAACATCATCCATACATGCCTGAATTCTGCTCATAGGTATGTTGCAAAAGCAATTAACAATCCCCTCATCAAGCTGCGAGCCTGCTACCGACCTAAGTTCAGCTATGGCCTGAGCATAAGATAAGGTTGCCTTATAGGAACGGTTCATTGTAAGTGCGGAATATGTATCCGCAACTGCGATTATCCTTGCTCCAAGCGGAATCTGATCCCCCTTAAGCTGATGATAACCTGTACCATCTATCCTCTCATGATGATAAAGAACATACGAAAGTGCCTTGTTTAATCCAGGAAGTTCTCCGAGCATTCTGACACCTATATCCGGATGCTTTTTTACTATGTCCCACTCTTCCTTATCAAGCTTGCCACTCTTCTCCATAATGTCATAGGGAATTCCAAGCTTGCCAATATCCATGAGAAGTGCTGCATAATGCAGATCTCTCTCCCTGATAAGAAGCTTCTGGGGATATGGCATAAAGCGATAGATAAGTATTGTGAGATTGTGAACATAAAGCGAATGTCCTCCAAGGTTCGGATTATCAGCCTCAATGATTCCCACCAGAAGTTCAAGTAAAATTGCAGCCCGCTTTTTACCCATGTGATAGTAATAAAGGGACATAGTAGCAAGCACTACAATTATAATTGCAAATATAATAAGCAGATCGATTAACTTTGGATTATTCCAAACCATAGTGTTCCCCCCTGCCCTAATCTGCAATATCTACAAATCGTATCTGATTCTTGCCTGCACGTTTGGACTCATACAGGGCTTCGTCAGCACGCTTATAAGCTTCATCAATATCCATATCTTCTCTTGTAATCTCTGTCACACCAAAGGATGCATGAATTCCGTGAAGCTCTCCAATCTCGACAGCATTAAGTGCCTGAAGCATCTGCTGCAGGACTTCTGTAACCTCCTCACGATTTTTCTTTCCCTTGATAAGTACAATAAACTCATCACCACCAAGCCTTCCAGGGAAGCTCACACCTTCGGTAATAACCTTATCCTGGAATGCCCATTTTTCGGCCATGTCTATTCCAAGAGTATCTATAATAGTCTGGCCTGCAATCTGGATAGCCTTATCACCCATCTGGTGACCCAGCTTATCATTTATCTGCTTGAACTCATCCAAATCAAGCAGGCATATAGCCATATATTCATCATGTGGTTTGTTAAGGATATTTCCGGCCAGAGAAAAGAATCTGCCGCGATTTAGAAGTGAAGTCAGCGCATCAAAGCTGGACTGTATCTCCAACTCTCTTTGAATCTGAATGTTCTTTTGATAAGTAATAAACTGCTGAACTCTTGCTCTTTGGAACGCAAAGTGGAGTCCTATGGAAAGAGTCAGGAAAATAATAGCGTTATACAGATCCTGCGTTGCTATGGCCGCAGTTTTAACACTAAAAGAAGAATAAAGAAAAACAGCCGTACATATTCCCAATAAAAGCAGTGCCCTTAGCATTGTCGCAATAAAGGAAAAGGAAAGTACAACCGTCATTACCATAAACAAAGTTGCAACCATGTATGGCTGATCAATAGATATTTGTACGGAAAAGATCATCCATGTCAAAATACATGCTACGGAAAGAATGGTTACTCCTATTGTGGAGTCCCTCTTACCCACTAATCTGGCAGCAATTATATATGCCGCAGCTATAACAGCAAAAATGGTATAGAGATGTATCTTGCTCTGATTGACACTAAATAGTCCAAATGCATTGAAAGCAATACACAAAACATTGACCGCAAAAAACCAGCCATTCAGGATCTCAACGTGCTTTCTGTTTGTGCTGTTTATGAATGCCGAACAATCTTCTAATGTTTTTTTGTCGTATCCATAATAATTCGCATTTTTTATCGCCATGCACTTACCTCATAAGACCAATAGCATGCCATGATACGTGTATATTATTACTTTAACAGACAAATATAATCAGATTATAAACTCCATATAATATTTGTATTTATTTGAACTATTTTATCGACTGCCATGCGCAGTTCTTCTGCTTTCATAGTGTCGTTTATTCCAAATATACAGGGTCCTACACCATCTATGATACCGCGCTCATACATCTGCGCTATGGCTTCTGCACACACGCGGCACTCATAGATATCCCTGAGCTTTTTGGCCCTGATCCAGTCTAAATTCGGGAGCTTCAATACTATCCTTGAAAAGGCATATAAAATCCTGGCAGCACTCTTTTTATTAACAGGGCTGCCAAGCATATCCTCTGAAAAATATGACATCACTTCCTTCCAGAAATGATCTATATCAATATCATTTTTATCAGAATGAGCCATCTCGTATTCACTTATTATGTAATCAATAAAGGCTTCTATATTCATTATTCCAATCCGCTTTTTCTTCAGGCTATGGGTGTTACTATAAATGTCAGGTTATCACAAGCCTTAATGGATGTGACCTCAAAAGCCCCTGTAGCATTCTCTGATACTTCCCCTGTCCAGATGTTTTTAACACTGTATTTTGAAGCTTTCCTTATCTTATCTCCAAAAAGCTCCCTGATTTTATCTATATCAATTCTTATATTCTGGTTCTTATCCTCTTTGCTTACATTGATAAAGCTGATGGCAAAATCACCATTTACAAGAGGCTTTACAAGAACATCAATCCTGTCTATGTCTCTGATATACTCCTTGTCAGGCTCTGTCTTTTGCAGGGTTGAATACACTCTCTTTGCCTGAATTCCAAGAGCATCCTGATTTATTCTTATAGCATCTTTATTAGCGATAATGTTATAGATCCAGTCACCCTTTTGAACACGTCTTAAATCAAGTCCCAGCATAAGCGGTGAATTTATCATGCACCACATTGTCATGTGTGTTCTGCACTGAGTTTCATCAAGACCATTCATTCCTATCATGAGCATATCAGGGTCATTCCAGCCCCTTTCAAGGCCTGCGAATTCATCCATGATTACTGCCTTGTTGTACTGAGTTGTCACGCTGGTGGTATAATCCTCAACCCACGCACCGTGTCCAGGATCTCCATCACTTCCAACTCGGAAGGTTATGTCATTTAGTATTCTCCAGGAATCGCACACCTTATAAGCCCAGTTCTGAGGATGAGTCTTTCCCCACTCGCAGGCGGAGTAAATAATCTCATTGTCAGGATTAATGTTAGATAATTCCTTAAGGAGTCTTGCGTAGGAATTAAGAGTATTCTCCTGTCTTCTGTGGTTCATAAGACGGATCGTGTTTTCACCCTTCTTAAGCTTTATCCTTAAGGGCTCACTCCAGGTAAAGGGTAAAAGCGCCTTCTCCTCTTCGCCTTCCTCCTTTTTAAGGGCAGGTATCATATCCTTATTAAGAAAATCATCAAAGATAAGCTCGTCATTTACAGCAATCTGAAGCCAGTTGCCAACACCCTCTATGGCGCCTGCCTGATACTCAACCTCTATCTCATACTCTGCCATCTCAGCAGCTGCGGATACATGGAAAATAAGCTCGCTACTCCTGATTCCAACTGGTGATGACTCAGGACCTGTGCCATCAAAGGTTCCAAGGCCTGTTATATGATCATCCTCTATGCTTGCACGACTTCCTGTGAGCTCTGCCTCCACAGCGGGAAGTATACACTCTGTATCGCTATTATCCGCTTTATCTACCAGCTTAATAGCTCTTATATTTGGTGCAAAGGTATAAGCAGCATTTTCAGGATTGGAAAATGTCGCATTGTCGAAGGGATAGTAGCAGTTATCCACCTTCAAGAAATCTACTCCCCACTCTATATAGCTCTTGGCATCCTCCTTCTCATGACCGCAGGTTCCTACCGCAGCTCCTGCGCAGAGGTTGGTTCCTATGTCATTGTACATTCCGAACTTAAGTCCCTTATCGTGAATGTAATCAGACAAAGCCTTAAAGCCTGAAGGGAATTTATTCTCCTCATTTGAAAGTCTGCCATCCACTCTCTCAGGCTTGTAGCAACCGTCATCAAGAATCACATATTCATATCCAAGCTTATCAAGACCAAGCTCCGTGATCTTATCCGCCATAACCTTGGTAAGGGCCTCTGTGTTCCCGCTTCCGAAGGCATTCCAGCTGTTCCATCCCATTGCAGGGAGATGATTTTTCTTTTTGTTATATAAAACTTCGCCGTTATCAAAAGCACTAAAACGTCTGTCATTTTCAAGTCTGTCAGGTGTGAGCATAGCTTCCTCCATAATCAATATAATTCGTATCTGCTGTCTGCTACATAATTTATCCTTATAGCAAGAATTCCGGGAAGAACATTCCCGGAACACTCTTTTTCTCTATTAACTTAGCGTATATTAGTCCAAAACTCTTATCAGAACTTGCCCTTATCTCTTCAATTACTGCGTATTTTAAACCCATTTACAAAATCTCAGCATGAAAACTCTTCGCCTGCTTTATACTCTCTTACCTTCTGTTCGGGGTACTTAATTTCCACATAATCAACGAATTTTTTAGGATCTTCGCCATTAAAAGCGAACATATCGTAATGCCCTGGAACAGCAAGCCCCGGTTTCAAAACTCCCACAAGATCTGCTGCCTCCTGATAGGTCATATTTCCGATGCAGTTATCGCGGAGCCTTTCTGCATCTCGTCCATTGATTGGCGGAAACATAACATCAAAGGAACCCTTTTCCCTTAATTTCTGATATACACCTTCATAAAGGCAGGTATCACCCATATGACATATCTTAGTATTTTTGTAAGTAATAATATACATAAGGTACGGGTGAAGGCCGTCATCTGAAGCATCAAGGAATTCATGGGCTGCAGGAATAGCTTCTATATGGACATCTCCCTCATCTGCGCTTATCCCCTCATCAACAAATATGATACGCTCTCTGTCTATTCCAAGCTCTTCGGGAAGAGTTTTCTCAAAAAACTTTGGAGTTACAAACTTTGTCTTAGGGAAAAGGCCTGCAATTTTCACCCATGCATCCCTGTCTATATGATCGATGTGGTCATGGGTTCCGAAAATAAGAGATACGTCTCCAAGGTCCTCTATCTTAACGATATTCTCTACCTGTCTTCCGTCCATGTCCGACAAAAACAAGTCTATTCCAAATTTACAGCCTGTTTCCTCATCCCTTACAAGTATTCCCTGTTGTCCTGTTCTCATGAATTTTACAGCCATAGTCTGTCTCCTTTAGTCATGGACTTATTTTTTCTTTTTCTTATCCTTCTTCTGTTTTGCCTGCTTGTTGTCTTTTTTGGCAAAAGACTTATCCTTCTTGGAAGATGCCTTCTTGCCCTGCTTCTTGGCAACACTGTAACCGAACTTTCCGACCTTTTTGCCAAGCTTAAAATACTCTCCATGGGAGTATGCGATAAGATCAGCTCCGTTTAAGTCAAAGCGTCCCTTTTCATCAAGATACTTATCATCCACGGTAACACACACAACCTCTGCCACAAACATGACATGACTGCCCAGCTCCAGCGCCTCTTTAACCTTGCACTCGATATTAACAGGGCTCTCGGCTATTCCGGGTGCAGTTATCTTCTGGGATTCCTGAGGCGTAAGCCTCATCTCCTTAAACTTGTCAAAATCACGGCCTGAACGCACGCCGCACCAGTCCGTAGCTCTTGCCAGCTCGCTGCTTGTGAGGTTAACCACAAACTCCCCCGTATCCTTGATGATGCTGTAGGAATATCTGTCCTTTCTCACTGAAATGGAGAGCATAGCAGGTGAACTGCAAACATTCCCTGCCCACGCCACAGTTATGATATTCGGGGTCTCGCCCTTTCTTCCGCAGCTCACCATTACTGCAGGTATCGGATATAACATATTTCCCGGCTGCCAAACTTCTTTTGCCATATTAGTTTTCCTCTCTTATCTTTCCATTCTCGATATAGAGCCTGCCGGTTGCGATCCTGTCCACAAACATCTTGTCATGAGATGTGAAAAGAAGCGTTCCTTCATACTCAATCAGGAGCTTCTCAAGAGCCTCAACTGATGGAATATCCAGATAATTTGTAGGTTCATCCAGAATAAGCAGGTTTATATCAGATACGAACAGCATCGCAAAGGACAGCTTCATCCTTTCACCACCCGATAACTTGGATGCCTTCTTGTTCATATCCTTTTCCGTAAGTAGTAATCTGGATAATATTATACGTGATAAGCTCTCGGTCTGTATACTGACACGCCTTATGTTTTCAAGAACCGTGCTGTCATAATCTATCTGCGACATATTCTGTCTTGCATATCCGATCTTTGCACCGGGTACAACATACACCCTTTCTCTCTTGCTGATAAGCTCAAGAAGCGTCGTTTTCCCTGCACCGTTACTGCCAAGGATGGCAACCTTGCTTCCGTTTTTTATCATGAAGTCCGCATCATCAAGGATAACCTTGTCATCATACGAAAATGACACATGCTCTCCTCTTATGACTATCGGGTTTCTCGGAGGATTTGTCAGTCTGAAATCAGGTCTTGCCGTAGGTTCCTCCTTTGGCTTTTCCTTAACCTCCATGTGCTCTATTCGCTTAAGGACATTGGCAGCGCTTTTCTCCATGTTTTTAGCCTTGTCCTCCGGCTTTCTGTTTCCGCAAAGAGCTCTCGCCTTGGCTTCACTGGAAGAGATATTTCTTGGCTTTTTCTCCACCTTCTTGGCCTTGGCTTTTTTCTGGGTATAGACCCCCTGGAGTCTTTTCTTTTCAGCCTGATAATTCTCGTATTCAGAAAGCTTTGTCTTAAACTGCTCTTCTTTTTGCACTACATAGTCATCGTAGTTGCCGTTATAGCTTATAAGCTCTCCAAAGGATATCTCAACTATCCTGTCACAGAGCTCGTTAAGGACCGATCTGTCATGACTTATGATGACCATGGTCTCAATCTCACCAAGCCTCTTTTTTAATAATTCCACTCCCTCATAATCAAGGTTTGAAGTAGGTTCATCCAAGAACGCAACCGCCTGCGGGTTGGAGAAAAGCTGTGCAATCCTTATTCTGGTATTTTCTCCGCCGCTGACATTTTCCTGCCAGAGCTGATCCTGAACTCCCATTTTTCCGGCTTCCTCGTAGTCGGTATCATAGGCAGCGCCCATGTATGTATTATCCAGGTCGTCTCCGGAAGGGTCCGCGCTTCCGCTATTACCTGCTATCCCAAGACCGAACTGCTCAAAGTAAAAGGGCTCACACTCTCTTGTCACCGTGCCCTTTGATGGGGATATCTCGCCAGCAAGGATTTTGAGCAACGTGCTTTTTCCTGCTCCGTTTACCCCCACCAGACCGATCTTTTCACCTTCGTATAAATAAAACCTGTCAAAATTAAGGACTGTCTGCTCACCATAGGAGTGGACTATATTCTCTGCTTTTATAAGTATTCGTCCGGACATAGTACCTCCTTTCAAAAATTCAAATTACATACTTCTGTTATAGATTGGCTTAACATGCTTTCCGTTAAAGCCCACAAATACAATAGCTGCACCTACGCTCACAAGCTCAAACAGGAGCAGTACCGCTCTCTGGTCCATATAGACCGTAAGCACTCCTGCAAAAAACTGTGAAATCAGGGCACCTGATGTGCTAAGCACCTGAAAGGCACCGTTGAATCTTCCCTTGGTCTCATCTGGTACATAGCTCTGTGTAGATGAAATTCTTATGGTATAGCTGGTAACTCCACCGATTCCGACTATAAATCCCATAAGCATCGCTACATTAACAGGTACATAGAGATAAAGTCCCTCGAAGACACCTATGATTACGTACACCATAAGGGCGATATAAAACTTAAGCTGCTCAGGTATCTTTCTCCTGTAGTGGTACATGCCTCCAATGCCTCTTCCGATAACTGCCATGCCGAAAATGCACTGGAATAAATACTCACCGTTTTTATAGTTGCTCTTAAGGTACGGGAGGCATATAACCTCTGCTGCTCCGCCGGCCATAGCGCTAAATAAAAAGTAGACAGCAATGACCATAAGTCCTTTTTCTGAAAACAGATACAGGAAGCCTTCTTTTATATCAAAAAGAACTCTCTCCACACGTTTCATATCCTGTGTGTCCAGTCTCTGACTCTGTTTTTCTATATAGCTCTCCTCTGCCTTTATATTGACCTCCAGGCATGCAGCTACAAAGAAGCTCACACCATTTACGAGAAGCATCGGCCAAAGTCCCATAAGGTTATATAAAACCGTTGCAAGTGGAACCATGAAATTAGACAGAGTCTCAAGGGTACTCGCAATCGAATATGCCTTTGAGAAATTCCCCTCTGTAATAAGGAGTGGATAAAAGCTGTCATAAGCCACCATGTATATGCTGTTTATTGATCCTATCACCAGACTAAACAGTGCAAAGATAGGGAAGCTGAACCATCCGCTCCAAAGAAGCATACCCATGGTCAGATAAATGGCTCCGCTGGCAAAATCCAGTGTATAGATCATCTTTTTTCTTGAAAATCTGTCAAGAACAGCTCCTGAAATTATAGGTACTATAAGCTGCGGAACAGTGTATGTCATAAGGTACAGTGCATACATAAAGGTTGAGCCCGTATAGTCAAGGACCATCAGGCTCATTGCAAAGCCTGCCAGACTGTTTCCAAACATCGAGACAACACTGCCAATTGTAATTATCGTAAAATCCCTCGTCCAAAGAGGGTTATTATTCTTCGTTTCCATTTCCAGTAAACCTCCGTTAAGTCGTTTCTACTAAGCTTTATTTTCCACAAAAAATCCGCCTGCATTACGCAGACGGATCTGTAATCTTAATCATAATAAAATCCCCCTATATGCATAGATAGGGACTTACCAAATAATATATAAATTGGTTCTATGAAAAGATATCTACAAGATAAAATGATCCACCATTAAAAAAGTCATCAAAAGGTGACCTTCTCAACAATCTGCGTAATGCAAAATTTTTTATGAATCAATTTACCTGTTCAACATCTCCTCATACCTCCAATAGTTTTCTAAGCGCTATATATAATATAAGCACCTCAAAATTGCATTGTCAACAGTTTCCCGTTAAGCTTTCTTTTTGGCAACGATCAGAAATCTGTGGATAGTGCCTTCAACCTTGCCATTCTTATCGATTTCTTCCTGCATCTTGAGAAGCTTATCAAAGCACTTATCAACTGAAAATCCCGGAAACTCCCACTCAATGATGTGAGCAAACCACACAAATGCTCCGACATCGAAAAATCTGATTGGTCTGTATACTTCATCAGCTTCAAGAATCTCAAAGCCAGCCTCCTCAAACTGCTTCTTTCGAATCTCAAGGCAGTTGTCAGGGAAGGGCTCCTCTACCTCAGGAAGCACCATCTTCACAAGGTCTCTGTCGTTCTTTGATCCAACCTGCTGGGTAACAAAAATTCCGCCACTCTTCAGCACTCTTTGTGCCTCCCTGGGATCAAAGTCACCATGTCTGTTTATATAAATATCAAAAGTGTCATCATCAAACGGAATATTTGACGCATCATCGCAGGCCCTGAAATCAATTCCAAGGGGAAGAAGTGTTTCCTTACAGAGCTCAACGTTCGGCGGATAGCCTTCCGTTGCTGCTGTATTCTTATGGGGGTGTCCCAGTGAAAGAAGGAACTCACCACCGCCTGTGTCAAAGTCCAGAAGCTTCATATCCGGAGTTCTGTACCTGTTTATGATCTCCTCATAACTCCAGGGAAGATCATCCTGCTCTGTGTAACGTCCATCGATGTGAGAAAAATCCCATCCCTTTATGTGTGCGATGCTCTCTTCCTCAAGCCACTTTTTTCTTAATTCTTCAATTCTGTCTGTATTCATAGCTGTCTTTGTTTTCCTTATAGTTTTTGAAATATCAGAGGTTAGTGTACGACTATTTGTACACTTTTTCAACCCTCTGAATGATCTCCTTATAAATTGCATTGTAAATTCTCGCATTTTTATCTTAGAATAATCTTATGAAAAAAGTACCGGGTATGCTCTTTTTCATCGCCCGGTTGGGAAGGGAATCTTTTATTGGGGAAAATTATGTCAGAAAAAATAAGTCTTTTATTTCCAGATCAGAATTTAGAATACAAAAAATTGAGCGAGGTAACTCTTCATGACATAGGTATGGACAATATCGTTACTAAGCTGTCCATCCAGCCTGCGGAGCAGACCTATATTTACAATGTCATGAGCATGATGACAGACTCTCCTGAGAACGCAAAATACAGGAGCGAGATATTCGATGACCTCATGAAAAATCGAGATATGCGAAACAAAATCGTTGCGCTTTTTGACAGGATAAATTTCCTTCGCGATTATGGAAGTCACAAGCATGATCACGACCACGAGCTCGGCGTCTGGGATCTCGTTCACAGACTTGAAGAAATAGGTGACTATATTCAGTCCCTTGATGCCATCTATGAGTGCCTGTCAACCGCAGACATTCACTCCGAGGGACTGCTTGCCCTCAAGGACTATGTCAAAAAACTCTACACCGATAATGGCTATGAGGGTCTGAAGAAGGATATCAGTCTCCTTAGGGCAGACACTCAGAATCTAAGGAGTGTCACCCTTGGCGTAAACTTAAATGAGCGCTTTGAGGTAAGCGGAATCGGCGTTATATCTCTTAATAATAAGCCTTTTACCAAGTCACATATCGTAAGCCATTTTGTGGATAAGGTCACAAGAAAAGACATTATCCAGGATGGAAACGACTGGAGGGAGGATTATAAATACGACGAATTCACGCTAAAAAGGACCACAAATGACAACATGATCATTCCCTTTGCTGCCTTTAGCCCCATGGCTCTCATGACTATGAAATATGTGTCAGAGTCTGATAATCATACCAGGAGCCTTCCCAGGCACATGGATGATGTGACCGAAAGAATGCTAAGCAGTACCGTTAAGCACCTTCGTGATGTTCTGGGAAAATACACTACCCTCACAATCACCAACATCACTGACCTCATGCCGGAATTCATCTACTACATCAGATGGGCTGAATATATTGAAAAGATGCAGGCAAAGGGCTTTAAATTCTGCAAGCCTACTGTCATCATGCCCTCCGAAGGCAGCGAAAAATCCATGAACGCTATCGGAATCTACAACATGAAGCTTGTAGATGCTAATCTTCTTGAAGAGGAACCGATTGTCACAAATGATATCGACTTTTCAGATGAGCACTGCCTGTATATGCTCACAGGTGCCAACCGAGGCGGTAAGACCACTATAACCCAGGCTGTGGGCCAGCTTTTCTTCATGGCTCAGGGTGGTATCTATGTTCCGGGATTTAGCTTCGAATACACTCCTGTTGATGCCATTTATACGCATTTCCCAGCTGATGAGGATCAGACTCTGGACCTTGGAAGACTGGGCGAAGAGTGCAAAAGATTCCGCACCATATTTACTGATGCAACCAAAAACAGCCTCCTACTTCTCAATGAAACCTTTTCAACCACCTCTTTTGAGGAGGGATATTTCATTGCAAGAGACTGTTCAAAAGCAATACTTGAAAAGGGCTGCCGAACCATTTACAACACCCACATGCACAAGCTTGCCTACGATATTGATGAACTAAACGATAACAACCTTCCCTATAAGGCTGCTTCGCTTATCGTTGCTTCAGATAACGGCGTTCGTTCCTACAAGATAAGACTTGCTCCGCCTGTAGGGCTTTCCTACGCTGCTGATATAGCAAAAAAATATGGCGTTACCTATGAGCTGTTAACTCAATGATAACGCCAGTTTATATATCATTATATTCGTGTTCTATCACGTAATGGCTTATGCAAAGTAGCTCCAAAGGCCATAGCCTGCAAGGAACACCAGTATAGCAGGAAGCACGATCTTGAAGTACCACTTAAGGGCTGTGCTCATCTTTATACCCACGCCGCTGTTAACTTCTTCGATGTAATTATCGAAGCCCCAACCATATTTACTGGTGCAGAACAGACAGCATATAAGGGAACCGATTGGAAGGAGAAGATTACTAACTATGAAATCCTCCAGGTCCATTATGCAGTTGCCCTGCTTAAGCGGCTGAAAATCACTCCATACGTTAAATCCAAACGCGCAGGGGATCGATCCCAGTGTAATGACAAGTCCAGCAAAGGCTGCTGCCTTTCTCCTGTCATAGCCGAAAAGATCGATTGAAAAGCTTACATCATTTTCAAATACACCGATCATTGTGGACAGTGCTGCAAAATACATGAAGAGGAAGAAGAGACTTCCAATTATTCTTCCGCCCGGCATTGCTGCAAAAACATTGGGCAAAGTAAGGAAAATAAGACTCGGTCCTTTGTCCGGAGCTACGCCATAAGCAAAGCATGCAGGAATCGTGATAAGTCCTGCAACTATAGCAACAAAGGTATCTAGTCCTGCAACAAGCAGGGCTTCTCCCACAAGACTTCTGTCCTTTTTAATATAACTTCCGAATATCTCCATTCCACCGATACCAAGACTTAGTGTAAAAAAGCTCTGGTTCAGTGCTCCGTAAAGAACATTTCCTACACCGACCTTTTTTACATTCTCGATATTAGGCATAAGATAAAACTTCACTCCCTCTGCAGCCTTCGGCAGTGTAAGGGATTTTATTCCAAGTCCGATCATGATAATGATAAGTAAGATCATCATGATTTTCGTTATCTTCTCCACGCCTTCCTGAAGTCCCATAGATGTTACAAAGACTGTGATAAGCATGGTAATAAACATGAAAAGTATCAGTATTTTAGGACTTCCCATCATTTCCTGGTAAATCCTCTCTATGCTCTCAGGACTCTGTCCCTGAAAAGCCCCCATTAAAGATAATACAAAATACCTCAGTATCCAACCGGAAACCACTGAATAAAACATAAGCAGGATATAGTTACCGGCTATAGCAAAATATCCGTAAATATGCCACTTACTATTCTTTGGTTCAAGCTTTTTGAATGCCGGAAGAACGCTTAGTCTGCTCGCTCTTCCTACCGCATACTCCATCGTCAGTATCGGTACCCCTAATACCAGCAAAAACAGCACATATACAAGGACAAATAATCCTCCGCCGTTTTCACCTACCATATACGGGAAGCGCCACACATTACCGATTCCTATAGCGCAGCCTGCAGACAGCAGAATAAAGCCAAGCCTGCTCCCAATTGATTCTCGTTCCTTCATACTATTTCCCTAAAAATACCTCCTTGTAGCCTAGAAGCCTTATTGTACTTCATTCCATACTTTTTAGCAATTACCTGTTTTCGTCACATAAAAGGAGTCATCCGCTTTTATCAGATGACTCCTGTTTATTCGTTATTCAATTAAAAATACTTCAGCTATACACCGACATATTTAATCATCGATTTCGTATTCAAGTATTTTTCCGGTATTGATATCGATGTCATATTCATACTTATTGACTCCAACATAGAAATCAACTTCATATTTTTCCACGCCATCATCAATATCCTTCTCTAATTTTATGACATCAACCTCATCCTTTGTGTATCCCGAATGCTCGAGTGCTACTTCCAAAGCCTGATCTGATGTTAGTGGTCCCTTTGGGGCTTCTTCTTTGGCATAGCCTGCAAAAGCAGTTACTGATGTAGTCATGATTATTGCTGCGGCTAAAGCCATTGTCATTCTTAATCTATTCCTCATAAGCGTTACTCCCTGATTTTAGTGCATGGCATGTTACAGTGTTACTTTTGTCAAATAATACTACCGCCATAATCACAAACAAATATCATATATCCACAAAATGGCAGCTGCTTGATTGTTACTTTTCAACAAGGCTCTCTTTGCTTCAAAAGGGTTTTCTATAACTAAAAAAATACAAAATGCCCTTAAAATGAACATTTTGTATTTTTAATAATTGTTATGCTGAATATTTTTATATCTTTGTTCCGTGTAAATTCCTGAATAACTGCTTATTAAAAAACAATTAATTTCCGGATAAACGCCAAGTAATGACGTTAACACTTATTAGTCCTTATTATAATCCTGCTTTTTCAAGGAATGTATCCACATATTCCATGTAGCCTTCAGGATCATCGATTACGCCTTCGATATGAGCACTGTTTACATAAGCGATGCTCTTTTCTGAGCTTCCTACATTTTCATATACTTCTTCTACCTTCTCAGGAAGGCAAACCTCATCCTTTTCAGAAACAAAGATAAGTGTCGGAAGCTGATCATTTGCTACAACCTTGATTGTATCGCCATCATCCCAGTTAACGTGGTAGAAAAGCTTTGAGTAAAGCTTACCAGTGTTAATAAAGTATGATGTTGAAGCTGAATCCATATCCTCCGGATTATCTGCAATGACACTTCTGATCATGTACTCCATTCCGGGAACAGGGCTGTCACATATTACTGCATCTGCTGCCTCTACTGCTCCGGGAGTTACGTTTGATGCATAAACTGCAGTCACCTGACCGCCCATGGACTGGCCATGAACTATTACCTCTGAATCCCCAAGCTCCTCCCTTGCATACTTTACAAGTGCCTTTACGTCACGCGCCTCATGAATTCCGAAAGTAACCTTATCGTCAGGATTTACTCCGTGACCTCTGTCATCAAAGGCAATTACGTCATAGCCTCTCTCGATATACTGCTGTGCCAGAGGATATGTAGCTACTCTGTCACCACCTGCACCGTGTACAAGTACTACGCATTTGTCACTATCCATATCAAAATATGTTCCGGGGACAACATTTCCATCCTCTGCTGTCACCGCAATATCTTCGCCTGTATACTTAGCATTAAAGCCCTCAAGATCAAATCCATAGGTTGCAAGCTGCTTAACTGAATTACCCTGTGTGTCATTGTTTTTATTCTGGTAAAACACACCGTCGCAAACAAGCTTTGCCATTCCGACAGAACCAACTACAAACAGTACTGCCACAACCCCCACAATAATTTTCCCAACCTTAACAATTATCCTCTTCTTCATTTGTGTACTCCCTTTTTATTATATTTAACGGTAAAGCACAAATGCCCCAATTATTAACACCTATGCTCATACCTGTTCCCCCTCACAAAAATTAACTATCAAGAACCTTCCTGCCATAAGAGCAGGAAGCCTCGATATTCATGCACTTCTTCTCAGCCGCTTCAAGAACCTTATACACCAGTCGCTTTGCTATGCCCTTCCCCTGATAATCAGAAGAAACTCCGGTGTGATAGATATTCCATACATCCTCGTTAGCCTCGAAATCGCATTCTCCGATTTCTTTATCCCCATCAAAAGCTACGCTGCGGCCACCCTCTTCATCCATGACCACATCGATTTCATGTCTGTATATGCAGCTAAGCGCACCTGACGGACATTCTGATATTGCCTGCCATATCTCCTTGCTCTCGGCATGTCTTAAGTCAATCCAGGGCTTCTTACCCGGATTGAAGGTTCCGGGACTGCCATGAACGCACCTTTTTGCATGAAAACATTTATCAGAGTTCCAAAAGACTACTAAATCATCATTTTCATAAAGTCTGTGCATGCCATCCCTCTTTCTTAAGCCAGTCAGCAATAACATTACTATTTTACACTATTTCTAACTAAAAATGGCAGATGAGTTTTGCCCATCTACCATTTTATGTTATCCTTTATGCTCTTTGTCTGTAATCAGGGATGCCCACTATTTTAGCAGCCTCCGTAAAATATTTCTCCTCTATGAAAGGCCAGCTCACGGGCTCTCCCGTTTCCTCCTCCTGAAGACTTGCTGCCTTTTGCAAAAAGTCCACAGTATAGTCATTTCCTGTTTTCAAAACATAAACGTTGTTTGCCACAAACCACTTCCCCTTTTCCATAAGCCCCTTTTCATAAAGGGCATCGATGACATAGTCAACATCATATGGAATATTCAAAAACTCTGCCTTCCAGGAAGGTCCTTCAGGCTCGTTCTCGTCGTAGCCATGAAGAATCAGGCACTGCGCCAGACCCGGAGCATTTATTGCAATACCCGTAGATCCTGCTGTGTATATCTGAGATTACGCCTATCTGTTTAGTCATAGCGCGGACCCATTCTTTCTTCCGATGGCCGTAAATTCCCCGGGAAGTGTTTCATCCTCCCATGAAGGGTGCTCGTCGAAGCGTTCAAGCGTAAATCCCGCGCCAATGATACCATTTATGATCTCACTTATCGTATACTTTCTGTACTTACACTTTGGTATCTGCCTGCGAATCTCCTCATCATAGAACCTCGCATGAGCCATCTCACCATCAAATATCTCTGTGGAAAAATAACTCATTGTGGGCTGCTGAGTTTTCAGGATATCCGAAATCTTTGTAAAGGGGTGGAAATCACTGCAGATAAGCTTTCCTCCTGCCTTCAGCAGAGAGTTCATGATATTCATAAACTCATATATGTCATGGAAATAGTGAAGGATGCCACCTTCCATGAACACCACATCAAAGTACCCTGCGTACCTGTTCATATCAATCTTGAGAATATCGCAAACCTCAAAATTTATTGAAGTGCCCGCAGCTTCTGCGGTTTCCATAGCGTATCTCTTATTGTCCTTAGAAATATCAAATATTGTGACATCAGCTCCAAGAAGTGCCAGTGGCACTGCCTTTTTCCCGCATGACCCGCAGATATTCGCAACCCTGATTCCTTCGAAAGTGTCAAAATAACCTGCATGATACTTTAGCATTTTCTTCGGATCAGCTTTGTCCTTTGCTGCTCTTTCCTCCGGAGTACCTGACGTCTTTACCCAAAAATTATACGCATCAAACTCCCAGGCTTTTTTGTGTTGTAAGCTGTAATCCTCCATACAAAACTCCTCCTTCTCTTTTCATAGTCCCCTCACCTTTTCAAATTTTAGTCCATTCCGAGCTTTTTTCGTAATTCAGTAAGCGTTGGTGCCTTTGAATCCTTCACCGAAATCTGATTTAAATCATTTGTATCGATATCTATCGGCCATTTAATCTCAAGTTCAGGATCCAGTGGACAAAGTGCTGTTCCCGGCATTCCCGGAGCCCATTCATTATCAAAGAAGTACAGATACTCAGTATCTTCAAGCGCCTGAAAACCGTTGCATACGCCCTGAGGCACAAATACCTGAACTCCGGGTGTGATATGTACAGTCTGAACTGCCCCAAAAGTCTTACTGTCAGGTCTTGTATCCACATAAGCTCCAAAAACTGAACCATACGCCACAGTAACAAGCTTATTCATTGCTTCACCATGGAGTCCTCTAACAGCTCCTTTTTTAGTTCTTGTCAGATTTATCTGCTTCCATCCCTTTACTGTATCAGGAAGTACCTCTGCATAAACACTGCCACGGAATAATTCTCGCACAGTTCCTCTGTCGTCTGTGGCACTTTTTGCACTTATTATTTTCAGCCCTTCTATACTGGAATCCTTAGCATTAAACTGCTCTATATGTGCACCCATTCCTTTTCCTCGCTTTATCATTTTTCAATTAGATTTCTTCTTTAAGTCTTTACATCCGTTTGTTACACTTGTTCCTAGTCTTTTTGTAATCATTTTCCCTGTCGCAATTAATTGCAACCCTTTTCGCATGAATTTTTGACGATATTAAGTCTATTATGATACGCCATTGCATTGAATCATTGCATTGACACACGTACATTTACGTTGTATTATATTTGCAGTCGATAAAAAAGTATATACTTATACTTCGTCGACTACAACTAGAAAGAGAACATAGAACATTAAATGTTCTTGAATATGCGAAAGAGAAAGCTAGTGATGTTCTTGGTTTTTCCAAGAAAGGTTCACTAGCTTCTTTTTATAAGTAGTTTTCCATCAAATCGAGGCAAAGAACACAGCGTTCCGCATTTGTATCATGCAAAAACTCATCAGGATACTTTTCAAATATATGCTTGCATGCTCTACGCAAATCATCTATAGACAGCATTTTTATGTTCTTTAGAACAGCCATTGCTGCCTTCCTGCAATTTGGAGCAGCCTTCATATAATCATATAAATCATCAAATCCCGCATAGGCTGGTACATTTTTAAGCGTTTTAGCTACATTTTTGGATATTATTTTTTCAATGCTGTTATGAGCCTCAATATATTTATGCAGCTTACTATCTTTTGGTATCTCCTGTCCTTTTACATACTTGAAAACAGGCATAAGCCTTGTTATAGCAATATTCTTTAATCGTTCATAACACATCGCTTCTGCATCGAAACCTTTATTATTATATATAGCATCCTCGAATATCAGTTTATCTCCCAGTAACCCATACCCATACTTATTTAAAATATTCTCCTTATAACCAATAGCAATAGCCAATGGTTTAGAAGATAAGTCCATATCAACCAAATCATCTATTCCGACGATAATTGACTGCGCATCAACTGATGACATACTCTGATCCACAATAGTCTTCACCACTTTTCTTGTCTCTCTTACTCTTAGTGGCGAAATACCAGGAGTAATTTCCCCAAGCTTTTCATATACCGCACCATAATTGTCTGTTTGTATCTCCACAAAGGGTATTTCAACATTATTTTTAGTTGTTATAGTTCTTTCTATCTCTATAAGCCTTTTCTCCCCCTTCTTAAAACTAATAAAAATAAAATGTTTTCTAATATCAGTAAGCTGTTCCTTTGACAAACAACTCAAGAAGTCCTCAATAATCTCTCTTACATCTTCATCTGTAAATGAATATCCCATAAAAACTATAGGTGACTCCGCAAATAGTGTTAACATTTTTGCGATAATAAGTTTTCTAGACTCCTTAAAATAATCATAATCATCTTTTGTTATAATAATTGATTCAGCATCAGTAGCACTCCCATGTATCTTGTATATTTCCGCAATATCATAGCTGTCTGCAGAGAATAATTCGTGTTGTCTCACTAACACCTTAAAATCTTTGGAAAAGACCTGTTCCTCTAAAAACGTATCATAATTTGTTGTAATAACTGCAGACACCTTATTCTTCAGTTTTTTTAACTTATCTAGTTCATCTACTAATTCGGCTGATGTGTTTAATTTTTGTTTTTTAAAAAAATCCGCCAAAAACATCTTATAAGGCGAAATTCCACGCTTAACCCAGCTTGGATTTTTCCTATTACCTATATTTAAAATGATTTTCCTGTCAAAAAATGCTTTATTAAACTCCTCTTCTATCAACGTCCCCATATAAGCATTTGTCTCAAATTCAGACATCTTGCTCCTTTTGCAAGCATCAATATGCTTCTGATATTGAAAAGTATCCGGTTCAAATTTGGCGAATGACATTTCTAGTAGTTCATTCCAAGATGGATACTTATACAAATATCTTTTTGATATGCCAGACCCAACAAACAAAACCGGTGTCCTGTTTAATTTTACAATTTCGTCTAGTACTCCCATCCCTTCTCCTCTTCCATCCTATTACTTCCACAGTAATATTTTATGTTAGTCCATATAAGCTAAGAAAATATTATGTAGTAACAGTATCACAAATGATTACATGTATTGTTTTAAATATACTATGCATTATTTCGCGCCTTCCGTAAAATGTACAGTGTATTATCTATTTCATACGGCAACAGGTCATTCTGTTTTAACAACCTGATCCTATTTGCATGAGTATTGTCATATTCCGGTTCTGCAATTCCATCATAAGCAAGCATGTATTTAGCCATAACCTCAGCTAACATACCCTGCTTGATAATAGATGTATTCGAATCAGAATATACATTCTTCTCAGCCAAATCTCCTAGTTTTGCCAAATAATTCCAATGGCTTTCTAAGAAGTTAAAATTACTCATAGATGGCACCCTCCAATCTATTTTGTATTCTTCTTAAATCTCGCATCTGCAGGTTTTTTAGTGTCCGAAGGAATTAACCATGTCTTTCCTTTTTTTATTGCCCCCGCAATACGCCCCTCCGCACATAGAACACCGATCCGTCGAGATGTAATATTCCATTTTTCTGACATTTCTACAGTTGTAAAATACTCCATACAATACCTCAATCATCAGCAATTATTGTTCCAAATTCACTTCAGCAATATCCTCTGGTGAAATATCTATTATTTCATCACTGTCACCTTCAATAAGCTTATGAATTCTAACATCTTTTTCTAATAAATACCTCTTATTGTAAAAAATATCCGCATAATCTATTACAGTATTCATCTGCGCAGTATCAAAAAGCCCGCCTATCACTGCGCCAACAACTGGAACTGCTTTCCCTATAGCTTTTTTAGTTAAGTTCTTTCCTATTTGCTCAAAGACTCCTTTAAATACACTTTCTTCTAATCCTTTTTGTCCTGCTTTCTCAAGAGCCTTTTGAGCTGATTTATTAGCTAGTGCACGCATCTGTGTTAGCAACAGTCCTACGCCACCCCTTGCAGCCATATCAGACCATGTTTTCTTAGCTGTCTGTTTTATTGCAGTTGTTTCGGTCATCACCATAATTTTCCCAATTATGCTACTAACTTCATTTGATCCTTTGCACTTTGGACTTAGTACATTCATAAAGACATCGCCTGCAATCATTAGCTCTGCTGAATCATTCTTTACATCATATCCGTAAAACATAGCAATAGACTGTACCGCTCTATAATATATAAATGTACTCAAAACAAGATTGAATGGCAGTCCAGCAAAACCAAATGCTCCTGTAGTTCCACCTTCAACCAGAGCTAATCCCAAATCTTTTGTTTTATACTTAGCAACAATTTTTGAAATATTATAACCTCTCGCAAGGCATATCTCTTCTAAGCAAGTTATCTCATTCTTTTTAGTTGTAGCATCTACTTTCTGAACAATAGCATCCTCGCTTATTGTCATCTTTGCAGCTTGTTTCTCAAGGATACTGAATCCCTCAGCTACAACTTTCATACATTGCACAAATAATTCAGCCTCGGTAATTGTTTCCTTTACTGCTTTTCCCGCCTCTTTTACCGATTTAGGAATAACTTCAGCAATCTTCTTTCCGGCCTTGGATAATTTTCCTGGCTTATTCATTTTTTCATATCTCTCGGTTAATGCAGTAAGGGACTCTTCTTCCTTTTTGTTTATTACTGGTTTAGGAACAACATATTGTTTTTCTTCCATATCTTGGCCTTTCATATACGTACAATAACATATAACAATTATATTCTTTTATCGGAATAATGTAAATCTAAGTCTGAACAATATCGTAAAAACAAAACCCGCGAAACCTTGAAAATACTAGGTTTGCGGGTTTTGGCTTTTTACTCCAGCTCAATTGTTCCCGGCGGTTTACTGGTCAGGTCATACATTACTCTGTTGACGCCCTTAACCTCGTTGATGATCCTGTTCATTACTGTCTGCAGGATATCCCAGGGAATATTGGTTGCGTCAGCTGTCATGAAGTCTGAAGTATTAACTGCGCGGAGTGCTACTGCGTAGTCATAGGTTCTAAAGTCACCCATAACACCAACGGAACGCATATTTGTCAGCGCTGCGAAATACTGCGCAGGAAGCCATTCAGGATTAACACCGTGCTCATCCTTGTAAGCGGCTGCTGCCTTACCGATCTCCTCGCGGTAGATTGCGTCAGCATCCTGAACGATTCTAACCTTCTCAGCTGTAACCTCACCGATGATACGGATTCCAAGGCCAGGGCCAGGGAAAGGCTGTCTGAATACAAGGTGCTCCGGAATACCAAGCTCAAGTCCTGATGCTCTTACTTCATCCTTAAAGAGCATGCGGAGAGGCTCAATAATCTCTTTAAAATCAACATAGTCGGGAAGTCCTCCTACGTTGTGGTGAGACTTGATCACGGCACTTTCACCGATTCCGCTCTCAACAACATCAGGATAAATAGTTCCCTGTACAAGGAAATCAACGGCTCCGATCTTCTTAGCCTCTTCCTCGAATACACGGATGAACATCTCACCGATGATCTTTCTCTTTTTCTCAGGCTCCTCAACACCCTTAAGTGCCTCATAGAATCTGTCCTGAGCATTAACTCTTATAAAGTTAAGGTCGTATGCACCGTTGGGTCCAAATACTGCCTCGACCTCATCGCCTTCATTCTTACGAAGAAGACCGTGATCTACAAATACGCATGTAAGCTGCTTACCGATAGCCTTACTCATAAGTACGGCTGCAACGGATGAATCAACACCGCCTGAAAGAGCACAGAGTGCACGGCCGTTTCCAACCTTCTCTCTGATCTCTGCGATGCTTCTCTCAACAAAGTCAGCCATCTTCCAGTCGCCAGCGCATCCGCAAACATTCATTACAAAGTTCTTAAGCATCTGTGTTCCGCACTCGGTGTGCATAACCTCAGGATGGAACTGAACTGCATAAATCTTTCTGTCAGCATTCTCCATAGCTGCCACAGGGCAGTTAGAAGTGGTCGCCGTAATCTTAAAGCCTTCCGGCGCCTTAGCTATATAGTCAGTATGGCTCATCCATGTTGTAACAACGGACTTACAATCTGCAAAAAGCTCTGAAGAAGTATCAAGATTTGTCTCTGTCTTACCATATTCGCTGACAGGAGCCGTTTTTACTTCTCCGCCATTTAAGAATGCAGTAAGCTGTGCGCCGTAGCAAATTCCCATTACAGGAACGCCAAGCTCGTAGAGCTCTTTTTCACACAAAACGGCATTCTCACCGTAAACACTGTTAGGTCCACCCGTCAGAATGATTCCCTTGGGATTCATCTCACGAAGCTTATCAAGTCCTATATTGTAAGGGTGAATCTCACAATATACATTGCACTCGCGGACTCTTCTTGCGATCAGCTGCTTATACTGCCCGCCAAAGTCCAGAACTACAACCATTTCTCTCGCCATATTGTCCTCTTTCTTATCTTTTTGTCTCTGATGAATCACACTCTTATGCTGAACACATTGTTCAAAAAGCGTCATTCATCCTACCACTTAAAATAACATAAATGTTAGATAACAAAATTGCAAGCCAAAACTCTCAATTTAAAACAGTTAAACCAAACCGTTGAGTTCCTGATACAGCCTCTTGGCATAGCTGTCAGTCATGCCGCAGACATAATCCGTAACAAGAAGGAGCCTGAGGTAAAGCTTCTCCTCTTCGCTTTTTTCCTGTGAATAAATATGGTAAATCTTCTTATAGTTCTCAGATACAAAAGAAATCATCCTTGAATCTATGGGACGAAGCTTAATGTCTGTATCATAATAAACTGCAGCAGGTACCAGTCTGTCCAGAAGGTATGTAAGTATCCTGTCTGCGCTGACCTCTATCTTCACAATAGGCTCTGAAGTAAAGGTGTATTTAATCGCAATTTCTCCAAGCGCATCAACTATATGCTTTCCTTCTGTTCCTTCCAGAAGCTCCTGACCAAAGGAGCCATCCATTATCTCATTATAATGATTTACAAAGCTTTCCGTTGCAAGGTAAATAAGCTTGCCCTGAACCGCCACTATCCAGTTTTGGACCGCATATTCACCGGGATCACTTACCCCATGCTCAATACCCTTGCCATATCTGTACTTTAAGCTTTCAATAAGAGACCTGTACTCCGGATCCGACTGATCCTCATGGCGTCTTAGCTCAAGCTCTCTTACAAGCATATCGAAGCTGATACGTCCCTTTTTATAAGAATCCTCTATATCAGCTGTCCTGTAGGCTATATCATCTGCAGCCTCCAGAATGTATGTCAGAGGATGGCGTCTACCGTTAAGCCCGCAGGAGTCCTCGATATCTCTGAAAAGCTCGCGGTCCGCATAATAATATCCCATCTTGTGACAGCATATATCAGGGCTGTTCTTATCCACATCCAATGAAGAAACAGGATACTTGATAATCGTAGCAAGAAGAGCCTTGGTAAGGTTCATTCCATGCTCATCCACAAGATAGTGGAGCTTTGTGACAACTCTAAGAGCCTGGGTATTACCTTCGAAATGATAAAAATCATTTTGCATCTGCGGATTTAAAATATCCGTCAGTTTTCTTTTTTCTCCATTTTCAGACTCATACTCAAGTTCCGGAAGATGCTCCTTAAACCACTCTCTTATAGCTGTCTCTCCAAAATGTCCGAAGGGAGGATTACCGATATCATGAAGAAGGCCTGCACACTGTAAAATGTCGCAGACATCCTGCTGATATGTCGGATCAAATGACTCATCCTTAATATCAGTAACTATTTTCCTGGCTATGTTTTGTCCAAGTGATTTACAAAAGGAGGAAACCTCCAGAGAATGTGTCAGTCTTGTCCTTACAAAGTCAGACTGATCCAGTGGAAATACCTGTGTTTTATCCTGAAGTCTTCTAAAGGAAGCACTTCCGATTATTCTATGATAGTCCTTTTCAAATTCACTGCGGAGATCCTGAGAGCCCTCACGTTTTTTTATAGGGCGGATTCGATCTCCGCACAGTAGTCTATTCCATTCCAATTATTAGTCCTCATCCCACAAATCTGCGAATTGTAAGTATTGTTCTGTATGTGGCATTTTCATATTTGATACCTGTCTTTGCGGTACTTGCATGCACTATCCTGCCACCACCAAGGTAAATCGCCACATGTCCTCCATAGTAGATAACATCACCCGGGCTTGCATTCTGGTAGGAAACCTCTCTGCCGTATGTAGCCTGTGAGTATGATGATCTTGGCACAGATATACCAAACTGCTTGTAAACCGCGTAAACAAATCCCGAACAATCAGCACCGTTTGTAAGGCTTGTACCTCCTGCCACATAGGGATTACCCACAAACTGACATGCGTAGTTGGCGATGTTCTGACCGGTAGCTGATCCTGTAGCTGCAGGAACTGCCTTTGGCTGACTGGATGCCGGTTCAGTAGGCACCTTGGCCGTATCCGTATTATCCTCGGTATTCTGATTATTTGAAGCAAGCTGCTCCTTCTCCTTTGCCTTCTTAGCAGCTTCCTCTTCTTCCTTCTTCTTTTTAGCTTCAGCCGCTTCCTTTGCAGTGGCCTCATCAGCAGCCTTCTTTGCTTTTTTTACCTCGGATTCCTTGGCATCGATCTTGGCCTGAAGATCACGTATCTGAGCTGTCTGCTGCTGGAGCTGGGCTGAATAAACTGCCGCATCCTGCCTTGCCTTAGCAAGCTGTACATCGAAGTTAGCATACTGCTTCTTATAGGTATCAATTACCTGCTCAACATGAGCCTGCTCTTCCTTAAGCTCGTACTGTGAGGTCTCAAGCTCGGATTTAGCTTCCTCAAGCTCAATTCCGTACTGCTCTGCTGCGTTCTTAGCCTCAATGAAATCAGACAGCTTCTTTCTGTCATAATCATACAGCTCCTCAACATATCCGGCCTTATTCAGCATATCGCCGACACCTTCAGCACGAAGAAGCAGTTCTGCGTATGAAACCTCTCCCTTTTCATACATGAACTTAACTCTCTTCTTCATCGCATCATAGAGAGTCTCCTCCTGAAGCTTGGCTTCATCATACTCCTGCTGGGTCTTCTCTATTCTGACCTGAGTATCATCAATATCTGCCTGTATCAGATCTATACTTGTAAGAAGGCCTACCAGCTCCTCATTAGCTGCATCAATACCTTCCTGGAGCTCTGCCTGCTCACCCTCAATATTACTGATATTCTGATTGGCATTGTTGAGTCCGCTCTGGCTCTCCTTTTTTTGTGACTCAATGGCATTTTGCTGTTTCTCGAGATCCTTCTGCTGCTTCTCAAGCTCTTTTTGCTGCTTTTTAAGCTCTTCTCTTGTTGAAGCCAGCGCAGGAGCACCCGTAACTGTCAGCATTGCCACTGCCAGCACTCCGCAAATACCTCTATTTAAAATGTTTCTAGAAAATCTTTTCATTGAATCCCCATTTGAAAATAAAACAAAACTTTTTTTACACTCTAATTATACCATGATTCGGCATAACAAAAATAAAGCTGCTGTACATTTTCTGGATAAGAAAATATACAACAGCCCAAATAATTCAAAATACTCTATTATAGCTCGCAGTTACCAACTGTACGAGGGAATGACTCAACGTCACGGATGTTGCCCATACCTGTGAGGTACATTACGCAGCGCTCAAATCCAAGACCGAAGCCTGCGTGGCGAACTGAACCATAACGACGAAGATCAAGATAGAACTGATAATCTTCCTTCTTAAGTCCAAGCTCATCCATTCTCTTCTCAAGAGTCTCAAGATCATCCTCTCTCTGGCTTCCACCAACGATCTCACCAATTCCGGGAACAAGACAGTCAGCAGCTGCTACAGTCTTGCCGTCCTCATTAAGCTTCATGTAGAAGGCCTTGATTTCCTTCGGATAATCAGTTACGAATACAGGCTTTTTGAAGATCTCCTCTGTGAGGTATCTCTCATGCTCAGTCTGAAGGTCGCAGCCCCAGTCTACCTTGTAATCAAACTTGTCATTGTGCTTCTTAAGAATCTCAACTGCCTCTGTATATGTAATTCTGCCAAAGTCACTGTTTGCAACATTCTTAAGTCTGTCGATAAGTCCCTTATCTACAAATGTGTTAAAGAACTCCATCTCAGCAGGTGCATTCTCAAGTACATAGTTGATAACATACTTAAGCATCGCCTCTGCGCAGTCACAGTCGTCCTTAAGATCTGCGAAGCACATCTCAGGCTCGATCATCCAGAACTCAGCTGCGTGACGTGTTGTGTTTGAATTCTCAGCACGGAATGTAGGTCCAAATGTGTAAACATTCTTGAAAGCGAATGCATAGGTCTCAACATTGAGCTGTCCTGAAACAGTAAGGTTAACCGGCTTTCCGAAGAAGTCCTTTGAATAATCAACCTCTCCGTCCTCTGTCTTGGGAACATTGTTAAGATCCAGGGTTGTTACCTGGAACATCTCGCCTGCACCCTCACAGTCACTACCTGTGATAAGAGGTGTGTGAACATATACGAAGCCTCTCTCCTGGAAGAATGAGTGGATAGCATATGCTGCAAGTGAACGAACTCTGAAAACAGCCTCAAATGTGTTTGTTCTTGCACGAAGATGAGGAAGTGTTCTCAAATACTCAAGTGTGTGACGCTTAGGCTGAATAGGATAATCAGGAGTTGAAGGTCCCTCAATCTCAATGCCTGTTGCCTGCATCTCAAAGGGCTGCTTTGCATCAGGAGTCATTACAATCTTACCTGTAGCAATGATAGCTGCTCCTACATTGAGCTTGCTTACCTCTGCAAAATTGCCAAGTTCATCAGAATAAACCACCTGAAGGGGTGAGAAATATGTACCATCGTTTAATGAAACGAATCCGATAGTCTTGGAATCACGAATATTACGGATCCATCCTCCAGCTGTAACTTCTTTATCTGCGAATTTTTCGGGAGCCTGAAAAAGCTCTCTGATATCTGTCAGTTCCATCTTTTGCCTCCATCCAATAAATCATTTATATGATTATTCAGCAGTATCTGCTGAATCTGCGCTTTCTGCCTCTTCTGTTTCTTCTGTGCTCTCGGTCTCTGTATTCTCTGTGCTCTCAGCTGCCTCTGCATCCTCTGTAGCATCTTCAGCAGGCTCAGTTACGTTTGCATTCTCACCAAGGAACTCGATAACCTTATTTGTAAGAAGATTCTCTTTGATATTCTCAACATCTACTGTCTTCTTGTAATCATCAAGGCTGGCAATTGACTTACCCTCTTCTGCTGTTGCATTAGCATTTGACATATCAGACTCAAGCTTCTCATTAAGCTCGTCTTCAGTTACATCAATTCCCTCAAGCTTAGCGATAGCACCGAGCATAATGAACTGCTCTGCAAGCTCTACAGACTTATTATCAAGATAATCTGTCTGCTCTCCGGAGAAACCTTCCTGAGCCATCATCATTGAAAGAACCTGATCTGTTGTGTAGCTTGTGCCGTAATTTGCTGAATAATATGAAGCAACAAGGTCAGCCTGCTCTGTGTAAAGGCCCTTGAAACGATCAAGAGTAGCCTGAGGCGGCTGATTAAATGAACAATTAGCTGTTACTGCATCAAGGATCTTGGAATTGATCTCGTTCTTATACTGAGCCTGCTTATCCTCCATAAGTCTGTCCTTAAGATATGTCTTAAGCTCATCTATGGTTGATACATTCTCGATTCCAAGTGATGCTGCGTATGCATCGTCAAGGTCGGGCTTGATTTTGATGCCATTAACTTTTACTGTGAAAATTACATCTACACCTGCAAGGTCTGTTGAGCTGTAGTTCTCGGGGAATGTAAGATTAAGATCCCTTGTCTCTCCTATAGCTGCGCCGATAAGACCGTCTTCAAAACCATCGATAAATGTATGTGAACCGATTGTAAGGTCATAACCTTCTGCTGTACCACCCTGAAATACTTCTCCGGTGTCAACTCTTTTTCCTGAATAATCAATATTAACTGTGTCGCCTTCCTGTACGGCTCTGTCTGTAACCTCAACAGTTGCCTTCATTGAAGAGCTGATATACTGCATGTACTGTTCAACCTCTTCATCACTTACTTCAGGTGATGCAACCTCTATATTAACTCCCTTATATTCTCCAAGTGTAACGTAATCATCAAGATTAAGATCCTTAAGATATGCTGCGTCCTTATTGTCTGCTGCCTTGGAACATCCGGCAAGCATTCCTGCTGCGACTACCACAGCGGAAACAGCCGCTAAAAATTTTCTCATAAGTATTTACTCCTTAGTGCTTTCTTAGATTAAAATAAACTTTTTTAATACTAGCACAGTTTATACTTATATTAAAGTATTTTTGTTGCCTACGTCTTAATTCAATGTTAAAATGGTCTTTGCGCAGCGATGGGCAAATCGGAATTAATTGTTATTTTTTTAGTTTGGAGGAATGTTTTGAATCCGGTATTAATCGTATTTTTAGTAATTATTGTTGTACTTACAATCGCACTTATAGTGCTCACAATTCTTGGTAAAAGGGCTCAGAAGCGTCAGGAAGAGCAGCAGGCTCAGATGGAGTCCATGAAGCAGAGTGTATCAATGCTCATCATTGACAAGAAACGCATGAAGATCAATGAAGCAGGTCTTCCCTCTGCAGTATTGGAGAATACTCCCAAGCTTCTTAGACGTTCCAAGCTTCCGATCCTTAAGGTTAAGGTTGGTCCTCAGATCATGAACCTTGTATGTGATGAGAAGATTTTTGATTCTGTTCCTGTTAAAAAGGAAGTTAAGGCTGAGGTCAGCGGAATCTATGTTATCTCAGTAAAGGGAATCAGAGGCGGTAACGCAGCTCCTGAAAAAAAGAAGAAGGGCTTCTGGAAGGACCTTGTTGCTAAGGCTCAGGAGAAGGCAGGCGCTAAGCCGATTAAATAATTTTATATCAGTACATGAAATAAGGACTGTGAGCATTGCCCACAGTCCTTTAATATTTCATATATTTAATTATACTCATGCCTCTATTTCACCGGTTTCTACAGGAGCCTGTGTCTGCTGGTTCTTAGCTGCCATATCATCAAATCCCTTCATGACTGCATCATAGGTCTGCTTTGATATATCAGGAAGCTCCTTTCCCCAGGTCTTTGTTGCTTCTTTGAAGCCCTTCTCAAATGCTGAACGCATATTTTCAATCTGATCGGGATCTCCACCTGTTAAAGCATTGGCAAAATCAAGGATACGCTGTGAGGTCTGCTTTACGCCCCAGTAGCCGTCCTCTGAAATCTCTTCCTGTGCCTTTTTCTTAGCTGCCTCATCAATCGTGAAATCGCCTGATGCAAGGAATGACCAGATATCATCAGCTTTTCCTATTGCAACACCCTGCTTACTCATCATCTTGGTTACAATATCCTGGAGCTGATTCTGTCTATCCTCAAGATCACTCTTAAGCATATTGATGACAGCTTCATTTTTTACATAAGTCTTGTTGGTCGACGATGCCACAACATTATCCGACTTCTCATAAACCGCAGCCTTTTCTGTATCCTTTGCTTCAGCGGTCTTAGCTGTTTTCTCTTCAGCTTTTTCTTCTGTGGCTTTTGCGGTCGCAGTCGGCTCGTAATATGCGGTGGTCTGGTCTAAACCTGTAACTCCGTTTACGCCCATATGAACTCCTTTTCTACGCCAATTGATCTGACGCCGATACGACTGGTATGCCAAGGCATACTTACAGTATTACTCATCTTATTTATCGACTGTTTTCACCTTAACCTTAAGATTTTTATTTGGTGTTTTCAATTAAATAATTATAAAATTTCCTATACAGTTCCCCATAATGCCGTCACTTATAAACATTTTATAAACTCCTACAGATTTCCGTTTTCACCTGATTTTATGCTATGATACAAACAGCCATATTAATAATGGAGGATAAAGATTTGTTAAAAAGAAAAGCATACGCAAAAATAAACTTAGGCCTTGATGTCATCGGTAGACGTGAGGACGGTTATCACCTTGTCAGAATGATAATGCAGAGCATTGATCTGTTTGATGAGCTCACCTTCACTGAGCGTGATGATAATAAAATAGTTATAGAAACTGCAGATCCCAGAATCCCCACAGATGAGCACAACCTTATATGGAAAGCCGCTGATCAGCTGAGGACTCATTGCCACGCTGAGGATAAGGGTGTTACCATCCACCTTGATAAACACATTCCCATGGCTGCCGGCATGGCAGGCGGAAGTACCGACGCTGCAGCAACCTATGTTGCATTAAATGAGCTTTGGAATCTCTCCCTTAGCACTGACGAGCTATGTGCTCTCGCTGTAAAAAAGGGTGCGGACATTCCCTATTGTATTAAAGGTGGCACAGCACTTTCAGAGGGCATCGGCGAAGAGCTCACCAAGCTTAAGGACATGCCTTCCTGTCATATAGTTATCGCAAAGCCTCCGATCGATGTTTCAACTGCATGGGCTTATACAACCCTTGATTCTGCTCCAATCGAGAATCATCCCGACATCGACGGAATGGTAAATGCCATTGAGAATGAGGACCTTACAGGTATCACAGACCGCCTTGGCAATGTTCTTGAGCCCATAACCTCAGGAAGATATACCGTCATAGAGGATATCAGACAGATTCTTCTTTCCAATGGAGCTATGGGTGCCCGCATGAGTGGCAGCGGCCCTACAGTATTCGGAATTTTTGAAAACAAGAATCTTGCAGGCGCAGAGCACGCAGTAAATGAGCTCAGAAGCAGAGGTATCGCGCCAGAACTGTTCATCACAACACCTTTAACTACAGAATAATATTCATAACTTTGCGAGGATATATATGGAAGGAACTATTAAGATCATCGGTGCTCATGATCACGGCGACGGTAAGCCTGAGATAGTAAAAACTGAGCACAGAGCCCACTGCACACAGGATGGCCTAAACTACATAATTACATTTTCCGAAAGCGACAAAATCTCGGAGGCCCCTTCAGATGATTCATCCGCTAATGTAGGCAACAGGCTTGAAATAGGAGAAGGATATCTTCGCATGATGAAAACCGGAGATCTCTCCTCCGATCTTTACTTTCGTCTAGGCGAGATCTGGAACACCGATTACCAGACACCCTATGGCCTTATGAAAATGACAGCCATCACAAGGAATCTTATGATGGAGATAAGCTCAAAAAAAATATCCGCCCATGTGCAGTACGAGCTGCAGATGGACGGAGAAAAAATCTCTGATTCAAAGGTTAGAGTTTCTTTTATTTTTGATTAAAGGCAGAAAAGCGTTAATCTACAGCACCGATCAGGTCATTGATATCGCTTATTCCCTGCTCTCTCATGTATCTTTCTATGCCCTCTACCACATTAAGTGTTGTGTAGGGGTCATGGAAGTTCATGGCACCGACAGCAACTCCAGTTGCTCCTGCCAGCATAAATTCAATTGCATCTTCTGCATTTGCGATTCCACCCATTCCAATTACAGGTATCTTTACCGCATGTGAAGCCTCATAAACCATGCGTACAGCCACTGGCTTAATTGCAGGACCTGAAAGGCCTCCTGTCTTATTTGCTATGGCAAATGTCTTTTTATAAATATCAATCTTCATACCGGTTATGGTATTTATAAGAGATATCGCATCTGAACCTGCTGCCTCTGCAGCCTTAGCCATCTCAGCGATGCTTGTGACATTGGGGCTGAGCTTCATGATAATGGGCTGCTTAGCGTGGTTCTTTATCTCCTTTGTGATCTCAAAAAGAGCCTTGGGATCCTGTCCGAAAGCTATTCCGCCTTCCTTTACGTTGGGGCAGGACACATTTATCTCCAGCATGTGAACGCCGTCCTGATCTGCAAGCTTATCTACCACGTCCACATAATCCTGGGTGCTCTTTCCGCACACATTTACTATTACCTTTGTATCAAAATCCTTAAGAAAGGGCAGATCCCTCTCTATCATCACGTCCACTCCGGGGTTCTGAAGTCCTATTGCATTCAGCATTCCTCCGTAAACCTCAGCGACTCTGGGTGTGGGGTTTCCCGGCCACGGAACACTTGCAACGCCCTTGGTCACTACTGCGCCAAGTCTGTTAAGATCAACAAATTCCGCATATTCCATTCCTGAGCCAAAGGTTCCTGAAGCTGTCATTACGGGGTTTTTGAAGGTTACCCCGGATATATTTACTGATGTATTCATCCCATTCTCCTACTATTTATGATGCTTGTCGCATATATTCTCTGGTTTCCGCACTATCAAAAGCCTTAAAGCTCAAGCTCATCGGCATCGAATACCGGACCGTCTGTACAAATGCGAGCGTTGTTTACATGTGAGTGGTCATCAACATTTTTTGTTTTGCATATACATCCAAGGCAGGCTCCGACACCGCAGGCCATACGCTCCTCAAGACTAATATATGCCTTTGCGGATATCTCCTTTGCATAAGCTGCAACGCCACGTAGCATGGGCATAGGTCCACAGGAAAAGATCACATCCGCTTCTATCTTATTTTCCCTGCAGGCATCTATTACATTACCCTTGGTTCCAACGCTTCCATCCTCTGTTGCTATATAAAGCTTTCCATATTTTTCAAACTCATCTGAAAGGAAGGTCTCGGAATTTCTATATCCCATAACCATGGATATTTCTGCTGCACAGCCATTCTCCTTCAGTTCCTTTGCAAGGCCAAGAAGGGGCGGTACACCTATTCCACCACCTATGATAAGAACCTTTTTTCCACTTGCCTTATCCACAGGGAACCCATTTCCCAAAATTCCCAGTATATCCACACAGTCTCCCGGTCTGTACAGGGCAAATTCTGCTGTTCCGCTTCCTGCTATTCTGTAAACTATGCGAAGTGTCTTCTCGGTTTTGTCATAGCCGCAGATACTTATGGGTCTTGGAAGAAGTGTCGATCTGTTAGAGGGATAGATTCCGATAAACTGTCCGGGACCTGCATCCTCAGCAAGATCTGTCTTTAGCCTGAGATCCATTATTCCTTCTGCTAAGCTGCTTTGCGAAATTACTTCAGCCGATATCTTTTTCTTCTTGGACATTGGTATTTTCCTTTCACGTAATATGATTTATATATTGTAAACAACATTTCCACCGCATATGGTGAAATGAATCCTTCCGGGTAATTCCTCCCCTAAAAAAGGCGAATTCGAAGCCTTTGATGCAAATTCTTCAACCTTATAGGTCTCTTTTTCAGCGAAAATCACAAGATCAGCGGGGCCGCCTTCATATATTCTTCCGACAGGAAGTGCTTCTATAACATTCCTTCCGTCTGAGGATAATTCATCCCCGGGTACAAACGCATACAGTTCATATATGGCCGCAGGAAGACAGGTCATTCTGGAAAGCAGAGTCATCATATCCATATGCCCCTTCTCCACGAGCTCCCTTATTCCAAGCCCGAGGGATGTCTCCAGCCCTATAATTCCGCTGGGAGCCTTCGTGATCTCCCTCTCCTTCTCCTCTTTTGTGTGGGGAGCGTGATCTGTCGCAATGGTCTCAATCGTTCCATCTGCTAATCCCTCGATGATCGCAAGTCTGTCGCTCTCTTTTCTAAGCGGCGGATTCATCTTGGCAAGGCTTCCGTATTTTGCTACTGCTTCATCTGTAAGTGTAAAGTGATGAGGCGTTGCTTCCGCATGGATTCCCGGATTGGTTTTCCTTGCCTCCCTTATCATATCCACAGCCTCTTTAGTACTTATATGCTGTATGGTAATGTGTGCGCCTGTTTCATTCGCCAGTGCTATATCTCTTTTTACCATAGCAATCTCGGCATCTCTTGGAGAGCCCTTTATTCCGAGCGCCCAAGCGGCTTCTCCGGCGTTAATTCCATTGTCAGTTATAAAGGAAGGATCCTCCTCGTGGAGACTCAACACCTTATTAAGGGCAGCTGCCTTCTCGCAGGCCTTCTTCATAATGCTCTCATCCGTGAGAGGCTTACCGTCATCTGTAAAGAGAACTACGCCTTCATCCAGAAGGGCTTCCATATCAGTCAGCTCTTTTCCCTGCATTCCCTTTGTGATATTGGCACAGGAAAAAACTCTAATACCGGTCTCAGCTCCTTTTTTGAGGGCATATCTTATTGTCTCAGGATTATCCAGTGAAGGATTGGTATTTCCCATCATCACAACAGAGGTAAATCCACCCTTCTTGGCAGCCTCTGCGCCGGTATGGATATCCTCCTTATCAGTAAAGCCGGGATCTCTGAAATGAACATGTGCGTCCACAAGTCCTGGAGCAACAATCATTCCTCCTGCATCAATCTCATCAAGTCTTGCCACTCCGCCTTCTGTAAACATGGACGCAGCCTCAGCTGCCATGTCATCAAGTGTTCCGCAGTAGCCCACTTTGGCGATTCTTCCATTGTGAATGAGGACATCTCTGTATCCGTCAAGACCGCTTGCCGGGTCTATAAGTCGTCCGTTTTTAATCAGAAGCATTTTGATTTCCTTTTCCTGTATGTTTATTGTGGTATAATAGTTATTTGTATGGATTTAAGGTTGATGAATATCTCCTGCAAAATCCGTATACATCATACTATAAATTTATCGGAGATTCATTCATGATACGTCTTATTTTAGTTTTTTTATTTTTGTTTATTTTCCTGCTCTGCAGCATACTTATTCAGTTTGTGCTCTGGATTGTAGGTAAATTTAACCTTGAAGCGAAAAAGACCGCTTCACTCCGCATAGTGAGCTGGGCCTTTAGATGTGTGGCTTTTCTCTCCGGCGCGAAGCTTACAGTCATCGGTGAGGAAAATGTTCCAAAGGACAAAGCAGTACTCTATGTTGGTAATCACAGAAGTTATTTTGATATAGTTCTTAGTTACTCAAGAGTTCCGAGACTCACAGGCTATATCGCCAAGAAGGAAATCCTCAAGGTTCCCGTTCTCTCCCAGTGGATGAGAAATATGGACTGTCTCTTCCTTGACAGATCCGATATCAGACAGGGACTGCAGGTTATCCTCTCCGCTATCGATAAGGTAAAAAACGGCATTTCAATTACCATCTATCCGGAAGGCACCAGAAACAAATCTGATGAGATGCTTCCGTTCCATAAGGGGAGCTTTAAAATAGCTCAGAAAACCGGATGCCCCATTGTTCCGATGACCATCAATAATTCAAATGCAATTTTTGAAGATCATCTTCCTTTTATCAAAAAATCTCATGTAGTTCTCGAGTACGGCGCTCCCATCTATATGGATCAGCTTGAGCCCGAGGACAAGAAAAATATCGAACTCTATTGTCACAAAATAATTCAGGATACATATGAAAAAAATAAGGCGTTGGTTTAACGCCTTATTTTTTATTAATCAAACTTTACTTCCCTTAGAGCCACCACCAAGCTTAACTCCCTCAAGAACGTTAGTCTCAAAAGAGAATACCAGCTTGTGATTCTCGCGGTCCTGTTTAATTGCTATATTAATCATGTCATCAAGAAGCTGTGAATACTTCTTGCCAAGGGGTTCCCAAAGATAGAAGGACAGTGATCCCGGAATTGTGTTTATCTCGTTGAGATAGATTTTTCCGGTCTCTTCATCAAGCATAAAGTCTATTCTGGAAACACCGCTGCAGCCAAGGCACTTAAATGCATCAACTGCCATCTTTCTAACTTCTGATCTCTGCTCATCTGTGATATCAGCAGGGATCTTTCTCTTAAGGCTGGCCATTCCCTTAGAACCACCGGTCTTAGCGCCACCTGACTTAGCTCCTTTAGCACCTGAGCCGCCAATATACTTATCCTCAAATGAAAGGATCTCATCTGAGTTGATGGGCTCCTCACACTCAGAAGCCTCCGCTTCCTCGTAATCACCAAGAACAGAGCAGTTGATTTCCTTGAGCTTAACGATAGCAGGCTCAACAAGGATCTTTCTTGAGAACTCAAATGCAAGCTCAAGAGCCTCTGTGAGCTCTTCTCTGTTACCAGCCTTGGAAATACCGATGCTTGAGCCAAGGTTGATAGGCTTTACAATAACGGGATACTTGAATGCGCCTTCGATTTTGTTCATAAGACCTTCAGCATCCTCATAATCTGTCCATGTATAGCACTTGCAGTCGAGAACGGAAATATCGTTGTCCTTAAGAACAGTTTTCATAACATACTTGTTCATTCCAACAGCTGAAGAAAGAACGTCACAGCCAACTACGGGAAGACCAAGTGTCTGAAGGTATCCTGTAAGAACACCATCCTCAACGTTTGTTCCGTGAACGATAGGAAAAGCGATATCTACGCTGTTAACCACGTTGTTACCAAACTTCTTCATGGGGTAACGGACGAGATTGACCTTATTGCCATCCTTTATCCACACTACCTTTGTGCTCTTCTTAAGGAGTTCGGGAATATGTGTGTATTCCTCGATCTTATCAATATCTTCGCCAATATAAAAATCATTCTCTTTAGTCATATAAACGGGAATGATATCGTACTTATCCCTGTTCATATATCCTATTGCCTGAATAGCAGAGATAATGGAAATCTCATGCTCTGTACTTTTACCGCCAAAGAGAACTGCAAGCTTTAACTTCAAAATAAACACTTCCTTTCAAATTGCTTCGACAAAAAATCATACATCAAAAAGTATAATCTTATCTGTGAAAAATTCAACTTCTTTTATAAAGAGGTCCCAAAAGCGCCACCACAAGAGGCGATGCAAATATAAGACAAAGCGCATATCTGCTGTAGTTCATGGGACTTACTACCAAAAACAGAACAGTAACAAAAAGTGGCAAAAGCACAATCAGCTCCGGCCTTTTTTTACCTTCTTCATCCTCAGCCTTATCCCTGATAACAAGTATATAGAACAGATACACAGGAATCCAGAAAGCATAGAGAACTGTCTGGAATATCCATTTTATCACCGGCATGATCGTAATCTGAAAATACAGCTCCGCTGCCTTTTCTCCAAATCTGTTGGGCACCAGGGAGTGAATCTCACCAAATATTCCTTTAGCCTTGGGAATATCACTAAATATCTGAATTCCCACGCCGGGCGCAAAGAAATATCCGCAGATTGAAAGCGTCGCCCTGAAATATACCACAGGATGCTTTATACCCTGTCTTATCCACATCTTAAGATACGCATTCATATCTTCCTTTGTGCAGTCGATTCGATAAGTATCCTTCACAGGATCCGTCACATTAAAGGTGAAATCCTTTTTTATTCTATCATAGTCTAAAACCGCATTTATGATTTCTTTATCTTCATCCGTTATGTCTTCTTCCTTATCCCTGATAAGTCTTGCAGTCTGCTGGAAAAGTGTTCCGTAAAGCTCCTGCTTTCCTCCGGGAAAGATATTCATTGCAGGATATATTACCTTGGGGAAAACTATGAACCACACTACCGCGCAGCCAAGGGATACAAGCAGAATCTTAATCCTGTTTTTGTCTTTTAAGAATAAAATTCCTATCGCTGTAAAGATAACCACAAATATTCCGGTGTTAAGGGTTACACACAGCATTATCTCTATCAAAAACAAAAGTGCAAAGGAGCCTGCCGGCTTTTCGTCCCTGCCCGTAAAGTATCTGTACAGGACATAAATGAGAAGAATAAACAACAGACTGTGCATGGTATTCTTCAGCATGCAGATCATGTACATCGGAATAAAGGGCATAAACATGTAAAAAAGTCTCACAAGCTTTATTAGCTTACGTCCCTTGTCTGTTTTAGCATTTTCATATATATCGCAGAGTATCCCGGATATAAGAAATGCTCCTGCTGCCATCTGACAGATAACATATATCAAAAAGCCAAGTGTGGCACTTCCCAGTAAGGTTCCGATCGCGATAAAAGCTGAAAAGATAAAGGTCGGAACTATTGGATGATGAGCATTTAGGAATACATTTACTGTCTTTTGTCCTTCAATAAACCCAAAGGGCACTGGGCCTACTCCGTCGAAAAGGTCATTCACCTGATTGACCGTATCATAATTGGCGACTCCGGGAAGGAATACCAGCAGATACGGAAGCCAGGCAGCAAGCATAATAAGAGCCAGCTTAAGTCTTGGAAGTCTCTTTTCACAGATCGCCGCTTCCTTACCTTTATCTTTATAGACAGCCCATATAATCCTTGTGGTCACATAAAATAAAACCGTGTACACCATAAACAGGATGATATATCTGGCAATATTATATTTACTGAAAAAAAGATGATCCATGATAGCATTCTGGTTGATCACCGTAATGAATGCCATAACGAGAGAAAAGGCAGCATCAAGTGTTACTGCCTTTTCTCCTTCGCCACAGATAGTCTTTTTTATTTCAAGACCTCTCTCCAGTTTCATGTTTCTTCCTTAATTATCCTCTATTGTGTAAGCATTACAGATAGTTATCCGGCAGATCATTTTCCAAAAGAATTACCTTGGGCTTACCTGCCTCCAGCTCGTACATCAGATCAGTAGCTTCTTTAAGCGCTTCCTTGACGAAAAGTCTGTCCTCTGAGAAGCCTGCTTCAAGAGCTCCTTCCTTAATGGGTCTTGTGTGGTCTGATCCAACAAGAATGATATAATCTGCTGCCTCGGCAGCCTGCTTACCGAATTCCTTGTTATATTCTGCTTCCTTGTCACCAAGCTCAACCATTCCGGGTGTTACAAGGATTCTTACGCTATCTTCAAATTTAGAAAGTGTATCAAGAGCTCTCTTTGCACCCATCGGATTTGAGTTGTAAGCATCATCAATGATTGATACATTGCCGTGCTTTTTCAACTCCTGTCTGTGAGGTGCAGGAGTAATACGTCTTACCGCCATCTTCAGCTTGCTCATGGGAATTCCCATTGTGTGAGCCATGGCAATCGCGCCTACAACATTTGTAACATTGTGCTCACCGAGAAGCTTCATTGAGAAGCTCTCTGTATCCCCATTAGGAGCAGTAACCCTGAAGGATGCGCCGTCTGCTGTGAATCTGACCTCTGTTGCTCTATAGTCACAGCCCTCGCTGCAGCCGTACAGAACCACATTGTTGTGTCTGAGATTATCCTTAATTATCTCATTATCACCGTTTGCAAACTTAAGACCTTCGCTGCTCTTTTCCTGAACCGCATCAAAGAGCTCAAGCTTGGTATCAACAATATTTTCCATGGAATGGAAGGTCTCAAGGTGCTGAGGTCCTATGGATGTCAGCATACCGTCATCGGGATGAACGATATCTGTTATCTCCTTGATGTCATGCACATGTCTTGCTCCCATCTCACAGATGAAGATTTCATGCATAGGTGTGAGCTGCTCTCTGATAGTACGAACAACTCCCATCGGTGTATTGAAGCTCTCAGGTGTCATCAGAACCCTGAAGCCCTCTGAAAGAAGAGTCCAGAGGTAATACTTAACACTTGTCTTACCATAGCTTCCTGTAATACCGATGATCCTAAGTCCCGGATGCTCATTTAACATTCTCTGAGCATCATGGATAAACCAATCGTTTACCTTCTTCTCGATGGGCTTGTTTATCAGGTTACAAAGCGCTGTAACAAGAGGAAGGAATCCCATGAAAACAGCAACAAGGAACATTGCTGTGAGCTTCTTGGGATTAGTCTCTATCGTGAAGTTAGAAACGCTGTTCTTAGAAGCAATAAATACACCTGCCAGTGTCTCTCCGCTTGTGTAATAGCACCAGCTTGATATTCCCCAGAAAATAAGGAATACTACCGCATAGGTTATGAAAAGTCGCTGAACTCTCTTGGTTACAACGAATTTCTTCTTTGCAGGCTTCGGCAGATACTGAAAAATAAGAAAGATCAAAAATACCAGGGATAAAATAGCAAAAGCCTTGCTGAGGCTGTTTCTGCCAAGTATTCCCAGAATAGCTGTCACAAATAAAAAGCCAACATGAAGTCCATACCTGTGGGGCTTTGACTTAAGATACCTGAAGTACCCCTGGAACTGGTAGGACGAAAGCTGCAGCATATGAGTATAGTGCCTAAGCCCCATAACCGTTGCTGCTATATAAGCCGCAATATATATAAAAAAGATTATTGTGTTCATATAAGGTTCCTCACATTTCTATTTTCAGGAAGCTTCCCAAAATCTTGTTGTACATATATTGATTCTCCAGGAAGGAGTAGTGACCAACTCCCGGTATAACCGCAAGACCTGCCTCCGGCATAAGCTTCTCCATCTGCTGCCCGTCAGAAAGAGGTGTTGCTGTATCCTGGTCTCCCCAGATAAGAAGAGCAGGCATTGTCACCTTGGGCATATATGGCGCAAGATCCTCATTTACAACCTTTACAAGGCTTGCCCTCATGATAGGAGTTGCAGCCGCATAGTCAGCTGAGCCGAATTTCTTCTGAAGACTCTCAAGGGTTCCCGGAAATGCCTTTGCAATTCCTGTCTTATTAAGAATTCCCTTGTAGAATTTATATCTCTTTGTCCTGCTGGACTGCTTACCTGACGGAACAGGCTTGATTCCCGCACTGTCAGTGAGAATAACCTTGGTAACCTTAAAGCCAAGCTCCTCCTCACTTTTCGTGCCGATCATCTTAATGATAACGCGTCCGCCCATGGAATGACCAAGAAGAATAACCTCCTTGTCATCCGGATAGAGTTTATTTATAAAATGAATCACGAAATCCACAAAGTCGCTTACTTCCCAGGGCTCAGTGGGCTCATTGCTCTTACCGAAGCCCGGCATGTCCATGCCGACAACGTGATACTTTTTGGAAGCAAATTTAAATATGCCATCAAAAAGGTCTACATTTGATCCCCATCCATGAAGGAGAACCAGAAGCGGTCCCTGTCCCTCATCCCGATAATTTATTTTTAATCCATCTATTTCTGTATTCATTTAAGTTTTCCTGTCTCATCACTCCTTGATAACACTCAGCATGAAAATGAGCTTTGCGTTAAGAAGGGGCTGATTCATAATTCCTGTTCCTTCATCAGTGTCCAGATATGTACGCTCAGTAGAGTCTGTCACATAGTTTACGGCCTCGGGATTTCTACCCATAAGGTAATGCGCATGGTTCTCGATGATGGTCGTATACTCATAATTATATATTATATGATCCGTTATTGTTATGGTTCTCATATCATCAAGGAGCTGTGCATGGTCCTCACTGGTAACCATAAACGCGGAGCTCCTTGTAGCATTAACGATTGCTGTGGTCTTTTTCATAAGGAGCTTCATTATCCTGGAGCATACATCCACATTTACCTTCTGATTGGTGGAAATATAGGTAATAGCTCCAAGGAAAACATCCTCGTTTTCAGCAAAAAGCTGATCAAACTTACTTGATTCAAAGTTTGCAGTAAGCACCTGCTCATAGTTTGAAGCGCCCGTCGCTCTGTAGAGCTGCGCTGCCGCATAAAAGCCCTCAGGCTTTTCCTTTACATTCTCAGTACCTGCATAAAGAGCATACGCCCTGTCTGCACACTTAAGGCAGGTTGTGGCAAATCCCGAATCATAGCTCTGATATAAGTATCCAAAATCAGATAAAAGCGTTGCAAAGCTGATGGTCGCCTCCATAGTGATAGGCGTAACCTCAACATTTGCCTGCATAAGGTCAGTGTTTTCATCCATCACGGTGAGCGCAGAACCATAAACTCCTCCGGTGCGCTCATCCTGCATCTTCATGAGCCACTCAACCTCATATCTGACCTCATCCAAAAGATCCGGTATGCCGTTTCCGCTCTCAGGAATTCCCGAGTCATCGGTCACCACCTTGGAATTCATCTCATAGGCCAGAAGGAGATTCAGAGCTATCTTACAGCCGGTTACAACATCTCTGTCCGCCTGAGCATTGAGATGCCATCCTCCCGACACATCAATGGCCTTGGAAGGGTCCTCCTGCAAATGAGCCTCAGCCGTGTGACAGGCAGCATGAGCACTATCACCCGCCAAAGATTCCGAAACCGCAGTGCCGCATCTGTTCTTGTAATAGGTCTTGCAGGCCTCATTAAAAATGTCATCATACAGATCATTCTGAATTCTGAATGCATAAGAGCTTCCTATTTTATCCGTATATATATAGTAGGTTCCGTCCTCTATCAAATCGGTAAAATAGCCTTCTTTTATTTCATCACCATCATCCGTGTGATTGGTGGTCCTCATCTGGCCTGTGTATTCAAGCTCGTCATTCTCCGCGTTATACACATAAAACACATCCGGCAGATCATTTCCTTTAAAAATTACGGATTTCTCTGCCCCGGTCCTATAGCCATTCTGATCCACGAGTGCTCCAGGTACCATAACAGGAACTTCATAGACGACATTTGGAGCAGGCTCGCTCCCTTGCGCCTCCTGCTCCGGTGTTACACTTTCATTTTTAGCCGTTCCTCCACAGCCACAGGCAGTGATCGCCACTGCTGCAGCCATGCAAAGAGCCGGTATTCTTTTTTTATAAAAAGCTTTAAACATGATATTTATCTTATACCCTGCTTATTATTTCTTACCTGCGCGGTTGTAATTGATAAGACATCCGTCAAGGATAATCTCGCGCTCGTTATCTGTAAGGTCTCCAAGAGTCATTGTAAACTCCTTGAGTTTTCCATCTGATACAGCAACTGCCTTGATAGAATCTGCCTTGCTCTCAACCGCAGCTCTAACTCCGGGAAGGAAGATGTAATCAAGGTTCTTGAAGGGAAGATCACCCTTCTCAATTACAAGCGGAAGCATACCCCAGTTGATGAGGTTTGAACGATAACGCTTTGTAGCATACTCGTTAGCCACGTTAGCCCAGCCGCCGAGAACCTTCTGGCAGGAAGCAGCCTGCTCTCTCGCAGAACCGTCACCGGGTTTTACTGCGAAAATTGTGGAGCCGATTCCTGTATTCTTAGCATTAACATCAGGATACTCAGCCAAAAGAGCCTTAACTACGCCGGAGATCTCATCTCCCATTGCATCAAGAGCCACATCCTCACGTCTCTTGAGCTCATTAGCATAAACCTCTTTTGCGCGTCCTACGTATTCAGGATCCTTTCTTGAAAGAGTGAACTCTGCAAGTCCAAGAGGATTGGATCTGTAGGATGATGTCTCACCTGAAGGGATAAGCTCATCTGTAGTTGTTACAGGATCGTGAATCTCTGATACAACCTTAAGCAGAAGGTTATCTGTAAGTGCTTCCATCTTCGGCCAGTCCTTAATGTTGGGCCCAAACTGAAGCTCAGCATTGCTGTCAGCAACTCCGTGTGAATCAAATACACGGTTAGCATATATCTCCTTATCAAAGTGATAAGTATACTTATTAAACTTGCCGTCAAAAGCTGTTGCAGGAGTAAGAACACCCTTATTAGCAGCTGTTGCAGCAATTGATCTTGCGTCCATAAGAGCAACAGAAGCGATCTGACCGCTCTGAACCTTAGAACCTTCACGGTTAGGGAAGTTTCTTGTTGAGTGACGGATACTGAATGCGTTATTAGCAGGAGTATCACCGGCACCAAAGCAGGGTCCGCAGAAAGCTGTCTTTAAAATTGCACCTGTCTCAAGAATCTTGGCAGCTACGCCATTTTTAACTATTTCCATAAAGATAGGAGTAGAAGCAGGATATACGCTGAGTGTAAATCTGTCATTTCCTGTAAATCTTCCCTCAAGGATATCAGCAGCAGCACAGATATTCTCAAATCCGCCACCTGCACACCCTGCGATTACACCCTGATCAACCATGAACTTACCGTTCTTGATCTTCTCCTTAAGTGAATACTGTACCTTATCTCCGAAGCTAACCTTAGCACGCTTCTCAACATCAGCTATGATGTCCTCAAGGTTGGCATTAACCTCCTCGATCTCATAGGTGTTGCTGGGATGGAAAGGCATAGCGATCATAGGCTTGATTGTAGAAAGATCAACCTCTACAACTCCGTCATAATAAGCAACATCGCCGGGTTTAAGCTCCTTGAAGTCTCCGCCTCTGCCGTGAGTATCATAGAAGCTCTTGATCTCATCATCTGTCTGCCAGATAGATGACAGGCAGGTAGTCTCTGTAGTCATAACATCAACACCAATACGGAAATCAGCGCTGAGGCTCTTAACACCGGGTCCTACGAACTCCATTACCTTGTTCTTTACATAGCCATCGCCAAATACCTTACCGATAATAGCAAGAGCCACGTCCTGAGGTCCTACGCCGTGCATAGGCTCGCCTGTAAGATAAATAGCGACAACCTCAGGCATGTTGATGTCATAGGTCTGGCTGAGAAGCTGCTTAACGAGCTCCGGTCCGCCTTCACCCATAGCCATGGTTCCAAGTGCACCATATCTGGTGTGGGAATCAGAACCAAGGATCATTCCGCCACCTGTTGCAAGCATCTCTCTTGCGAACTGGTGAATTACTGCCTGATGAGGGGGTACATAGATTCCGCCGTATTTCTGGGCAGCTGTAAGACCATACATATGGTCATCTTCATTTATAGTTCCACCTACTGCACAAAGTGAATTGTGGCAGTTGGTAAGTACATAAGGAATCGGGAATTTCTCAAGTCCTGACGCACGTGCGGTCTGAATAATACCTACATAAGTAATGTCATGGCTGGTAAGCTTATCAAATTTGATCTCAAGCTTCTCCATATTATCTGAAGTGTTGTGATTCTTCAGAATGCCATAAGCTATTGTGTTCTTCTTTGCTTCTGTCTTGTCTGTCTGCTTATTTGCTTTAGCCTGAACTGCATCTAATGCTCCGGCCCCATCCGGAATCAGTTCAGTACCATTAACCAAATATGCACCGCTATCATACGTCTTAACCATTAAACTCCTACCTTTCCAACAAATTATTAATCTACTCCCACGTATTGTACCATAAATCTCAAATTTGTTTATCCCAATTATGAAAAAAGCTGTGCGCAGGTCTCCCCACACACAGCCTCGTGATTATAAAACTATTTATACATTTGAAAGATCCAGTTTGTCAATGTGCCAAATCTCATCTACATACTCCTGAATGGTTCTGTCTGATGAGAACTTACCACATGAAGCAGTATTAAGAATAGCCATCTTAGCCCACTTCTTAGCATCTCTGTATGCCTCGGATATAGCACTCTGAGCCTCAATGTAGGATTCGAAATCCTTCAATATGAAATACTGATCCGCCTTATTTGAGTTGATTGTATTAAGAAGCGAATTGAACAGTGGTCTGAAAAGCTCTCTATCCTTAGAATATGTTCCATCAACAAGGTGATCCAGAGTTCTCTTTACATTAGGATCCTTGTCATAGATTTCTCCGGGATTATATCCGCCGTTCTTTTCATAGGCGATTACTTCCTCAGAGGTCAGACCGAAGATGAACATGTTCTCCTCACCAACCTCCTCGAGCATCTCAACGTTAGCACCGTCCAGAGTTCCGAGGGTGATGGCACCGTTCAGCATCATCTTCATGTTACCGGTTCCGGAAGCCTCCTTACTTGCTGTTGAAATCTGCTCGGAGATATCAGCTGCCGCAAAGATGAGCTCAGCATTTGAAACCTTGTAATCCTCTATAAATACAACCTTGAGCTTTCCATTAATGGAAGCATCATTATTAATAACATCTGCCACAGAGTTGATAAGCTTGATTGTCAGCTTAGCTGTCTGATATCCGGCTGCTGCCTTAGCTCCGAAAATATATGTCTTGGGAGTATACTCCATATCCGGATGGCTCTTCAGCATATCATAGATATACATAACATGAAGTATGTTGAGTAGCTGACGCTTATACTCATGAAGTCTCTTAACCTGGCAGTCGAAAATTGACTTGGGATCAACCTCTATTCCGTTGTGTTCCTTAATATAAGCTGCAAGACGCTTCTTGTTTTCATACTTGATCTCCATGAATTCCTTCTGCGCCTTCTTATCGTTAGCAAGACTCTTAAGGCCGCTGATAAGGGACAGATCTGTGATCCAGTCCTCTCCAACCTTCTCGGTTACCCAGTCTGCGAGTAAAGGATTTGCATGCATAAGGAAACGTCTCTGGGTAATTCCGTTGGTCTTGTTGTTGAACTTATCAGGATACATCTCGTAGAAGTCCCTGAGCTCTCTCTTTTTAAGGATCTCTGTATGAAGTCTTGCAACACCGTTTACAGAGTGTCCGCCAACGATTGCCAGATGAGCCATCTTTACCTGATTGTCATACAAAATAGCCATGCTGCGAATCTTGCCCTGAACATCAATGCTGGGAAGATTTGAGTACTGACGCATGATCTGATCCACAAATCTTCTGTTGATCTCATCAACAATCTGATAGATTCTGGGAAGAAGTCTCTGGAAGAGATCAATAGGCCACTTCTCAAGAGCCTCAGCCATAATTGTATGGTTTGTGTAGCAGCAGGTCTTCATTGTTACGTCCCATGCAGTATCCCAGGGAAGATAATATTCATCCATGAGAAGTCGCATAAGCTCTGCAACCGCTACTGTCGGGTGTGTATCATTAAGCTGGAAAACAGCCTTTTCATAGAATTTGGTTATATCGTCATGGCGACGAAGGTATCTCTTTAAAGCTGTCTGAACTGAAGCAGAAATAAAGAAGTACTGCTGCTTAAGTCGAAGTTCCTTACCTGCTATGTGGTTATCGTTGGGGTAAAGCACCTCACAAAGCTGACTTGCAAGGTTCTCCTGCTCAACAGCCTTCTGATAATCACCCTTATCGAAGGAATCAAGCTCGAAGCAGTTAACAGGCTCTGCATCCCATATTCTAAGAGTATCAACAACGCCGTTGCCATATCCTACTACAGGAAGATCATAGGGAATAGCCCTAACAGAATGATAGCCCTCCTGTCTGAAAATGTTGCGGCCTCTGTCATCAACAAATACATTTACGTATCCGCCAAACTTAACTTCCTTTGCATATTCAGGACGTCTAAGCTCGAAGGGATTACCGAACTCAAGCCAGTTATCCGGCACCTCTACCTGATAACCATCCTTGATCTTCTGCTTAAACATTCCATATTTATAGCGGATACCACAGCCATATGCCATGTATCCCAATGATGCCAGGGAATCAAGGAAACATGCAGCAAGTCTTCCAAGACCACCGTTACCAAGAGCCGGATCCGGTTCCTGATCCTCAACAACGTTGATATCTACGCCCAGCTCATCCAAAGCTTCCTTTACCGGCTTGTATGCCTGAAGGTTTATTAAGTTGTTACCAAGGGCACGTCCCATCAGGAATTCCATGGACATGTAGTAGACAATCTTTGGATCCTGTTCGTTCGCAGCCTTCTGCGTAGTCATCCAATGATCAACGATTGCATCCTTTATTGCATAAGCAGATGCCTGGAAGATTTCTTGCGGAGTAGCCTCCTCAATATTTTTTCGATAAAGTGTTTTTACATTATATAAAACACTCCTCTTAAAAAGTTCTTTGTCAAAAGATAATTTTTTTCTTTTCATGACTTCCCTCCTCATGGAAAAGTACAGATACTAGTTTATTATAACGTAATTCCGCATATATCTCTACCCAAAAAATATTATAGAAATATAAAGCCTATGGCAAAAGCCACAAAAAAATGCTTTATATCTTGTGAAAAAATTAATAAATGATTATAATCTGTATAGATTGTGTGGTTAATTCTGCGCAATGATTCTAATGTTTATTTAATAAAGAAAGGGAGACAAACATTATGAAGAAGTTAATGGCTATGATGCTTACTGCATCACTCACATTCAGCCTTGTTGCTTGTGGCGGTTCTTCAACCGGTGCTGACAACACAGCTGATACTGCTGTAGAAGAGACTTCAACTGAGGAAGCTGCTACAGAGGAGACAACTGAAGAGGCTACTGAGGAAGCTTCAACTGAGGAAGCTACTGAGGAGTCTACAGAAGAAGCTACTGAGGAAGCTGCTGATGAGACAGCTACAGAGGCTTCAGGCGACTACAAGATCGCTATGATCACAGACTCAGGTGACATCACAGATATGTCATTCAACCAGACAACCTATGAGGCTTCAAAGGCATTCGCTGAGGCTCAGGGTGTTGACTATCAGTACTACAAGCCCACAGAGGATTCTGACGAGGCTCGTATCGCAGCATTTGATAACGCTGTTTCTGACGGTTACAACGTAATCGTAGTTCCCGGATATCTTTTCGCAGGCATGATCGCTTCTTGCGCAGAGGAGAACCCTGATGTTACAATCATCGCTCTTGACTGCTCAGAGGGTGACTTCGAAGGCGCTGGCATGACAGAGCTTCCTTCAAACGTATGCTCATTCACATACCAGGAAGAGCTTGCTGGTTACATGGCTGGTTATGCTGTAGTTAAGGAAGGCTACACAAAGCTTGGTTTCCTTGGCGGTATGGCAGTTCCTGCAGTTATCCGTTATGGTTTTGGTTTCGTTCAGGGTGCTAACGATGCTGCAAAGGATCTTGGCAACACTGCTGACGTAGAAGTTAACTATGTATACGGCGGACAGTTCTTCGGTGACGAGTCTGTTACAGCTGTTATGGATACATGGTACCAGGGTGGCACAGAGATCGTATTCGCTTGCGGCGGCGGTATCTTCACATCAGCTGGTGAGGCTGCTAAGAAGGCAGGCGGCAAGGTTGTTGGTGTTGACGTTGACCAGTCTGGCACAATCGATGGTCTTTACGGCGATGGCATCTGCGTAACATCTGCTATGAAGGGTCTTGCTGCAACAGTTAACTCAACTCTTACAGACCTCTTCGCAGGTAAGTGGGATTCTTACGCTGGTAAGATCGAGAACCTTGGTCTTGTATCAGGTGATGATCCGACTCTCAACTATGTACAGCTTCCTACAGAAACATGGTCAATGGAGAAGTTCACAGTTGATGATTACAAGGCACTTGTTGCTTCTATGTATGCAGGTGATGTAACAGTTTCCAGCGATATCGAGGCTATGCCTGAGACAGAGATCACTGTTAACGAGTTTGACAACATCCACTAATCATAAATAACTCCAAAAGCGCTTTCCTTTTATAAGGAAGGCGCTTTTTTTACGCCCTAAAAAATGATAAACTAGAAGACAAAGAACGAATTCCCAAAGGAATTCATGTTTTTTATGCAATAAAATACAGAAAGGTGTGCTATTTATGGAAGATTATGTAATTGAAATGTTGCATATCACAAAAGAATTCCCTGGCATCATAGCTAATGATGATATAACACTGCAGCTTAAGCGCGGGGAAATCCATGCACTTTTGGGGGAGAACGGTGCCGGTAAATCCACACTTATGAGTGTACTTTTCGGTCACTACACACCTGAAAAGGGTGTAATCAAAAAAGATGGCAAGGAAGTTAAAATTGCCAATCCTAACGATGCCACAGCTCTCGGTATCGGAATGGTTCACCAGCACTTCATGCTGGTAGATATTTTCTCAGTTTTAGATAACATTATTCTTGGTTCAGAACCAAGTAAGATGGGCTTTTTGACTAAAGCTGAAGCAAAGAAGAAGGTTCTTGACCTGTCAAACAAGTACAATCTGAAGGTCGATCCCGATGCTCTAATCGAAGACATTACTGTAGGAATGCAGCAGAGAGTTGAGATTCTCAAGATGCTTTACAGAGATAATGAGATTCTCATTTTTGACGAGCCTACAGCAGTTCTTACACCTCAGGAAATTGACGAGCTCATGAAGATCATGAAGAATCTCGCTGCCGAGGGTAAGTCCATTCTTTTCATAACTCATAAGCTCAATGAGATTATGGAGGTTGCTGACCGCTGCTCAATCCTCAGAAAAGGTAAATATATCGGAACTGTTGATGTTAAGAACACCACAAAGGAAGAGCTCTCTTCCATGATGGTAGGTCGTAACGTCAAGTTTGCTGTTGATAAGGATGAAGCTAAGCCTGCAGAGGAAGTTCTGAAGGTTGAAAACGTATGCGTTAAGAGTAAGCTCCATTCCAACGACTCTGTTCACAACGTTTCCTTTAACGTACGCGCAGGCGAAATCGTTTGTATCGCAGGTATCGACGGAAACGGTCAGACAGAATTTGTCGGAGCACTCACAGGTCTTGATGATATCGCAAGCGGTAAGATCACTCTCTGCGGTGAGGATATCACCAATAAGTCAATCCGCTATAAGAACACACATGGCATGAGCCATATTCCTGAGGACAGACATAAGCACGGTCTGGTTCTCGACTATACTCTTGAGGAGAACATGATTCTCCAGCGCTATTTTGAACCCGCTTTCTCCAAGAACGGTCTTCTTAAAAAGGCTGAGATGAGAAAGTACTCAGACAGGCTTGCCAAGGCTTTTGATGTCCGTTCAGGTCAGGGTGCTACCACTGTTGTCAGAGCAATGTCCGGTGGTAACCAGCAGAAAGCCATCATCGCCCGTGAGATGGATCGCGATCACAAGCTTCTTATAGCTGTTCAGCCTACAAGAGGTCTTGATGTCGGCGCTATCGAAACAATCCACGAAGAAATCGTTAAGGAGCGAGATGCAGGTAATGCCATTCTTCTGGTATCCCTCGAGCTCGATGAAGTAATGAATCTTTCAGACAGAATTTTAGTTATGTATGAAGGCGAAATCGTTGGAGAGGTTGATCCCAAGACAACTACTCTTCAGGAACTTGGTCTTTATATGTCAGGCGCTAAGCGCGACACCAGAAAGGAGGCATAAGCGTGGAAGAAAAAACAAGTCTTTTAAGAAAACCCGGTTTTCAGACACTGCTTGCATCCATCGTATGCGCAATACTCGGAATATTACTGGGATATGTCATTTTGCTTCTCATGAACCCGGCTCACGCTTCTGAAGGAATGTTTGCCATCCTTCGTAACTTCTTCAAGTTCGCCGGCAATCAGAAAAAGCTCATGAGCGCCATGGGATCCGTACTTGTAAAGTCCGTTCCCGTAATACTTTGTGCAGAAGCCATTCTTTTTGCATACAAAACAGGTCTTTTCAACATCGGATGTGCCGGACAGTATACTGTTGGTATCATCGCCAGCCTTTATACAGCTCTGGCTCTTCATTGGAACTGGCTGCTCTGTATCCTGGCTGCATTCCTTGCAGGTGCCCTTTGGGGATGCATCTGCGGATTCTTCAAGGCTTATTGCAATGTAAACGAAGTTATCGCAGGTATCATGCTTAACTGGATAGCCCTATATATATGTAACATCATTTTGGGCGATAAAAAGGTTATGAACACCACAAAATCCGAGACCTTTGCAGTTAAGGATGCCAGCCTTCTTCCTTCTTTCCTCAGCGAGTTCTTTGGAAAGAATAAGTACATTACCATTGCTGTTCCGCTTACAATTCTCATTGCTATTGGAATTCTTTTCATTCTCGGCAAGACAACTTTCGGCTATGAGCTCAAGGCTACAGGTCACAGCAAGGACGCTGCTAAATACGCCGGAATGAACGCAAAGAGAAACATCATCCTCAGCCTTGTTATTTCCGGTGCTATTTCCGGTATGGCTGCTGGTCTCTACTACCTGACAGGTATTGAGCATTACAAGATTTCATCCTCTGTTCCCGGAATGGGATTCTCTGGAATTGCAGTTGCATTCCTCGGTGGTCTTCATCCTATAGGAACAATTTTCGCAGGTCTGTTCGTAACCTACATCACACAGGGTGGTCAGTACCTCAATACAAACTATTACAACCCTCAGGTTGCAGATCTTATGATCGCTATTATCATCTATCTGTGCGGCTTTGTTCTTTTCTTCAGAAAGCTCATGACAAAGCCTGTAAGCAAGCTTGGAACTTCTTCTAATGCTAACGCAGAAGATACAAATAAAACTGCCGAAGACAAAGCGGCTGATAAGAAGGAGGTGTAAGAATATGGCATTACTTATTCAGTACACACTTATTTTCTCCGCTGTTTTGATCCTGGTAGCACTTGGCGGTATGTTCTCTGAGCGAAGCGGTATCATCAACCTCGGACTTGAAGGAATCATGGTATTCGGCGCTATGGCCGGAGCTATGGTAATGGTTCTCCTTCCTGCTGATGCATCCAAGTTCACTATCGTGTCTCTGACACTTATAGCTGCTGCTTTAGCCGGAATGGCATCATCACTCCTTATAGCTGTTGCCTGCATTCATTTCAACGCTGACCAGACCCTTATCGGCACTGCTCTGAACATGCTTGCTACTGCATCAGCAACCGTTATTGTTAAAGCATTTAATACATCCAGATCAAACGGAACTGACTTCTCAGCAAAGCTTGACTATGTAAGAGGTCACGATGCATTCATGTTCAGCATTGGCCCCGTTCAGCTCTCCTGGTTCGTAGTAGTAGCTGCAATACTTCTTGTTATTGCAATCGTAATGTTTTACAAGACAAAGTTTGCTTTAAGACTTCGTGCCTGCGGTGAGCATCCTCAGGCTGCAGAATCCGTTGGTATCAGCGTATATGCCATGAGATATTCAGGCGTTATCATTTCCGGTTTCCTTGCAGGAATCGGTGGTATCATTTATATCGCTGCTGCTAACTCAACCTGGCACTTCGATTACGGTGTTGCAGGTGCAGGTTTCCTCTCTCTGGCTGTTATGATCTTCGGTCAGTGGAAGCCTGAGAGAATCGCATGGTCTGCTGTACTGTTCGCAGTATTCAGATCCTTATCAAATGTATATATGGGAATTGGAATCCTTCATGCACTGCCTATTTCAGGTACTGTATACAACATAATGCCTTATGTAATTTCACTCCTCGTTCTTGCATTCACATCCAAGAACTCCAGAGCTCCTAAGGCAGAAGGTATCCCCTACGATAAGGGACAAAGATAAAAACTTTATGCTTATCCCGGCTGTGTCGTAGACCTGGCCGGGATATATTTTTCTAAAAAGGAGATAATTATGGATATCAAAACAATATTAAACCACTGTGATCACACACTTTTAAAGCAGGAAGCAACCTGGGATCAGATCAAGGAAATCGCTGATGATGGAATGAAATATGAGACAGCTTCCATCTGCATTCCTCCCTGCTACATCAAGCGTGTTCACGACTACACAAACGGAAAGCTCAACATCTGTACTGTTATCGGTTTCCCCAACGGAAACATGACAACTGAGACAAAGGTATTCGAGACAAAGGATGCCATCGAAAAGGGCGCTAACGAGATCGATATGGTTATCAATATCGGTGAGCTCAAGGCTAAGAACTATGACTATGTTCTCAATGAGATCAAAGAGATCAAGGCTGCCTGCGGTGACCACATCCTCAAGGTTATCATCGAGACCTGCCTCCTCACAGATGAAGAGAAGATCAAGATGTGCGAGCTTGTAACAGAGGCCAAGGCTGATTACATCAAGACCTCTACTGGCTTCTCAACAGCAGGTGCTACCTTTGATGACATCGCACTCTTTGCAAAGCATGTTGGTCCCGATGTAAAGATGAAGGCTGCAGGCGGAATCGGAAGCATCGCTGATGCTGAAAAGTTCATGGAACTTGGTGCTGACAGACTTGGAACAAGCAGAATCGTTAAGATCGTTAAGGACGAGAACCTTGCTTAATAAGCTGATATAACAAAAATCGCGTATATAAATCAAAAATCGATCCCCGAAAAAGTAAAGGATAGCTACTTATGTAAAAACCCGAAACGGATAATTAAATCCGTTCCGGGTTTTTATTACTTCTTTATTTCAACGGAAAAATCTGCTCTTTCTTCGCTCGACCTCATGATCAAACGAATCAAACCTTCTCTACGCCGATTGTAACCTTCTCGCCGTTGATATCCCATTCCTTGGAATTAGCAACATCGCTGCCATATACGAGCTCTGTAGCAAGTACCTTGGTAGAGATAGAATCAGCATTGTCCTTAACGATCTGAGCGATCTTATCGTTGCCGTTTACAGACAGCTTGATGTGATCCATAACTTCGAAGCCAGAATCCTTACGCATTGTCTGAACCTTACTGATAACCTCATACATGAAGCCTTCATTGATAAGCTCCTCTGAAAGGTTTGTATCAAGAACAACTGTGATACCATGATCCTCTGTGCTCTCAAAGCCTTCCTTCTGAGCCATATCGATGAGGAGGTCATCCTCAGTAAGCTCAACTGCTGTTCCATTTACTTCAAACTTAAGAGCACCGTTTGCCTTAAGCTCATCCATTGCATTGTTTCCATCAAGTGAACCCAAATACTCTTTAATTCCGCCGAGTACCTTACCGTATTTAGGTCCTACTGTCTTAAGCTGAGGCTTAAATGTATATGTTGTGAAGTCTCTTACATCATCTGCAAAGATAACCTTCTTAACATTCAGCTCATCCTCGATGATCTCCTGATAGAACTCAGAAACTGTCTTCTCAGCCTTAACATACATCTGTCCGATAGGCTGACGGTTCTTGATTGCTGCAGCGTTACGGCATGCACGTCCAAGAACTACGATCTGAAGTACCTCATCCATGTTCTCCTCGAGATCCTTGTCGATGAAGCTCTCGCAGGCTGTAGGGAAATCGCAGAGGTGGATTGACTCAGGAGCTGTGCTGTCACTTGTTCTTACAAGGTTCTGGTAGATAGACTCTGTCATGAAAGGAACCATAGGTGCTGCTGCCTTACATACATTTACAAGTGCTGTGTAAAGTGTCATGTATGCAGAGATCTTATCCTGCTCCATTCCCTTAGCCCAGAAACGCTCACGGCTTCTTCTTACATACCAGTTGGAAAGGTCATCAACAAATGCATCAAGTGCCTTTCCTGCTTCAGGAATTCTGTAATTCTCAAGGTTCTTATCAACCTCACCGATCATGGTGTTCATCTTGGAGAGGATCCACTTATCCATAACGGTAAGCTTGTCCTTCTCAAGTGTGTACTTCGAAGCATCGAATCCGTCGATATTTGCATAAAGTACGAAGAATGCATAGGTATTCCAAAGTGTTCCAAGGAACTTTCTCTGTCCTTCCTGAACTGTCTTACCAGCGAATCTGGAAGGAAGCCAGGGAGCAGAGTTTGTATAGAAGTACCATCTGATTGCATCTGCACCGTATTTCTCAAGAGCTTCAAACGGATCAACCGCATTGCCCTTTGACTTACTCATCTTCTGTCCGTTCTCATCCTGCACAAGGCCGAGTACTATAACATTTTTAAATGCAGGCTTATTGAAAAGAAGTGTTGCTTCAGCGTGGAGTGAGTAGAACCATCCTCTTGTCTGATCTACAGCCTCAGAGATGAACTGAGCAGGGAACTGCTTCTCGAAAAGCTCCTTGTTCTCAAAAGGATAGTGGAGCTGAGCAAAAGGCATTGCTCCTGAATCGAACCAGCAGTCGATAACTTCCTTAACTCTGTGCATCTTCTTGCCACACTTAGGACATGTAATCTCAAACTTATCGATATAAGGTCTGTGAAGCTCTGTAGTCTCAGCAGAAGGATCTCCTGAAAGCTCAGCGAGCTCTTTTCTTGAACCTACTGAAAGCTGATGTCCACAGTCATCGCACTCCCAGATGTTAAGAGGTGTTCCCCAATATCTGTCACGGGAGATACCCCAGTCCTGAATGTTCTCAAGCCAGTCACCGAAACGTCCCTTACCGATTGACTCAGGAACCCAGTTGATCTCCTTGTTATTTCTGATAAGGTCATCCTTAACCTCTGTAACCTTGATGAACCATGAAGAACGAGCATAGTAAAGAAGCGGTGTTCCACATCTCCAACAGTGAGGATAATCATGCTCCATCTTAGGTGCTGAGAAAAGAAGGCTTCTTGCATCAAGATCCTTTAATACCTCGGGATCTGCACTGATTGCACCCTCTTCGATTTCCTTCTCTGTGGGCTTACATCTGTAGCCAGCAAAAGGAGTCTCGGGCTTAAGTCTACCCTCTCCATCAACCATCTGTACAAGAGGAGCGTCATATTTTCTACCAACACGGGCATCATCTTCACCGAATGCAGGAGCGATATGTACGATACCTGTACCATCTGACATTGTTACGTAGTTATCGCAATAGATGAAAAATGCCTTCTTGTGCTGTTTTTCTGTCTCATCAGCAGCGCACTGATAAAGAGGCTCATATTCCTTATACTCGAGGTCTGTACCAACATAAGTCTCAATAACCTCGTACGCCTTCTCGCCCTCTTCCTTGGCAAGTGAGCCAAGTACTGTATCAGCAAGTGCCTCAGCAAGATAATATGTATAGCCGTCTGCAGCCTTAACCTTGATGTACTTCTCATCAGGGTTTACGCAAAGACCGATATTTGAAGGAAGTGTCCAGGGAGTTGTTGTCCATGCGAGGAAATATGCATCCTCATCCTTAACCTTGAAACGAACAACTGCTGTACGCTCTTTAAGAGTCTTATAGCCCTGTGCTACCTCGTGTGAAGAAAGAGGTGTGCCACAGCGAGGGCAGTAAGGAACTACCTTGAAGCCCTTGTAAAGAAGACCCTTCTTCCAGATCTCGTTGAGAGCCCACCACTCGGACTCGATGAAGTTATCATCATAGGTGATGTAGGGGTGATCCATATCAGCCCAGAAACCAACTGTGCCGGAGAAATCCTCCCACATTCCCTTATATTTCCATACGGATTCCTTACACTTCTTGATGAAGGGCTCCATACCATACTCTTCGATCTGCTCTTTTCCATCGAGACCAAGGAGCTTCTCAACCTCAAGCTCAACCGGAAGACCGTGGGTATCCCAACCAGCCTTACGAGGAACTGTATATCCCTTCATTGTACGGTATCTCGGAATCATATCCTTGATCGCACGTGTAAGTACGTGTCCGATATGCGGCTTACCGTTTGCAGTCGGCGGTCCGTCATAGAACATATACATCTCGCCCTTGCTTCTGGTATCTACGCTCTTCTGGAAAATATCCTGATCTTTCCAGAACTGCTCGACTTCCTTCTCGCGGGCGACAAAATTCATATCAGTGTCAACCTTCTTGTACATTTGAAACTCCTTTCAAGAATAAATAAAGGCTCGTCCTTGTAAAAAGGACGAGCCTGAACTCGCTGTACCACCTGTTTACGCATACTCCCCGAATTTACGGTTTTATATGTTTCTCCATAACGGGGAGACTCCGTCATGAGTTACTTAAGAGAAATAGGAAGTTCTGTTCTCGAGCTTTGCTCTCGCCAGAACAAGGTAGTATGCCAAGCTCGAAAGTACCTCGCTAAGCGATTACCTTTCACTCATGCAGCTCGGAAGTGATTTTCTGTAGTTCTTACTCGCACCTGCTCGCACCATCCGCAGGCTCTCTGCAGCTTTCAAAAATACATACTGTCTTCGTCATAGCTTTTTCTATGAAGTTACGATTTATTTTATTCACAGCAATAAAAAAAGTCAAGTCATCAAAATGCCAATGTGCAAATTTCTTTTCCGGATTCTACTTCCGTAACCCTGATTTTTATCCTGTTTTCTCCCGGAGTATCCGCTTCTTTTATCTCTGCAAGGTTCTCATTGAGAAGCTGGTCGATAAGCATCTGCTCTGCTTCATCAGCCTCAAAGCCGGGATTTACTTCTATATATGAATAGTATTCGTCATTGTACATATTCATAAGCGCTGTCATAAGGTCAGTGGACTCCTGGAGGTAGTTTTCTATAAATTCCAGATAATTGCTATAGGTAGCATTCCACAGTTCTGAATAATTATCATCATCTCTGTGGTCCTGAAGCTGAAAATTGGAGGTCAGGAAACTTCCCATCCACTCAGTAACCTTCCTTGCTCCCGAAGGATTCAGATGTCCGCCGCCATCTGTGTAATCAATCGTCTGATTGATGAGGCCCTCTTCGTATATGAGATTCACATAAGGAATCTCCATCTCTCCTGCAATTCTATATACCTCATTTGCCGCTCTCTGAGCAGATTCCTCACATCCGCAGGGGAAAAACATGAGCATTGGCTCTATATCATTTTCTCTGCAGAGCTCAACAAATTTTCTTATATACTGATGGCCTGTGGTCTCGTCTCCATCATAGCCCGCATCCTGTGATACAAACTGTAGGGGCTCAGGCGGTGTCTGTATAAGTGATTCATACTCAGCACCAAAGGTTGGCCAGTGGTTCTCTTTGAAAACGCCTTCAATAGCCTCTTTGTCTATATCCTTCCAGCCACCGTGGTACACATAGTAAGGAAACAGCATCTCAAGCTTTTTCTTGGTATCAGGAAAAAGAAAATCCACAGCCTCTATTTTTGTCTCGCTTAAAGGAAACGCATCAAGATAATGGTGAGCCACGCTGTAATCCCAGCTGATATCGTTTTTATCCGCCATGATAACATCAAGGACCGCAACCTTGGGCTTATGATATTTAAGCGCAAGCTTTAGCATATAGTAGCTCGTTGGAAGTGAGCTGTCGGGACCTCCCATATTATATGAAGTTATTCCGTAATCCTTCCAGAGCTGCATCGGATACAGTCCGTTCTGGGTGTGGCTTGCACCAAAAAACATTACATCGTAGTCAGTTTTATCCTTAAAAAACTGCTCGTATTTTAAATGTGCATACTCAACCCTTGTAGCCCTGAGGGATACCATATAAATTCCAAAAATCATCAGACCTGCCAAACCACAGGCAATGATCCTTTTTACAATTTTCATAATATTACACTCTGATAATTAAAAGTTCTGATAGATAAAGGAGCCAGCCTCAAATGCGGGACCGTACATTCCAAATATCATTACGGCGCCTGCAAGAAGTGACCAGGTAAGTGCTCTTACAAACACATTTTTCTCATAAAGCTTCTCTCTGACGCTGCCTGTCTGCATGAAGCACTCAGCAATAAACAGGATCAAAAGACTGACTGCTGCCACAACAAGGTCCGGAACATCAAGTCCCAAGGAGGTAATTCCCTCCGCGCTAAACAGTCCCATATTTCCTGTAAAAATAGCCCCATACATCCTTAATGCAGTAATCGTTGAATCTGCTCTGAAGAACATAAATCCTGAACACAAAAGAAGAAATGTCCTAACCCTGCACAGTATCACATACCATCCGTTTTCAGGCTTAATTCCAAGCTTTTCATGGACCTTTTTTAGCCATGGCTCGTTAATCTGTCCGCAGATCATATAGATCGCATGGAGAAGTCCTGAACCTATCACGAACTTTAATAGTCCGCCGTGCCAATAGCCTATTAAAAACCACAGAATCAGAAGTCCCGGCCACACTCCGACCTTTTTGCCGGTTTTCCTGCCGAACTTCTTCCTGCATATATCTGAAAAATTCACCATCAGGTCAGTCTTCTGGAGAGGATACATGATGTAATCCTTAAACCAGGTTCCCAGTGTAATGTGCCAGCGTCTCCAGAGCTCACTCTCTGACCTTGAAAAGAATGGTGTCGCAAAGTTCTCAGGAATTTTCATGCCCATAGCTTCCGATACACCCATTACAATATCCATACATCCGGAAAAGTCAGTGTACAGCTGGAAAGCAAAGCATATTACTCCGAAAATAATGTATGCTCCGGAATAAGTTTTGTAATCTCCAAAAACAGTATTTACAAGAACCGCAAACCTCTCGGATATTACAAGCTTTTTGAAAAATCCCCAGAGGATCCTTTCCATTCCGAAAACTATATTTTTGTAATCAGGTCTTATTCTGTCCTTGAAATTAGCTTCGAATTCCTTGTATCTGATGATAGGTCCTGATGTCATTGCAGGAAAAAATCCCGCATAGGAAAAATAGTCTACAGGATTAAGTACTGCCTCAAATTTTCCCCAGTAAACATCTATCAGATAGCTAAGAAGAATAAGCGTATAAAACGAAACACCAAAGGGTGCTCTGACAGGATGAATATACTGATATCTTGTGATAATAAGTATCGCCAGGTTAATTATTAGGGGAACCCAAAAGCAGAGCTTTTTTAAAAAGCCTCTTCCCTTTGTTATTCCCATAGCGCCCAGATATACAACTGCCGCTCCCAAAAACCAAAGCGATAATCCATACAATCCGCCTGCAAAATACAAAAAGACGATATTAGCTGCCCCTATCCAAAGCCTCTTAGCCTTGCCGGGCACGCAATAAAATATGGCTATCACTATCGCTATAAACAGCAAAAACTCAGCAGATATCAGCGACATATGATATTCTGACAAAAGATTTAGAACAGTTCTCATTTCAGATGCTCACTGATGGCTGTAACCATTTCTCCCACATTTTTCATCTCAGAGGTTTCACCCATTGTGAACTTGATGTCGAATTCTCTCTCGATGGCAACAAGCAGATTGATATGCTCAAGAGAATCCCAATCCTCAATGTCTGCTGCTGTAGTATCGTCTGTAACTGTGATACTGTCATCATCAAAATACTCACGAAATACTTCGTTTAATCTCTCAAAAATCTCTTCTCTTCCCATTTTATCCTCCTAAATAACCGCTATTTATTCTACGGTAATTACCTTATTTTTAATTCCTCTTGATGAAAAGCCTTCAAGCGCAGAATTAAGCTCCAGCTCAAAGGTAAGGTCTCCGTTATCAGCTTCCGTTATCTTCTCAAAGCCCTGAAGCTCATAGAAGTTTTCCACCATTTTATTCTTTGCAGTGGGGTAGTAATATCCCAGAATACGCTTAATACCCTTACTGTTGCACTTTTCTATAAGCTTATCCATCATGGCATATTCCATGTCTCTTTTTAATACTCTGCAGCTCATAAGCCACAGATCGATGTGGAAGGTCTCGGCATCCTTTTCATCAACATGTCCGAAGGCAACTGAAACCACGCCATTATCCCCGAATCTGTCACTAAGGGCCCCGTATAAAGTAATATATTTATCATCCGCTGCTATGGCTTCAATCTCAGCCTGTGAGCACCTTCTGGTGGTAAGGTTAAACTGATTGGACTTATTAGTGAGCTGCGCAATCCTCGCCATATACATATCCTCGAAGGGAGCGATATGCGCCTTCATCTCAAGGGACTTAAGGTACTCACTATAGTCAGCAAAGCTCTCCTGGAGCTTTCCTCTTTCAGCATTGGCCTTATACATATCATTGCGCTTAAGGTCATCCTCTGACAGCGAAGTAACTTCGAAATATCCTCCCCTGTCTATCTCTGATATATAGTGCTCAGGAACAGAAAGCTCCGGCACTGCAGCGCCGCCTATCTGCTCTCTTACTATATGTCTCTCAGCAGGATTATCATCTACAAAAACAAAGGCATCCTCTCCGATGTTCAGCTCCTTTGCAAGAGCCTTGAGATTTAGATCCTTCGGATCCCAGTTGGCCTTGATATCTGAAAAATCATCCGGTGTAAGAATGCTGTCAGGCCTCTTTAATCCTGCTATCGCATTCTCTTCCTCGTTCTTGGAATCTACAGTAAGAAGCACTCCGATATCCCTGTGGGCCTTTATGTATTTCTGAAACTCGCTGTACAGCTGAGCCTTGGGAGTTTCCTGGCCTATCTCGATGTTTTCAGGACCATCATCGCCCACAATTCCTCCCCAGAGGGTATTATCAAGGTCAAGAGCGAAAGCCTTCTTATTTTTTCCATAAATAGAACCTATGATATTTGCCAGATTATAAGCAAATTCAGGTATAGCCGGAACACACATTATATATTTATACATGTGATAATAGTACGGGTCCGACCACTTCTGAAGTCCATAGGACGCCGCCAGGAAGGCTATATCATTTATAAAAAAGTTCTCATGACTTCTTGCATATTCGTAGAACTTTGCATTAAGTCTCTGAACGAAGCTGTGAAGTCCATGAATATTCACCACATCACTGTTCCCGAGGAGCCTGTAAAAGGGCTGCTCAAAGTTGTTCTGAATAACAGGGCAGCCATATTTCTCCCTGATTTTCTCCCAGAGCTTCTCATAGTGATCATACTCAAGGCTAAGTGCCTCATCTACATCGCTGTCGCTCATCTTCACATTGGGAGTATTTCTGATATTTCTTGTACTTGTGTGGATAAAAATAATATCCGGTCCAAACTCGGAAAGCCCGCCTGCATCGAACATTACGTCTTCCCAGTACATATTGTACTCTGACTCATAAAAAACAGGCTTTATACCTTTATTAAGAAGGAATAACTCCAGCATCTCTATTATGCCGTGTGTGGTTGATCCGCCAAGTACTGCTATCTTCTTTTCCGGAAGATTAAGCCCTTCTGTCTCTTTTCGTATTGCCTTTCTGATAGCCCTTTTTCTTGTCAGTAAGTCCTCTGAATCAAAGGGATAATCAAGCTCTTTCATCTATTTCTCCGATTTCATTTTTCAATTTTTTATTAAATAACATGGGATAGATTCCCATCAGAATAAACGCAATTATCGCATATCTGCCGGTTCTCACCAAAAATGACGGCATAGTGGAGGATGCCAGAAACGCCTTTGAAAAAGGCAGCTTTAGAAGCGTATTAAGTCCAAGATAAATAACAGCACCGCCAACAAGTCTCAAAACTGCCACCTTGGGGTCACTTGTCTCTTCGAAGTTTACATATTTTTTCTCAAACTCTAACGCAGGAAAACAACCTGCCATGACTCCTATTGTTGTGAAATAATCCGCTGTTCTGCAAAAGAAAATTCCTGTTAAAAAGATCAGGAATACAATCAGATTCACAAGTCCGCGCCTTTCCTCTCCTGCTTTTTCATAAATAAATGAAAATACAAGAACTACTATCGCACCACCAATCCAGCCTGTAAGCACATCTGAGGGATAATGCATTCCTACTACGACTCTTGAAAGCCCCACAAAAAACGGCAAGACAAAAGCGATAATAGTGAACAGGCGCTTTTTCAGATAATATGCAACAGAACCATATACTGCAGCTGAATTCATTGAATGTCCGCTGGGGAACGAAAAGCCCTGGGCGCCAACATCATACAGATCTGCTTTCTTATCGATCGGCCTGTAGCATTTTATTTCATCATGAACCATGTAGGGGCGCCTTCTCATAGCAACATTCTTCACCATCGAATTAAGCCCGGAAGCAATAAGCCCCATAGTACCAACATATACTCCAAACTTCTTGTCATAGCACCAATACAAAAATCCCATAACAAGAAGCATCATGACTTCTTCTCCAAATGCAGAAAAGTTGGAAATAAGGGCAACGCCCTTTTCACCAAGTATATCCTGCAGCCACTGCATCAGCATTGGCTCAAATTCAAAATAAAAAGTATTCCCCATAAGAATATCTCCTGTAAATCAAAGTATAACTACCCTATTCTAACAGATGATTACTCTTATTTCCATGCTTGCCCTATGTATGAGATAAGGATATTGCAAGAAAAATTGTGCTATACTTTTTCTAACATTTTTTATGGAGATAATTATGATACACATAGAAGAAATAACAAATCTTGAAGCCCCAGAGCTTTCAATATATAACGAGCAGTCTGAGGTTCAGCTTCTTAGAATTAATGAGCCCGAGCCCGGCATTTTCATAGCTGAAAGTCCTAAGGTAATTGAGCGTGCTCTTAGTGCAGGCTATGAGCCCATTTCACTACTGATTGAAAGCGGACAGATAAAGGGAGAAGGCGCTCTTCTATTAGATAAAATGAAAGCCCTTTCTTTTGATGTTCCTGTATTTACCGCTAGTGATGAGCTTCTCACACATATTACAGGCTTTCACCTTACAAGAGGTGTGCTTTGCGCAATGAAAAGGAGAGTTCTCCCCACTGTAAATGAAGTCTGCGAAAATGCAAAAAGAATCGCAGTTCTCGAAAACGTAACTAATCCCACAAATGCGGGCGCTATCGTCAGAAGCGCAGCTGCTCTTGGAATCGATGCAGTACTGTTTTCCCACGGATGCACTGATCCGCTCTACAGACGCGCCATCAGGGTTAGTATGGGCAATATTTTTCTTATACCCTGGACATTTCTTCCGGAAGACAGAAGCATGGATTTGATCAAAGGTCTTGGATATTCTACTGTCGCCATGGCTCTTAGAGATAATTCCCGCCAGGTTGATGACAGCGAAATCACTTCGAAGGACAAGCTCGCTATCTTCCTTGGTGCTGAGGGAGACGGTCTTCTTCCTGAAACCATAGAGGTCTGTGATTTCTGTGTAAAAATCCCGATGTCCCATGATGTGGACTCCTTGAACGTAGCTGCTGCCAGCGCCGTGGCCTTCTGGGCATTAGGAAATCATTAATTGTAATCTTTTATGAATGTGTATTTTATAAAAACAAGTGGTTCACCTTCCTGTTTATTGTATTAAGCACATTCTTTTTATTAAGGCTCCACAGGGGCTCTACAAGAAGTGCCCTGGGTCCGTCACCAGTCATACGATGAACAACAGTGTTTTTCGGAAGTATCTCAAAGCTCTGCTCCAGGAGCTCTGCATATTCATCAAGAGTAAGTATGTGGAAAGGATCCTCCTTATACTCATCATATAGCTGCGTTCCCTTTAATATCTGCAAATTCTGAATCTTTATTCCATCAAGGCTAGGTTCTAAATCAGCGAGATATTTAATGGTAGCGAGCATATCTTCCTTTGTTTCCCCCGGAAGTCCAAAAATGACATGGGCTATCACTTCTATTCCGATATCCTTAAGCTTATGATATGCCTCTTCAAATACACTAAGCCTATAACCTCTGTGAAAAATCTCAGCGCTCTTTTCATGAATAGTCTGAAGTCCCAGTTCTATCCACACCGGCTTTATTTCTTTTAGTTCTCGCAGCATATCCAGAACATCACTGTTAATGCAGTCAGGACGGGTTCCCAAAGACAGAATTTCTATGTCCTCTCTTTTTATTGTTTCCATATAAAGAGCTTTTAGTCTGTCTATGTCACCATAGGTATTTGTGTAGGACTGAAAATATGCGATGAATCTGTCGGCATCTGTTTTATTTCGTATCCACTTTTTTGCTTCCTCTATCTGGACATCTATCGGAGCAATATCCGCAGCAAACTCACCTGATCCGCCTTCAGAACAAAAGGTACAGCCTCCGGTCAGGGGTGTGCCATCAGGCATAACGATACTTCCGTCCCTGTTTGGGCAGGTACAGCCCGAGCTAAGAGAAAGCCTGTAAACCTTCTCTCCATATATATTTTTCAAATAATCTGATAACCTGACAGCCATTTATTTGCACCTGAATAAAATTTTTTTGATGTATTAAAAATATAATATAAAATTTCTATTGACAACATATATATCGTTGTGTATTATATATTTTGCGTCGCGAAAGCGGCTTCACATATATGCGATAGTAGCTTAGTTGGTAAAGCGCCACCTTGCCAAGGTGGAGACCGCGGGTTCGAGCCCCGTCTATCGCTCTCGAAAATCAAATATTGTGGTAATCGAGCTTAGCTCGTTTACATATACGCGATAGTAGCTTAGTTGGTAAAGCGCCACCTTGCCAAGGTGGAGACCGCGGGTTCGAGCCCCGTCTATCGCTTGAACAAAAAAGAACCGGTTAGCAAACCGGTTCTTTTTTGTTCGCTTGCATAATAGCGGGCTCCTACTTTTTTATTTTCCTCACTGCCATGAAAGCTTTTCTCCGTTATATATTGCAATTCTATCAGAAGGATTAAGCCATATATCTATAAAGAGTCTGTCGAAATCATTAATCTCTTGTGGCACATTGTCTCTACTAAAAAATCTATGCTCAAAAACTTCTTCAGGATCATTTTTGATTTCGCCAGAGAATTCTTTTGTCCAAAAAACAACGGCAGATGTGTAACATATATCTCCGTTTGGATAGGTGATAAATCTATCTGAACCATTGCAGATTGCAGCGAACTTTAGCTCTCCGAGTTCAATTCCCGCTTCCTCTCTGGCTTCTCGTCTTGCGGTTTCCTCAAAGCTTTCTCCAATCTCCATTCCGCCACCGACAATTCCCCACTTTCCATTATCCTTACGTTTTTGAAGCAGGATCTCGCCCTTCTCATTTTCAATAATTGTTCCCACACCTATGGTGATGAGCGGCGCATGCCCAACATGCTTTCTCATCACATTTATGTAACCGCCTTCTTTCTTGTAGTTCTCAATGTATTCCCCAATATTCATTTTCCCCTTATCCTTTCTTCTTTTTCTTATTATCTTGCTATATTGAAATGGTAAGGCTGGCCCCAGGGGCTAAGTCAACAGCACTTATATGACAAAGAGGCTTTTTCTTAAAGCGCATGGAAAGTATAATAAAAACATCTGTAAAAAATGGGGAGAATTGCATGAGATCTGAGCTAGACGTAATAAATCAAATTTTTCAGGAGAGGTTGTCTCATCTGAAGAAGGTCAGATGGAATGGGTAAATTATAACCAACTTTCTAAAATAAATACTGTTGACGATTTTGAAGACCTTCTGGATGTAATCAATAATCCAAAGCTTACAGAGTTTCAATATCTCGTAAATGGCGATGAATGGTCTGTTGTAAAAAAATAGACATACTAATTATTTTTAGCTTTATGGAGCATATTATGGATAACATATTTGAGCAAGTTGAAAAGAATATAGACAATCTGGTAACGAACAATGCAGACTGGACTGCGAGTGCAACTAAGGAAGAAATGGATTCCGCACGAAAAGGCAATCTGACTCTTCGTTTTTGGGAAAAAGAAGTTCCTAAGGAGTGGCTTTCAAACATCAAAGGCAAGAATGTATTGTGCCTTGCAGGGGCCGGAGGTTTGCAGGCTCCTCTTCTTGCCTGCGCGGGAGCTAACGTAGCAGTTATAGATATTTCAGATAAAATGTTGGATAAAGACCGCGAAATAGCAAAATCAGAAAACCTTTCCATCAAAATTGTTAAAGGAAATATGTGTGATCTTTCATATTTTCCTGACAACTCATCCTCGGAAGTCTGATCAAAAGCGGCTTTATAATCAACGGATACATGGAATGCCAGAGAGAAGATATCACCGAGTTAATGTTTATGGTAAAAGCAAAGAAAGCAAATTGATCCTAAGCTAATAGGAGGACTTTATGACAAGAGTATATTTTGTTCGACACGCTGAGCCGAATTATAATAATCACGATGATATGCTTCGTGAGTTAAGCCCGAAAGGCATGGAAGACAGAAAGCTTGTTACAGCATTTTTGTCAGATAAAAATATAGATGTTGTACTGTCCAGCCCCTTTAAACGTGCAGTGGATACTGTTGCTGACTTTGCAGAAAAAGAGGACCTTCCTATAGAAACTATAGATGATTTCCGTGAAAGAAGGGTCGATAGCTGCTGGATTGAGGATTTCAACGCATTTGCCCAAAAGCAATGGAGCGATTTTGACTACAAGCTTTCAGATGGGGAATGTCTTGGAGAAGTACAGTCCAGAAATATCACGGCATTGAATACAGTTCTGGATAAGTATCCCGGAAAAAATATTGTGATCGGCAGCCATGGAACAGCGCTTAGCACCATAATCAATTATTACGACAGTTCTTTTGGCTACGACGACTTTGAAATTATAAGATTTGTCATGCCATGGATTGTCGAGTTCGTGTTTGATAATGATAAAAAGTGCATTGAGATAAACAAGTACAATCTGAAATGATGTTTGACCATGCCCCAAGGGCAAGCTCTATGATATAAAAGAAAAACATCTTCAGAAGGGACAAGCTATGGCATCTTCCGTATTACATTACATAATTTCTAAAAAAGTCGCAGAGCAAATGCAGATAAAGGACACCGCTCGTTTTCTGATGGGCGCTGTCATCGCACCGGATACAGGTTCCAAGGATGATGGAAGCTATCACACACTACACTATTTTGAAGAATACCATCATGAAAATCTCAGAGGCATCAATTGGCAAAACTTTGCTGTGGACAACACAGGTAATATGACAGATGCTTATTATCTTGGCTACTACTGCCATCTTATAGAAGATTCCGTATGGTATCATGACTTTTTTGATAAGACGATGCGAATCTATCCCAAAGAAATCCGCGAGAAGAAATTTCCTATTGTTTACAGGGACTACTGGAGACTTAATTATCTTTTGAAAAAGGAGCTTGATATCCTGTATATTCCATTTGAAAAAGTGAGCATTCCTGATGCTTCCATTAGTGCAGACAGAATCGATTTCCAGATAGAAAACGTAAATAAGCAGTTCGAAGCCCCTTCATGTTCTAAAGAGGACCTGGAATTGATTTCATGGGATTTCATTATGGAATACATAAACAAGTGTGAGTACCTGTGCAAAAACGAAATATCTGCGTTACAAGGTAAGTCCATTCATATTAATCCCCAAAACTATTATTCATACAGCCAAAAAAATTTTTAAATAAAGTGAAAAATGCATAATTCAGTACGGGTCACTTTATTGAATTAGTCATATATTCAGCGTATTCACGAGCGATACGTAAATCATAAGTAACATCCACACCGTCTGAGTACTCGCGGAGAGCATCACATATAAGCGTATGATATTTCTGGGGAAGATTCTTTATTCCCCAGTCTCCGCCTTCCTTTTTGGACAGAACAAGCTGCTCCTTCTTATAAGCCAATACCCTGACCAGATTCAATGTAATGTACATGGTATTGTTTTCGATGTCCTCCGGTGCCTCAGATATGTCATCCCATATGGCATCTATATAGTCTTTTTGAGGAACCTCTGCAAATACATCTTCAATGGACTGTCCATGCAGGCATTTTCCCCTTTTTCCGATTATGGTAAAATGCGCAGCCAGGTCTTTATCCGTACCATTCATTTTCTGAATATAATCCTCCGGATTGTCCCTGTACCATCCAAGATGCATAACAGAAAAATGAAGTTCAAAGGGTGTCGGATATACAAATGGCTTACAAACATCTTTGGTCACTATGCTCATTTCTAGACCCTTTGCAGGTCCTCTTTCATTAAGCTCTGTCACCATATCCATAAATGCTCGCTTTGAAGCGTCATCCATTTTCTCATTAACAACTATGATAAAATCCAGGTCACTCTTTTTCGGATTAAAGCATCCCATAACATAGGAACCATGCAGATATATACCTACCAGGTTATCATCAAGGATTTCTCTTGTATTTTGGACAAATTCATTCAGTAATGCTTCCACAGTAATAATCTCCAAATATTTTAATGTAATCTACTGTCCCAGATACTCTACGAACTCAGCCTCCTGTTCTGTCTTTTCCCGCGGTGCAGTTAAACATCACTCCATACTTTGCGTTAGCTATCGTTTTAAACACTTCAGAGATTTTAGCTGAATGAGCTATCCAATAAATCAATCATTTTTATTATATACGATAACTTTATCCGTAAGCTTTCCCTTTGAGATATATTCCTTGAAAAAATCCTGTCAACTGTAATTACTGATTCTATCAACTATGCTGTCCGTACAGATATCTATAAACTCAAGCATCTGCCCTGCTGTACAGTACGTACAATCGGATACATCCACCGGTTCTGATACATTGTACTGGACATTAATCAGATGGTCCTTGATATCCTTTAAAGCGGCTGCATCTGTATAGTCCCCTATATCTATTTCCGCAGATGCTGAAAGGAGCCTGAATATCTCCGCAGTATTCTCACTGTTTTGATATAGCCACACTCCCACCTTTTTCATATCAGGATAATATGCTGCCTTAAACTCATCCTTTGTAAAAGGTGGCATGCACTTTTTCTGGGCTTTTCTCCACACCAGTAGATCGTTACAGTGGTCTGTGAGGCAGTGGACGCATATTCCAAGAATAAGCATCTTTCTCTTTATATCTGTCTCTGACGCTCCATATTCATCCCAAAATGCATCGATATTTTCCAGCCATCTGTCGTAGTCCTGAGTATCTCCCCAGGGTCCGCAGCCTTCAAAAAGATGGCTGTGAATCTTGGTTTCAAGAAATGGCACCGACTCGCTGATGGCATCAGGAGCAACAGATCCAAGTATGAATTCTGCTCTTCCCTTAGATATCCCCATTTTATCAGCAACCCGGTAAGCTACCTCCATATGTGTCATTTGCCCCGCCATCACTTTTTCCTCCTGATTATTTCCCTCTTCATTTTGTTTTATCCTAAGGCTTTAATGAAAGGATAAGGCCTGCCCCAAGGGCCAGGTCAATACCACTAATTCTTTTCAAAATAAACGATGTCCATCAAGTCGCTTATTTTTTCGATTTTTCCAGTCCGTTTATATCCAAGCTTTTCATAGAGATGTATGTTGCCTTCCTCCTGAAGAATAGTATCAAGGCTCCAGTTGTCATCTCCATATATCTTTTCAGCCTCTATAATAGCCAGACTGGCGAGACCTTTGTTTCTATATTCCGGCATTATCCATAATGGTGAAATCCGTTTTCTGCTGCCATCCTTTTTATCAACAATCCTGATTCCGCCCACATTTATGCCATCTGAAACAATATAGTAGTAGGTAGTTCCTTCAAAATCGTATTTCTGTAAGATCCGCTCGTAGCTCTCAGCAGCAGGGCTCATATCGTAATCATGGTATTTCTCCAAAAGTCCTTTGAAAGCTTCGACCTGCATTTCCCATAAACTATGCATCTCTTCACGATTTGCCTTTTTTAATGTGACACTCATGGTATTCTCCTGTCTTCAACTTTTGATAAACACCTGGACAACATGGTTGGAATACCCCATGAGATCAGGTCTTTCTGCTGTGGCAATGAGGTACTGAATCCACTCATTATATGAAGCCTCGGACATATTGTTGACAGCCTCACGGATAACCTGTGATAAACCATCCTGCGCAAATCTTGGTCCTTTAGTAGCAAGTAGTGTCTCGCATACCTTGTCAGTTAATTCATCGATTGTAGCTATGGTATGAAGGAAAATAGATGATCCGGTATTTTCAGTAACCTGCGCTGTCTCTCTTATATATCCGATTTCCTTTATCTCCTCAGCAGGGTTTTCGCTCTGGAATATATACTCAATGAGAGGTGCATCCTGCAAAACAAATGCCACGAAAACGGGCGCTCCCTTCTTTGCAACACGCAAAGCCTCTTTTATAGCTGCAACTCTATCCTGGAAATTATGAAGATGATATACCGGGCCCATTAAAAGTACCAGATCATAACTGTCATCCGGAAACTCATTTAAATCCAGAGCATTTCCCTGATAAACATTGACATTCTCTGCATCCCCAAAAAGCTCTTTCATTCTTGAGACATTGTCCTCATGAAGATCTATGGCATCCACTAAATAGCCTTCTTCCGAAACAGCTTTGGTATACGCTCCACATCCTGCGCCAATATCGATGACTTTTGCTCCCTTTTGAAGATATTTATGAATATAATGCATGGTCAATATGAACTCTGTCTCATTTGCCTTTGTATAAGTAAGACGTTCCTCCTCAAAAGCACCTGCATACTGCCTCTGATATATTTCGTCCAGTTCTTTTCCATTAATACTCATCTTCAAAACCCTCCTTGTTTTTCATACCAAAAAAGCACATCAGCCAGTTAAAATTTATCTGTCTGGTGTGCTTTCCAAAAATCATCTAATACAAAACCTACACAGACAAATAAGACCTATTGGCTTATAGCTGTGTAAGTAACCTCTGCTATAAGCAAATATGTCTGTACATCATCTCCATGTAGTTATACATATAACGCTGATTCATAAGTGCTCCTAAATGAAATATATTGTAGTAATGATATCCCTATAACGCTTACATGTCAAAAAAATATATCAGATAGTATTTTTCTTAAGACAACAGCGCCAAATAATAGTAAAATCTCTCTTGGGGAAAATTTTCAAATGGAGGATTTCGTATGAAAAAAGTAATGAGTCGCGTAGTTCAATTTTTATCCATCATCACAATTATGATTATTGTGGTTTGTGGTTTTACAGGACTTGAAGCCCAGGCTAAAACCAAGCTTCAGGAAAAGACACAAACCATAACAATTGGTGAGCAGAAGCGTATAAAGCTTTATACAGGCAAGAAGGCAATTAAGAATAAGCATATCAAATGGTCTTCAAAGAATAAGAAGATTGCCAAGGTTTCCAAAAAGGGCGTTGTAACCGGAGTAGCTGAGGGCTCTACAAAGATAATCGCCAAGTACAAGGGTAAGAAATATAAGCTTTCAGTAACTGTTCAGAAAAAGGCTGAAGAACCAAAGCCTGTAACTCCGCCGGAGAAAAAGAAGACCATTCATGAAAATGTTCCTGAAGATGCACAGCTTTATGAAGGACATTCTTATAAAATTTATTATGGTGTTATGGATTGGCACACAGCAAAAACTGAGTGTGAAAAGCTTGGTGGACATCTTGCTACCGTAACTACAGCAATGGAAAATGCATTTATCGGCACACTTATTGGTAATGAGACAGTCAAACCCGGATACTGGCTTGGCGGATACCGTGATGATGATATGAGTAAAGACTGGAAATGAGTTACCGGTGAGTCGTTTGATTATACCAACTGGCAGAGGCCTACAGAAAATCCCGGATATGGTAATGGAGAATTATATCTTGAAATGTGGAATGCCCGTCTTAATTATCAGTGGAATGACCTTGGAGATTATAACTATACGAGAAATTGGATAAAGGGTTATGTGTGCGAATGGGAGTATCCCAGAGTTGAAGAATAAATATGTGTATAAAAAAGAAGATCATAGCGATCTTCTTTTTTTACGCTTCTATTTGTAGCAGTGAACAAAGGTAGAGTCTGTATCAACTACTATCTTGCCATCCTCCTCGATCTTCCTGTCAAAACACTGAAGGAGCCTGTCTTTAATGGATAAAAGGTACTTATTCCCATCCTTGTAATGCTTCACAAGCCTTTCAAATAAAATCTCGGAATCGTCATAGTAAATCGGGCCCGGAAGATGAACCCGTTCTACCTTTGAAAAGTCCTCGGAAATCAATTTTATAAATTCATTCTCCCTATTTATCAGGTCGTTTTCCCTTTTTGACACAAAGGACTTATCAAAACCGTTTTCATCAAAAAATCTCTCCCAATAGTCATGCTCTATTCCTGTTCCAAAATATGTAAAGGACAAAAATCCATGAGGGGCAAGAACTTCTGCAGCTTTTTTTACAATGATTTCCGGATGCTCAAAATAGGATAATAGGTAATGCGCCACAATCCGGTCATAACGCGTTTTACCGATTTCATCCCAGGTTTCCTTGTCCTCCAGATTTTTAAATATCATATTGATTATCGTTCCTGCGGGAAGTGTCTCCTTCTGCTCTTCCAAAAACTTTGCGAAATCGTCAGCCCAGCTCTCATGAATATCAACGCCGTCAACAAGGAAGTTTTCCGGAATTTTATCCCAGTTTTCCCGCCATAAAAGTCCATAGCTGCAGCCAAGATCCAAGACCTTCTCACCCTCAGTAAACCTAAGTGAATCGAATATCTTAACGTACCACTCTATACCATCAACAGTGTGATTTGCGGCATACCATCTTCTCTCGTCCTGCCCCTGAGCCATCTCCATCTTTTTTATGACATCAGCGACATTGTCCCAGTCAGACTCTTCATCTAATCTCGCAAGCGCTACCTTTATGCAGTCATGGGCTTTTTGCATCTCATAGATTCTTCTTTCCATAAGCTCAAGCTGATTCTTAAGAGTCTCCTCAATAGATTCCTGTTCATTGTTTTCAAGATGGCTCTTTATTTCGTCAAGGCTAAAGCCCACATGCTTAAGAGCAATGATCTTTTCAAGCACCATAAGCGAGTTCTTGTCATAGAGCTTGTAATTGCCCTCTGAATATCCAACCGGTCTGAGAAGCCCCTTTTCATCATATATTCGCAGTGCCTTCTGCGATACACCTGCTACTCTTGCCAGTTCCCCCGTTGTCATCATCTCTTTCATGCAGCTATCCCCAATCCTTTCTTCCCCCTTATGCTATCATATACTTTGCCTGCGATATAGTGTTATACTATTTATCATATAAACTTATGAGGAAAGGTATCTGAATGATTGTATTTTTTACAGGAACAGGTAACAGCCGTTTTATCGCAGAAAAGCTGGCTGAATTCACCGGCGATGAAACCTTTGATATTTTCGAATCTGTCCGCACAGGAAAAGGACACACATTTACAGAAGAGGGTCCCTATATCTTTATTGCGCCCGTCTATGTAGCAGCTCCTGCCCAGTGCCTGACAGACTTCATTAAACGCTCAGAATTTCCCAAAAACTCCAAAGCATATTTCATCATGTGCTGCGCAGCAAGTATGAGCGCATCTCCTGTTTTCTGCATGAATATCGCATCTGAAAAAGGTTTTGAATATAAGGGCACCGCACCTATGATAATGCCGCAAAATTACATTACCTATTTCAAGGCTGATTCCGAGGAAATATGCAGGGACAAAATAAAAAATGCTCCGGAAAGCATTCGTGAAATTTCTGAATATATTAAAGCAGGAAAGGATCTGCCTCAAACAAAAATCAGTAACTTCGAGTACAGGATGACTGTTCCCGTTCTTAATCTGTATTGCAAATACTTCATGAAATCCAAGGCCTTCCATGTCACAGATAAATGCATAGGCTGCGGAAAGTGTGTATCTCTTTGTCCTTTTGGAAATATATCGCTAAAGGACAATAAGCCCGTCTGGGGATCAAAGTGTACTCATTGTATGGCCTGCATCAGCATGTGTCCCACCGAGGCCATAGAATACGGCAAGTTAACTAAAGGAAAACCCCGTTATCATGGGCCCTATTCCTATAACAGCTAATTACATAACATCAAAATCAGGGAGGAGAAGGAAATGAACGAAATGATAACTAAGAGAAATGATCTTCTGGCAAAAAAGATCATAAGCGGACTTGAATCAAGGAACATGAGCGGATACTACGCAAAGACCAAGGAAGAAGCATTAAAGCTTGCTCTTGAGCTTATCCCCAAGGGAAGCTCCATTGCCATGGGAGGCGCCATGAGTGCCCACGAAATAGGTCTTGTGGATGCTCTTAAAACCTCCGATTACAATTTCATAGACCGCGATGCTGCTGAGGATAAGCGTGCAGCTATGCTCGCTGCCTATGACGCAGACATATTTTTATCAAGTGCTAACGCCATGACCGAGGACGGAGTTCTCATAAACATCGATGGTAACTCAAACAGAGTTTCAGCCATCTGCCAGGGTCCTAAAAAGGTAGTATTTATCGTCGGCATGAACAAGGTATGTCCCGATGTGGACAGCGCACTGAAAAGAGCCCGCAATGTGGCTGCTCCCATAAATGCACAGCGCTTTGGACTTTCAACTCCCTGCGCAAAGACCGGAAGCTGCATGGATTGTAAGTCTCCCGACACTATCTGCTGTCAGTTCCTTATGACAAGATATTCCAGACATGAAGGAAGAATCCATGTAATCCTTGTTAACGATTCTCTCGGCTTCTAATCTTTTATAAATCGAGTAGGCTGACTCCTACTCGATTTCGCACACGAACATTCCGCACTTCGTGCTCCATGTTCTTACAACCGGCAAATGAATTTGTATGCAAGCATCCATTCGCTTGCCGGTCTTGTGCAACAAA